>HF986067.1 GCA_000431015.1 Alistipes sp. CAG:514 | reverse complement strand
TTATGGAGGCCTTGGAACTTGGCAAGAGCTTCAGCATCAAGCTTGCGCAACATTTCTTGGTTATATAGTCGCGAGTCATCGCATCCGTTCTTGGTTACCCGGATAATATAGGCTCTCTTCAGTTGCTCAAGCATACTTTCGACATTGAAGGTAGCCATCTTTGTTCCATTATATCCGATGACAGGGCAGAAGTTCAGGAATTCCCCGAGCTTGACTCTGTCAGATTCATTTGCAGTTGTTCTCGCACTTACTCGTGCAGTATCTGCAAGTACCTTGAGAGTCCTGTCTGGGGCAAAGTCAAACACATAGCAGTTCTCTTTTCTGCGGCCATCCCTCGTCGTGTAAGGGGTCTGCACGCGGAAAATGGTCTGCATATATGCCTTTGCATCAGTATTATGCGAGCCGGAAAGCATCATGACAGCCGTCCACGGCTTCACGGATACTCCTGTAGTAAGTTTACCGCACGAGAGTGTAATCGTCCTCGTATCTTCCGGATTGTCTCCCATAGCATTCTCCACAAGCGAGAGTGCATTGTCATCAGGAACATCCTCATCACCATCACCGGCAACATTGACAATCTGGAATTGACCGAAGATATCATGCTGCTGCAGAAGCGCAGAAAGGGCTTTCGCTTCCTTGACTCCCGGGATCATCCATAGTGTGTGACGGAAATTGTTTCTGAATTCAACCGTCGAGAACGGATAATTGCTGTCCGGATCGTATTTGACAATCAGATCAAGGAAACCCTTCACATGTTCTTCATGGACGAATTTGCCAAGTGCACCCTCCGGCATTGCTCTGTGATCACGTTCAATGTCTCCTGTCCAAGTTCTGAAAAATTCCTTAAAATTAAATGCCGAATCTTCTACGTCATCAAATCCAGCAAGAACTTTACCCAAGTCAAACGTGAAAATGTTAAGCCGAGGAAGCCCCGCATAAGGATTAGGATCTCCGAAGTGATTTAAATCCCAGTCAGATTTGGCTTTCTGCTCCATCACATAGTCCCAGGTAAAAATCTCATCTTCCCTATAGTCTTCGAGGAGATTGAACGGTGTTCCTGAGAGATTGAGAATATGGGTATTATCGTGCTTGAGAAGAGAGAGCACATTCTGGCCAAGTTCCGTCTGGGTTCCCTCATGAGCCTCATCGATGATTACCATATCGTATTTGGCGGCAAAGATAGCTGCGTTCTTATCGTACTTGCCTCCTGCCAGCTGAGCGCCACGAAGGTCTTGCATTGATGCAAAATAAACATAGTGAGCCTCAGGGTTTTTCTTTGCCGCTTTTTCGAGATGTTCAAAGGTCTCCCCCATTTCGCGGGAACCATAAGTGTATCCATCCAACATTCCGAAGATTTTGCCGAAGTCTTCAAACCATCCCTTGTCCACGACAGGTCTATGCGTAACAATGATAGTTCTATGGTAATGGCATTCTTTCACCACCTGAAGCGCAGTCAGCGTCTTTCCAAAGCGCATTTTCGCATTCCAGAGCATTGCCTTGCCACCGCTGTTGAATTTCTTGATGGTCTTGTCGATGGCTTCTTGCTGCTCCGGACGGAATACTATAGTTTCATGTATCGGGACGATTTCACTTGAACTGATAGCGCTGCGGCCTTCCTTGACAGCTTGAATTGCTTTCAGCGCAGTCTCTACACTACATTCAAACCATTCTGTTCCCTGGCTCTGTGTGCTGAAACTATGGCGCTTTATTCCGGAACGAAGCAGAACATTGTGGACTTCCTTGTCATTGAATGTCGTAAACACTCCACCTCTTATAGACAATGTCAATTCCGTATGTTCAAGTTTATAACTGATGCC
>HF986066.1 GCA_000431015.1 Alistipes sp. CAG:514 | reverse complement strand
CAGAGTTTTTAATAAATATTGAGATATTCAGGAAACAAAATATTTAAGAGATAAGATGGAAATATTCAAGAGATATGTGATGCTGTGCGTCGGACTGCTGATTGTGGCGTTCGGGGTGGCTTTTTCTATTCTGGCGGATCTGGGGACTTCGCCGATCTCGTGCCCGCCTTATGTGGCCAGCATGCTTTGCCCGCTGACGGTGGGGGAGGCCACGATTGTGATGCACTGCATATTCATTCTGATTCAGATGGCGCTTTTGCGGAAGGACTATGAATGGGTGCAGCTGATGCAGCTGCCGGTCGCTTTCGTTTTTGGATACATGACGGATTTCGCTTGCTGGTGCATAGCGGACGTGCCTTGCCCTAACTACCTGATGCAGGTGGTGTGGTGCCTTGTGGGCATCGTTCTCGTGGGGGTCGGTGTGGCGTTCGAGGTCGTGGCCGGAGTGGTGACGCTGGCGGGCGAGGGACTTGTGCTGGCAATCTGCAAGGCGTTCAAGACACGGTTTGACGTTACCAAGGTCGTTGTGGATGTGTCGCTTGTGGCCTTGGCGTGCGTCGCCTCCTATCTGTGGCTTGGCGGAAAGATCCATGGGGTCCGCGAGGGTACGCTCGCTGCGGCGCTCCTTGTCGGGGTCATAGCGCAATGGTGCAACAGGCCGGTCGAGAGACTGGCCGGGGCGATCGGCATAAACACCCGGCGCGATTCGGACTGAGCGGGTCATGAACCAGAAACCGATCCGTCCATGAATATGAAACCGATCCGTCCACGAATATGAAACCAACCCGTCCATGAACCTGATAGCCTCATACATTTCCTACATCAGCGACGTCCGGAGGTATTCGGACAGGACACGGGCGATCTATTCGGACGTATTGAGGGAGTTCGCCGGGTTCGTCGAGGCGGACACGGATGAGGCGTTGCTGGAAACACTTGATCATCAGACGATAAGGAGCTACGAGGTGTTCCTGATGGAGACCAAGGGCGACAGTCCGCGGACGGTGGGGCTTCACCTTTCGGTGCTGTCGGGGTTCTGCCGCTACCTGATGAAGGAGAAAAGGCTGA
>HF986065.1 GCA_000431015.1 Alistipes sp. CAG:514 | reverse complement strand
CCCGGAAGAGCGTAGCTGAACTCGTCCAGATCAACGTCAACCGCCTGTGTGTAGATGGCGTTCAGCTGCTCGTAGGTCGGTGAGCCGGAAAGAGCGATCGACGCGTTGTAGTTGATCTCGTCCGCCACCCCGTTGATCGTCCGCGACAGCGACGGACCCGTCGTGAGGCTCCAGCCGTCACCCAGCCAATGGCTCGAACGCATGTTCGGCTTGAGTCCCGACGCATGGTAGCTCAGCGTTATCGGGATCCGGATGTCGCCGTCCACTATCTCGTAGAGCGGGATGCTCGTCTGCACGAGGCCGTTGCTCAGATTCACCGGGTAGCTGATGTATGTGGCCAGCTTAGAAGCCTCGGGGGAAGGGGGGATCACGTTTGGACGCTCAAGCTCCGGCAGCTGCGCATGGAGCGGCAGGCTGACGAGTGCCAGCAGCACGGCGATGATGGGAATGGCTTTTTTCATGACTTCGGTTTTTGGGGTTATATATGCATGGTTAATTTACCGCTCGCAAGATACGAATTGTTTTGAAACAATACGTTTAAATGGGATAATCTTTTCAGGTTTTTTGTCTTGCATCGATGACACAGAAAGCCACTTGCAGTAGAGCCGGATGGTCAAGGGACTTCGGACGGCGTAGCCGCCCGTGGCTTCGTGAACGGGAGGGCCCGCGCCGAAGGCGTGGGAGGGATAGCACCGACAGGTGCGTACCGGGCCGAAGTCCCTTGACCATCCGGCTCCAAAAGCGCTTGTCTGCTACAACATCAAAACCCCAAAAGACCCCAAATCGCCAACACAGCGGCCTGGTTCAGGTGGTCTTACGGTAGCTCAGGACAGCCCAGGTGGTCGTGAACGCGCCCAGACCGGCAAGGCTCAGCAAGTCCGGCCACGTGTCCGCCAGCGTGCAGCCCTTCAGGACGATCGAGCGCATCGCGTCGGCGAAGTAGCGCAGCGGATTGGCATAGGTGATCGCCCGCGCCCATCCCGGCATCGACTGGATGGGTGTGAATATTCCGCTCATCAGCATGAACACCATACTGAAGAACCAGATGACGAACATAGCCTGGCGGGCATTGTCGCTGTAGTTGGAGATCAGCAGACCGAAAGAAGCCATGACCACGATGTGGGCGAATGTGAAGACCACTATGTCCAGCAGGCTTCCCCGGCAGCCATAGCCGAACACGGCATACGACAGGCCAAGACAGGAGAAGACCATGAAGAACGCCACGGCCACATAAGGGATCATCTTGCAGAGGATGAAGGCGGTCTTGCTCACTGGGGTCACGTTGATCTGCTCGATGGTGCCGCATTCCTTCTCCGAGACGATGTTCAAGGCAGGAAGGAAGCCGCACATCATCGTGATGGCGATCACGATAAGCGCCGGAATCATGAAAGTCTTGTAGTCCAGGGACGGGTTGTAGAGATAGCTTTCCCGGGTATCGAAACGGGTTCCGGCAGCACCGCCCTGGGATTCCGCCCCCGAAACCGAGGCGACATATTCAGTGACAAAGGCGTTGAGGTACTGGGAGCCGATGCTTCCCCTGGTGCCGTTGACGGTGTTGACCTTGATCCCGACGGGAAGCGGGTCGTCGGTGCCTCTGTCCGACTCAAGGTAGCGGGCGAATCCGGAGGAGATGGTCAGAATGGCGTCAGCGCCGCCGCGGTCCATGACAGCCTGCGCGTCTGACGGAGACTCGGTCTCCTCCCGGATCTTGAAATAGCCGGACGAGGCGCATTTCTCCGTAAGCAAGGCCGACTGGTCAGACTGGTCGCTGTCCACGATCACCAGACTCAGGTTCCTCACCTCCATGTTCGCCGCGAAAGGAAAGACCAGGATGATCAAAAACGGGAAACAGAGAACCATCCTCGGCATTCCAGGATCCCTTAGGAATTGCTTGAACTCCTTCTTCAACAGATACTTCCAAACTTTCATCTCACAACCTTGTATTGAAATTCTTGATACTTACCACCAACAGAAAGACCATCATGCCGGTCAGGACGGCGAACTCCTTGGCGACCGCCTCAAGGCCGGCTCCCTGGATCATTATCTTCTTCACCATGATGATGAACCACTTGGCAGGGATGATGTCGGAGAGCATCTGAAGAGCGACCGGCATGCTCTCGCACGGGAATATGATGCCGGACAGCATCATGGTCGGCATTGTCAGTCCCATACCGCACAGCAGCATCGCTGTCTGCTGTGTCTTGGAGATGACTGACACAAGCAGTCCGAGTCCCAGTGACGAACCGACGAAAACAAGCGACACCAGAGACAGTAGTGTCAGGCTGCCATGGATCGGCACCCCCATGACAAAGTGGGCCAGAAGCAGGACGCTGACGAAATTGACGACCGACAGGGCAAGGTACGGAATCATCTTGGAAAGGATTATCCAGAACGGCTTGACCGGAGACACAAGGAGCAGCTCAAGCGTGCCGGTCTCCTTCTCCTTCACGATGGACACCGCCGTCATCATCGAGCAGATCAGCATCAGGATCAAGCCCATGACTCCCGGCACGAAATTGTAGGACGAGTTCATGGCCGGATTGTACATCAGCTGGACATTCGGCCTCATCGAAGCCTTAGGCTTCCCGGCAAGGCTCTCAGACAATGTCAGTTCCTCGCTTTGAAGCACTCCCTTGATGTAGCTGGTGACCACCTGGGCGGTGTTCGGATCGGAGCCGTCGCTCACAATGCGGACGCAGGCCTTACCTTCCGAGCCGGCCTTGCCGTCAAAGTCCGTCCCGAAGCAGAGCGCCGCGGCAGCCTTGCCTTTGCGGATCCTGTCCCGGGCCGGAGCGAAAGATCCGTGGATCTCGCCGACGGCGAGGTACTTGTTGCCCTCGATCCTGCTTATGACACTGCGTGCCAAAGGGTCACAGGCATCCCCGACCACATCGACGACGGCGTTGCTGACATCCGTGCTTATCGCGAAGCCGAACAGGATGATCTGCACCACCGGCATCACTAGAACGATCAGGGTAGTCCGGAGATCCCTGAATATGTGTCTGAACTCTTTCTGTATGAACGCTATTACCTCTCTCATGCCTCTCTCTCGGCCTTTCCGGCGATTTTTGTGAACACCTCATCCATGTCCTTGGCTCCGTAACGTTCCTTCAGGGCTGCCGGGGAATCCAGCGCCTCGATGCGCCCGTCCACCATCACGGAGGCTCTGTCACAGTATTCAGCCTCATCCATGTAGTGCGTCGTGACAAAGACGGTGACACCCTTGGAGGCTGCCTTGTAGATCATTTCCCAGAAGTTCCTTCTCGTCACGGGATCCACACCGCCCGTCGGCTCGTCAAGAAACACTATCTCGGGATCATGCACCATCGCTATGCTGAAAGCGAGCTTCTGCTTCCATCCGAGCGGCATGTCCCTAACGAAGGAGTTACGGACATTCTCCATCGACAGAGCCTTCAGCATCTGGTCTGTCTTCTGAGCGATCCGCTTGTTGTCAAGCCCATAGATGCCAGCGAAAAGCTCGATGTTCTCCCACACCTTCAGGTCGGGATAGAGGGAGAACTTCTGGCTCATGTAGCCGATGTGCCGCTTGATCTTCTCCTGCTCGTTGACGATGCTGTACCCCGCGACATCGCCCTGTCCGGATGTCGGACGGCTCAATCCGCAGAGAATGCGCATCGCCGTGGTCTTGCCGGCCCCGTTCGCACCCAGAAAACCGAATATCTCCCCTTTGCACACTTCAAAGGAGATGTCATCCACCGCGGTGAAATCCCCGAATTTTTTGACCAGATGGGAGATACGCACAGTCTTTATGTCCTTGTCCATAACGTCAAGCAATTTAGGAACATTCAAAAAACTTCCTGTCAAACTCATTATTCCTCACCGGAGGAGCCTTCCGCGGCGGAAGAGGAAAGCCGGATGAAGCAGTCCTCGATCCCCGGAGTCATCCTCCGCACGTCGCAACCTTCGATTCCGGCACACCGAAGAGCCTCGGCGAGTCCGGTCTCATCCGGCCCGTCGTCGGTGACAGACACGTGGCATGCGCTGCCGAACGAACTGCAATCCAGCACTCCCCTCACACCGCGCAGAGCGCCGAGCGTCTGGAACATGTTGCCACCGCTCACTGAATATATCCGGTTCGGGTATCGGGAAATGATCTCCTCCGGACTGCCGAGCCCGATGACACTGCCGTCAAGAATCATGGCGATGCGGTCACAAAGACTGGCCTCGTCCATGTAAGGAGTCGAGACCACTATCGTCACGCCCCTGTCCCTGATCTTTTTGAGCATAGCCCAGAACTCCTTGCGGCTCACGGCGTCGACACCGGTGGTCGGCTCGTCAAGGAACAGCACCTCGGGATCGTGGACAAGGGCGCAGCAAAGCGCCAGCTTCTGCTTCATTCCGCCGGAAAGAGCGCTCGCCTTGCGGTCCTTGAACATCTCGATCTGTGAATATATTCCCTTGATGGTCTCGTAGTTCTCCTCGATGGTCGTGCCGAACATCGTGGCGTGGAACTTCAGGTTCTCCTCGACGGTAAGATCCTGATACAAGGCAAAATGCCCTGGCATATAGCCGATCCTTCCCCTTATCTCGCGATAGTCACGCACCACGTCCAGCCCGATCACCGTCGCGGAACCGGAGTCCGGGAGGGTCAGGGTGGTCAGGATCCTGAACAGGGTGGTCTTCCCCGCTCCGTCAGGGCCGATGAGGCCGAACAACTCACCTTTCCGGATGTTGAAGCTTATGTCCCTCAAGGCTTTGACCGACTTGTAGGACTTGCTTACATCTTTAATCTCTATCGCAGTGTCTCTGTCCATGGCTACCTCCTCACATAGGCGTACATTCCAAGACGAAGGGTTCCGTCATTCGGCACGGCCACTTTGACGGCATAGACCAGATCCGCCCGCTCGTCACGGGTCTGGATGTTCTTAGGGGTGAACTCCGACTGTTCGGAGATCCAGATCACACGTCCCTGGATGCGCTTCGGAGAAGCGGTCCCGTCATCCGGAATCACGGTCACCGTGTCGTTCAGCTTCAAGCCGGACAGCTGCGCCGAGGAGAAATACGCCCTGACGTACATCTGGTCCAGGTCGGCGACCTTGAAGAGCGGCTTGCCGAGAGTGACGAACTCACCGGTCTCGGCGTAGCGTGTCAGCACAGTCCCGGAGACCGGAGCGACGATGCGGCATTTCGCGAGCTGGTCCTCAAGCCTGGCGAGCTGGATCTCATAGCCCTGGACCTCGGATCTCACGGAAGCGTTGCCACGCTCCCAGCTCTGGGTCTGTGCGGCGATCTGCGCCTTGAGGACGGCGATCTTGTCCGTGAGGTCATCCACCTGCTTGCGGGTGGTGGCGTTGCCTTCCAACAGTTTGGAGTACCTTTCGTACTCACTCTGAAGGTTTTCCAGCTGGCTGAGGTTCGGCTGGCCTTGCTTCTTGATGTCCACCAGCCTGGACGACGATCCGGCGATGCGCTCGCGCAGCTCCATTATCTGAAGGTAGGTCTGGACAGAGTCCAAGGCTCCGAGGAGCTGTCCCGCCGTCACCACCTCGCCTTCCTCCACAGCCATGGACAGGACACGTCCGGCATTCTCGGCGGACACGGTCACCTGAGTGGCGTCAACCTGACCGCATGCGTCATATTCAATGTTCTTTCCACATCCGGCGGCGACCAGGGCCAACGCCGCGAAAACAAGTCCGCTTTTCATATTCATAATCATTGTCATGTTCTTTGTCATTGTACTCCAAGTGTTTGCCGCAGGTCAAGCAAGTCCATGATGTAGGTCACCTTGTGGACATTGTAGCTAAGGCGCGCCTTGAACTCCTCGTCCAGCAGGGAAAGATAGTCGTTGACCGCGATCACACCCTCCTTGTACTGCCTCTCGCCCGTCTCCCTGATGCTGCCGCGGAGGGAGATTATCTCCTCGTCGCGCCTGAGGACATCCTCGTCCTTCTCCACCTGGCTCCGTTTCTGGACAGCCTCCATCGAGGTGTTAAGCATGAAGGACTCGCGTGTCAGCTCAAGCTTGCGAAGATCCGAATCCGACTTGCTCCGGTCGTTCCTAAGTGTGTAGAGCGCTCCGAAATCCCACTGGAGCCTGACACCGGCCACGAAGTACGGATCGAAACTACCGGAGAGCATGTTCAGTCCCGGACGGCCGTAGCCAGCCTGCAGGTTGAGGTTCAGACGCGGCCACAAAGAGGTGCTGAGCTGATCCTTCTGCGCCTGCAGCTGCACCGCCTGGGCATCATAGAGGGCAAGCTCCGGACGCTTGATCTCCATCGTCAGGTTGCTTTCCGGCTCCGGCTCGACAAGGGTCAGACCCGTCATGTCCTGCCCGGTAAGCAGACCCAGCATCCGCAGATAGGCCTTCCGGTCCGTCTCCAGGGCGGCCTGCTGCTGCTCGCAGGTAAGGATGTTCACCCGGATCTGGTCGAGATCCGATGGCCCGGCCATGCCGCCGTCCACCAATGTCTGTACCTCTTTCTGATTGCGGGAGAGGTTGGACACCAGCACGTTGTTCAGTTCTATCTGCTTGTCCAGCAAGATGATGCCAAGGTAGATCGACTGCACCTTCGAACGGATGGAGTACATGTTGACCTCCAATTGCCTACGCTTTACCTCGGCTCCCGCCTTGATCTGACGGCCTTTGGCAGCGGTAGCTCCTCCGTCCCAGATCTGCTGGGTGAGGTCCGCGGTCACTCCGTACTGGTCATGCGGAATGTCAAACTCGAAGCCCGGCATGTCAAAAGGCATCTCGACCACATCGGACTGCCAGGTCGCCTTGGCGGAAATGTTCAGCCGCGGCACCCAGGCAAGCGAGGCGTTCTTAAGATCATAGCCCTGACAGGCGTCGATCAGCCCCTTCTCCTTGATCTGAGGATAGTTCTCGTAGGCCATCCTGACACATTGGTCAAGAGTGGTCTGTGAATACGCCTGTACGCAGACCAGCAACGCCAGAGCGAGTGTTTTCCATTTTAACTTCTTCATATTCATAGGATTGTCACATTATCACTTGAACAGGCGGCAGACAATCAGTTCCACAGCTTCCTTTTTGCGCGCCTCCAGGTACTCCGCCCTGAGAGTGCCTTCCACTCCCAGCACATTGC
Source organism: Alistipes sp. CAG:514 (assembly GCA_000431015.1). Classification (GTDB taxonomy): domain Bacteria; phylum Bacteroidota; class Bacteroidia; order Bacteroidales; family UBA932; genus Cryptobacteroides. The sequence continues at coordinate 10,019 of HF986065.1, read as the reverse complement.
TGACGAGCGGATCAAAGAAGAACGGAGCCGCACACACACTCACGATGTCGCCGATCAGTTCCTCGAACGTGATGTTCCGGATCCTCCCGTTCACGACTTCCGACTCCGTTCTTTTCTTGTGGGTGTCCAAGGCGGATGACATGTAGTTTCCGATCTTCGACACGTAACTTTCCATCAGGTCAGGGCGTTCCTTCGCGACCTCAAGCAGCAGCGACAGTTGCCCGCTGTGGGCGCTGAAGAAGTCGAAGCAGATCTCCGTCGTCTTCCTGATAAGGTCGGGCTGGAACATGTCCGTCACCATTATCGACTTGAGACTCTGCAGGATCTCCTCCAAATAGGCATCAAACACCTTCAGGAATATCTGATCCTTCGTCCTGAAATAGTAGTGCAGCATGGCATGGGTGACACCGGCCTGCGCCGCTATCAGCGTCGTGGTGGCGCCTTTGAATCCTTTCTCGGCGAACAGCATCTCCGCCGCCTTCAGGATGTCCTGTTCCTTGTTTTCTTTTTTCGACATTGCCTTTGGATTAACAATATTGTTTAACATGGCTGTTAACACAGCAAAGATAGTGTTGTTTCTCAAACAATCAAAGATATTCCTGAAATATTTTCAAAAACGTTGCAATTCTCAAAAAATGGCTATCTTTACCTTATGAATAAGAGAAAGCGCATCATCACCATCGCCGCCGTCCTGGCGGCTGTTTCTATGAATATGACCGCTCAGCCGGCCCAAAGAACCCTCTGGAATGACGGATGGACGTTCACCAAGGACGGGGAAAGCCGTGTCCTTGACCTGCCTCATGACTGGGGTGTGGACGGGCCGTTCGTGCAGGAGTACCCCGGGGAGACCGGAAAACTGGCCTGGTGGGGCAAGGCGGAATATTCAAAGATTCTTTCCGTGACGGCGAAAGACCTGAGGTCGGGAAAGCGGTTTCTCCTCGATTTCGGCGGAGCGATGTCCTATGCCAAGGTCTTCTGCAACGGGAAGGCCGTCACCGAATGGCCGTACGGGTACGCCTCGTTCCGCGCGGATCTGACTCCGTTCGTCAAGGAGGGGGACAATCTGGTCAAGGTCACGCTGGACAATCCCGGGGAGTCCAGCAGATGGTATCCCGGAGGAGGAATCTACCGGAACGTGTACCTGACGAAGGCCGGCCCCGCCGGCGTGGCGCAGTGGGGGACGTTCGTCTCGACGAAAGGAGATGATGTCAGCATTGGGATCACGCTCCGCAACGCCGGGAAGGCCGTGGGAGGAACAGTGCGCACGGAGATCGTCAGGGTCATCAATCCGGGTTCTTCGGTCACCGGGCCGGTCGAGGTGATCGTGGACGGCAAAACGAGGAAAGCCATAGTGACCAAACTGGACGCTGTCACGGACGGCGGAGAGGTCATCCAAAAGTTCAAACTGAAAGACGCGCGGTTCTGGAGTCCAGAGGTACCTGAACTCTACCAAGCCGTCACCACCGTCACCACAAGAGGCGGAGGGAAGGACGTTTACCTGACCACATTCGGACTCAGAGACCTGGAGTACAAGGCCGACGGGCTGTACGTCAACGGGCAGAGGACATTCATCAAGGGAGTCTGCCTGCACCACGACGCCGGGGCGCTCGGAGCAGCCTGGAACGAGACGGCGTGGGTGAGAAGGCTGAATATGCTCAGACAAATGGGCTGCAACGCCATCCGCACATCCCACAATCCTCCGGCGCCGGAACTCCTCGACCTCTGCGACCGGATGGGATTCCTCGTGATGGACGAGCTGACAGACACTTGGACAATCCCGAAGAAAGAGAACGGCTACGCAAGACTGTTCGATGAGTGGGCGGACAAAGACCTGAAGGCCATGATCCACAGGGACCGCAACCATCCGTCAGTCATCATCTGGAGCATCGGCAACGAGACCGGCGAGCAAGGCTACCCGGAGAAATACGGCATCGCCTACCACCTCACGGAAGTGTGTCATAATGAGGATTCCACAAGACTTACAAGCTTCGGCAGCGACAATCCGTGGGCCAGCGGACAGGATTTCCGCAACACGATGGACATCTACGGATTCAACTATAAGCCGCACCTCTACGGCAAGTTCCACGCCGCCAATCCGGGCAAACCGTTCCTCGGAAGCGAGACCGCATCGACCGTCAGCTCAAGAGGTGTGTACATATTCCCGCCAAGCGACAAGGAAGATGGCGCCTTGGACAATTTCCAGGTGTGCTCGTTCGACATGTTCACCGTTCCGTGGGGGCAGCTGCCTGACCAGGAGTGGGCGGAAGAGGACAGGAACCCTTCCTGCCTCGGGGAGTTCGTCTGGACCGGATTCGACTATCTCGGCGAGCCGACTCCTTTCAACGCCGACCTCACAATCCTGACAAACTTCCACGACGAGGAGGCCAAGGCCAGGGCGGAGAAGGAGCTGAAGGAGAAAGGAGCGATCGCGACTCCTTCCAGAAGCTCGTACTTCGGAATCATCGACCTCGCCGGCTTCCCGAAGGACAGGTACTGGCTCTACAAGTCCCGCTGGTCGTCAGAACCCGTCCTGCACCTGATGCCGCACTGGAACTGGCCGGGACGCGAGGGGAAGGTCACCCCGGTGCAGGCCTACACGAACTGCGCCGAGGCGGAACTCTTCGTCAACGGGAAGTCCTACGGCAGAAAGGCCAAGGGGGTCAACGAGTATCGCTTCCTCTGGGACAATGTGGTCTATGAGCCTGGCACCGTGAGGGTTGTCGGCAGGACCGCGGACGGGAAGACCATCGAGAGCGCCGTCGCCACAAGCGGAAACCCGGCGAAGATCCTGATGGCTCGTGAATATGGCAGCGGACCTTCAACGGAGTTCGGCGGCGACTGCGCTCCGGCACGTTCACGGACATATTCATCGGAAGACATTGTCTTCGTGGACGTAAAGGTCGCGGACAGGGACGGGAATATGGTACCGACAGCGTCCGACAGGCTGAGGTTCAGCGTCTCCGGCCCGGGTGAGATCGTGGCCGTGGACGCCGGCGACGCGACCTGCCACACGCCGTTCCGCTCCGATGAGATCAAGGCTTTCGGCGGCCTGGCGAGCGTCATCGTAAAGCGCACGGGCACCGGAACCGTCATCCTGAGAGCCGAGAGCGAGGGACTTGAGGCGGGAGAGACAGAATTGTGACTGAACAAACATATTCATTAATATTTATGAGGAAAAATTTCGTACTTGCCTGCGCGGCGCTGCTCCTTTGCGCGCCGGGTTTCGCGCAGACGCAGAAAGCCAACTACGCCCTCGCCGAGAGATTCTCGGCCAAGAAGGTAAATCAGATGGTGTTCTCCACGCAGATTACCCCTAACTGGTTCAGGGACAGCGACAAATTCTGGTACAGTTGGAGGACTCCACAGGGAACCCGCTACTACATTGTGGATCCTGTCAAGGGCACCAGGACCGAGGTGTTCGACATGGACAGGCTCGCGATGCAGGTGACCGAGTTCGTCCGCTACCCGTTCGAGGCCAAGCATATTCCTATCAGAGATTTAAGGTTGAAGGATGACAAGGAGTTCACTTTCAGCATCATCTCCGGCCTCAAGAACGACAGGGACACGACCTGTTTCCGCTACGAGATCGCCACCGCCAGGCTTGACACCGTGGCCAGGGAGAAGGACAAGTACCCTCGCTGGGCCTCCGTCGCCCCTAACGGTGAGTTCGGAGTCTTCGCCAAGGGTTCCAACCTTTGGGTGATGGACTCCACAAGCCTTCGCAAGGCGGCCAAGGACGAGAAGGACAGCACCATCGTGGAGCATCGTCTGACCACGGACGGCATCCGCCAGTTCGGCTACGGCTACGGCAACTACTCCGGCGACACCGAGGCCGACTCCACCAAGAGGCACTATCCGGGCGAGCTTGTCTGGTCTCCGGACTCGAAGCGTTTCGCCACGATGAAGTGGGACACAAGGAAACTCGATGATCTGTGGGTCATCAATTCTGTAAGTGACAAGCGCCCTAAACTGGAGACCTACAAGTACCAGATGCCAGGGGAGCCGGGACCGAAGGGCTACCTTTACCTGTTCACGATGAACGGCTCGCGCGATGGAGCCTCCTTCAAGGAGATAAAGAGCCAGGCGTTCAAGGATCAGGAGGTGTCACTGCAAGGCGCGAGGAGAACGGCCAAGGACAACTACCTGGACTACTGGAAGAACGAGTGGCTTGGCGACAACACCGGGTTCTACATGGTGCGCCAGAGCCGTGACCTCAAGAGGCTTGATCTCTGCCGGGTGGACGTTGACTCCGACTCCACCAAGACCATCATCTCCGAAAGGGAAAGGACCTACGTGGAGTACCGCGCTCCGTTCCTGATCGGTGGCGGAAAGCAGATCCTCCACTGGTCCGAGCGCAACGGATGGGCGAACATCTACCTCTACAACAGCGACGGCACGCTGGTCAGGAATCTGACCGAAGGGGCGTTCCATGTAGAGGACATCCTCGGGGTGAACGAGAAGGAGGGCTACATCCTGCTGAGCGCATGCGGAGTCAACAAGGACGAGAATCCTTACCAGATGCACACGTTCAGGGTTCCGCTCACGGGCGGCGCTCTCCAGCAGCTGGACATGAACGACATGGACGTTCTCTCGACGGCGAGCGACGACGCCAAGTTCTTTGTGGCCAACTATTCGAGAGTGGACTGGACACCTGCCGTGGCCCTGTTCTCGGCGACGGGCAAGCGGATCGCCGATCTGGAGACCGCCGACCTCAGCCTGCTGTTCGAGGCCGGCTACAAGTTCCCGGAAAGATTCAAGGTGAAGGCCGCCGACGGTGTCACCGACCTCTACGGAGCGATGTACAAGCCTTACGACTTTGACTCCACGAAGGTCTATCCGATCTGCGACTATGTTTATCCGGGCCCTCAGGTGGAGGCGAACAACATCTCCTGGAGCAGGGGCTTCACCCGCACCGACAGACTCGCCCAGATCGGAATGATCGTGATCACGGTCGGCAACCGCGGCGGACACCCGAACCGCTCGAAGTGGTACCACAACTACGGCTACGGCAACCTGCGCGACTATGGTCTTGAGGATCAGAAATATGCCATCCAGCAGCTCGGTGCGAGACATCCGTTCATCGATCTTGACAGGGTAGGCATCCACGGCCATTCGGGCGGCGGATTCATGAGCACGGCGGCCATTCTGAAATATCCTGATTTCTTCAAGGCGGCTGTCTCCTGCGCCGGCAACCACGACAACAGCATCTACAACCGCTGGTGGAGCGAGCAGCATCACGGTGTCCTGGAGAAGATCGACAAGGGCGACACGACCTTCGTCTACAGCATCCAGACCAATCCGGAGATCGCATCCAACCTGAAAGGCCATCTGATGCTGGTGCACGGCGACATCGACAACAACGTCCACCCGGCCAACACCATCCGCGTGGTCAACGCCCTGATCCGCGCCAACAAGCGTTTCGACATGCTCATCCTCCCGGGCCAGCGCCACGGCTTCGGCGACATGAATGAATATTTCTTCTGGCGCATGGCCGACTACTACGCCGAGTGGCTGATCGGCGACTCCGAGCGCTGGAAGCCGGACATCACGCAGATGAACAACGACTAGGCCCGTCACCCAACCACCTCGACAGGCTCAGCGACCGGAATTCCTCTGGTCACTGAGCCTGTTCAATTTACAGCATTTATAGCCCCGTCACCTCCGGGAACAATAACGCTTAAAACTGTCGCCACAGAGTGTACATCGGCACCCTTGGGGAACAATAACGCCTAAAACTGTCGCCGGTGTTATTCTGAGCCGAGATGGCGGAGGAGCCTGGAGCGGAGGGAGCCTTTGCCGTAGCCGGTCCAGATGTCGATGACCTTGGCTTCCGGGGAGATCAGGACGAAATGCGGGATGCCGTTTACCTGATAGGAGGCGGAAAGGCCCGCGCCCATAGGCTTGAATTCATTCCACTCGACACAATCCGACTTTTCCTCCTTCAAGACTTTCTTCAAGACTATTTTCCAGGTTTTCTCGCCATCCACACTCAGTCGGACAAACGCCAGCCTGTCAGCGAACTCCCTTGCAAGCTCATTGCCCTCCGGAATGGATTCCATACACGGCCCGCAGCCCACACTCCAGAAATCCAGAAGGATGTACTTACCGGAAAACTCGGACAGATGATGCACATTGCCGTCCGTGTCATAAAGGTCGCCGTCCACGAGATCGTCACCTACCCGGACAACCTTCCTCGGACTCAAGGTCGCGGAGATCACCTCTCCCTGCCTTGTCTTCAGATCTTCCGGAGTAAGTCTGGAATAAAGCTCGTAGACCAGAGCCGAATCTGCCTTGCCGTAGCCGCCACTTAGCATCATGGCATGCAAAGCCAGCTCATCAAGCCATTTCGTCGTGACAGGAGCCGTCCTCATATATTCAAGAACCTTATGGTTGGCGATGCTGTCCAGCGGCTTGCAAAGCCTTCTGAGTGAATCCACTTTCCTCCATGCGGCCCGTCTTTCCTCACCGCCTAGATCCCTGAGTTCCCTCAACATGTCAGCCTCTTCAACGGCGTAGACCTGAGACTCCCTCTTTTCCGGAAACTGGACTGCCAGAAAATCATTCTCGGTCTTCTGCTCCGGAAGACGGCTCTTTACCCTCCACGTCAGCAGCAGGTTGTCATCACCCGTGACCGTGACCTTCACGCCCGGTTTCACCCAGACCGGGAGTATATTATTAGGGAAGCCCTTGCCGAACGAGCACAGCCCGAACTGAACAGCTCCGCCTGAGATCGTGTCCCGGAATTCGAAACGACCGCCGATGACCGTGTCCTGGGCCACGCGGACCGCCAACCGGCCATCGCTCCTCATAAGACTAATGACCGTGCTGTCGGGAATATTCCTGACCACTCCTTTGATAAGATACTCATCCACTCCTACTGCCTGCCTGGAGCAGCCCGCCGACACAACGATCGCGGCAATCACCGCTACTGTTTTCAAAACTTTCATATTCATAAGGATTATTATTTCTTGTCCAAGGCGCTGAGGAAGAACTCTTTCTGCGGAGAGTCCGAAGCCGAGATGCGGCCTTTTAGGCGCCAGACACGGTTGTAGATCACGCTCTTGTCCTTGCCCATCAAGGCCGAGATTGTCGTACTGGAGAACCCGGCGGCGGTGAAGCAGAAAAGCAGGAAATCATCTTCTTTCCACGACGGGAACTCAGCGCGGAGGCGGGTCATCACGCCATCCATCACCTGATCGAGCATATTCTCAAGACCCTTCTGAACTTTTTTGTCACTGCGGAACCCCTCTACGATGGATTTGACCTCCTTGAGGATCTTCGGCTGGAGGTTGTCCGTGCCTTCGTGGACATAGTACTGCTCGCAGAGGCGCTCAAGGACATTGAAGCGGTCCATCTCCCTATGGCCAGACTTGGAGACCGGCCTGGAGAGACGGGACTGAAGGTCTTCGGCGATATTCATGAATTTCTCTGTCTCAAGCCTTTCCGCCTCAAGCTTCCGTTTTGCCTCCGCCTTACGGACAAAGTAGACGGCGGCAGCGGCGGCAAGGGCGAGCAACGCTCCGAGAGCCAGCACCCAAAGCTTCAGACGGGCGGCCCGAAGCCTCACCATGCCAGCCTCGGCCTGTCCTTGAATATAGTCGCGCTGGCTTGCGGCCACGGTCTCCGAAAGAGCCTCCGACTGCGTTCTGTTGGCATATTCCAAGACCTTCTCCAAGGCCGCCAGGGCTTTAGCGGAGTCGCCGGAACGGGCTGCGATCTGGTACTCCCTGAAGTTCACGTCGGCGGTCTCGGCGGCAGTCTCGGCGGTTCCCGCCGGGGGGCCGGGCGGCAGCCCCGGCGGCGGAACGGGCTTCCGAAAGCCACTTCCGGGACTCGCCCGGCCTGCCAGCCACCGCATAGGCGTAGGCCAGAATACCCTTGTCGGCGCAGCTGAGCGGGAAAGACAGCTCGCAGGCGGCTCGTCCGAGAAGGTCGATGGCAAGCGCCGGATCCAGCGTGTCCCTGCTCATCGCAAGGGCGGCGTACGACTCAAGGCAGCGAGCCTCCAGAAGGGTGTCCCGCATCTCGTGGGCATCGAAAAGGACGCTTTTGAATATGCTCTCGGCGGCATCGTACCTTCCTAATCCGGATTCCGCCTGACCTATCTCCAACAAGGCCTGCTGGGATTCCCGCTGGAATCCGACCACCTTGTAGGCCTCCGCGGCGCGGGCAAGGTACATCATTTCGTCGGTGGAGTTCCCGGAGGCGTTGCACGTGCGGGCCATGTCCTGACATATTCTTGCCACCCGCAAGGTGTCCGCCGCCTTGACAGAATGCTCCAGAGCCTTCGTGTAGGTGACGATGGCTGCCGGGAAATCCCCGTCATTGAACTGGTTGCGCCCGAGGCAGTAGAGCGCCCTCCCCTTCCGGGAGTCATCACCCCGCCTCTCGAACCAGTCCGCCATCTTCCGCACATCCCTGGTCTCCAAGGTGTTGACATAGCCCATCCCGTTCTCCACCTCGTCCAGCGCCCTGTCCATCTGCCTGAACAGATCCGTGTCGCAAGAGGACAGGATCAGCAATAGCGCCGCGGCAATGACTGTGATGTTGGTTGTTTTCATCGGCCTACTCCACGTCCTTCCATCCCTGGGCGAGGATAGGATGCTCCAGACCGTCCGGGGCCACAAGGACGGTGCCGACTTCCGGCTGGGCAAGGTGGCCGATGATGTCAAATGTCTGGAAATCACGGCGGAACTTCTCGGCGGAAAGGATCGGGATCGTGAACAGTAGCCGGAAATCATCGCCTCCGTTCATGGCGGCGGAGATCGGGTCGATGTCCAGTTCCTTGCCGGAGGAAAAGCTGTTGCCCTCGAACGGAATCTTGTCGGCATAGATCTTCACCCCGAGACCGGACTCTCTGGCGAGCCTTTTCACCGCGTCAGAAAGGCCATGCGAGACAAGGTAGCCATTGGACGGATAGATCTGCGCCTCCTCCAGCCGGGAGACCACCGAAGCATTCAGCTCCGGCTTGAGATAGCTGCCGATCAGCATCTTGTACTTCTCCAAGTCCGGCTGCGCGGCATCATTCCTGTCGAAATCACGCTTGCCCCGCTCAAGAATCTGCTGACCCAGGAAGGCCGCTCCCAGACTCCCGGACACACAGACGAGATCCATGCTCCGAGGCTTCACCGTCCGTCCGCGGGTCAGTTTCAGCTCCTCCCCCGCTGCAGTGACACTGATGACCAGTCCGTTGGGAGACGGGACGAGATCCAAATCCAATGATTTGAATCCATGCTCCTTAGCGGCGGTCACCACGCCCGTCCAAAGATCCTTGATGTGGCTGAAATCCAGTTTGGCGGAGACACCCAGCCTGACGCTCAGAAGCCTCGGATGAGCCATCCCGGCATAGTTCTCCCCCGCCACCGCGACCACCGACTTGTAGCCGAGATGCTTGAGCGGGAAATATGTCAGGTCGAAGTCTATCCCCTCCACAAAGACCCTCGACGCCATACGCACAAGGCTTCCTGCAGCCGGTTCGAATCCGTTCCCATCCTCCCGCCTGAAACCGCTGTCCTTGAAAAGCAGGTCGATCGCCTGCACTTTGCCATAGTCATCAAATGTGTTCGCTGCCATAATTGCATTACTTTATCAGTAGAATCGAGACGATTGTCTATCTATGCCTGATGGACTCAATCTTTTCCAACGACAGACCTGCGGCAATCCCGATTTGCCCAAGTCCTTTCTCCAACCCTTGCTTAAGCCCCTCGGCCCGGCTTTGCCCGGATCCAGCCTTGATGCCCTCGTGGTAGCCTTGCTGCCCGGATCCTTCTATGGACGGACGCATCTCTTTTCCTGTCATCATAGCGATGAAATAGTTATCCATCTCCTTGTCGTCAAGGCCGCTGACACGCATCGCTCTCTCCAGCCTGCAGAATCCCGCATCCTTCTCCGACCTCGATTCAGCAAACTTACATAAAAATCTACGATTTTTACGCCTGTCACATAAGAAAGAAACAGTTTTTTAGAGGAAATATAGCGAAAATAATCCAATGAATAAATCCCGCCAGCGGCGGGGGGGG
>HF986064.1:35525-42993 GCA_000431015.1 Alistipes sp. CAG:514 | reverse complement strand
ACATCACGGTTCAGGTCCTTTCTGTCGAATACAGTACACGTTATTGATTAAGGTAATGTTTGCATAGCTATCATGATGAAAAAGAGCAGAATAGTCAAATTGGTGTTTTTTGTTATCGCAGTCCTATATTTATTTAATAGTTGGAGCGGAAGAGAAAGCCTATACTATATTCCTTCGGAGAATCTATACATAAGCATTTGCCTATCACCCATTTCCAACAATTATTATCTATTCTTCAGTAAAGATTATATCTCAGATACAACTTTTGCGACCAACTGGATAAAATGCAAGAATTATGGCAGGAATCAGTTTCTTACATTACAGTTTGATCCGGCTGCTCCAGACTATGTCTATAATTGGATGTACAAGAGCTTTCCAGCTCAAGGGTTCACTAGAAAGCCCCGTGGCTCGAATATCATCTATATCCAAGGCAGTGTGGATGCGATAACAAAAGTTCATAGTGAATCATTAAGATTCATGCTGTTCCATTCTGTTGAGAATTGGTCAGGGCCACAGGAATTCCCCGAATATGACATAGGGGATTATCCACTTTATGACAACCACACTTTCGAGTTGCTTATGTACGATGATAGGTCACCAAATGACACTGTTAATATTATCAAAATGACCCCAATATGGAGTAAAAGACTGACTAAAACCGGTTGGATTCGTAAAGCGTCAAGGCGAAGTTTGGAAATACGGAGAAACCACGCAGTCTCCACCGGAGAACAGATATGGAGGAAAGAGGAAACTCGAAGAAAGAAATTTAAGAATGGAGATAAATTACTCAGGTTCTCAAAAGCAGATAAAAATAGAGGAAAAGCGCAAGTTGTATTCCTATTATCTCAAACACGGGCATCTACCTCCAGGAAACTCAATTTTTAGATAAAACTCATACAAATGAATATATGAATATAGGATTATCAATCGTTGTTGATACGAATTCAACACACAAGTCATCATGTATGCAATACATTTCTGACCTGTTGAAGAGCAATTTGAAAGATAAGGATTACCACGTGATCAATCATTATTGGATAATATGCCAAGCAGTAAAAACCATACCTGGTTTTGAGCGTTTCACGGCTATTCCACGACATAGGTTTGAAGAACATAGCCGCCTGCGTAATCTTGACAACACGTTCACTGATTATTACGGAGTCTATTCCTGTGGGTTCAAGATTGACAACGAGGAGTACGACCGTTTCATCGCATCCTCGGACAAGGAGGCCACACGAACCATAGCGCGGAAGGTAGTGGAATCCCTCTCGAACCTCAACCGCCTCTCGAAGAAAGCCGCCGGATTCGACAAGGAACGCTTCAAGTCGGACGTCATACAACTCTTCCAGGAACATGGCCTGTTATGACGCCATGGATTTTTTCATAATTCGTGGTGCTGCTTTGTAAAAGCAAAACCTATATTCTGAGATTTTGACTATCTTTGTTAAGGTAAATTGAAAGATTATGGGCTTTTTTACTTTTCCTGGGGAACAGGAGCACAGAAAATTCAACTACAAGCCGATCTACTACGACAAGGAGGAGGAAGAGCGCCGGCAGATGTTCGGCAAGGTGGACGGGACTTTTGAAAAGGAGAAGGAGAACGGAGAGTACAAGCCGGGATCCTATCTCCGGGGGTCACTGAGCGAAGGAAACTACGCCAGAAGAGGCACCGCGGCCACCAAGGCGCAGAGAATCATCGGCATCGTAGGACTGATCCTGCTTGCTGTGGTCCTGATCTATTTTACAAAATTCTATTCCCTGCTGTAGATGGAACTCAGGATACTGCCGGGGAACATAGCGAATATGATCGCCGCGGGAGAGGTCGTGCAGAGGCCTGCTTCCGTGGTGAAGGAACTTGTGGAGAATGCCGTGGACGCCGGAGCCGACCAGATCACAGTGATCATCAAGGATTCTGGACGGACTCTCATCCAGGTGATAGACAATGGCAAGGGCATGACTCCCGACGATGCCGTACTCTGCTTTGAAAGGCATGCCACGTCGAAGATAGCGACGGCTGAGGATCTGGAGGACATCACAACCTTCGGGTTCAGAGGAGAGGCGCTTGCCTCGATCGCGGCGGTCGCTGAAGTGACCTTGAAGACCCGCACGGCGGACTCCGAGGTCGGATGCCAGGTGGAGTTCGCAGCCTCGACGCACAACTCCACGAGCGAGGTGGCGGCTCCTGTGGGAACCAACATCTCGGTTCGCAACCTATTCTACAATGTGCCGGCAAGAAGGAAATTCCTGAAGTCGGACAACGTTGAGTTCAAGCATATTGTCGAGGAGTTCACGAAGGTGGCGCTGACTCGTCCCGAGACCGGCTTCTCGCTCAGCCACAACGGCAAGGAAGTGTTTGTGCTGAAACCAGCGAAGTCATTGAAGTTCAGAATAATGGATTTACTGGGAGCATCCGTGACGGGAGATGTGGTGGATGTCTGCGCGGACACCTCGGCAGCCAGGCTGCGAGGATTCGTCGGCAGGCCGGACACGGCCAGGAAGACTCTGGGCAACCAGTTTTTCTTTGTCAACGGGCGCTATTTCCGCAGTCCGTACATGCACAAGGCCGTGATGAAGGCCTACGAGGGGATGATCGCGGACGGGGTGACCCCATCCTATTTCATTTACCTTGAGGTGGATCCGCACAGTGTGGATGTGAACATCAGCCCGACCAAGTCGGAGGTGAAGTTCGAGGACGACTCGTTCATCTTCCAAGTCATCTACGCTTCGGTGAAGGAGACCCTTGGGAAGAATTCGTTCGCAGGGGCGATCGATTTCTCAAACCCGGAGGCGAAGGATATGCCGGTACTGGGAGCGCATTTTACTGAATATCAGCCGGAGAGCATTCCACAGGTGGCGGTGGACAGCGGGTACAATCCGTTTGAGACAGAAGGAGCCGGCGCTTCGACAGACCAGGCGACCGGGTTTGGCGGCGCGGCGGGCAGGTTTGGCTCCTCAACGGGTCCGGTGGCCGGAAGCGGCGGCCCTGCGGACGGGGGATACGGATCCGCATCAAGGAATTTCGGGCAATATGTCGACCGGAGAGAGGACTATGGCAAACTTTTCGAAGAGAAGACTCTGCCGGTCACGCAGACAATAATCCTGGACGGAAAGTACATCGTCTCGCCGGTGAATGACGGACTGATGATCGTGAACGTCAGAAGAGCAAGGGAAAGGATACTCTTCGACAGAGCGCTCGCCGCCCTCACCAAGAACGAGCACGTCACGCAGGCGAACATGTTCCCGGTCAAAGTCGAGGTAGGAGCCGCCAACAGAGCGATCTTCGACGACAAGGCCGGGATCCTGACAAAACTGGGATTCGACATCACGCCCTTCGGGACGGACACTATTGTGGTCAATGGGGTTCCGGAAGGATATTCATGCGAGGCCGGGAAAGTCCAGACGATGGTCTTTGACCTGCTGCTGATTCTTTCCGATGACAGTTCGTCGCTTCCGGGAGTCATGGAGTCGGCGATGGCCGAGAAGATCGCTCTCATGGGAGCGTCCTCGGGGGCGGCGATGACTTCCCCGATGGAGGCGAGGCATCTCCTGGATGCCCTGATCTCCAGCAGCAACGCGGAACTGACCGGAAGCGGGAAGAGGATCATGACCATAGTAACCACCTCGCAGGTGGAAAAATTATTTTGATTTTACGAATATAACAGAATGGCATACAACAGCTACAACAACGGACAATACGGATTCGGCGGCTTCCTCAACAGATTCCCGCCAGTGACAAGGAACATCCTGCTGATCAACATTGTGATGTACATCGCGACAATGATCAACCAGAACTTCATGATCAGCACGTTCGCGATGTTCTACCCGGCGTCTCCCCTCTTCAGGATCTGGCAGCCGGTCACCTACCTGTTCATGCACGGAGGCTTCTGGCACCTGTTCTTCAACATGTTCTGCCTCCTGATGTTCGGTTCGGCGCTTGAGAGGACAATCGGCTCGAAGAAGTACCTGATCTTCTACTTCGTGGCAGGCCTCGGAGCCGTCCTGACACACACGGTGGTGGAATATTTCCAGATGGAAGCGATGGCCTCAGCCAATTCCGGAATACTCACCGCCGGCCAGATCAACCTTCTGCGCACCCCTACCCTCGGAGCGTCCGGAGCCATCTACGGCATACAGATCGGCTACGCGATGCTTTACCCGAATGATGTCTGGACATTGATCTTCCCTCCGATCTCCCTGAAAGCCAAATGGTTCGTGCTGATTTTCATCGCCATTGAGCTTTTCACCGGCGTGACCGGAACAATGGACGGCGTGGCGCATTTCGCCCACCTGGGAGGAATGCTGTTCGGCTTCATCCTGTTTTTCTACTGGAAGAAAACAGGAAAACTCTGGCAAAGATAAGGTAGCATTTCCGACAACGCCACACCATGAGAAGAACTTCACACAAGTCCCCGTTCGCCGGCATCATCACAAGAATGCTGATGCTGCTCTCGGCCTTCCTGCTTCTTCTCAGCTACGCCTCGATGGTGGTCAACCCGGCAAAGGCATGGTACATGACCATCCTCGGACTGCTGTTTGTGCCGATAGCGGTACTCAATGGCCTGTTCCTGATCATGGCCATAAAGAACCGTTCCAGCTCGTTCATGATCCCGCTGCTGGCCTTGCTGCCGTCAATCATATTCATCGGACGCTATTTCCAATTCTCCTCATGGGCGGAGGAAAGGACAGAAGACACGGTCAAGATCCTGACCTACAATGTCGGACACTTCGCATTGGGGCGTGAGGCCGAATTCAAGAGCGAAGGCGGGCAGGCCGCCTGTGCGGATTCCGTGATGAATTTTGTCCGTCGGTGCGGCGCCGACATCGTGTGCCTCCAGGAAGTCAACCTGCCCGGGGAATATGATGTCGCGAAGTACTTCAGAAAGCGTCTCCCTGACTACCATCTGGGCTACTTCATGTTCCTGACCGACAGAGGCAGCTATGGCAATGTGACACTGAGCAAGTTCCCGATAGTGAACAAGGGGAGGCTGACGTTTGACAAGAGTTCCAATCTGGCGATCCTCACGGACTTCAAGATCGGCGAAGGGAATGTCCTGAGAGTGTACAACTGCCACTTCGAGAGCTACAACATCTCTATTTCAAGGCTCAAGAAGTCCGTGAGGGAACAGGATGGAGACATGATGTGGGCGACGGAGGAGAAGATGAAGAAGTCCATCCGCCGGAGGCCGGAGCAGGTGGACAAGGTGATGTCCGACATCGAGGGCTGTACGCTTGAGTCCATTGTGACGGGTGATTTCAACGACAATCCGATGTCGTACACCTACAACCGTCTAAAGAAGGGCCGGGACGACTCCTTCGTGGAAGCCGGCAAAGGCTTCGGAGCGACATATTCATTCCTCTGGCCTTTCATCCGCATCGATTATATTCTTTACCCGTCGCATTTCACCGCCGTCTCCCATTCCGTCCCCCGCGTCCGCTACTCAGACCATTATCCCGTCATTGCGGAGATCAATCTGAAATAGTACACAACAGGCAAATACCCCGCTCGACCCAAGAATTTTGGTAACGTGCAAAATTCTGGTTGAGCGGGGTATTGCCTATCCCAACTATAATGTCACTTCGACAAGCTCAGTGACCGAGAATATAGGTTTGAACCATTCGGACAACTCACCCTATAGGCAGATACCCCATTCAACCCAAGAATTTTGGTAACGTGCAAAATTCTGGTTGAATGGGGTACTGACTATCCTTTAGAGGTTGTTAGTAACATCGGTGCTTCTACAAGCTCAGCAAACGAAGTTACTGCACAGAATTAATGTCAATGAGATTGTTGAGGATCGCATAGACGGTGAGGCCGGCGACAGTCTTGATGCCGGTCTTGCGCGTGATGTTCTTACGATGCGTGATGACGGTGTAGATGGACAGACTGAACTTGTCGGCGATCTCCTTGTTCAGCATCCCCTGCGCCACACAAACCAGAATCTCCTTCTCACGCGAAGACAACTCATTGCCCTCGCCCGATGGCTCCGGCAGCCTCGAATCCATGGCCGAACGGATCTTACGGACTATTCCGGCAGCGTCATCGTACAACGAGACCGCCCCGTCATATTGTCTGAGAATGTCCTCCGTCACAGCCGGCCCCTCCAGAGCCAGCACGGACGCATCGCACAGTTCAGAGATCAGAAGGCGGCCATCCTTACGGCTTCGGAAATCGAACACCGCCGGATCCACAATGACCACATCCGGATCCAGAATCCGTAGACGCGCCTCCCTTGGCTTGGAGTAATCCATGAGGTTTTCCAGGACAAGAAAATCTCCCTGCCGGGACAGGACACTTTCGAACCCTCTGGCCACAATGTCAGAAGGGATGATGAACACTATTTTCTTCCTATTCTCCATCTTGTTCAAGTCTGCTCACCACCGGCACCAGAATATTATTCTCAACATAGGTATGCCTCCTGAGATCGTCGTGCAGATGGTAGATGGCCAGAAGCACCATGATCTTCAGATCATCGGAGCAGTCGCCGGGCAGGTACCTCATCACGATGTTCTTCATGTCCTCCAGCTTCTCCTCCACATTCTCGTGATGTTCCTCGAACTGTTCGATGGAATATTCAGAGTCTCCCGCCGCGCCTCGCAGCAGGGACTCGACATACGGAAAGACCACCTCCTCCTCGTAGGCGAAATGCTTGTCAAGCTCATCCCTGTAGTCGTTGAAGAATTTCAGGACAACCTTCTTCTGCCTCTCATCGAAAGACTCCACAAGTCTGTCAAACAAGGCCTCCAGGGTACGGAGAGCCCTTCCTGTGTAGTAGAGGTGGGATCTGTGGAGGTAGCCGATGATGTCCTTGATGTTTCCTTTCTCCAGTTCTGATTCTGACGGCACGTGGTCCGGGAAGGAATAGACATTGCAGATCAGGATGAATGTGTCCGGATCGACGCCGCTGTTCCGGCAGGCCTCGGACACCGGCAGTCCGGCGTATTTCAGGGAAAGCCCCATTCTGGAGATCACCTGAAGCAGGCTGTAGTCGATGTCAATCAGATCCGACACTGACATCTGGGTTGTATATTTCTGTCTCATAATCAAATCAATAGCGCTGTAATGTGGAAGCCGACGAACGCTGCCAACCAGGCGACGATCATGGTGTAGACGCAGACCGCCACGGCCCAACGCCACTTGCCGGTCTCGTTCCTGATGGCGACAAAGGTCGCTATGCAAGGGAAATACAGGAGAATGAATATCATGTAGGCCACGGCGGCAGGCAGGGTGACCGAGCGCGCCAATGTGCCTTGAAGCTGGGTGTCGGCGGCAAGGGCATCCGTGTCGGCGGCCTCGACAGCTTCGGAGACAGCCGGCTCGTCCGAAGCGTACATCACGCCCAAAGTACTGACAACCAACTCCTTCGCAACGACACCAGTCAACAGGCCGATGTCCATCTTCCAGCTGAATCCGAGCGGATCCAAAGCCGGAGAGACAGCCTTGCCGAGCTGGCCGATGTACGAATGTTCC
>HF986064.1:9137-35482 GCA_000431015.1 Alistipes sp. CAG:514 | reverse complement strand
CTCAGCTCCTTTGTCGGAGCGCGGGAAGTAACCCAGGCACCAGATCACGACGGAGCCGATCAGAATCGTGGTCGCCATCTTCTCAAGATACTGCTTGCCTTTCTCCCAGGTGTGGCGCCAGATGGCCTTGCCGGTCGGCACCCTGTAAGGCGGCAGCTCCATCACGAACGGGAGGTCATCCTCCTTGATGAAACGGCTCAGCACGACCGCCGACAGAATCGCCAGCAGGACTCCGAGGAAGTATATTCCTAAAAGAGCGAGGGCAGAGTTATGCGGGAAGAAAGCCCCGGCGAGCAGGACGAAGATCGGCAGCCTACCGGCGCAGGACATGAATGGAATGATGGCGATCGTGATGAGGCGGCTTTTGCGGCTCTCTATCGCGCGGGTCGCCATGATCGCCGGCACGTTGCAGCCGAAGCCCATAACCATCGGGATGAAGGACTTGCCGTGAAGACCGATGCGGTGCATCAGCTTATCGACGATGAACGCGGCGCGCGCCATATACCCGGAATCTTCCATTATTGAAAGGAAGAAATAGAGTATCAAGATGTTAGGCAGGAACACCAGCACGCTTCCCACGCCGGCAATCACGCCATCCACGAGAAGATCCTTGAACCAGCCGTCCTTCATAAAGTTCGCGACGAAATCCCCGAACTGCCCCACCAGCCAGTCGATCCAGTTCATCGGATAGTTGCCCAGCGTGAACGTGGACTGGAAAATGAGGTAAAGAAGGAGTATGAAGATCGGGAACGCGGCCCATTTGTTCGTGACGACAGCGTCAATCCTGTCGGTGACGGTCTTCCGCGGCCTGGCTTCGACATGCTGGGTGTAAGTCTCGGCGAGGGCTCCATGGATGAATGAATATTTCGCATCGACGATGGCGGACTCCGGACTCGTGTGGATCAGGTTCTCGATGCGGGCTGTCTCCTCGGAGCGCACCTGGGCGATCTCGCCTGCGTTCGGCAGGGTGGCGATCACCCCGTCGATCTGCTTGTCGTTCTCCAGATACTTGATGGCCAGATAGCGGGTGGAGTACTTGTCCCGGATGTCCTGGTTCTTCTGGATCAGGAGTTTGATGCGGTCGATGCTCTTCTCCAGTTCCAGGCCGTGGTTGATGTGGATGTGCCTGGCCAGTCTCTCGTCGTGCTGCTCGTAGATTTTGATCACGGTGTCCAGCAGTTCGGGGATGCCAGTCCCGTCACGGCTCACGGTCGGACAGACAGGCATTCCAAGAAGATAGCCAAGTTGCTGGGTGTCAAGGTTGTCTCCCCTCGCCTTCAACTCATCGTACATGTTCAGAGCCATCACCACACGAAGGTTCATGTCGATAACTTGGGTCGTGAGGTAGAGGTTCCTCTCGATGTTGGAAGCGTCCACGACATTGACCACGACATCAGGCACGTTCTCGACCAGGTTCTTGCGGACGTAGAGTTCCTCAGGGCTGTAGGCTGACAATGAATATGTTCCCGGCAGATCCACGAAGACGAACCTGTAGCCGCCATATTCAAAATGCCCTTCCTTCGCGTCCACTGTCACGCCGCTGTAGTTGCCGACGTGCTCGTGGCTGCCGGAGGCGATGTTGAAGAGTGATGTCTTTCCGCAGTTCGGGTTGCCGACGAGGGCGACGCGGATGACGTGGTGCCTCTCCTTTGCCAGACGGGCCATCTCCAGATTCAGCGCGGCGACCTCGTCGCAGTCCACGTCGCAGATGGACGTGAAGTCCTGCTTGGAGTCAACGGAGGCCTTGGCCTCCTCCTCGCTGATCACGTCGATCAGTCCGGCTTCGGAGCGGCGCAGCGAAACCTTGTAGCCAAGTATCTCATACTCAATAGGATCTTTAAGCGGAGCGTTCAGCACGACCGCAACACGCTTTCCGGAGATGAAGCCCATCTCGATGAGCCTCTTCCGGAACCCCCCGTGGCCGTTCACCTTGGCGATGACTCCGACCTCACCAGTCTTCAGTTCAGACAGTTTCATTACCTCCTTCCCTCGCCAGAAGCGATTACCTTAGAATAAAACCATACCACGTTCATATTGACTACCACAAACTATCAGTTAACGTTACCCCCTCCCTAAATCCCTCCCCTCGGGGGAGGGACTTTCACCTCCTTCCCTCGCCAGAAGCGATTACCTTGGAAAACATTTTACAAAAATATTCATTTTGCAAGATTTTTACAATCACTAACAGTTGGTATTGATGGAGGATAATCACTAATTATTAGTAAAAAGACTGTTTGCCTTTAGAGCGATTAGTCTAAAGACAAACAGCTAATATGCTATCAATCAAGCCGCTACACTCAACGCCCGATACAAGTGAGCGAGTGATTAACGCGGCGAGCGACTTACTTCATTGTAGGAGCCGTGCAGACCTCAAAATCATTGGTGGAATTGTTGGTGTCCACGATCTTTCCATCACCGCCACGTTTACGCAGAACAGACTTCCCGAAACGGTCCGGATCCTTATCGATGGTGGAGACATTGGTGTAGCCGGCATCCACTGTGGCATTGAACGCAAGCGTGCCGAGGTTTTCGATGACGGCGCAGTTCACGGCGTCAAGAACCCAATCGTTAGGAATGACATACGCTTTTTCTATGTCCCGCTCGAAATGATACCCGTTAAAGTCCATGACACGCTTGCCGATCCAGGCGCGCTCCTTCATAAAGCTCTCGGAGGTCGTACCGACAGGAGCCAAGGCAATGGCATAACTCTCATAGCCTCTGTTATGCAAAACTGTGAAACTCCACGAAGACTTGACCCAGCTATTAAGGTTAGGAACGTCAGGATTGTCGGTGTCCGGGAAATTATCATTCCCCTCCGCGTCATAGAACTCGAAATCCGCCTTGCTCAAATCGCAGCCCACACCGTTCTCCGCCTTGAAGTTCTGGGCGCTGATCGCAAGGACAATGGACTTGCCGCCCCCGACAGGGACATCCGTGCCCTTACCTGGAACTTCATAGATCGTGTTCACGCCGATCCCTTCAGGAAGGGCTGGATAGGCCCAGTAGGCGCCGGTGGACGCAACCTGAGAGTTTGTCTCGGAGATAGCGACCATGACACCGTCGGCATACAACGTCTCCCCGGTGGTGTTGGTGATTTTGATGTACTGGTCGCCGTCCCGGGAATCAGAATTGTTTGACCCGGGAATGAGGAAACCGGAGAAGAACACCTCGTCGATCAGAAATTCACCAGGCTCGACATTCCTGCAGCTCTGCTTGAATGAGATGTTCTCAAGCCTTACATCGTCAGTGGTAAGCACCGTGACGGTGAAATTCCGTGACTGTCCTGTGGTGTTGGCATCAAAATGAAGCACAATGCTCTCCTGGTCTGAGGAGACAAGGCTCAATCCCTCTCCTTCCAACACCGTCTTGTAGGTAAAGCCTTTAGGAGCCGGGACAGTGTAGTCCTGAGCATAAGCCCTGACCGAATAGCTCAATTCGGCAGGATCCTTCGGAGTCTCCGGACGGGTTTGCACAATGGCAAGAGTTTCAACAAGTCCCTCTGCCTTGAATTTGATCCGAGCGGTTCTGGGGCTGGCATCCGTGTACTCGTTCAGTGTCACGGTGACATCTGTGACTCCACTTCCCTGTGTAGGAGAGACAGTGTACCAGTCCGCACCGTCAGGGGTGAGTGTCCAGTCCGTGTTGGTCTGAACTTTCACAGTCTTGCTCCCTCCCTTAGAAGAGAACTCAAGATCAGTCGGAGACAAGGAAAGAGTCGGTGCGGTCTTTTCCTTCTTACAAGCCACGATCATCATGGCAGCGAGTAAAATAACAAGATACTTTTTCATAATGTTTTAATTATTAATAAGAAATTCCTATCGAGACAGTCAAGGTCAGCATTCTCGAACCTTGCCCGTAGAACATTCCTCCGAGGGACAAACGTGAAAAGACAGCCAGCAGTCCACGGATCTCCCGCTGCACAAGAGCCTGCGCATTACATTGAAGGGAACCAGCTGTCCGTCTCTCAAATCGGTCAATGCAGGAGGCACGGAACAGTTCCTCGCCGGATTGGAGAGAGTGACTGCCGTAAAGGCAGCCAGAATATTCAACGCCAGCCCTCAAATCACACAGCCACAGTCCTTTGATTGTGGAAAATCCTCCGGCAAGACGACCGGACAAGGTGGAGGATTCCATCCATGATGACGGATAAAGGTACTCCTCTGAAGACAGCATCCAACGCATCGAAGGCATCAGATGCCAGGTTCCGTAACGCTTTTCGACACGGACAACACCTGAAAGCGAGGCGTTTACCACGTCTTGCGTGTACATTCTCAAAGACAATATGCTGTTGTAGATTCCGGACGCGGCACAGTCTATGACATTCTCATCGCCACGACGTCTTTCATATTCAATGGCGGTCTCCATAGCGAAAGAGGGTGAGACGCGGTATGACGCGAAAGAGTTCAGTGTCTCGGTTCCGAGGGTGCTCAAAGGAGCCTCGTTCTGGTTTGAAAGATGACGGGAAACTTCCAGCAAGTCATAGGACAGGCCATAGTGAAGTCTTCCGGACACACCGGTTCCCACGACACCAGCCTCCAACCCCTGTCCCGCATAACGCGTCGCGGCAAACACCCCGGTGCTTCTGAAACGGAAATAGTCATTGCCGAGACCGGTGTAATGGAACAGCGTGGTGTTGGCTCCGGTATTGTTCATGAAAGAGACATCCTGACGCTGATGGTATTTCCTGTAGCCGGCGTAACCGATGACGCTTCCATGAGGGAAAAGATAGCCCAAGGAAAAGTCCGCCTTGATGTCAGAGGAGACATTCCTTGGCCTCGGGTCAAAGCTGCGGTACTCATGTACGGCCTTGTAACTTCCGTACACGGAACACACCAGCCTGTCCGAACGCCGCATCCAAGCGCCTCGGAAGCTATATTGCTCATGCTGAAGATCTCCTCCGACAGTGTCAATGAGGACATACGGACGCAATAGCCGGTAGTCGGCGGTCTCGTTAAGGATGACATCACGTTTGACCGCCCGCCTATAGCCGACCCTGCCGCTTACCGCCGAATTACCTTTGAGCCTCAACAACGACCAGGCGTCAAATCTCCCTTGACTCAAGGCATCTCCCTCTTCGGGAACATAAGCGCCGTTTCGTTCCTCCCTCAGATCAAATGAGGCCGCGGCGGATGAATATGAATAGTACGGCGACAGCAGGGCGGCTGCCGGCGTGTAATCGGACGCGGCCTTGTTCCCTATGGCCACATAAGGATCGTTCCACTGCCTGGTCCTGAGGTTGACACCCTGCCCGCTTAAGGACAAAGGTGCGCTGACAAGGGCGCACAATATTACGGCAAGACCCCCTCTCATAGCTTCAGCAATTCAAAAGTGAGTTCCACATCATCATCCAGAATGTTCACGGAATCATTCGGCGAACGGTGTTCGTAGCATCTGACACGACATGTGGAGCCGTCGGGCAATGTGGCGGTACCGTCAAACGCGAAAATGTACACGCCTTTCAGAACCTTCAAAGCGCAACTGCCGTTCACGAACAGTGGGTAGGAATATTCCTCTCCAGTGTTGAGGTTACGGAAAAAGTTGCCTTTCAGCGAATTGTCCACACGGATGGACACCAGCTCCAAGCCTTCGCACGCGGCGTTCAGAGTCACGTTGGAATAAATATCGTCAACGCTTCGCCCGCACGAGAAGACGAGCGGGAGCAACAGCGACACCATTATCAAACCTTTGAGTCTCATATTCTGAAATCAAGTTCCATCCCGAAATACGGAGTCACACTTCTCCGGACCAGAGCGCCATTCCTGTGATAGTCCGGAGTCACATCGAATATCTTGTTGACATAGAGGGAGCAAGACACCTTGTCCCGGTAGAGTTTCTTCATCACCTTGAGGTTCACGTTCATTGCGAACGGGGTTCGCTGGTACTGAAAAAGGGACGGCGTGTAATTCTTTATCAGATGCCTAAGCACAGCGTCGCCGGCGGCAAGGTCGGCATCGAAAGGATGAATATTCCCGGCCTTGTCCATGTAGGAGTCGGGATATTTGCTGTCGGGCATTGACTTGTACCCGGAGAACCACATGCATTGGAAAGATGTCGAGAAAATCAGGCCCAGACCAGGAATCTGCGTGTCCATCATCAGGTTCGTGATCAGGGAATCGTAAAAACTCCCGTCATTCTTGTCGTAGATGCCTATGTACGGGTAAGACTTGCCGTCTATCATCACGCTCGGCCGGTAATATTCAGGTTGGCTGTTCATATATTCAGTCCTGAACCATGCCCCGTTGGCGGAGATTTTCGTGTTCAATGCCTTTATCCTTCTGGAACCGAACGAGAATTCGATGCCTTTCTTCAATGTCCGGCTTCCGTTAGTCGTGAAACTGTAAGCTGTCAGGACCGTGTCGTTCCGGTAAGGCAGACCGGACAGATCCGGCGGCCCGGCCAAGGAGGACTTGTCTATCGCAGAGGCATCGTATCTCTTAAACTCGACTGACAGGTACTCATAGGAATAGCGGAAGCCGGAAGTCATGTTCTCACGGAAAAAGTCCATGGAAAACGAATAACCGTTCCAGTCGGCATTGACCCCTATCTCCCATTTCACATTACTCGCCGCCTGTAGATTCAGATTGGTCGGATCCACTTTGTACACAAGTACATTCACTCTTCGGAGGTTCTCCTCCACGGGCCAATAGTTGAGCTGGGTGATGTCCCCATAGATAGGATCCGGGAACAGCATGTCCATGGTAGGGAATTTGGTGTGCCGTCCTATGCCGCCGTAAACGCTGGTTTCCAGTTTATTGCCGCCGGGAGAAACCGTCGGGAAAGTCAGCCTCACATTTGTACGGGGATCCAGACAAGGCTTCATGTCCACCAAGAACTTCTTCCCTGCACCGGTCATCATCTCAGCGCGAAGCCCCAGCACCCAATCCAAAGAGAAAGATCCGATTCTCTTTCTCAGGCTTTCCTCGGCGAAAGCGGAGAACCTATGCGTAGCGGGAATCGAACTGTACGGACGGGGCCGGACGCTCATGCTGGTGGAGAAGGGCCTTGATGTGTCGAAAATCGTCCCGCGTCCGTAGTTTTTGTCCATGTTCCATTCCGCCCCGACCTGAAGACGGGATACTCCTTTGGCGAAAGTCGCTGAGGTGCTTGCGAATGCATAGAACGGCAGGCCGTCCACCCGTAACGTGGCATCATACTTGGCAGGTACCATCAGGGCGTCATGCACGCCAGGATCAAGGGATGTGGAGACCGGGGTTGACTTGCCCAAGGAGACACGCCTCCACCGGCTGATCTCATCCTTCTCACAACTGATCGATGCGTCGCCTTCCCACAGGCGGAAAAAGCTGTCCTCGTCTTGGGACTTGACACTGAAGCGACCGCCGATGGAGAACTTGTTGTAGGTGGATCTATAGGTCTCGACCGGCGTTCCGCCTTCCGCGACATCCAGATCGACATCCGACTTCTGATTGTCAAAGGAGCCTGTATAGTCAAGGCTTGCCGAGAATGTTTTTCTGAATCTGTCGTCGATCAGATCCCTTCCCGCCCGCACACTGGCCGTCAGCCTCTTCCAATTCTGACGAGTCTGACGAGGATCCGAACGGGAATCCAGGAAATTCACACTGGAATTGAGGGTAAGGCGATCAGATCTGTCTCCCCACTCGAATCCCTTGCCGAGATAGAAGAGCTTACTCTTCATGTCTGACTTGAATCTGGCGTGCAGGTCTTTGCCGCCGCGTTTTCTTGTGATATTCACAAGGCCGCTTGTAAGGTCTCCGTATTTCACCGATGCGATGCCTCGGACAATGTCCACGTTTTCGATGTCCTCGGTGCTGATCTCCCGCATATCCGTTCCGAAGTTGACATAGCCGCCGCCATAATTGCTGTATGCGGGAGTGGACTGCATGTTGGCGTCATTGTTTATCGGGCGACCGTCAATCACGAAACGGGTACCCAAAGCCGAAGTGGCGTAATTGGCATTGGACAACGCGTTGGCAGACCGAAGGTTGATGAGTTGCGGACTACCCAGCACGGGATCTTTGGCCATTCCTCCCGGGAGCAGTTCCAGCAAATCGGCGAAGCTGGATGGCTGGATGTGGGCGATCGCGTCCCGGCCTATTCTCGTGGACGAAGTGACACCCTTGTTCTCCACGGCTGTCACCGTCACCTCTTTCAATGTTTCCGTCTCGGGGACAAGGCTCTGGGAGAGCTCCAAATCCCGGGACAGTGAAATCTCACGTGAGGCCGCCTTGTATCCTACATAAGAGAACCTCACCGTATAGCTCCCTTCGGACAAACCTTTTATGCTATATCTGCCGTAATCGTCAGACACGCCCCACTTGACTGTCCGGCCGTCCTTCTCCACAGACACGACGGCCTCGGACAATGGAGACCTGTCATTCGCGTCAGTCACTGTCCCCGAAACCGAGAACTGCCCGATGACAACAATAAGTGCGGATAAAAAACACGACAGCATAATCACTACTTGATAACCGTCGGCAAATTTAGCCTGACCCGTTTCTTGTCACAATACCAAGTTCTTGGCATTCATTCAAGATGTCTCACAACTTGTTGGGGTCTCAATCTGCCGAAGCTCATGCGGAAGGCTTCCAAGGTTCCACGCTACCCTCCCGGCAGATGGAAAAAATGAATTGAATATGCGAAAACTTGAATGAATATTCATTAACAAACGGAACGATTGCGAGGTGAAGAGCGGAAGCAGATTCCTTTTTTTCGGCAAGGAATGGCATAAGGGGGGGGTAACTGATTGATATCCAATGATTTATCTATAAAAAGATGAACGGGGTTTGCTGTCCCAGCAGACCCCGTTCGCAATTCTAACCTAAAACTTAACCTATGAAAAAACTATTCGTTGCAAAGGTATACTTTTTTAATAAAACAAACAAGAGTGTAAAAGAATTATTTGTTCCAAATCGCTGTATGTTTGTTCCAAAGGACGAACACCCTTGTTTTCCATCAATTTTTAGCTACTTTTTAGCCGCCTCAGACTCGGCCTCAGTCCCGGATTTCTCCACCTTCGGCAGGCAGGACTCATCGAGTTTGACGGTCTTGATGCGTACATCCATCAGAGGTTTGTCCCTTTGGTCTGTGGCGACCTGGGCGATCCTGTCGATGATGTCTAGTCCGCTGACCGTCTCACCGAAGACGGTGTAGCCTCCGTCCAGCTGGGCGCAGGTCTCAGGGTTCTGCACAATGTAGAACTGGGAGCCGGAGGATTCCTTCATCGGGTTGGCGACATCGCCTCTTCGGGCAGCCGCGAGAGCGCCCTTCTTGTGGGTATATTCAGGAACGAACTCGGCAGGAATCGTGTAGCCAGGGCCACCCTGACCGTACTTGGCCACCGCGGCGGCGGAAGTGTCGCGCGTGAACGGGTCTCCGCCCTGGATCATGAATCCGTTGATCACCCTGTGGAAGAGAAGGCTGTCATAGTAGCCTTCCAAAGCCAGTTTCGCGAAGTTCTCGCGATGCTTCGGGGTCTTGCTGTAAAGTTTAACCTTGATCGTTCCAAGGTTCGTCACGATGTCAAAAACCGGCTCTTCCGGCAGATTTGCAATGGTCTCCATAATTTCTTTTGCTTTCTCGGCCTTCTGAGCCGCCTCTACTGAATCCAAACGAGCCTGCTCCGCGGCGGCCTCAGCCTCCGCGGCGGCTTTTCTCGCACCGTTTCCGCAGCCGATGATCATCGCTGCCGCGGCGGCGCAGACGAGAAGATTGAAAACGTTCTTTCTCATATTCATAAATAATTAAAACTTGCGGTAGTTGTAGCCAAGGATGTCGAAGATCTTGAATGACTCCGCCTCCATCGCCGCCTTGAACCTTTCGATGTCCTTATTCTCAGGTTCACACCACTGAACCTCGCTGAGCGCGTTCATACGAGGGAGAAGCATGTACTCCAGATGCTCCGGAGTGGCGACATATTCAGTCCAAAGATTGGCCTGCACACCGAGGATGTGCTTCTGCTGACTGTCGTTCAAGCCCTCAAGAGGCTCGTAGGAATAGACCTTGTCCCAAGGGAGGAAGCCACCGATGCCGAAAGGCTCCTTGTCCTGATCCTCTGACTGATAGTAGTCAAAATAGCAGTAGGTGTTAGGTGTCATGATGACGTCGAAACCCATGGCGGAAGCCTTGATGCCGCCTTCCGTGCCTCTCCAGGACATCACGGTCGCACCTTCGGCCAACTCGCCCTCAAGCACCTCGTCCCAGCCGATGATCCTGCGGCCGTGGTCATTGAGGAACTTCTGGACGCGCGCGGTCACATAGCTCTGAAGGAACTGTTCGGCGGAGTGATGACCATCCGCCTTGATGCCCAGCTGCTTGATCCTGGCCTGGCAGGCAGGACACTTCTCCCACTCGGTCTTCGGACACTCGTCGCCGCCGATGTGGATATATTCAGAAGGGAAGATGTCCATCAGTTCGGTGAACACATCCTCAAGGAACGAGAACATCGCTTCCTTTCCAGGGCAAAGCACCTGCTCGGAGACACCCCATCTTGTCCAGACCTCGTAAGGCCCGCCGGTGCAGCCGAGCTCAGGATAAGCGGCCAGCACGCCCATCATGTGGCCTGGAAGGTCGATCTCCGGGATGACAGTGATGCCGAGTCCCGCGGCATAGGCGACGATGTCTTTCATCTGATCCTGAGTGTAGTAGCCGCCGTAGCGGATGCCGTCGTTGCTGCCCCAGTCCTTCTTGATGACGGTGCCGTTCCTGAACGCGCCGATCTCGGTGAGCTTCGGGTACTTCTTGATCTCTACCCTCCAGCCCTGGTCATCAGTAAGATGCCAGTGGAAGCGGTTGAGCTTGTAGACGGCCATGATGTCCAGATACCTCTTAACCTCCTCGACAGAGAAGAAATGCCTGGAGCAGTCAAGATGCATCCCCCTGTAGGCGAAGCGCGGCTTGTCCTTGATCTCCACGCAAGGGAAGAGGAACTTCTCGGCAGGATCAGACTCGCTGCCGAACACCTTGACACTCGTGAGCTGCTTAAGGGTCTGAACGGCATAGAGGAAACCGTTGAACGAGGAGGCTTTGACCACGCAGCCACGCTTGTTGATGGAGATTGAATATTCCTCATCGGCGAGCAAGGAGTCCTTGAGGAACAGGAAGCCCTTTACGGAAGAGGCGCTCTTCTCCAGACCGACAGATGTAGCGAAAGAACAGATCCGTCCGCTGACGAACGTGATCTTGTCGGCAAACTCCTTGATGACGGTCTGGGACTGAGGGTCGATGGCCTGGTCGCAGTTGACATTGGCGCCGGCACCCTTGAAAAAGCCCTTCTCCACCTTTACGCTTTGAGGATAAGGGATGACATTGATCGTTGTTTCCGCGTCTTTGGCCTTCAAGCTACAGGAGGCGAAAAGAAGCGCGAGAGCGATGATGTTGATGAATTTTCTCATAATTGAATATGTTAACGTTATTATTATGTTCCAACAAGGGCTAAAGATACGAAAATCTTTCGGTTATCAGTATAAAAGCAATCCAAGGACGCCGCCGGCGACAATAATTTTGATCGGTCCGAACTTGAAGACCATCGAGGCCACTACCGCAGCGGCGAAAAGTCCCCAGCTGATCAGATCCGGAAAGTTCTCCCTGACAATGCTGATCCGCGGCACGGCTCCGTTCCAGGTAACGGTGAACATCAGGATCAAAGCCGCCGCTCCGATGAGTCCCACGACGGCCGGCCTCAGGCTGCCCAGGACACCCGCGAAGACACGGCTGTTCTTGAACTTGGTGTAGAACTTGACGATGGCCAAGACGATGATGAAAGAGGGCAGGATCACGGCGAAAGTCGCCGACAGGGATCCCAGAATGCCGGCGAGATGGCTCGCTCCGGCCTGATGCAGAACCTCATAGCCGACATAGGTGGCGCAGTTGATACCGACGGGGCCGGGAGTCATCTGGGAGATGGCCACGATGTCGGTGAACGCGCTTTCGGACAGCCAGCCGTGCGCCACGACGACCTGCGTCTGTATGAAGGACAGCATGGCGTAGCCTCCGCCGAAGGTGAATAGACCGATGACGAAGAAAACCCCGAAAAGCTGAAGAATCAGTGTCACCTCAGTCATTCCGCACCTCCTTTTTGTCCCTGATGACAGCGATGCCGGCGGAAACCACAATCAGCACCAACAGTATGTAGACCGGTGAAAAGCTCAGGAAGGCGACCAGGAACAGCGTCACCGCCGAAATCGCCCAAGCCCACCAGGTCTTGTTGTTCTTCCTGGCCATATTGATCATCGGCACAGCGATCAGCGACACGACCACAGGACGGATACCTTTGAATATGCGTTCGACCACGGGGTTGTCCCTGAAATTTGTGAACACCATGGCTATCAGCAGGATGGCGACAAAGGACGGGATCACCGAGCCAAGTGTGGCGACCACGCTCCCCTTCACGCCACGGAGTTTGTGGCCGACGAATATGGACATGTTCACCGCCAGCACTCCTGGTGCGGACTGCGCCATCGCGATGATGTCCGGCAGTTCCTCGTCCGACATCCAGTCCCTTTTAATCATCTCGTCCCTGATCAGAGGTATCATGGCGTAGCCTCCTCCGATGGTGAACGCCCCGATCTTGGCGAAGACCGTGAAGATCTGCCAAAGGGAGACTTCCTCCTTGGAGGCATTCAGTGTTTCTTCTGACATATTCATTGATTATAATTAACCATAGCGGCCACGACTTCGCGCGATGTTCTGCCGTCCGGGCCGTGGGAGGAGGAGTGAAACTCCTTGCACCCGGTTGATGCCTCAAGCCGGGCGATGTTCCCCGGCCTGACTCCCGAGCCGGCAAGTATGGTGATTCTGCCAGCGGCCTTTTCATTCAGTTCCTTGAGAGTCGGCTCGCCATCATTGACATTTGAGGCGTGTCCGGCGGTCAGCAGCCTGTCGCACCCAAGAGCGATAATATCCTCCAACGCCTTGAACGGGTCGGCACACTCATCGAACGCGCGGTGGAAGGTGACATGAAGCCCCCCAGCCTCGGCCATCAATCTTCTGACAGCCTCGGTGTCTATGCTTCCGTCCTTTCTCAATGCTCCGACCACAACACCGTTCACCCCCAGTTCCCGGCACATTCTCACGGATCCGATCATGGCTTCGATCTCAGTCTCGTCATAGACGAAGTCTCCCCCACGCGCCCTGATCAGGACATTCACGGGGATATTCACACGCCTCAGCGTCTCCTCGATGTTGCCTCTGCCCGGAGTGACTCCCCCGCACGGCAGATCCTCGCAGAGTTCCACCCTGCCGGCCCCGCCCCTCATGGCCTCGACCGCCTCCGCCGCATCCGTGCAGCAACACTCCAAAAACCGTTTGTTTTCCATGCCGCAAAGTTAGTAACCTTCAAAAAAAAACACAAGAAAAGGCTGACCAAACGGCCAGCCTTCACTATCTTTAAGACCGATGATTAGTCGCTGAGAGAGAATCTCTTGAATGCAACGACCTTAGCCTCAGGATCAACAGACTTGATGTGCTCGGCTACAGTCTTCTTGTCATCGGACTGAACGAACTCCTGCTCCTCAAGGGTAGACTCCTTGAAGAACTTCTGGATACGTCCGTTGGCGATGTTCTGGATCATCTGCTCAGGGAGAGACGCGGCCTTCTCGGCAGAGACGGTCTTGATGATCTCACGGGCCTGCTCAGCCTGCTCTGGAGTGATCCAACCCTTGGCGGTGTTGGACTCGATGTGATCCTCGCTGTCAACGTGGGCAGGATTGATGCCGACCTTCTTGAGAGCGGCCTCGACAGCCTTCTGAACCATCTCGTCCTTGGTCTTCTGAATCGCAAGCTCGCGCTCCCTCTCAACCACCTCAGCAGGGCAGTCCGCAGCTGAGACAGAAACCGGATTCATGGCGGTCACCTGCTGTGCGACGGCCTTGCCGAGCTCCGCAGGAATCTCCTTGTTGAAAGCCACGATGGCGCCGAGCTTACCGTTGAAGTGAACATAGTCACCGATGAACGGAGCCTCAAGAGCGGCATAGTAGGCGAGAACGTGCTTCTCACCGGTCTTGCCGGTCTGGGCGGAGATCTCCTCCTCGACAGTGTGACCGTTGGAGCACTTGCTTGCCTTCAGGCCTTCGATATCGGCAGGGAATGACGCGATAGCGGCGTCGGCGATCTCTGCGGCGAGAGCCTTGAAGTCTGGTGTGGCGGAAACGAAGTCAGTCTCGCAACCGAGGCATACGATGATGCCCTTGTCCCCCTTGATGCGGACAAGAACCGCACCCTCGGAAGTCTCACGGTCGG
The DNA here is from genome assembly GCA_000431015.1 of Alistipes sp. CAG:514. Taxonomy (GTDB): domain Bacteria; phylum Bacteroidota; class Bacteroidia; order Bacteroidales; family UBA932; genus Cryptobacteroides. Next base: position 21,268 of record HF986064.1, on the reverse strand, counting down.
CACGCTTCGCAGCGACGAGCTTACCCTTCTCACGGATGATGTTGACAGCCTTCTCGAAATCACCCTCAGCCTCGGTGAGAGCGTTCTTGCAGTCCATCATACCAGCGGAGGTCATCTTGCGTAATTTCATTACGTCTTGTGCTGTAATTGCCATAACTCGTTGTCCTTTAAATTATTCAGCTTTTGTTTCCTCGGCCTTTGGAGCCTCGGCGGCCTCTGCGGCCGGCGTGGCCTCAGCCTCTACATCAACCGGCTTCGCGTTCTTGCGGGCGCGGAGCTTCTTGCCTGTAGGGTTGGCGAGAGCATCGCCTTCGGCGGCCTCGTCACTGGCTTCCTTCTCTTTCTCAAGCTTTCTCTCGTTGAGGCCTTCCTGAATAGCTCCACAAAGAACATTGAGGATGGTCTCGATCGACTTCGTAGCGTCGTCGTTAGCCGGTATCACATAATCAATCGGGGTAGGATCGCAACAAGTGTCAACCAATGCGAATACCGGGATGTTGAGGCGGTTGGCCTCCTTGACGGCGTTGGCTTCCTTCTGGATGTCAACTACGAAGAGCGCTGACGGGAGACGGCTCATGTCCTTGATGGAACCAAGGTTCTTCTCCAGTTTCTCTCTCTGACGGTCAATCTGCAGACGCTCTCTCTTGGCGAGCTTCTCGAATGTGCCGTCCTCCTTCATCTTGTCGATGGTGTTCATCTTCTTGATAGCCTTGCGGATGGTAGGGAAGTTGGTAAGCATACCACCAGCCCAGCGCTCGGTTATCGATGGCATATTGACTGCCGTTGCCTTCTCTGCAACGATCTCCTTGGCCTGTTTCTTAGTGGCCACAAAGAGAATCTTGCGACCTGAACGCGCAAGCTCTTTCATTGCATCAGCAGCCTCGTCTATCTTGACGATGGTCTTGTGCAGGTCGATGATGTGGATTCCGTTCTTCTGGTCGAAGATGTACGGAGCCATCTTAGGGTTCCACTTCCTGGCCAGGTGGCCGAAGTGTACGCCTGCATCAAGAAGTTCTTGGAAATTTGTGCGTGGCATTTTAATTCTTGTTTTTTGTTTAAACTTTCCTCCGGATCTTTTGCCAATGATCAGAAGGCTCTTTTCTTCAATCTCCGAGCAGTGGTCCTGGACCAATCTCTGAGATTTTCCGCAGTCACGGCAATCCCCGGTAGTGTTCCCCGGATTCTCATCCGGCGAAAAGTCCGCGGAATTTGAAGCACCGGACTGTGCTTTTTTCATAAATCAGCTTATGCAGCCTTACAATCCAGACAAGACTAACGCTTGCTGAACTGGAAGCGTGCACGTGCGCCAGGCTGACCAGGTTTCTTCCTCTCGACCTCGCGGGAGTCACGTGTCAGGAAGCCCTCAGCCTTCAGAGCCGCGCGGTAAGCCTCTCTATCCAGATCGCTAAGAGCGCGGGATATTCCGAGTCTGATCGCTTCGGCCTGGCCTTTGGTGCCGCCACCGACAACGTTAACCTTTACGTCAAACTGACCTTCTGTCTTCGTAACGGCGAAAGGCTGGTTCACGATGTAACGGAGAGCGTCAGTCTTGAAGTACTCCTCAACACTGCGGCCGTTGATTGTGACATTGCCTTGTCCAGCTGCGAGATAAACACGAGCTACGGCTGATTTACGTCTTCCAAGGGCGTTTTTCTGTTCCATTTGCTCTGTTAGATTTCGTTCAACTTAATTTCTCTAGGGTTCTGCGCCTGGTGAGGATGCTCAGGGCCTGCATACACATGCAGATTGCCGATGATCTTGTCACCAAGACGGGTCTTAGGGAGCATACCCTTTACCGCTCTCCTAACGAGTTCAGCAGGTCTCTTCGCGAGGATCTCCCTCGGAGTCGTGAAGCGCTGTCCGCCCGGATAACCGGTGTAGCGAACATAAACACGATCAGTCATCTTGTCACCTTTGAGGATAACCTTCTCGGCGTTGATGACGATGACGTTGTCACCGCAGTCAACGTGAGGGGTGAATCCAGGCTTGTTCTTGCCACGGAGGACAAGAGCAACCCTTGAGGCAAGACGTCCGAGTGCCAGATCCGTGGCATCGATGACAACCCACTCTTTCTGTACAGTAGCCTTGTTCAAGGAGACTGTTTTGTAGCTAAGTGTGTCCACTGTCTTGATCTTTAATGGTTTAACATAAAATATTGCGATCCCTACACAACATAGGGACCGCAAATATAGGCATTTTTTCCGTAATATTCAAACTTAGTGTTCTAGATTTTCCGCAACCACGCACGCCACAAAGCCAGTCCTGCCGCTGAATATGCCGAAGCACCCGGCGCGGTAAAGACAAAATGGCTAGTATCCGGGGGTGAATCTGCGGAGGGCGGTCATCAGCGTGTCCTCAAAGACCGATTTCTCGTGATCGGAAAGGAAGCCGACCTCGATGGGAACCTGGAAAAGGCGGACTTTCAGCGCATCAGGGATCCTCCTGTAGTCCACAATCCGTTGGCAGTCCTTCTCCGTGGTGGCCACAACGGCGGTCGGATGCTCCTTGACGGCGGCCATTATGTTCCTGATGTCGAAACGGTTGTAGTTGTGATGATCCATGAAGTTGAACCGCTTGACGATCTTGTGCTCGTCACTGAGGTACATCCTAAGCGGAGTGTCGTTCGCGATTCCCGAGAAAAGGATAAGTTTCTGGGAGTAGGCATACCTCGGATCGCCCTCCTCGAAGATCGGCTGCATGGAGTTGTACCACGTCGTCGTGAACAGAAGCGTCTTGACGGCACCTTTCCTGTCGGTACCCGTGCAGGTTTTCAGGTCATAGTCCTTGAGACCGAACGACTCCGCCCACTGGATCTTCTGCCCGTCCTCCAGATAGGCCGGACACTTCGACACGATGATGATGTCGGCGTAGTGAAGCCTTTGGGGCAGATCCCTGAGCCTTCCGAAAGGAAGTAGCTGATCCTTGTAGGTCGGGCGGTTGTAGTCCACCAGAACGATGTTGAAGTACGCCCGCAGCGTCCTGTACTGGAACGCGTCGTCCAGAACGATCAGATCCGCCGGCGGGATCGACGAGCCGGAGCATTTACGGGCCCGCCTCTCGGTCTTCAGCTTCTCCGGATGGCAGAGAATGTCGCATCCCTTGATCCTCTGACGGTCCACGGCCACGGTGATGCCGGGAAACTTTCTCTTTATCTGGAGAGGTTCGTCGCCATATTCCTTGACCTTTCCGTCCTTCTCGACCAGCTGGAAGCCGCCGCTGTTGCGCTTGTGTCCCCTCGACAGGACAGCGATGTTGCGGAACGCCCAGTCGTCGCTCCGCAGCAGGGTGCGCAGGATCATCTCGGTGTGCGGAGTCTTGCCTGTGCCGCCCGCCGTGATGTTGCCGACGCAGATGGTCGGTACCTCGCAGGTGCCGACTTTGAAGATGCCGTGGTCGTAGCAAGCGTGCCTCAGCTTCAGCGTCAAATAATATGGTGCAAGAAGAATCTTGTCAAGCATAGACTGCAAAGATACAAAAAATCATAAGCCATAGACGCTGTTCGCCTCTGAAATTTCAGTGTTTCCCCACTTTTCGGCTATATATTCCAAAATCTTGAACACTTCCGCCGGGTCATTCTCCGTCACGAGCCGCATTCTGGTCTCCTTGAAGTCGGGCAGTCCTTTGAAATAGCAGGACAGGTGGCGGCGCATCTCATAAACTCCGGTCGGCACGCCCTTGAGGTCCAGCGACAGGCGCATCTGCCTTTTCGCAAGCTCGACCCGCTCCCTCACCCCAAGCGGCGGAAGTTCCTCTCCCGTGGCAAGGAAGTGCTTGATTTCCTTGAATATCCAAGGATGGCCGAATGAGGCTCTGGCCACCATTATCCCGTCCACGCCGTAGCGGTCGAACGCCTCCTTCGCCTTCCGGGGTGAGTTGATGTCGCCGTTACCTATTATAGGAATATGCATCCTCGGGTTCCGCTTGACCTCCCCGATGAGTGTCCAGTCGGCCTCGCCCTTGTACATCTGGCAGCGCGTCCGACCGTGGATCGTGAGTGCCTTGATGCCCGTGTCCTGAAGCCTCTCGGCCAGTTCCACGATGATCTTGCTGCCCTCGTCCCAGCCGAGACGGGTCTTGACCGTGACCGGCTTGCCGACGGCCTCGACTATCCGTTTCGTGATCATCACCATCTTGTCCGGATCCTTCATCATCCCGGAACCCGCCCCCCTGCCGGCGATCTTGCTGACAGGGCAGCCGAAGTTGATGTCGATCAAGTCACAGCCGTGTCCGCCGACAATCTCTTCCGCATGGTCTGCCATTCTGGCGGCCTCAACCATCGCGTCCGGATCGCTTCCGTAGATCTGGATCCCGATCGGAGCCTCGCTGTCCGAGGTCTTGAGCTTGGCGTAGGCCTTCCTGGCATCCCGGATCAGCCCCTCCGCCGGAATGAACTCTGTGTAGGTCATGTCCGCACCCTGCTCCCTGCATATTCCTCTGAATGAGGCGTCTGTCACATCCTCCATCGGAGCCAGAAGCACCGGCATCGCGCCGAGATCTATGTCGCCAATTGTCATAATGTCGTTATTCTTTGCCGTTCCTGCCGTTTGGCATTTTACTTGCGTGCATCATAATGATGTGCAAAAATACTGTTTTTGCGCGATATTTTAAAAATGAACAGATTGCCTCGAAAGGGGCAAGTTATTTTTTGAAGAACACTTAGTGTTACTATTATTATGAAAGAGATAAAGACTATCGGAGTCCTGACTTCCGGAGGCGACGCTCCCGGAATGAACGCGGCCATCAGGGCCGTGACCCGCTCCGCCATCTACAACGGATGGAAGGTTTTCGGGATCTATCGTGGCTATGAGGGACTCATCCACGGTGACTTCAAGGAACTTACCACTGAAAGTGTCAGCAACACGATCCAGAGGGGAGGCACAATCCTGAAGACCGCCCGCAGCGAGGAGTTCATGACCGCCGAGGGACGCAAGAAATCCTACGACAACCTCGTGGAGTACGGTGTGGACGCCCTTATCGTCATCGGCGGCAACGGATCCCTTGCCGGAGCGCAGGACTTCGCCCGTGAATATGACATCCCTGTCATCGGCCTCCCTGGAACCATCGACAACGACCTCTACGGCACGGATTCCACTATCGGCTACGACACGGCGCTGAACACGATCGTGGAGTGCGTTGACAAGATAAGGGACACGGCGACTTCCCACGACCGCATATTCTTTGTCGAGGTGATGGGGCGTGACGCCGGATTCCTCGCTCAGAACTCAGCCATCGCCGCCGGAGCCGAGGCCGCCATCATCCCTGAGGACCAGACCGACATCGACCAGCTGGAGAAATTCATCGGACACGGCTGCCGCAAGAGCAAGAACAGCTCCATCGTGATCGTCTCCGAAAGCCCGAAGGACGGCGGCGCGATGCACTACGCCGAAAGAGTAAGACAGGAATATCCCGAATATGACGTCCGTGTCACCATCCTTGGCCACCTCCAGCGCGGCGGCTGCCCATCCGCCTACGACCGTATCCTGGCCAGCCGTCTGGGCTACGCCAGCATAGAGGCCCTGCAGGAAGGCCAGCGCAACATCATGGTCGGCATCTCCAACAACGAGATCGTCTACGTTCCTATCGGCAAAGCCATAAAGCTGGACAAGCCAATCGACAAGGAACTCATCAACGTCCTGGCCGTCCTGTCCATCTGATGCCGGCGGCACATGACTGACGGGAAAAGACAATCAAGGATTATCAAGTTATCGCTTTAAGGATTTCTTAGCGACGTGGGACGCCGCGGTACTCGGACGGGGTCATGCCGAAGGCTTTCTTGAAGGCGTGATGAAAGCTGGTGACGTGGGTGAAGCCGCAGCGGATGGAGATTTCCTCGATCGTGAGGGTGGAGTCAGTGGAGAGCAGATCCCCGGCCAGGCGCATTCTAAGATCCATGATGTAGGCTGTCGGTGACATGCCTTTCAGAGCCAGAAGCTTACGGCGCAGCTGCCAAGGGCTTACGCAAAGGCTGTCCGCCAACGTCCCCGCGGACAGATCCTGCTTTTCAAGAAGCTCGCGGGATTGCTGTTCAACCTTGTCCAGAAAAACCTTCTCCGCATCCTGACGAATCCTGCCGCTGTCAAGCAGACCGAGCTCCGCGTCGGCCGGCGAGATCTCATTGTCCTCGTCCTGCAAGCCATGAGGGGTCTCCGTCACATTCTGTTCCTGCGCCACCTGCGTCCCTAACGAACCTTGTGAACCTGATCCCTGCGCGGAACCAGTTAGCCTGCGCCTTATGCAGTCGTTCCTGTCCAGCAGCCTGTCCACAATGGCGGTCAGCTCCTCGCTGCTGAAAGGCTTGGTGAGGTAGGCGTCGGCACCTGCCTCAAGGCCTTTGACACGATCCTCCTCGGAAACCTTCGCCGTCACCACTATTACAGGAATATGATCGGTCACCTCATTGGCGCGGATCCGGCGGCAGACCTCAAGACCGTCCATCACAGGCATCATCAAGTCCGTGATGATGATGTCCGGCACCAAAGTCAAAGCCTTGTCCAGACCCTCCTTCCCGTTGTGGGCATAGTAGACGGCATAGTCAGAGTTGAAATGCGAGCCGATGTAGGCGGCGATGTCCGGATTGTCCTCGATGACCAGCAGGGATGTCCGTTTGTCTTCAGCATCGCTGTCGGCCAGGTTCACCGCGGCCTCAGGCAGTACGGGAGCGCAAACCCGCACGTCATCAAAGGTTTCGCTACCGTTGTCCAAACCGGCGTCAGCCACGGAGCAGTGTCCATTGATGATCGGTACGCTGAGATGGAACGTGGTTCCCTTCCCGACGGCGCTTTCCACGGTGATCCGGCCTTTAAGGTTGTCGATGATCTGCTTGACCAAGGCCAGTCCCACTCCCGTGCCGATGCTCGCGGAATCACCCTCTCCCTGGAAGAACGGCTCGAAGACCTTTGCAGCCGTCTCATTGTCCATCCCGACACCGGTGTCCGACACGTCGAGCATGAGCAGGTCATCCTCTCGCCAGACACGGACATCCACCTTGCCGCCCTCGGGAGTGAACTTGAATGAATTGGAAAGCAGGTTGTTCAGCACTTTGTCCACATAGTCCGGCACGTAATCCATAACCACGGCCTCACGAGCCTCGAAGCTCAACCCGACACCACGGTCGCCGGCATAGCTATGGTACATCATGGTGACAATCCTCATCCTGGCTGTGACATCCCCGTGTCTCCAGTCCGGGTCACCGATGGCGGATCTGATCTTGGAGATGTCCAGCAGCTGGTTGACAAGCAGGAGAAGCCCGTTCCCCATCCTCTCAATCGTCCCGGACTTCTCCCTCGCATCCTCAGGCAATCCGCTGTCGTCACGCATTCTACGGCTCAGCCCGAGGATCATGGTAAGCGGAGTCCTGAACTCGTGCGTGATGTTGGTGAAGAATGTCTCACGGAGTTCGGCCATCTTCTTGAGCATCCGCTGGCTTCTGACCCTCAACCGCTGCGCGTAGAGCAGCATCGCTATCATCAGCAGCAGGACGACAACCACTATTCCAAAGAAGAAGTACGCCGCGCTCCTCTTCGCGCGCTCCTGCCTGAGCATCAGATCGGCCTTTTCCGTCTCCCTCGCCCGGAGCCCCCTTTCGAGGTTCAGGCTGATGTTCTGGATCCGGTTGATCTTCTCCATGTTCATTAGGCTGTCCCGCCGCGCGTCAGCCGCCTCCAGACAGTAAAGGGCGTTACGGTAGTCCCCTTCCTTTTTATGGAGCCGGTAGTACAAGGTGTAGATCTCAGCGAGATGTTCGTTTGACTTGATGCGTTCCGCTCTCCTGCACGCCCTTTCAAGATAGTTCGCGGCCTTGGCCGTGTTCCCGGTCGCGACACTCAGTCCGGCAAGCGAGATCAGCGAGTTCAGGGCATGCCAGCTGTCTCTGGACTCCCGCATCAGACTGTAGGCGGCCTCATATTCCTCGGCTGCGTCGGCATATTCGCCAGCCCTCTCGTGGAGTGAGCCGAAGTAGGTGTGGCAGAGCGAGATACCCAAGGTGTTCCCCGCCTCCTCGTTCATCGCCATTGACTTCCGGTAGTACACCCACGCAGAGTCCGTCTGCCTCCTGCTCTCGAAGATCGAGCCGATGTTGGCGTAGTTGATCGCCTGCCCCACAGTGCTGTGCAGTCTCCGTTCACCGTCAAGCGCGAGGCGGAAGACGCTGTCGGCAAGATCAAGGTTGCCGATGGTCAGGTAGATGTTCCCGATGCCGTTGAGCGAGACAACCCTGTTCTTCCTCGCAGTGAAGGATGTGTCCGAACACTCATCGCTAAGGATCGCGGCACGGTAGTGATAGTCCTGAGCCGCGTCAAGCACTCCCATCCTCCTGTAGTCCGTGCCGATGTTGTTCAGCGCCTGCACCCACTCCAGTGTGTCGTCCAACGCCTCGGCCTGCAGCAGGCTCTCCATGTGGGCGTCCAAGGCTTCCTCAAAGCGGCTCTCGTTACGGAGAGCCTTGCCCAGCTCCCTCAGGGCGACGACGCTTCCGAGCCTGTTGCCCTTCCGTTCCATCCTCTTCTGAAGCGCGGCGAGCGAGTCAGTACCATGAACGGCGCGGACGGCAACCTCCACCGCCTTGCGGTCGGCCTGCGAGAATGTCGCCGTCTTCCTCCCGCAGGACGGGAGAAGCAGCATTGCGAGGGAAAGTGTCGTTACTATAAACTTTGTTAAGTGCGGCATGTGGTATCCGATGCTTGATTGTTCGGTACAATATGCGAAATCTTTTCCGATCTGACAAAAAAACCTTCCGTTCCGCCCGTATTTCCTACCTCTCCGTTCCTGCTTCCGCCTCCCAGGCCCCGGAGCCATCCCCGAAGCATCAAATGTATGATTGGAACAGTCGGATGTCAAATCAGAGCAGTCCAGAGCCGCAAAATGTCCGAACAGCACAATAAAATGTCCGAACAGCACAATTCAAAATACCAGGTGACTTCGTACCTTTGCAATGAGGGGATTAACGATCTTTCCCACTTACAAACCACGTCATATAATCCGACTCAATACAAACCTTACTTATACGTTGATTCCGGTCTGAGGTCAAACCTCAGACCGGAATCATTTTAAGAACGAGCCATCTTTGCGGAGAGTGAGGATCCAATCGTGGCTGGAACAGATGTGACGGGAACCTGGTTAGCGGACGATGATGCCGAGCTTCTCAAGGAGGGCCTCCGGGGCGGGATCATGGCCACGGAAGCGGCGGTAGAGGATCGCCTCGTCTTCGGTGCAGCCTCTTGAGAGGATGTTGTCACGGAAGGAAGCGGCGACTTCGGCACTGAATATCCCTTTCTCCTTGAAGAGGCTGAAAGCGTCGGCCTCAAGGACTTCCGACCATTTGTAGGAATAGTAGCCGGCACTGTAGCCACCTGAGAATATGTGGCTGAACGAGGTGGAGATGCAGGCCTCAGGGATGGACGGAACCACGTTCGTGGCCTTAAGAGCCTCTTTCTCAAAGGCGATCGTACCCAAATCCTGCATGGTTTTCAGGTCGCGGAGTCCGTGGCGCGCCGGACTGGCCGAAGCGCCGTCCGATCCTGGCATGGAAGTCAGCGTGTGCCATGCCATGTCCAGAATGCCGAACTGAAGCTGGCGCACCTGCGCATAGGCGGCATGGTAGTTCTTCGCGGCCACAATCTTCCTGACCAGAGAGTCCGGAAGCGTCTCGGCGGTCTCGTAGTGACGGGCGAAAGTGTCCAGGAACTCCGGCTCGAAGGCCCAGTTCTCCATGATCTGCGACGGCAGCTCCACGAAGTCGCGGGAAACGTTCGTACCGGTGAGTGAGGAATATCTCCCCTCGGCGAGAATGCCGTGCAGGCTGTGACCGAACTCGTGGAGCAGGGTCGTCAACTCATCGTGAGTGATCAGCGAAGGCTTTCCGGCAGCCGGTTTCGTGAAATTGGTCACAAGGCTGATGAACGGACGTTTCTCCACACCGTCCACGATGCTCTGGCCACGGAACTCGGTCATCCAAGCCCCTCCCCTCTTGCTCGGGCGCGGGAAGAAGTCAGCATAGAACAAGGCCTTATGGTTGCCCTCGGAATCCTTCACGTCATAGACCTTCACATCCGGATGGTAGACCGGGATGTCCGTCCTCTCCTCGAACACAAGGCCGTACAGCCTGCCCGCAAGACCGAAGGCCGCGTCGATGCAGCTCTCAAGACGGAAATACGGCTTCAGCTGCTCATCGCTGATGGAATAGCGGGCATCCTTGAGCTTCTCCGACCAGAAGCCAAAGTCCCACGGCTGGATCACGGAATCCTCGAAACCATTCGCACGGGCATATTCATAAAGTTCCTTGACCTCGGCCTTTGCGGCAGGGAGCGAAGGTTCCAAGAGTTTCTGAATGAACTCGTTGACAGTCTGAGGATTCTTCGCCATCCTTTCCTCAAGCGCATAGTCGGCATAGGTCTCGTAGCCAAGGATATTCGCTATCTTCAGGCGCAATTCGGCTATCTGACGGCAGAGCTCGATGTTGCTGTTATCCCCTTCAGTGGCCCTTGTGTTGTAGGCCATCCACATTTTCTGACGAAGATCGCGGCGGGTGCTGTACTTCATGAACGCCCCGTAGCTCGGCGCGGACAGGTCGAAAGCCCATCCATCCATGTTCTTCGACTTCGCAGTCTCGACGGCGGCCTCCCGCACGAACTCCGGAAGACCCTCAAGATCAGCCTCCTCGGTAAGATTCAGCGTGAACGCGTTGGTCGCGGCAAGCACATTCTTGCCGTACTGGAGCGTCAGCAGCGAAAGTTCCTCGCTCAGCTTGCTGTAGGTGGCCTTGTCCTCCGCTCCGAGGTTGGCTCCGCCACGGACAAAGGACTTCCAGGTCTTGTCCAAGAGCGTGGCCTGATCCTGCTCAAGCGCCACACCGCTCTCATGCACCGCCTTGACGCGGGCGAAAAGCGGCTCGTTCAGCGAGACGTACATTGAATATTCCGTCATCATCGGAGAGACCTTCTCCGCGATGTCCTGCATCCGCTCGTTGGTGTCAGCCTCCAGGAGGTTGTAGAATATGCCGGCCACATCATCAAGGCGGCTCCCGGCCTCGTCAAGCGCGACGACCGTGTTCTCGAACGTCGGAGCGTCCGGATTGTTCACGATGGCGTCGATCTCAGCCTTCGCCTCGGCGATGGCCTGCTCGAAGGCGGGCAGATAATGCTCCGTGCGGATCTTGTCGAACCGGGGCGCGCCGTACGGCAGCGTGGAGTCTGTAAGCAATGGATTCATGTTGTTGTCACAGGATGAAAGCAGGCACAGGATCCCTCCCGTGGCCGCAAGTAATTTTGTTATGGATTTCATCAATAATACTTTAGAAACGATAGCCGAGTCCGAATGTCATCGAGTTGCCGATCACGTCGTTGCCCGTAAGGTAGGCGAAGTCAAGGCTCACACCGAAGAATCTTACCCCGAGTCCGACAGTGGCGAAGGACGGAAGCACCGCCTCCTTGGTGCCGAAGTGGTAGCCCGCCCGGGCAAACAGCATATTCTTGAATGAATATTGCGCGCCGGCTGCCGCGGTCACGTTCCCGCTGAAGAGGCAGTCCACGTCAACTGCGAGCCTGAGTCCGTGAGAATCAGAGAATTGCCTGGCCCAATCCGCGCCAATCGTGGCCGATGCCGGCAAACTGAATGAATCCCCCGAATCCGACTTCACGGAAGAACCGATGGAAGACACTCCGGCGGTGATGTTCAGATCCGAGAGCCTGTAGGTAAGAAAGAAATCCGCGGCGATGGCCGAGTAGGAATTGTCGTCGGAAAGCTTCTGTGAGGCGTAACACATGTTCGCGCCGGCTGACAGATTGTCCAAGATCCGTAGCCCGACTCCCCCGTTCACGATCATGTCGTTCGGCGAGAATGTCCCTTTCGGATTGCCTGATGCGTCAGCCGTCGTGTACTCCTCCCCCATCTGGTAGGCTCCTCCGACCGCGAATCCGAAACGCCCCGCCTTGAAAGCGGCTCCGAAATTCATGTTGGAGGTCTTCACCCCGTCCGGCGCCCAGTTCTGATAGGAGAACCCTGTCGAGAACCTGTCTCCCGAAAGCGGAATGACAGAAGAGTTCCGGAATGAGGAATATGCCGTCTCAGACCCTGAGGCCACCCCCGCGAAGCCCATGGAGGCCGACACCGGATCACGTACGATCCTCACGAAA
>HF986064.1:0-9083 GCA_000431015.1 Alistipes sp. CAG:514 | reverse complement strand
CGGCGGAAGCGGTTCCACACACCATCACAAAAGTCAGGGAGGCAATGAATATGTTCCTGAGACCCGTTGCAACTTTTCTCATATTAACACACTGATTATAAAACTCTACTTCTTGACAATGGTACATCTATGCTCTTTCGTTCCGACCTTGAAGACCGCCGTGTACCTCCCCGGGGCGCAGGCCGACATGTCGACCTTGGCAGGGCTGAACGCGCTGGCCTTGAGATCCCCTTCGAACACCGTTTTTCCGGTAATGGAGGTGATCTTGATGTGGACATCCTCGACATCCTTACCGGTGGCAAGATTCAGGACATCGGTAACGGGATTAGGATAGGCGACATATTCGATAGAAGCCTCTCTGGCGAGGATCCTGAACTCTGCCGTGGCAGTCGCCTTCCTTGCATCCGCCGCCGTGACCGTGACGGTCGCCGCTCCGTATTTAAGCACGGTTCCGATAATTCTGTTCCCGTTACGGTTCATGTGGACAACCGATGGATTGCTGACCGTGAAACTGTAGGTCAGATCCTCGCCGTCAGGGTCTGTGAAGTAGTCCGAAGCGTTCAACGAGAACTCTGTTCCGACCGCGGAGGCGAACACATCCTCCAAGTCCTTGATTCTCCGAGGCGGGGTGTTCTCAAGGATTATGTAGCTGATTGACTTCGACGCGACGGCTCCGTACTTGTCAGTAGCGCTTATCTCTCCGGAATACTCTCCCGGCTCCGCCTCCGGCGCCTTGATCGTGACGGTCATCTTTCCATCCAGAGTCCGCGCGAACGAGTCGGCGGCAGAGCCTGGCTTGTAGGCGACAGTGAAATCGTGGCCGTCCGGATCGTGGATGGACACATCTATCTTCGCTGTCTCATGTGCTTTGAGAGTCATCACGCTCCCGCTGCCAAGTTCGATGACCGGAGGATTGTTCCTGCCGGTGACGAAAGAGAGCACATAGCTGGCCTCTCCGTAAGACCTGGCGTAGGAGTACCCCACAACCTTCACATAATAGGTGGTGCTGAAATCCAGATCGGAGATGTCCACCGAGACGGCCTCTCCAACTGTGCCGTCGATGGTGACAACAGTCTGTAAGACTCCGGTAAGCTTACCGTTCGCAGGATCGGCGGATTCCACCAAGGCCTTGTCCTTGCCTGTCAACACGGAGTAGCCGAAGGCCGGATGTCCGTCAGCATCGCCGGTTACCGACCAAGTCAAACTCACTTCGTTTGACAAGGCAGAGGCTTTCAGATCCTTAACCATCTCCGGCACGAAATCACCACCATAGGCCAAGGCGCCCATGGCATCGACGAGACCGCCGATGCTAGAAGGGACCAGTTCCTTTCTCTTTGTGGACAAAAGTCTCTCCTTCAGTTCGTCACAGGTGAAATCCGGACCACCCAGACAGGAGACCAGCAGGGCCGCCACGCCAGAGACGTGAGGACACGCCATAGATGTTCCGTTAAGACTGCCGTACTTACCGCCCGGAAATGTGCTGTAGACCGAAGACCCTGGAGCGGCGATGTCGATGAAATCACCATAGTTTGAATACCATGCCTTCGCACCGCTGCTTTCTATGGCAGCCACAGCGACAACCGGCTCGTAGTTCGCCGGAACCCCGTTCGCGATGTTCTCGTTACCTGCGGCAAAGACCACAAGTCCGCCTTTCATAGGAGAGTCGGGCAACTGGTTCCCGTTATTGTCGCAGCCGGCATATTTGATGAAATAGTCGATGGCCACTCTGTCCGAGGTGTTAACCTTGCCAGCCAAGGCTTTGGCAAGCTCGGAGGAGTTCAGCTTTCCGTCGCCGTTCATGTCGTAACTGTAGGCCCAGCTGTTCTGACAGATAACCGCCCCATGATCCGCGGCCCATTTGATGGCGGTGGGAACACTCCCGTTCAACGTCTCCGTCTTGCCGTTGGTGACGACATCCCGCAGGATTTCACAAGACATGATCGTCACTCCCTTCTCTCCTTTGGCAGCATCGCCCCCGGCCACGCCACAACATCCGATGCCGTTGTTGTTGACCGCCGCGATAGTCCCGGCCACGTGCGTGCCGTGGGAGCCAGGCACCACCGTGTTATTGTAATTGATGGCGCTATAATGCAAGGATCCACAGTTGGCGGCCAAATCAGGATGGGTGATGTCCACTCCCTGGTCCACGACAGCCACAACAACCTTCGGATCCCCGACAGTGTAGTTGTTCCAGACCGGGACCACATTGATGTCGTAGCCGGCATGCACGGTGTTGAGGTAGCCCCATTGCTTTGAATAGTCGGGGTCATCGAATCCCGCCACCCCGACCTTGCGGCGGCTTTCCAGAAACTCCACCCCCGGGACCGAACCAAGCTCGGACGCCGCCCTCGTCTGAGGAACATCCGTCCCGTAGCTCACCACGTACCATTTGTGAAGACCCTCGCGCCGGGTCCGCTCCTCGAATTCACCGGCATCAGGAAACAGCCTTCTGATGGATGTGATGCCTATCTCATCCAGAGCCTGGTTCAGCCCCATCGAACGCGTGACGACCTTGCCTTGAGCCAGGTCGGCCTCAATCAATGAAATCATGTCATCGCTGAATCTTACGACGGCCTCTCCACGGACTATCGAGTGATCTACCGCGACCTCGGTCTCTTTCACCTTCTCATCATCACCAGCCTCCTCGACCTCCACCTTTGAGCAGGCAACCGCGAGCGCAAGCGCCATCAGCGGCAGATAAAATCTCTTGAAGTTCATAAATCAATCAGTTATTCATTGAAGCGATGAAATCAACCACTGTCAACAGCGAGACTGGATCGTTCCATCTTATCTTGTGGGTTTTGAAAAAAGCCTTAACGGAATCCTTATCCGCCGACGGACACTCGGAAACACCTTTCCTGCTTGCTGGAATCACTTTAGACCCGACCAGCAAGTAGTTCCGAAGCCTTACCGGCAAGCTCACTCCGCTTTCACGGCCAGACATAATGGTAGACAAAGGCAAATTCACCAAAGAAGACGCATCATTTGTCAATCTGGACAGTTTTTGGGTGGAAGCCGTAGCGGACGAGATGCCGTAGCCTATGTCAGATTTCGCCATGTCATCCACATTGACCGTTGACTCACAGACCACTGTCCCGTTCGCATTCTCGGCCAGCACCTTCATCATCTTACCGAGAACATTCAGGAATCTTGCGTCATCGAATGACACCGACGACACACGCAGCATGTCGGCTGCCATAACCCTGGCATCCTTTTCATCAATGTAGTGAAGTTTACCGTCAAGCGTGACGTTCAACTCCAAAGCCTGTAGTACCGCTCCGTCGCTCATCTTTATGGAGCCGTTCCGGAAATCAGCATAAAGATACGGCCATTTGTCAGTCGGCTCATATTTCTGAGCATATCCTATTGTGACATTTGTCCAAATCATCAATAGGGCAAGCGTAATGTTTCCTATTCTCATCATGGGCAGTTTTCTCCACAAAAAGATTCTAAAGATACAAAAAAAAGGTGGATAGCATAAGTCCACCCACCTTTTTCTTAAAGAAAACCGTCAGATTATTTCTTATTCAATACTATTCCGCCAAGGTAGATTTCCCAATAACCTTTACCTGAACGCAGTGAATATGCATCCGGAATTGTGATTGAGGTATAATCGCTGTTATAATTAAGGATGATGTCAACATCCTCCTCACCCTGGTCCGGATCCGGATTGTCAAATCCCACAAGATAAAGATTTCCTTGCTCAGGATCAGCATATCCGGACAATTGTCCACTCACAACTCTAATGGAGTTCTGCTCCTCGTTGACAATTCCGGAGAAGATGTTGAAGCCTTTGGACGCCGTAAGCCCATTGGATGCCATGAATGAATCTAGGTTCAAGAGAAGCACCTTTGTCGGATCCTTAGGGTCTGCGGCAATCTCTACTTTTGCCGCAAGAGAAGTACCGCCAAAATAACTAATAGCTTTGCCGCTGAACACTCCAAACAGCTTTGAGAGGGGGTGATCCTTATCCTTGATCGTCACCGCCGCCACATTTAAGGAGCCAAGCCCCAGCGCATCAGATGACGAGGACAGTTCGAGTCTGAAGTCCAGATCGCCTGTGTATTCACCGACATGCGGGACAATCTGGATTGTAACATACTTCTCAGTCTCACCCTTCGCAAAGGCGAGGACTCCCGAGGCCGGTTCAACGACTGAGTAATCCTTGCCTGTAACGGCTTTTCCATCAATGGCCTTGACTATAACATTGACATCGCCATCGTAATTAAACAAGGACACCGGGATTTTTACCGTACCTACTGCCTCATCAACCGCATACTCATCACTTCCAAAAGTCGCGAAAGAATGATGTTCGTACTTTTCAATCCTGTTACATGCCAGTGACATAAGCATCAGTGACATTGCAGCCAAATATTTAATTGTCTTTTTCATAATCATCAATCTTTTATTCTGTCACAGTGTAGCCGTCGTTCTGGACAAGATTCTTGTTCAGTTTCAATTCATAAGCAGGCACAGGATAGAGGAAGTGATAATCACTGGCCTCCATAGACCTCTTCTCGTAGTACTGTCCGGTCATCAGGACATGAGCCTCATCGGCGCCGACCTGCGGTTCCCTTGCGGAGAAGCCGTCTCCCCAACGCTTAAGGCATGAGTAACGAAGTCCCTCGCCAACGGTCTCTCTAAACCATTCTTTCTTGACATTGGCAAGATCCCCGGACGTGGCGACAGCACCACGCTTCAGCTGAAGGGCGTTAAGAAGTTCCTTAGCCTTGGCGACATTACCACTTTGGGCATAGGCCTCGGCAGCGATCAAGTACATCTCACCGACAAGCAAGGTCTTTACCGCATGAGTCCCGACAGGGATCTCTCCGGTATGAAGATTAGGGTTGTCAAGGTACTTTGTGAATGAATAGAACTTCTCTTTGAAGAAAGAACCTGACATCCTCACAGGATACTCATTGGAGAACCAAGCCTTGAAACGAAGGTCATTGTCATCGTATGCGTCAACCAACGCCTTGGTAGGCAGATAGAACGGAGCCAGGTACACCCCTTCCTTCTTGTCGTTACCAGGATTGGTGTAGACAGTAATAGCACCCTTTCCTTCGTTCATACTTGCGAACATCTGCATGATAGGCTCTTTGCCTTCATCGTTCGTGTACTCGGTTTTCATCTCTTCCTCCGTGGACGCAAGAGCATACTCGGCCTTGGAATTAATCACGAGCTCCGCAAACTTGGCGGCGTCGGTATAGTTCTTTGTGTCAAGATAGTAGCGGGCATAAAGGGCGTTCACGGCATCGATGGTCGGCTTCTGCGCCCTTACTGATCCAGGAACTTTGGCAAGAATCACTGCCGCGGAATCCAAATCAGACTTAACCTGAGCATAAGTTTCTTTGACAGTCGCCCTTGCCGGCTTTGCAAGCTGGTCGTAGACAAGCACAAGCGGAACAGCCAGATCGGAGTCAGAGGCGAAACCATAGGCCTTTCCGTAATGCCTGGCAAGATTGAGATAAGACGAAGCCCTGCAGAAGAAAGCCTCTCCCTTTGCGATTCTTGCGATGTTCCTGATCGAAGCGTCAACATTATCCGCATTGGAAATCACAATGTTGTAGTTCTTGATCGCATAGTAATTGTTCTCCCAAAGATCCTCTGTGTCATAGTCTGATGATGTAAAGGACTCATCGCAGCGATGAATGGAGCCATAGTTGTTACCATAATCAACAGCGGCGTTGAAGCCGTCGCAAATCAAGTCCGGAACATAGTAGAAAACACCGTAATGAATGCTTCTATAGGAACTGAGGACACCATTCTCGAAAGATTTAACATCATTAGCTGTCAGGAAAAGTTGCTTGCCCTCCTCGTATGCGATGGCATCTTCCGGAACAAGATCCAAGTCGCATGAAGACAGTGAAGCAATCGCCAATCCTGCCGCAACGGTGTACTTGAGTATGTTGATATTTTTCATATTCATAAAATTTAATTAGAATGTAATCTCGAGGCCAAAAAGGTACTGCTTGGAGTTACCGGCGCGTCCCAATGTAAGGTTGCTGTTAACCTCTGGGTCAACGCCAGGGTATTTTGTGAAAGTAAGAAGGTTTCGTCCTGTGAAAGAGACTTTGACCGCATTAAGGAAATTCGTCCTTTCCATCCACTTCTTAGGGAGAGAGTAACCGACCTGAAGATTCTTCAAACGCATGAAATCGGCATTCTGGTACATGTGGGTGTCCATATTCATGGTCACACCGGTTGTCCAATCAGGATACTTGGCATTCCTGTTCTCCGGTGTCCAATAGTCATTGACTTCCCTGATGGCAGTATTATTGCTGAACTTGTTAGGGTTGGCATAGAAGTAGGAGTCGTTGTTGATGAGTGTCTTGCCAAGGACATAGGAGAAGTCAACCATGAAAGACAATCCCTTCCAAGCTCCTGAGAAGCCAAAGCCTCCATTTGCCGGCGCATTGAGACTCTTACCGGTGTTCTGGGTCAGAGCAGCCTCGTCAAACACCTTGGTAGTCTTGTCCTTGGTGGTCTCGTCAACATTCTCTCCAGGAAGATACCACATCATCTTACCATCCTCAGGATCCACGCCCGCATAGATAGGGGCATAGAAAGAGACTGGCTTTCCGACCACATAGGCAAGACCATAGCTGGTCATTTCCCATCTGTCAAGGCCGTTGAAAAGCTCGGTAACCCTCTCGTCATTCCAGTTGAATGTCGTGTTGAATCTCAGGAAATAGTCTCTTGAGCGGAGAATGTCGATTCCAAGCGTGATGTCGATACCCGTGTTTCTCAATCCGCCCACATTGGCTGTCAACTCCTTGAAACCAGTCGTATAGTTGTAAGGAACGTCAAGAAGCATCGAGGAAGTCTTCCTATTGTAGAACTCGAGCGTGAAGTCAATCATATTGATCACGCGGCCGGAAAGCGAGGCGGTGAGCAAGGCTTGCTTCTCCCATGTGAGAGCCGGGTTACTTGGCTGACCGATAACCGTAGAAGAGCTTCCTGCATAGTCAGTAGTAGTGCCAATAAGGGCAAGGTGCTGGTAATCTCCGATTTCGGCATTACCCTGCGTTCCATAACTTACCTTGAAATTAAGATCGTCAACCCAGCTGACGTCCTTCATGAAAGATTCCTTCTTGACCTTCCAAAGAGCACCTGCTGACCAGAAGAGAGCATCCCTGTTATTTGTACCGAAACGCGAGCAGGCATCATTACGGATGGCGCCGTCAAAAATATACTTGTCAAAGAGAGTGTAGTCGGCATGAGCGAAGAAAGAGAGGAACTTGCTTTCGGTGTGCTCCTCTTCCATCGAGTCCTTTTTCAAAGTCCCCTTCAGCACTCCCATAAGGCGGTCATCCGTCTGTCCCGTAGACACAACAGAGTAGAAATCATAGTAGTTGGCAATGCCTTCCTGACCCGCGAGGACAGTAAACTTGTGATCCTCGATGATTTCAAAAGAGTACTCAAGGGTGTTCGTTATGGAAGCGGTGTATTCCATAGCTGTACCTTTGCCCCTGTATCCATTGCCCGCAGAATTAGCGTACGAAGGATAGGTTTTCGCATCGGAAAGGGAGAAGTAGCCATCCACACCGGCTCTGGTGTTGATCTTGAAATTCTTGAAAGGCTCGATCTCGATGTTGATGTTGCCGATGATGCCGTAACGGTCAGATGTTGACGGGTTCTTGGACATGTAGTAATGAGGATTGGTACCTCCGAAGGGATACTTGATCTCGTACTCCTCTCCGGTCTCAGGATCGATGGCAGGGAAGATAGGGTTCAAAAGGAATGACAGACCTCCGGTGGTGTAATTGGCTGTACCACTGGCTCCGGCCCAGTTGCCATTGAACTGTCTTGAGTCAAGAGACAGGTTCACATTGGCACCGATCTTCAGCCAATCCTTTGGACGACCCTGGACATTGGAACGGAAAGTGTACCTGTCATAGTAGTTGCCAATGGATGTACCTCTTTGGTGGAACTGCGAGGCTCCGATCATGTAGGCCACTTTGTTTCCACCGCCCTCTACCGTGACATCATTCTGTGTCTGAGGGTTATTGAACTGCTGGAAGTAGTTGTACCACTTTGTGTCGGCATCGTACCCCTTGTCGGTGTAGGTAGCCTTGATCGATTCCGGTGTGTGGATGCCGGCCCTTACCCAGAACTCCTTCAGCTCCTTACTATTCATCATGCTCTTGTACAGAGTCTTGTCGGCCAATGTAGAGATTCCGACCTGACTTCTGACAGTGACAGATGCCTTCGAATCATAGGAACCGGACTTAGTGGTGACGTAAACGACACCATTGGCGGCACGGGAACCATAGATAGACGTGGCTGACGCATCCTTGAGAATGGAAATGCTCTTGATGTCATTTGGATTCATCGCCATAATCGTACGGCTACTCGCCTGAATACCATCCACGATGAAAAGAGGTGCTGAACTTGCTCCAAGCGAACCGACACCGTGCAGGGTCATGTCAACATTATTGTCACCGGCGACACCACCGGTGGTCATAACCGCAAGACCGGCAACCTGTCCCTGAAGGGCGTCAAGAGCCGATGACGAAGGAGCGTTCTTCAAAACCTCAGACTTTACGGTAGAGACCGAACCAACAAGAGATCCGACCTTCTTGGCGGAACCGTAACCAACGACAACAGCGTCGTCAAGGACATTCCTGTCCTCTTCAAGAGAGAAATCGATGGTGCTTCTGCCATCAATGGAAACAGTCACAGTTGTAAAGCCGATGACGGACACTGTGATCTTGCCCTTAGAAGGCGCAGTGATCGTGTATTTACCGTCGAGATCGGTTGAAGTTCCCGTCAGCGTGCCTTCAACCATGACGGTAGCACCCGGAATTGGGGAACCAGTCCCAGCTTCCTTGACAGTACCTGACACTTTGTGCGTCTGGGCCAAGGCGGCGCCCACACTGATGAACAGGCAGAGCGCGAACGTAAATAATTTCTTACCCATAAGCTTAATACTTTTGTTAAACTTAACGTTTGGTAGCAATGACGTTGTCCATCTGACAAACATGAAGTGAAATGATTTATTATCGGAATCCGAATGTAGTGTAAAACGATAAAATATAAATAACTCAAGTTTCGCAAGTGATTTAGGCCGCCGCCCCGGC
>HF986063.1:2188-6731 GCA_000431015.1 Alistipes sp. CAG:514 | reverse complement strand
CCTCAGCGCGTCTGTGATGTCATAGTCGTCGGCGGAAGGCAGAGGAGCCCTCGTCCTGATCGCCGTGAAAGTGTCGGAAAGCAGACGGGCAAAGGCCTCGACCTCGCTCTCGGGCAGGCCGGCGGACTCAAACGCACGCCGGTTCTGCGCCAGCAGCGTCTCCGCTCCTGAGACAATCATTCCCGCCAGACTGACGGCAAAGTCAACCTGCCTCTCGCCCGCAAGCATCAACGCGATGGTCCCACCCTCGCTGTGGCCGATCACACCGACACGTTCAAACCTATCCCTCAGCAACTTGACTCCCGCCAGAGCATCGTTCTTCAGATCCTCGGTCGTGCAGAGAACCACATCGCCGGTCGATTCCCCGAACCCCCTGTCATCGTACCGCAGTGTGGCGATCCCCGCCCTCGCGAAAGCATCCGCGATGACAGCGAACGGCTTGTGACCGAACAATTCCTCGTCCCTGTTCTGGAGACCGCTGCCCGTGACCATGACAAGCACCGGAGTCTTTCTGTCACAATCCGCCGGCATTGTCAGTGTGCCTTTCAGCACAGCGTCCCCATTGGAGAACGACACCTCCTCGGTAGTGTAAGGGAACGGCCCGACCGGAGTCTGTGGCCGCCTGAACACCGGAGCGCCCGGCGTAAGCGTCATCGGAAACGACATCCCACGCTGGGTGAAAGTCCCGACAATCGTCTTCCCGAGATAAATCCCCTTGAATGAAGCGCTTATCATCGGAATATTCAACTCAATGCCGCCGACCGCGTCCCGTGAGACCTCAACCGCGATTCCTTTCGCCCCCTGATCCGGTACATCAAGTGTAGCCCCCTCATCACTCAGATTAAACACGAGTGCCAGTTCTGTTCCGGAAACCTCCAGTTTCCCCGTCCAGACCCCTTCCTGCCCCCTCAGCGGCAGCGCGGCGCAGACCATCACCAGCACGGCAAACAAAATCCTTCTCATATTCAAACATTTAATTCACAAATATACTCATTCAGGCGAAAAATTCAAACAGCCCTCCTCCCCGAACCGCCATATACCGCCATCAAATCAAGTCTCATCAATGGGTCCGGCTCCGGAACCTTACAAAACACGTTCACGGCAAAAGGCCATGGAGTGCCAACAATCAATGAATATGTTGAAAAGCTTTCATCCATCCAATTGTCGTTTTCCTTAAGTAAGCGTTAAAAAATAAGTTTAACAAAACAACTTCTCATTCTCAGCGGACGCAGGACGTGGACCGGAAGTGGCGGTACGGCAATTTATGAGTTGTCAAAAACCGTGTACGTTAACGGAAATATGAAAATATTTATTATCTTTGCCATTAGGTAAGCATTAAAGAATAAGTCGGTAAAGATTTGGCAATATTTTCAAGGATATATATCTTTGGGAAGAAGGAGTGCGCCGGTGGCACATGACTGATGAGAAAACTTTTCGATAAGCGAGAGCAAAGGCAAAACTTGTTTTGCATCTGCAGAGCGTGGAAAAGCTGCTCAAAGCGTATATAGACTGAAAAGACAATCATAGATTACCAAGTTATCCTTAAGGATTACCGGAATGTGCGCCGAGCCTGGCGGAAGCGCGGCAGAAAAGAGATAAAACATTCACACAAAATAAATTACGCAATATGGCAAGGATAATAACATTCGGAGAGATAATGCTCAGGCTCGCCACGCCCGGTCATCTCAGATTCTCACAGGCACATGAGTTCGAGGCCACATTCGGCGGCGGAGAGGCCAACGTGGCCGTGTCGCTGGCCAACTACGGACAGGACGCGCAGTTTGTGACGGCGCTGCCTGCCAACGACATCGCGAAGGCATGCCTTGCGGAACTTCGGGGACTCGGCGTCGGCGTGGAGTTCTGCATCGAGAGCGGCGACAGAGTCGGCATCTACTACATCGAGAAGGGAGCGGTCGCCCGCCCAAGCAAAGTGATCTATGACCGCGCGCACTCGTCAATCTCCGAGATCAAGCCCGGAATGATCGACTGGGACAAAGTGTTCGGGAAGGCGGACTGGTTCCACTGGACCGGCATCACCCCGGCCATCAGCCAGAGCTGCGCCGATGTCTGCCTTGAGGCCATACAGGCGGCAGAAAGGCACGGCGTGAAGGTTTCCTGCGACCTCAACTACAGGAAGAATCTCTGGAAATACGGCAAGACAGCTTCGGAGATCATGCCAGCCCTCGTGGCCGGATGCGATGTGATCATCGGCAACGAGGAGGATGCGGAGAAGGTCTTCGGTATCAAGCCGGAGGGATTCAACGCCGAGGCCGGAGTGATCGACACAGCCAAGTTCGAGTTTGTAGCGAAGTCGCTCATGGAAAGATTTCCCAAGGCCACGAAGGTGGCCATCACCCTGCGAGGATCGGTCAACGCCGACCACAACACCTGGGGCGCTGTCCTGTATGACGGGAAGACACTCTTTGCATCAAGGCGTTACGACATCACGGACATCGTCGACAGAGTCGGCGGCGGAGACTCCTTCGGCGGCGGACTGATCTATGGTCTCCTCAACTACGGCGACGACCAGAAAGCCCTTGACTTCGCCGTGGCCGCCTCGTGCCTGAAGCACACGATCGAGGGCGACTACAACCGCGTGACCACAAAGGAAGTGGAGACACTGATGAGCGGCAACGGCTCGGGCCGTGTCTCACGATAAGAATTTTTTATTTACGAATATGGCAAGATACAACAAGATTCAGGTGATCTCCACAGCCCTTGAGACGGGGCTTGTGCCTGTGTTCTACAATGAAGACCTTGAGACATCCAAAGCCGTGCTGAAGGCCTGCTACGACGGCGGGATCAGCATGTTCGAGTTCACGAACAGAGGCGATTTCGCGCATGAGATCTTCGGCGGACTGGTAAAATACGCCAACGACAAGCTTCCCGGGATGATTCTCGGCGCGGGATCTGTGATCGATGCTCCGACAGCGGCGCTCTACATTCAGGAGGGAGCCAACTTCATCGTCGGCCCGCTCTTCAATCCGGAGGTAGCGGAGGTCTGCAACCGACGCCTCGTACCGTACATTCCCGGATGCGGATCGGTCACCGAGGTCGGCAACGCCCAGGCCGCCGGCTGCGACATCTGCAAGATATTCCCGGGAGACGTGCTCGGACCTTCCTTCGTGAAGAGTGTCAAGGCTCCGATGCCGTGGACACAGGTTCTGGTCACCGGAGGAGTCAAGCCTGAGGAGGAGAACATCCGCGCCTGGTTCAAGGCCGGGGCCTCATGCGTCGGAATGGGCAGCAACCTCTTCCCGAAGGATGTCATCAAGAGCCGCAACTGGGCCGCTGTCACAAAACTCTGCTGCGACTCTCTGGCGATGATCGCCGAGGCAAGGCAATAGGGCTGGGTCTTTAACGTTACCCCCTCCCTAAATCCCTCCCCTCGGGGGAGGGATGCGCTTTGCGTACCCCACTGGGCCTTTCCTTTCACTGCATGCAGTGAAGAAGAGTGGTGTTTCGCAAATGCGAAACTTGAGCAGCTCAATAGAAACGATAATTGTAGCGGGAAAGCAGGTCAATGGAGCTGAAGTTGTCCTGACAGCGAGGACGTTTGCCGAACACAAGATAGTCCGTCAAGGTGATGACAGACGCCATCGCCTCACGGTCTGAGTGCTGGGCTATCAGGTACTTAACATAGCCGTCCCTGAGAGCGGAGATATTCTTTTCCAAGACATCGAAGCCCACGACATTCAATCCGTCGAGCCCGCGCTCCCTAAGGAAATCGCTGACAAGGTATATTCTTGAGTTCAGTGTCACGATGTTGGCGCTTTTCCCTATTCCTTCGAAGGCCACATCCATGGCGGCATGCGCCTCGGCGGGATCCTTGGGGTTTATGACAACATCTCTGACCCGAGTGCCGGGGAAGCGGACCGAAAGATAGTCCATGAAGCCTCTTCTCCTCTCCTTTGAAGGATCGGAAAGGCCTTTCGTGTCACGCTCTATCCGGACCATGTACACCTCGTCCAGACTTTCCGGGGACGAACCGGACATCAGGACATCGGCGCAGAACACCCCGCTGTCATAGATCGGCTGGCCATAATAGGCCAGATGACCACTGACTCCGTCCACACTCGTGTTAAGGATAATGTACGGGAGGCCGGCCTTCTCCATCTCCCGGGCCACATCACACGTGGCATCCAGGAACATGGGCGCGATGACGGCTGCCGAGCAATTGTCCACAATGGCCTCACGGCAGACTGACAGGAAAGATTCCACATCATACTGGTCGTAAAGGTAGTCAACAATGTCCACGGAAAAGCGTCCGGCATAGTCCGCGCTCTGGCTTATTCCGGAATGGGTCAGGTCCCAGAACTCGCCGGCGCTGTACATCGGCATGATGACAGCTATCCTGTGCGACTCGTTCCTGGCAAGCATGGAAGCGTACACGTTGGTTTTGTAGCCAAGTTCCCTAACCGCCCTCAGAACCTTCTCCTTGGTCTTTTCCGACACCTCTCCCCTTTCGTGCAGAACACGGTCCACCGTGCCGATGGTGACTCCGGCAGCCTCCGCGACATCGCTTATTGTTGACTTGGATCTC
>HF986063.1:0-2150 GCA_000431015.1 Alistipes sp. CAG:514 | reverse complement strand
TCCATAACCGACAAGATTACAAAAAAACATCGGTTCAGCAAAAGCCATAAGGGAATACTTCTGCCGAAGAGTCGCGACGTTTCATAAACTTGCGCGTCAGCACCATCGGAACAGCGTGGCTGATCGGGAAGCCAGCTCAATATGTAGCCTGAGCTCAATATGTGGCCTGAAAAACAAGTTGTCCCAGATTAAGAGAGGTTTTCGAGACCGAAAAGATTCCTTAAGATGACGATGGCTGTTTTTTCAGGTTGCTATATTCATAAGTATCGTCAGACGCGGTTGTAGTAGGCCCTGTAGTCTATGTCTTTTCTCGAAAGCAGGATCGCGACTCACGCCATAGACACCGGATGTCACTAGACTTGTGTCATCGTCCACTGCCACCCCGACACCGGAACTTTACAAAACACGTTCATGGTAAAAGGCCATAGAGTGCTACCTATCAATGAATATGTTGAATAACTTTCATTCTTTATTCAGACTTTTTCAGGACATTCTTAGTTCTGCTGTCATCAAGAGCCATTCCCGCTGAACGTGTTTTGTAGAAAACACAGTAACCTTGCACGCATAGCCGCACTACGGACTGTGGGGCGTTTTTTTTTCGCAGACTTGCTGATAGTTTATAGCGGAATCGGCGCTTTGACAGGCCCAGTGACCGGAAACAGCCCAGATTAACGAGGACTCTTCCTGACAGTATTTAGCGGAATTGGCGCTTTGACAAGCCCTGTGACCGGAAACAGCCCAATAAACGAGGACTCTTCCTGACAGTATTTCACGGGGCGGAGCTTTGACAGGCTCAGCAACCGGAGACCATACGGAACAGGAAGGAGGATTGACGCATGAAGGGTGCCACGATGATACAATCAGAGGCCGATGGAAGGCGGAGAATTTTTTTAGGTCGGTGGGTTTCACTATCTTTGCGGGTCGAAACGCGGGATTATGGCGAATATGGCTGGAATCGGGAAATTCATCAAGGACTGGATGCTGCCTCTGGCAATCATCCTCGGGATCACATCCTATCTGATCCTGTTCTTTGTCAATCCTTTGGCGCGATCCATCGAGCCGGGATTCTCGCGGTTCGCCAAGGATGTCCAGCCGGTTTTTATGGCCACGATGCTGTTCCTCCAGTTCAACACGATCTCCCCGCACGACCTCCGATTCCGGAAATGGCATTTCCTTGCGCTTGCGTTCCAAATCGCGACATTCGTCCCGCTCACCTGGCTGGTCGCCACCATGCCGGACGGCGACCTCAGAATACTCGCCGAATGCGCCATGCTCTGCCTCATCTGCCCTACGGCGGCAGCGGCGGGAGTGATTACCGGCAAGCTGGGCGGAAGTCTTTCTGACACAGTGTCCTACGTGGTACTGATCAACATTTCCGTCGCGGTGATCCTACCGGTAGCCATCCCGATTGTCAATCCGGACACCGGAACCACTTTCCTCGAAGGATTCACGGCGATCTGCGCGAGGGTGTTCCCTCTGCTCGTCCTGCCGCTGCTTCTGGCGTGGTTCATACGCTACACCATGAGACGGCTCCAGCGCTGGCTGATGCGCTTCACCGACTGGGCTTTCTACTGCTGGGGCATCGCACTGACATTCTCGATCTATCTCGCCACAAGGTCGCTGATGAACAGCGGTATCTCCGTTTGGACCGCGATAATGATCGGAGTCATCTCGCTGATCTGCACAATCCTCCAGTTCGCGGTCGGAAGACTGGCCGGAAGAAAGGCGAACGGAAGCAAGGACCACAAGGTGACAAGACCTGACGAGATCACCGCCGGACAGGCTCTCGGCCAGAAGAACTCAGGCTTCCTGATCTGGCTAGGCTACTCCTACATGACCCCGGTAACCTCCGTCGCCGGCGGCCTCTACAGCATCTGGCAGAACATCATCAACTCCCTCGAACTCTACGAGCAAAGTCACCGGACGGGAAAAAGAATAAGTAAACATTAAAAAGTTTCCCTATACTGCGACAGTTAAGTTTTTGTGAATATTTGGTCGATAATTATTCACAAAAACGTTATATTCAAAATTATCCTTTGTTTAAAGAAGTTTATTGGCTACCTTCACGGCGGTTTGAGTAAAATGCCGCCTTGAAGGTGCCTGAGGACATATTCCCCCAATAATTGATGTCCTTGACGCGACAGAGGAAC
>HF986062.1 GCA_000431015.1 Alistipes sp. CAG:514 | reverse complement strand
CAGGACCGCATATTCGGACGGCAGACAAGTTGACAACGATATAGTTCTATTCAGATACGCCGATGCCATATTGATGAAGGCCGAGGCTAAAGTCCGTAATGGAGAAGATGGTTCAAAAGAATTGAATGCAATTAGGGACAGAGCAGGCATGCCGCATGTAAAGGCCAATTTGAGCAACATACTTAAAGAGCGGCTGTTGGAATTGGTATGGGAAGGTTGGAGACGTCAAGATCTCATCCGCTTTGGCGAATACACCAAAGCATACGACCAGAGGACTCCTCTGGAAAACGAGTTCACCGGGTTCACAACTGTTTTCCCGATACCACAAAGATGCCTGGATTTAAACAAAGGGTTAAAACAAAATCCAGGTTATCAATAGAGAGCCGTAATCATCATTCTTGTATCAGAATGACTTTCAGTCATCTCACTCCGAATGTCCCACACTGCGGTAATCCCACGTGATGTATTTCTGTTTCAGTTTCTGGCGGTCGCCCAGGCTTATGTTGTCCTGACTGACCACCTCCTGCGGCCATCCGTCATTGAAATAACTTATGCGGACATATGAGTTGTACACCCCGTCCGTAGTCACCTGACTGTCAAATTCGGTATCGAGACCTTTCCGAACATCCTTTGCGGACTCCTCATCAGTGAAATACTCTATAAGATTTCCGAGCAGCGCCTTTATGTCCTCTCTTGGAATATACGAATAGACGTCTGCGGATATGCCGTATTCATACGTGTCC
The DNA here is from genome assembly GCA_000431015.1 of Alistipes sp. CAG:514. GTDB lineage: Bacteria > Bacteroidota > Bacteroidia > Bacteroidales > UBA932 > Cryptobacteroides. The sequence goes on along the minus strand of HF986062.1, from coordinate 878 downwards.
GGATCAAGCCAGATGTCAGTTTTGGTATCAGAGGCGTATTCGTTTCCCGTCGCATCTTCATGGCTTTCCGTTTTGCCTATCTCGTATTGGCCTCCATGATAATTGAAAAGAAGTTCTATCTCTTCCGTATATCCGTCGACCAGATTGTCGGAATCAATCATTGACATCAATTTATCCAGCTTAAGCCCCACAGCGCGCAGGGAATCCGCATATGGCATTTTACTGATTGACTTCGTCAGGATTTCTTTCGCCTGTTTCCTGATATCCTTCAGATTGTAGTATTTGATAATCTTGCCGTACTGATCGGTACGGAATCTTATAGTCGTGCCCACTGTGGCATCATTGAGAATATCCATTGCCTGTCCGACAAGATTCTGGGCCTCCGATTTGATTTGGTCGTCGGAAACGAATTCAAGGAAAGTGTATTCCATGTCATACCCTTTCCTGGTGGAATCCGTAACCGTAAGCATCACTTTTGCGGCGGCGCCGAGTGTCATCACCGTGTCTTTCCCGTTGACCTCCCATTGGTTGTCATGTATCCAGTAGGTCATGGTGTCCCGCTTGTTGAACCAAGCTATAACCGGAAGAATGCTGTCATCCTGGACAGTCACTTCAGAAGAGTCCTGGACTTCAGATAAACAATGATGATGTCGGGCCGGAGCAAATGACATCAATGAGACCAGGAGTCCCGAGATCATCGGAACCAACAAGAACTTTTTTACGTGTATCATATTTTCATGCATCATGTCAGAAAGCAAACTCGGAGCAAATTTAACATATTACGAAAAAAAGTTATTCTCAATAAATGAAAAAATCATACATTTGCCACTCAGCATCCGCAGCGGAAGGGTCTATACGAAGGCGACAGTCGCAATTGA
>HF986061.1:54652-60262 GCA_000431015.1 Alistipes sp. CAG:514 | reverse complement strand
CAGAACCAAATCTTCGACACTCAGAGGAATGGCGACCGTAGTGGCAGCCATCGTTCTGTTCGTGTCGTTCTCAGCCGCGGCGGCGGCCCAGGACAGGGCAGGATCCGTAAGCGGTACAGTCAAGGACGCCAACGGCCCAGTCGTAGGCGCCGCCGTTTTTGTCAAAGGTGGAACCACCGGTGAGACCACAGACATCGACGGTAAATTCAGACTCGGCAATCTTAAGGCCAACGATGTGATCACCGTCTCCATCATCGGATACGAGACCAAGGAGATCGTCTGGAACGGCCAGGCCACACTCGAGATCGTCATCCGCGAGGAAGCCACAGCTCTCAAGGGAGTCGTGGTGACGGCCATGGGTATGGTCCGCCAGTCGGAAAGCCTTACCTACGCTGCCGAGACAGTCGGCGGCAAGGATGTCAACGACATCAAGAGCATCAACATACATAACTCCATCAAATAAAGAGCATCAACATGATCAACCCCCCCCAGGGAAAGAGCGCCGGTCTGGTCATCACTCCTAACTCGACAGGAGCCGGCGGATCATCCAAGATCCTCTTCCGAGGCAACAAGTCCATCAACGGAAGCAACCAGCCTCTCATTGTTGTGGACGGTGTGCCTGTGATGCAGAACATCACCTCATCCCAGGTGGCCTCCAACTATGGTGGCGAGAGGGACGGCGGCGATGTGATGTCCACGATCAACCCTGACGACATCAAGTCCATCACCCTCCTTAAAGGTGCGTCAGCCGCAGCGCTTTACGGTGCCGTGGCCGCCAACGGAGCGATCATGATCACGACAAAGTCAGCGGCAGCCGGCAAGGTGAACGTCACCGTGTCCAGCAACACGACAGCAGAAAGCCCTATGGTGCTTCCTAAGTTCCAGAACAACTACGGGATGTCGGACAACGGCACCTACAGCTGGGGCAGCAAGCTCTCCTCAAAGGCGCCGAACTATCTCAAGAAGTTCTTCCGCACAGGTTTCACGACCAACAACACATTCGCCGTGTCCGGCGGAAACGACTCTTTCGGAGCCTACTTCTCCTACGGCAATGTCTACTCAGAGGGCATGACTCCTGAGAATGAGTACAGAAGCCACAACTTCAACACCAAGGTCAACTTCACCGTCCTCGACAACATCAAGATAGAGGCCAGCGCGAAGCTCACCAACCAGCACATCGAGAACCAGTCCGCATCGGGATTCCTCTGGAACCCTCTGACCGGCGCCTACCTCTTCCCGAGAGGCGAGGACTGGGATCACTACAAGAACAACTACGAGGTCTATGACGCCTCACGCAGCTGCTACGTCCAGAACTGGACCAACACGAAGCAGCAGCAGTACAGCAACCCTTACTGGGTGCTCAACCGCCAGAAGCCGGTCGTTGACCGCAACCGCTACGAGTTCGGCGGCAGCGTGAGATGGGACATCATCAAGGATCTCTACGTACAGGGCCGTCTCCGCTACGAGAGGGGCGAGGAGCACTTTGTGCACAACGCCTACGCCTCCAGCACCGGTGACCTCTACCCTATGGGCAGAATGAAGGACAACCGCTACTTCAGCGACCAGATGTACGGCGATGTGCTCGTCGGCTACAACCACAACTGGAACGACACCTTCTCACTCTCCGTGACCGCCGGCTCCAGCTTCACCCACAGCAAGACCGGAAACGTGGATCTCTGGGCTGAGGGAACACAGTTCACAGCCCCTGGCAACGGCAACGTCTACTACCCTAACATATTCACCCCTAACAACTATTATGGGAATATGTCGTCTGTCGGAAAGGGTGGCCACTGGAACACCGAGAAGCGTCTTAACGCCGTGTTCGCTACCGCGCAGTTCGGCTACAAGGAAGGCCTCTTCATCGATGTCACCGCCCGTAACGACTGGTCATCGGCTCTTGCCTTCACCGACAATGTGTCATTCTTCTATCCTTCAGTGGGAGCCAGCTTCCTTCTGAACAAGTTCGCCGACCTCGGCCCTGCCGTGGACCTCGTGAAGTTCCGCGCAAGCTACTCCATCGTGGGTAACGATGTCCCTGTCTACATGACCAACCTGCTCTACAGCCTTGGCTCACAGGGATCGATCTCCGCTCCGGACAGCGCTCCTTTCAGAACCCTCAAGCCTGAGATGACCCACTCCATCGAGGCCGGTTTCGACGGAGCCTTCTTCAACAACAGGCTCAACGTCTCCGCCACCTGGTACAAGACCAACACCAAGAACCAGTTCTTCTCCGTAGCCTCTCCTTACGAGTCCGGTCTGCGCAACCGCTATGTGAACGCCGGTAATGTGGAGAACCAGGGTATCGAGATGACCGCCAGCTGGTACGAGCAGTTCAGCAACGACTTCAGCTGGGAGACAGGAGTGAACTTCTCCTACAACAACAACAAGATCGTGGAACTCGTGGACGAGCTTCCTAACGGCCTTACACTCTCCAACTTCGGAGGTGCCAAGATCATCCTCAAGGAAGGTGGTTCCTACGGTGACCTCTATGTACGCCAGATCCTCAGGGACGAGAGCGGCAAGATCAAGAAGAACGATGCCGGACAGCCGATCCTCGGCGACGACAACAACGACCAGCTCAAGCATGTCGGCAACATGAACTCCAAGGTTTACGCCGGCTGGAGCAACTCATTCCGCTACAAGAACTTCAATCTCTCGATGCTCATCGACGCGAGATTCGGCGGCAAGGTCATCTCCATGACCGAGGCCACGCTGGACGGCTGGGGAGTGTCACAGAGGTCAGGCGAGGCCCGCGACGCCGGCTCCATCACCGTTGACGGAGTCTCCTTCGAACCAAGGGCTTGGTACGAGACCACGGGAGCCAGCAACTTCAACTCTCCTTACGCCAATGAGAACTACGTCTACAGCGCCACCAACGTCCGTCTGCGCGAGCTCAGCTTCGGCTACACATTCCGTAACCTCCTCGGCAACGGCAAGAACGTGACAGCATCCATCATCGGCCGCAACCTGTTCTTCTTCTACAAGGACGCACCTTGCGACCCTGATGTCTCGGCAGGTACAGGCAACGGCTGGCAGGGCATCGACATGTTCGCCCTCCCTACCTCACGCAGCTTCGGTCTGAACCTTAAACTCAACTTCTAAAAATTTCCAAGACAATGAAAAATATTTTAAAATATTCAGTAGCGGCCTTGTTCGGACTCGGAATCGTAGCCTGCACAGGCGACTTCGAGAAGATGAACACCAGCGACGTGCAGGTGAACCCGGACGATCTTCCTCTCTCATCCCAGTGCGCTGAGCCGATGCAGTACTGCTACCCTCCTCAGCAGAACATGTTCCAGTTCTGGACAAACCTCACCGTGGATTTCTACAGCGGTTACTTCATGACTCCTAACGGAAACTTCACCAACGGTGACATGGGCGAGAACAGAGGACACTCGGGCGGTATGTACGAGAACCACTACCTCCACGTGTTCAACAACACAAGGCGACTGATCGCCACCCTTGACGGCAAGAACCAGCCAGCCCTCGCCGGCGTGATGAGAATCGTACAGGCCTACAGCCTTATGATGACCACCGACGTGTACGGCCCTCTCGCCCACAGCTCCATCCTGTCCGGTGAATATGAGTCATACTTCCCTTTTGACAGCCAGCAGCAGCTCTACCAGACAATGCTTGACGACACTCAGAAGGCATTGGACGCCTTCAACAAGCCTACAGATGACGAAAAGGCCGGACTCGGCACATTCGACATCTGGTGCGGCGGCGACTTCGAGATGTGGAAGAAGGTGGCCAACACGATGAGACTCCGTATCGCCCTGCGTCTTTCCAAGAGAGCGGACGAGATGAAGGCCGCGGGCTACGACCTTCCTGCGATCGCCAAGGCGGCAGCGGGCAACACCCTCGCCAACGGCGGCAAGGACATCATGATCGACAAGAGTCTCGAGAACGAGCTTTGGCTTATGTTCGCTTGGGGAGACTGCGGATTCAACGCCAACCTCGTGACATTGATGTCAGGTCTCAAGGATCCTCGCCAGCCTCTGTACATGGCGAAGAACCAGGACAAGTTCACCACCTCCGACGGAAAGGAAGTTGCGAAGGGAACCGGCTACTACGGCATCAGGTTCGCCAGCGGTCTGCCAGGCAAGCCGAACAACTGGGGCAAGCTCTCCGGTTGGGTAGACGGCAACAACAGCAAGGGCATCTACAGCGCTCCGCTTCCGATCTTCAAGCAGGCCGAGTCCTACTTCCTCCTCGCCGAAGCCGCCCTCAGGGGCTGGACATCCGGCGACGTGAAGTCCCTCTACGAGGAAGGCATCAGAACCTCGATGGCGAATGAGCTTGCCTACAAGGGCAAGTACGCCGAGATCGCGGAATATGCGAAAGGCGCTGTCGAGAAGTACATCAGCGGAACCGACACGCAGATTGATTTCGTCGATCCTTTCGATCCGAAACTCAACACCAAAGCCCTCAACAAGCTGGGCGTGAAGTGGGACAACAATGCCTCCAACGAGGACAAGCTCGCCCGCATCATGACCCAGAAGTACATCGCGCTCTTCCCTCTCTCAACCGAGGCCTGGGCCGAGCAGAGGCGTACCGGCTATCCGGTTCTCTTCCCTGCCTACGTCAACGAGAGCAACGGAGCCGTCACCACAGAGGAAGGCGTACGCCGCCAGATCTACAGCAGCAATGCCGGTGACACCAACGCCGAGGGTCTCAAGACCGGTATCGAGCTCCTCAACAAGGAGAACTCCAGCAAGACCGGCCACTCCGGCGATCAGGGCGGAACCCGCGTATGGTGGGACAACGCCGCCAAGGGTAACTTCTAACGAAGTCCGCGTGGCAGACAACTAATTTGCCAGCCAACACAATAAAAGAACTCGTGGTACTGAATCCGGTACCACGAGTTTTTTTTAAAGCCCAAGTCCAAGGGATCAGGTGTCACACCAGAGCGGACCGCCCGACGGTCAGGCGGTTCTTTAACCAACTTGGATTATGCGACAGTCAACAAAAACGTTTGCGCAACAAGCAGTAAATCAAAATGTTCGCATTTTTGCACATTATATTTGCAAATTAGAATTATTATCAATATCATTGTAACCGAAACCAACAGACAGAGGATTCTTTCGACAAGGCAACATCCTTTCATAAGCATCCCATCATCATACGAACTGAAGATACCAATCAACTCAAACCCATTTAATTCAATCATGCCTATGACCACAAGAATCCACAGGCAGGCTTTCATCAAAAGCATAACAGGAGGGATACTCATGTCTCTCCTGGCTTTTCCGGCTGTTCTTCGGGCGGCGGAGACATTCTCCGACAGTACCGCCCCGCAGCAGCAACAACAGAAGACCCGAACCCTATCGGGAACCGTTCTGGACGCGGTCACGAACGAACCAGTGATCGGGGCGGCTGTCCAGGTGCGCGGCCGTCAGGGCGGGGAGATCACCGACCTTGACGGAATGTTCACAATCAACGTCCCGTCCGGGGCGGTCATCACCGTCACATCGCTCGGCTACCGTTCCCAGTCTTTGAATGTCGGAACCCGGGACAACATCAGGATTCTCCTTGAGCCTGATTCAGAGGTTCTCGAAGACGTGGTTGTCACCGCGTTCGGCGTGGGACAGAAGAAGGAGAGCGTCGTGG
>HF986061.1:0-54628 GCA_000431015.1 Alistipes sp. CAG:514 | reverse complement strand
GCGTCGTGGGAGCCGTGCAGCTGGTGCGGCCGGAGTCCCTGATCGTTCCTTCCGCCAACCTCTCCACGGCGTTCGCGGGAAGACTCGCCGGAGTGGTCTCCTTCCAGAGAAGCGGAATGCCGGGACAGAACGGGTCTGACTTCTACATCAGGGGTATCTCCACCATCAGCGGAGTCACGTCACCTCTGATCATCCTTGACGGAGTGGAGATCTCGGCAGGAGACCTCAACGCCATCGACCCGGAGATCATCGAGGGCTTCTCCATCCTCAAGGACGCGACGGCCACGGCGATGTACGGAACAAGAGGCGCGAACGGAGTGATGATCATCACGACCAAGAGCGGGCGCGACCTTGACAGGCCGATCATCGGATTCAGGATCGAGACCAACGTCACGACCCCTACCAGGCTGCCGAAATTCGTTGACGGAGCCAGGTACATGGAACTCTTCAACGAGGCCGTGACAAACCAGGGTACAGGCGACGTGCTCTTCTCCAAGGAGAGGATCGACGGCACAAGGAAGAGGCTCAACCCTTACGTCTACCCGGACGTGAACTGGTACGATGAGATCTTCCGCAACCACGCCTTCAACCAGAAGGTCAACTTCAACATCCGCGGCGGAACCGGCAAGATCACCTACTTCATGAACCTGACCGTGAATCACGAGACGGGTATGCTCCGCGACAGGAGCAAGGACTTCTTCTCGTTCAGCAACGGAATCAACGTGATGAAGTACGCCTTCCAGAACAACATCGACTTTCACATGTCCAAGAGTTCCACAATCTCGCTTCACCTCAACGCGCAGGTCAATGACATCACCGCTCCGGCAATCAACAACAATGACACGAGTCCCGCCGGACAGATGAACAGGATCTACTCCTCCATAATGGACTGCAATCCGGTGGACTTCCCTGTCTACTTCCCTGCGGGAGAGGAGAAATGGATAAAGTGGGGAGCGTTCAGCGGCGGCAACGACCAGGGGGCGACGAACCCGTTGGCGCAGGCCACCAGAGGCTACGGCACCAGTTTCGCCAGCACGGTCATCGCCAACCTTGACTTCGAGCAGAAACTCGACGTGCTGACCAAAGGATTGAGGTTCAAGGCGATGCTCTCGTTCAAAAACTGGAGCAAGACCACCACGAACCGTTCGCAGGGTGTCAACCGCTACTCCCTTGAAGGCTACACTGTCAATCCTGACGGAACCTATGACCTGAAAGTGGCGCCGATCGGCACACCGGGCAAGCCGGTACTCTCCACCAACAGAATAATGGAGGGAGACCACCGGATATATTTCCAGACCTTCTTGGACTGGAACAGAACCTTCGGAAAGCACTCGGCCAGCGCGATGCTTCTGTTCAACATGGACGAACTGTCATTCAACAGCGGCGGCGACCTCATCAGCTCGCTGCCGAGAAGAAAGGTCGGCTACGCTGCCAGGCTGTCCTACGACTACGACCACCGTTACCTGCTCGAGTTCAACGCCGGCTACAACGGCTCCGAGAACTTCGCCAAAGGCCATAGGTACGGATTTTTCCCTTCAGTCGCCCTGGGCTGGAACGTCAGCTCGGAAAAGTTCTGGGCTCCTGTCAAGCCGGTCATCTCAAGACTCAAGCTCAGAGGCTCTTACGGACTTGTCGGCAACGACCAGATCGGAGGGACGCGGTTCATCTATCTGGCGGATGTGAACCTTGAGGCCTCACCGTGGTTCACTACCGGCTATGGTACAGGACAGACCCAAAGCCTCCGGGGTCCTACCTACAACCGCTTCCAGAACAATGACATCACCTGGGAGATCGGACGGAAGGTGAACGCGGGGGTCGAGATGGAGCTGTTCGGGTCGCTCAGCCTCACAATGGAGGCTTTCAGGGAGATCCGGAGCAACATATTCCAGCAGAAACTGTCGATTCCCAACTATCTCGGAACGGCAAACACCGTCATCTACGGCAACCTCGCCAAGGTTAAGAACTACGGCTTCGACATCTCCGCCGAGTTCGGCAAGTCTTTCTCCAAGGACTTCTACGTGCAGTTCCTCGGCACGTTCACCTACGCGCGCAACAAGGTTCTTGAATATGACGAAGCCCCCGGCACGCGTCCGGCGAACTCCAGGATCGGACATCCGGTCAACACGATCTACGGTTTCATCAGCGACGGTCTCTACATCGACCAGGCGGATCTGGACCGCAGTCCGGAATCCACTCTGGGCAACATAGCGATAGCCCCGGGTGACATCAAGTACATCGACCAGCCCGACAAGAACGGCAAGCTTGACGGGAAAATCACCACGGACGACGTGGTGGCGATGGGGTACCCTACCGTCCCGGAGATTGTCTACGGTTTCGGGCCGACGATAACGTACAGGAACGTTGACTTCTCGTTCTTCCTTCAGGGGGCGGCGAGGACATCGCTGATGATGTCTGGCTTCCATCCTTTCGGAGCGCAGTACAACAGGAACGTGCTTCAGTTCGTGGCTGATGACCATTGGAGTCCTACCAACCAGAACATAAGGGCGGCCTACCCGCGCCTTACAAAGTACGAGAACAACCACAACTCCAGAGCTTCTGACTTCTGGCTCAGGGACGCTTCGTTCCTCAAGCTGAAGAACGTGGAGGTGGGTTGGAGAATCCGCAACGTAAGAGTCTACGCCAACGCCGTCAACGTCCTGACCTTCTCCAGGTTCAAGCATTGGGATCCGGAGATGGGAGGAGGGGCAGGCATGCAGTACCCTACCCAGAGGACATTTAATCTTGGTCTGCAAGTGACATTTAAATGATAACAGCGATGAAAACATTCAGTAAAATAGTCTTTCTTGCCTGCCTTTGTGCTGGCGTTGTCTCCTGCGACTTTCTGGACATTGTTCCCGACGAGAAGGAGAAGGCCGAAGATGCGTTCGAGGATGTCAGGGCCGCCGAACGGTATCTGTATTCCTGCTACAGCTACCTCCCGAATCCGCGCGAGGGACCTACCTCTCTGGATTTCATGACGGGTGACGAGGTGATCACCGCTTTCGAGCACGAGACATTCGCCTCGTTCCCGAAAGGCAACTTCACCGCCTCCTCGCCTGTCATATCGTACTGGAACACCCTGTTCCAGGGCTTGAGGCAGACTTACATATTCCTTAACAATGTGGACAAGGTTCCTAATCTACCCGCAGGCACACTCGCGGACTACAAGGCGCAGGCGACCTTCCTCATCGGCTACTATCATTTCCTGCTTTCAAGGTGCTACGGCCCGATCATCATCATCGACGAGGAGCCGAGTATCCTGACCGTGGCCTCGGACTACAAAGCCAGGACACCGTACGACCAGTGCGTCGATTTCATCTGCGACAAACTGGACGAAGCGGCGGCGGGTCTCCCTGCCAAGCGTCCTGCGCTGTACTACGGACTTGCGACAAGCGTGGTCGCCAAAGCCCTGAAGGCCAGGATGCTGCTTACCGCGGCCTCACCTCTGTTCAACGGCAATTCCGAGTTCTACTCTGATTTCAAGGGCAAGGACGGGACACCGCTGATGCCTTTACAGTACGATCCTGCGAAATGGCAGAGGGCGAAAGAGGCTTTCGCCGAGGCCATCAGGGTCGCGGAGGAGGCCGGCCACAAGCTTTACATGAACGACAGCTTCTTCAACGGGAACCTTGAGCCGGCAGACCCTGTGCAGCACAGGCTTCGCTACAACATAATGGAGCCGCTCAACGAGGAGATCATCTGGGCGGACTCCCGCAGCGAGGGAGCCTACGGCCTCCAGAACAAATCCACGCCTTACAGCAGCGGCTCGGCATGGAACGGGGTCGCTCCGACCCTCGCGATGGTGAAGCGGTTCTACACAAAGAACGGACTTCCTCTGAGCGAGGACAAGAACCTGTTCTCCCCGTCGAGCATGTACGATGTCGTGACCGTCGATGAGGCACATGCCTCCGAGGCCGAGGTGGGCGCCCAGACCATCAGGCTCAATCTGGACAGGGAGCCGCGCTTCTACGCCTGGGTGGCGTTCCAGGGTGGTTACTACGAGATTCTCTCGGCGGCCTCCAACGGAGCGTACACCAACGACCCGTCCTACCAGAGGCATTCCGGGACGGACAGAGGCAAGCTTGTCTGCGACTTCGTCCTTGGCGGCAACTGCTCAAGGGACTACGGCGGACTAAGGACCAACAACTACTCCCCTTCGGGCTACCTCAACAAAAAGGGCGTTAATCCAGGCTATGCAGTCGCTACCTGGCTCAACTACCCTGTTGACTATCCGTGGCCGCTGATAAGGGTTGCCGAGCTCTATCTCGGCTATGCGGAGGCCTGCGTCGAGACCGGAGACCTCGCCACGGCAAAGACCTACCTGAACAAGGTCAGGGAAAGGGCCGGGATCCCTTCCGTGGAGGAGTCGTGGGAGACCATCGCGGGGAAGACCCTGGACCAGGCCCTCCTCAGGGACATCGTCCGTCAGGAGAGGCAGATCGAATTCTACCTCGAAAACCACAATTTCTGGGATCTCAGGAGATGGAAGATGGCTGAGAAGTATTTCAGCGTGAAGGCTGAGGGATTCAACATCGAGGCAAGGGACATCAACAGTTTCGCCACCGTCAGCACCATCATGTTCGAACGGAAGTTCGAGTCACCGACCCAGTACCTTCTCCCGATTCCTCTGAGCGACGTGAACAAGAATCTGAATCTTGTGCAGAATCCGGGATATTGATGAAAACATCGTAAACAACAAAGATATATGAGACCATACAGAATATTCAATCTGCTTTTCCTGCTTCCGCTGCTCGCCGTCGGCTGCAATGATGACGACAAGGGAACGGTCCCGTCCCCGATCAAGGATGTCCGTTCGGAGGAGCGTCCCGGCGGGATCGCCCTCTTCTGGACCCTCCCCGCCGACAAGAGTGTCCACTATGTGAAAGTGTCCTACCACGACCATCTGCTGGGGATAGACGAGGTCCGGCTTTCCAGCTGTGACTCCATCCTGATTCCTGACACCAGGGCAAGGTTCGGCGACTACCGCTTCACCATCCAGCCGTTCAGCATGACGGAGCTTCACCATCCTGCCGGTCAGCAGGACGCACAACGGAGGAAAGACCCAGACCGTGACCGCAAGGTCGGGCAGGGCTCCCGTGACAGAGCAGGCCACACGCATCATCCTCAAGGCCGAGCATCTCGGCACGAACGCCCAGGAGCCGAGCGAGGGTCCCATCGCCAATTTGATCGACGGGAACACCGCCACGTTCTTCCACACGGCGTGGAGCGTGGCAATCCCGGGGCCGCACTGGCTCCAGATCCGGCTTCCGGAGGCCTTGACCGAGGGACACTGGAAATTCTGGTACGCTCCGAGAAACAACGGACGGCAGAAACCGACGGACTTTGACATCCTTGTCAGCACAGGCGGCTCGGACTGGACACTCGTCAAGAAGTTCACGAAGGACGAGGACGGTCTGCCTGTTACGGCAACCGATGCCTACACCTCGCCGAACCTGCCTGTCACACAGCCTTTCGACCACATCAGGATGGTCGTGAACGCCGTCAACTCAGGCGAGGTGTTCTTCACGATGTCCGAGTTCCGGCTGTGGCAGGTGAAGGTCGTTGATCCAGAGGCGGAATGAAAGCGCTCCGTATCATAGTGTACATGGTTTGCCTCCTCTTCCCGCTCTCCTGCGGGGAGAAGGAGTCTCCTGACGGACCGGAAGTTCCTCCTCTTGTTCCGGAGGGGGAATATGTTCCGGTCGGCAAGCCGGACATCAAGGATGACATCAGGGTCAAGGTGTTGTCCGGAACCGCCTCCTCTTGGCAGCAGGGTGAGAACATCGAGAAATCCTTCGACGGAAGTTACGAGACCCTCTACCACTCCTCCTGGGACAACTCGGCGGGCGGTTACTTCCCGGTCACCCTGACCTACAGCTTCTCCAAGGGAACGGACATCGACTACATTGTCTACCATCCCCGGAAATCCGGTTCCAACGGCAACTTCAGGGAAACGGAAATCCACTACAAGACCCGGGGCAAGGAATGGTCCGCCGCGGGGAAATATGACTTCAAGGGTTCGGGGCATCCGTCCAAAGTGGACTTCCGGACCACACTGAAAGACGTGGAGAGCATTCGGTTCACGGTGTGGTCCGGAGCCGGGGACGGACAGGGATTCGCCTCCTGCTCCGAGATGGAGTTCTACAAGGTCAACCCGGACAAGTTCGACCCCTTGTCACTGTTCACCGACAGGGTCTGCTCAGCGTTGAGGCCGGGGGTCACGGACGAGGACATACGCTCCTGCGGCTCGGAGTTTTTCAGGAATATGGCAGCCTACATGAAGGCGGGCCGCTATCCTACGGAATTCAGGGTTCAGGAATATTCCGCCTATCCCTATCCGGAAGTCGTCGCGCGGGATCTCAAGATCTCACCTTACAGTTTCATGGACGGAGCCACTGGTATCTTCTCGCCCGGCGGCGAGGATATGGTAGTACTCGTCGATGGACTTGGAAACCGTCAGGCCTCGGTCTACGTCCAGAATCTGGACAGACCCGGCGGGGATGGCTTCCACGGACGCTCCTTTCCGTTGAGCGACGGAGTGAACCAGATCAAATCCATGGACAAGGGGCTTCTCTACGTTGTGTTTCAAAGCGACGACTATCTGACAGCCAATCCCGTCAAGGTGCATTTCGCGGGAGGCAGGGTCAACGGACTCTTTGACCTGCGAAGGCACAAGGACACAGACTGGCAGAGGCTTCTGGGAGCGGCGGAATATTCTTTCTTTGATGTTGTGGGGGAATATTCACACCTCACCTTTCCCACCTCCCGCTTCCGCGCCCACACCCCGGACGGGGCCGCCCTTGTCCGCGTGTTCGACTCGTTCGTCAGGGCGGAGCAGGAGCTGATGGGGCTGTACCGCTACGGCAGGACATTCCCGAACAGGATGAGGTTCATCGTGATCTACACCTCCTACATGTACGCCACAAGCTACTATACGGCCTACAATGACTCCACCCTGCCGCAGCTGTGCGACGTCCTGAGTCTGACAACCGGCTCCTGCTGGGGACCCGCCCACGAGGTCGGCCACTGCAACCAGACCCGTCCGGGACTCAAGTGGCTGGGCACCACGGAAGTGACGAACAACATAATGTCCGAATATGTCCAGACCACAATCCTCAGGCAGCCTTCAAGGCTTCAGACCGAGGACATGGGAGAGGGGCTGCCGAACCGCTACGCCAAAGCCTGGAGGGACATTCTGGCCGCTGGCGCGCCTCATTCCACAGAAGGAGACGTGTTCTGCAAGCTCGTCCCTTTCTGGCAGCTCCAGCTCTACTTCGGAGAGGTTCTGGGGCAGACACCCGAGCTGCGGGAGGACAAAGGAGGGTTCTACCCCGATGTCTTTGAATATGTCAGGACTTCCCCTGACCTCGGAACCGCCGGGGAGCAGCAGACGGAGTTCGTCCTCACCTGCTCCAAGGCCTCGGGACACAATCTGCTGGACTTCTTCACCAAATGGGGATTCCTCACCCCCGTGGACGCGTCGATTGACGACTACGGCTCGGGCAGGATGACAGTGACGGAAAGCAGGATCGAGGAGATCCGCCAAAGGGTCGAGGCGCTGGGACTTCCTACGCCGGACGCCCCTATAGAGTACATCACGGACAACAACAAGGGTCTGTTCAAGACGAGGCCGGAGGTGATCCACGGCTCTGTGTCGGTCAGCTCTTCGGGAACCGTCACCCTGACGGACTGGAAGAATGTGGTTGTCTTTGAGGTGAGGGACGCCGACGGCGGTCTGGTCTTCGCCTCCGAGGGCAAGCTCGCCCCGTCCTCCAAGGCGGTCTTCAGCGTTCCAGGCGGATGGAACCCATCCTACCGTATTCTGGCGGTCTCCGCCACCGGCGAAAGGACGGAAGTCCGGCCTTGACAGAGAAAGGGTGACTAAATAGGGAGAGAATTCCTATATTTTGCAGAAAAGTAGGGAGAAAAATGTCTGTACTCCCTCATCACGTATTCCACGCCGCTTCCTAAAACAGGAATTCCAGCTTCTCCGGGAGGCGGGTGTAGTCGTCGATCCTGATGTAGTCCATGCCGCCGAGACGGATCTGGCTGTCGTTTCCGCCATCGAGGAAATCGTCGCCTACGAAGAGGATCTGGTCGATCGTGTAGCCTTTCTCACCGGCGTAGCGCATCACAGCGTCAAACTTGTTGTACTGCTTCGGAGTGATGTCGAACGAAGTCGTGCCGCCGATGAACACGGAATAGTCCTTGAACAGGTCACGGACCTCCGGGAACATGGCGCGTCTGCGTACCTTGTCCGGATCAAAGGCCAGTTTCGCAGCCTTGTCGGGCTTGGTTCCGAGCAGGCCGAAAGTCACCATGCCCGACTCGTGGAACTCGAGAGGATCGCCCTTGTAGTCGGTGTAGCCGTATTTCTTCCTGAGATATTCACAGGTCTTGAGGAAGAACTTCCTGTCAACCGGAGACTTCTCCTCCCTGACCATCCTGAACTCGCCGTCGATGACACGGCTCTCCTCCATGCCGTAGTTGCCGAGTATGGTGATCGGATAGTTTCCCATCTGCCTGTAGATCCTCGCGCAGTTTCCTCCGCCGGCCATGATGATCTCGTAGCGCTTGGCCAAGGTGTCAAGGACAGCCTTGTTGGCTGCGGTGAGAGGGGTCTTGTGCTGCGTGAGGGTTCCGTCCAAATCAAAGCAGATCAGCTTCTTCTCCTGTTTCCACCTCAGCTCGCGGATCGAGTCCATCAGCCGCTTCATCCCCTGGGGCTGGTCGGAGGAGACATAGGTGACCCCATGCCTCATGGCGAAATCCGCCAGATCGTAGCTGTTCACCGGCCAGAGGACGGTCTGAAGACCGGCGGCATGGGCCTCATCCAGATAATGGACGGCGTTCATCACCACATTATAGTTATAGGACACGCCGGCGTAGCCTCTGTCCTGAAGCTCCTTCACCGAATATGTCTTCCTGGAGGAGATCGGCACCACCTCCGCTCCCGGATGGAGACGAAGGGTCTCGTCGCAGAGATGCTCGCTGAAGGAGATAAAGCAGACCTGATCGAACATGTTCATCTCCTCACACAGGGCGACCACCTTCTCCGCAAGCCGGGTTTCCCTCTGCGGAGTCGGGTGGGACTTGAGCTCAAGGAAAAGCTTCAGGGCGGAAGTCTTCTTCGCCTGGGTGAAATACTCCCTCAACGTAGGAATATGGTCGCCGTTCGGGAGGACGCAGTTCCTGACGGTGAGGAAGTCAAGTTTCTGTACGTCCTTGTGTCTCGTACCGGGAATCATCGGGCCGTGCAGGATCACGAGAGAGTCGTCCGAGGTGAGGTGTACGTCAAGCTCAACCCCCTCGACACCAAGTCTCTGAGCGCCGGCGAGGCTGGTCAAAGTGTTTTCAAAGGATCCCGGATGGGCGTAGAAACCCCTGTGGGACATAATCTTGGTCTGCGCCGGAAGTGCCACGGCGCAAAGCAGTGCAAGGACTGCGGCTGTAAGGAACTTTTTCATGTGGCAAAAATACATATTTTTCGCAACCGTCAAGGGGAACAACAAGAAAAAACTTCATAGAAATCAAAGAAAATTTTGGCTTGACACCCTCCCGAAACGCGCGGGAGAGCATTGTTGAAACCTTTGTGGAAAAAATTGGAAGCAAGTGGAATAAATTGGAAAAATATTCCTAACTTTGTAACCAAGCGTGAAAGGCTAAAGACAATGGTAACATTCATCGGAGAATATTCAGGAAAGATCGACGACAAAGGGAGAGTGGTTTTCCCTTCGCCGTTCAAGTCACTGATGCCTTCCGAGGGAGACCAGAGGCTCGTCGTCAAGAAGGACATCTTTGAGGACTGCCTTGAAATGTACACCTTCGAGGAATGGGAGCGCCAGTCCGAAGAGGTGAAGTCAAAACTGAACATCTTTAATCGTGCTCACGCCGCTTTCTGGAGAGAGTACATGCGCGACAGGGCTGTCGTCGAACCGGACGCGAAACTCGGACGTATCTCTATCCCCAAGAAGCTTTTGGAGTCAATTGGTGTAACGAAAGAGGTAGTCTTCTCGGGCAACGATTACAAGATCGAGATCTGGGCCAAGGAAAAGTACGAGGCAAGCGGGATCTCAAACGAGGAATTCTTGAACATTGCCGGACAGCTGTCTCAGGAGAGATAGGAGGAACCGGAATGTCAGACTACCATACACCAGTAATGCTTGACGAGAGCATCTCCGCTCTTGTTACCAATCCATCAGGAACTTACGCCGATGCCACATTCGGAGGCGGTGGTCACACCGCCGAACTACTTTCACGCTTAAACGAGGACGGTCACGTCATCGCCTTCGATCGTGACAGCGACGCCATAGACAACAGGATCGACGATCCGAGGCTCACATTGGTGCGCGCGGATTTCCGGTTCATCCATAATTTCGTGCTTGACCTGGCACACAAGACCGGCGACAAGGCGCTTGGCGCGAAGCTGTCCGGCGGTCTGGACGGCATTCTCGCCGATCTCGGAGTCTCCTCCCACCAGTTCGACACGGCGGAAAGGGGGTTCTCCTTCCGCTATGACGCTCCTCTGGACATGAGGATGAACCGCGAGGGCGGAAAGACAGCCGCCGATGTGGTCAATGAATATTCACAGGAGGATCTCGAAAGGCTGCTCCGCATCTACGGCGAGGTGGACAATGCCCGCAAGGTAGCCCAACTCATCGTCTCGGCAAGAGACAAGCGCGGCATCAGCACCACCGGAGAGCTTGACGAGGCGATCAGGCCCCCCAGCGGGGAGCTTGACGAGGCGATCCGGCCCGCTCTTCCGAAATTCGCCGAACACAAATTCCTTGCGAAAGTCTACCACGCCATGCGGATAGAAGTGAACCACGAAATGCGCTCCCTGGAGAAATTCCTCGAAGGGGCGGCGGACACACTCAGACCGGGAGGAAGGCTTGTCGTGATCACCTACCACTCGCTTGAGGACAGGATGGTCAAGAACTTCATCAAGACCGGAAGGGCAGACGGCAAGGAGGAAAAGGACGTGTTCGGGAATATTCATGCCCCTCTGAAGGCGGTGAACCGCAAGCCGATCCTGCCGCAGGAGAGCGAGATCGCCTCCAACACGAGGGCGAGGAGCGCCAAGCTGAGGATCGCGGAGAAAACAGAAGAGAAAGGAGGGAACAAGGCATGACGGAACTGAGAAAATGGAAGTTCTCCGACATCCTGCTGTGGTTCAGGAACGCGGCTCTGGCCACGATAAAGGGGGAGTTTTTGCTGAGGTTGCACGTCAGCCGCTACTTCATCCACATCATCTACACGTTCTTCTTGTTCTGGGTCAGCATCTGGCTGAGTCTCAAGATAGAGAAGACGCTCACAAGGGTCGAGGAGAACAGGAAGGTGCTGGAGGACGTGGAGATCTACCACGCTCAGAAGACCGTTGAGCTTGCGGGGCTTTCAAGGATGAGCAAGGTGCAGAAGATGCTTGAGGATTCAGGCTCCAGGCTGACAATGCCGGATAAACCGGCGGACAAGATAAGCGAATGACAGACATGACGGCAGAGAGACAGAACAAGGCCAAGAAGAAACGGGACAGGATCGGCGTGATACTGTACTGCTTCTATGCCATCGTGCTGGTCGCCGGATTCTTCATCATCGGCAAGATGGTCTGCATCCAGCTGTTCTGGAAGCCGGACAAGGATGTGGCGAGGTTCTTCCTTCCGCCAAGCACCAAGAGCGTCATCGAGCCGGACCGTGGAGCGATCATCGGCTGCGACGGGAAACTGCTGGCGATGTCCACACCGATGTACCAGCTCTACATGGACTGCACGGTGCTCAAGAGCGTTTTCCGCGGCAAGAGCAATCCCGACAGTCTGGAAAGGGACTGGCTGTCAAAGGCGAAGGCTTTCAGCGACGGACTGGCGAAGGAAGTCGGAGGCAGCGCCGGAGACTACTACCGGATGATCGTCACAGGGCGCAAGGACGGCAACAGGTACATGAGACTGACCGCCGACCTTGACAGGGGAGCCCTTCTGCGGCTGCAGAAACTGCCGCTGATGAAGGAGGGACGCTACAAGAGCGGAATCATTGTCAACAAGCGGGATTCCAGGCAGTACCCTTACGGGACCCTGGCAAGACGCACGATAGGGTACGTGAAAGACAACCGCAACTCCAACGGCAACAATCACATAGGCCTTGAGGGGAAATATGACTACGCCCTTCACGGCAAAGAGGGAGAGATCTGGCTCCGTCCGACCGACAACCGGGAGAGGATCCAGAACTACGACAGCACCTACGTCAAGCCGGAAGACGGCCTCAATGTCAGGACCACCCTGAACATCACTCTTCAGGACATCGTTGACAAGGCGATGAGGAAGCAGATGGCGGCCAACCCGAAGATCAACGAGGGGTGCGCCGTGATCATGGACGTGAAGACCGGTGCGATCCGCTCGATGGTGAACCTCACCAAGGATCCCAAGGACAGCAGCCTGAACGAAGTCTACAACATGGCGATCGGATTCGCCGCAGAGCCGGGTTCCGTGTTCAAGGCCACGACGCTGATGACCGTGATAGAGGACGGTTTCGTCAAGTCCCTGGACGACGTGATCCCGATGAACAACGGTGTGATACCGGGCTACCCGCAGGACACGCACATCAAGGGCAACGGAGAGATCTCGGTCCTGCGCGGCTTCGAGATCTCCTCCAACTATGTGTTCCGGTACCTCGCCGTCAAGAACTACAATGACAACCCTAAGAGGTTCCTTGACAAGCTGTACATGTACAAGCTCGGTCAGGCTTTCGATTTTGACCTCAAAGGTCTCAGCGAGCCTTACATTCCTTCACCGGACTCCAAGCAATGGAGCGCGACCGATCTCGGTTCCACGGCCATCGGCTACTCCGTCAAGGAGACACCTCTCCACATCCTGACATTCTACAACGCGATCGCCAACAAGGGAAGGATGATGAAACCTTACCTCGTGGAGAGCATCGAAAAGAACGGTGCCGTCAAGACGAAGAAGGGGCCGAGCGTCCTGAACGCGTCCATCTGCTCGAAGGCCACCGCCGACACGATGCTAAGGGCGATGCGCGCCGTGACATCCGAGGGGACGGCCAAAAGGCTCAAAGGCGCCAAGCTTACGGTGGCCGGAAAGACCGGCACATCAAGGCAGGTGCTTTCCAAAGAGGAGATCGACAAGTACGGGATGTCATCCCCTTATGTGACCAAGGACGGAAGCTACCACAACCTGGCTACATTCGTCGGATTCTTCCCTGCGGAGAATCCGAAATACAGCGCGATAGTCTGCATGAAATCCGATCTGATCAGAGGAAGCCTTTACGGTGGTGTCGGTCCGGCGGCGGTGATGCGGGAAGTAGTTGATGCGATCTATGTACTTGACCCTGAGTGGGGAAACACAATAATATCCTCGGCAAAAGTTCCACAGATGAAGCTCGACAGGGAGATTCACGAACAAGCCGACACCAAGAATCCGGTGGTACCGGACGTTACAGGACTTGGACTTAAGGACGCGATGTTCATCATCGAGAACAGCGGCCTGAGGTGCAGGTACACAGGAACCGGACACGTCACCTCACAGACTCCTTCCCCGGGAGCCAAGGCGACGGAAGGTTCCGCCATAACACTTACATTGAAATGAGACTGGAAAACATCATAAGGGACGCGGGAGTCATCGAGGTGCGGGGAAACCGTGACCTTGAGATCCTTGATGTCTGCAACGATTCGAGGAAAGTCACCCCGGGAGCCATATTCATCGCCGTGAAAGGTCATGACAGCGACGGACATGCCTTCATCGGGAAAGCCATCGGCTCCGGAGCGGCGGCGATTGTCTACGAAGACGAGGAGGCCATGCGTACCGCTGCCGCAGGACAGCCGGACGCTCCGGTCACCCTTGTCAAGGTGGCCGACTCACGTCACGCCGTGGCGATGATGGCCGCCAATTTCTTCGACAACCCATCCCGTAAGCTCACGCTGGTAGGAATCACCGGCACGAACGGCAAGACGACGACCGTGACACTTCTCTACCGGCTTTTCATGTCGCAAGGGTACAACTGCGGACTTCTCTCCACAATCGCCAACTACGTGGGCACCAAGCGGCTGGAGACGGCCAACACAACCGCCGACCCTATCACCATCAACTCCCTGATGAGCCGGATGGTGGATGCCGGATGCGAGTTCTGCTTCATGGAGGTAAGCTCGATCGGAGTGGAGCAGGAGCGTGTGGCAGGTCTGGAGTTCAAGGTGGGAATATTCTCAAACCTCACCCACGACCATCTGGACTACCACAAGACATTCGCCGAGTACCTTCGCTGCAAGAAACTCTTCTTCGACAACCTTCCGGCCACGGCCACGGCCATCACCAACATCGACGACAGGAACGGCGAGGTCATGGTGCAGAACACCAAGGCAAAGGTTGTAAGATACTCATGCAGAGGCTTGGCCGACCACACATGCCGCATCATGGAGGAGACCTTCGAGGGCATGCTGCTCAGGATTGACGGCCGGGAGACCTGGACCAGACTCATCGGGCAGCACAACGCCTACAACATCCTGGCGATCTACTGCGCCGCGATAGCCGTGGGAGCCGATCCGGAAGAGACTCTTGTGGCCATCAGCAAGCTGGAGTCAGCACCGGGAAGGCTGGAGACGATCAGAGGGCCGAGAGACCTCTCCGTCATCATCGACTACGCCCACACTCCGGACGCGCTGGACAATGTGCTGAAGACCCTCAGGAGCATCGACTCCGGAAGGGAACTTGTCTGCCTGTTCGGATGCGGCGGAGACCGTGACAAGACCAAGAGACCGGAAATGGCCAAAGTGGCCGAGGACTACGCCGACAGGATTGTGGTCACATCCGACAACAGCCGCACGGAGAAGACGGAAGACATCCTTGACGACATCCGTAAGGGATTCAGTCCTAAAGGCTTGTCAAAAGCCATCTTCATCGCCGACCGCAAGGAGGCCATCAGGACGGCGATCATGTTCGCCAAAGACGGCGCCGTCATCCTGCTCGCGGGGAAAGGCCACGAGACATATCAGATAATCGGCACGGAGCACCGTCATTTCGACGAGCGCGAGGTGGTCGCCGAAGTGTTCGGAAACATGGTTAATGAATAGGAGGAAACGCGATGATCTACCATCTTTTTGAATATCTCAAAGACTACGACATTCCTGGACAGGGTCTGTTCACCTACCTGTCCTTCAGGGCCATGCTGACCAGTGTCACCGCGATGCTGATCTCGTTTTTCGCAGGCCGCAGGATCATCAGATGGCTTCAGAAAAAACAGATCGGAGAGACCATACGTGACCTCGGACTCGAAGGGCAGATGCAGAAAAAAGGCACTCCGACAATGGGCGGTGTCATCATCATCCTCAGCATCGTGGTCGCCGTCCTGCTGTTCGGCAATCTTAAGAACATCTACACCCAGCTTCTTCTCCTTACAACGATCTGGTGCGGCTCCCTCGGATTCGCCGACGACTACATCAAGGTGTTCAGACACAACAAGGAAGGACTGCATCCCAAGGCTAAACTCATCGGACAGCTCCTTCTTGGGCTTATCATAGCTTTGACCGTCTGCTTCAGCGACGACATTGTCGTCAGGGAGAAAGTGACCGCGCCGCCAGAGGCCACCAACGTGGTGGAACAAGGCAACAGCGGATCACTGAACGTTGATTCCGAGACACTTGTGGCTCAGGATGCAGGATGGAAGATGGAGAATGTCGTCAAGAGTACAAAGACGACCATCCCGCTGGTGAAGGATCACGAGTTCGACTACAAGTGCCTCTCTCCGTTCAAAGGCAAATGGGGATGGTACTGCAAATGGGCGATCTACATGCTCATGATAGTGGTCGTCATCATGGCCTGCTCGAACGGCACTAACCTCACCGACGGCATGGACGGCCTTGCCGCCGGCACAAGCGCGGTCGTCGGCGTGGTGCTGGGCATCTTCGCCTGGCTTGGCGGCAACCTCATCAACTCTGAGTACCTGAACATCATGTACATTCCGGGCAGTGGAGAGATCGCCATATTCATGTCCGCCTTCGTCGGGGCGCTGATGGGGTTCCTATGGTACAACTCCTACCCCGCGCAGGTGTTCATGGGCGACACGGGCAGCCTGACCATCGGAGGCATCATAGGAGTGAGCGCCATACTGATG
This sequence comes from Alistipes sp. CAG:514, assembly GCA_000431015.1. GTDB lineage: Bacteria > Bacteroidota > Bacteroidia > Bacteroidales > UBA932 > Cryptobacteroides. The sequence continues at coordinate 38,518 of HF986061.1, read as the reverse complement.
AGAAAAGAGCTGCTGCTGCCGGTTCTCTGCGGAATCTTCTTCGTCGAGTCCCTCTCGGTCATCATGCAGAGAGGCTACTTCAAGTACACGAAGAAAAAATACGGCGAGGGCAGAAGAATATTCAAGATGACCCCTCTGCACCACCACTACCAGAAGGAAGGCATCCCGGCACTGATCTCCAGACCGGACCACGCCATACCGGAGGCGAAGATCGTGACAAGGTTCTGGCTCATCGGAGTCATCCTGGCCGTCACCACATTGGCATTGTTGAAGATAAGATAAATTTAAGAATATGAGCAGAATTGTAGTTTTGGGAGGCGCTGAGAGCGGAGTCGGAGCCGCTGTTCTCGCTAAGGTGAAAGGATTCGATGTCTTTCTTTCCGACTACGGAAAGATTGCCGACCACTTTGCGGACGAACTCCGCAAATGGGACATCAGCTTCGAGGAAGGTCATCACACTGAGGAACTTATCCTGAACGCCGATGAGGTGGTCAAGAGTCCCGGCATTCCAAGCACCGCTCCGATCATCAAGAAGATCGAGGCGCAGGGAATCCACATCATCTCCGAGATCGAGTTCGCCGGCCGCTATGACACGGCGAAGAAGATCTGCATCACCGGAAGCAACGGCAAGACCACCACGACATCCCTGATCTACTACCTGCTTCAGAACGCCGGACTCAACGTGGGACTCGGCGGCAACATCGGCAAGAGCTACGCCTACCAGGTCGCCACAGAACACTTCGACTACTATGTTCTGGAGATCAGCAGTTTCCAGCTGGACAACTGCTATGATTTCCGTCCAGACATCGCGATCATCACCAACATCACTCCGGATCATCTGGACCGCTACGACTACCAGATGGAAAACTACGTCAAGGCCAAGTTCCGCCTCACGCAGAATCTAAGGCCGGAGGACTGCTTCATCTTCGACTCCGACGACGAGATCACCATCGAGCATCTGAACAAGATCATCCTCTCGGCGAAGCGTCTGCCGTTCAGCCAGAAGACCGAGGTCAGGCAAGGCGCTTTCCTCAAGGACGACAAGATCGTCGTGAAGTACGACAACGACGAATGCGACATATTCCTGAAAGAGCTCGCCCTCGGCGGCAGGCACAACATCTACAACTCGATGGCGGCTGCTCTGGCGGCCAAGGCTTCGGGCATCGACAACAAGACCATCCGTGAGGCCCTGGCGACATTCCAGCCAATCGAACACAGGCTCGAACCCGTGCTGAGCATCAAGGACGTGCTTTACATCAACGACTCCAAGGCCACGAACGTGGACGCGGCTTGGTACGCCCTCGAATGCCAGAAGAGACCGGTTGTCTGGATAGTCGGCGGAACCGACAAGGGCAACGACTACGAGATCCTCAAACCGCTCGTCAAGGAGAAGGTCAAGGCCATCGTGTGCCTGGGTGTTGACAACCGCAAGATCCACGAGGCGTTCGAACAGATCGTCGGGAAGGACAGCATCGTGGACACCAAGTCGGCTGACGAGGCTGTAAAGGCCGCCAGCGGGTTCGCCAAGGCCGGAGACATCGTGCTGCTGAGCCCATGCTGCGCCAGCTTCGACCTGTTCACCTGCTACGAGGACCGCGGAGAGAAATTCAAGGAAGCTGTAAGAAGACTCTAAAAGTTGAATGAATATGGCCGGGGAGACAAAGCAAAAGAAAACCCTCTGGAACTTCGTGGATTCCTTCGAAGGCGACAAGGTGGTGTGGATGATCGTGATGCTGCTCATCCTCCTGTCCATCGTGGCCATATTCTCATCCACCTCACTGCTGGCCCTCCAGCAGAAAACGACCAGGATGGCGATAATCAGCGAGCAACTCGTGCTGACGCTCGGCGGTCTTGCGATCATCCTCATCTGTTGCAGCATCAAGAAGATAGGATTCTTCCGAATCGTCTCGCAGCTGGGCTACGCCGTCTCCATCGGACTGCTTTTGATCCTGGCCCTGCACATCACCGTCGGCCCGGTCAAGGCGCTGTACCTCAACCAAGCCTGGAGAATCGTGTCCGTCCTTGGACTTCAGGTCCACGTGTTCGAGGTCGTGAAAGTGGCCATGATCATGTACCTGGCATGGGCGGTGAACGCCTTCCGCAACGACAGCTTCATGATCGCCAACCATCTGGGAAAGAAGTACCCGCTGTGGAACAAGCCTTTGACCAAGAAAATCGTCTACATCTACGTTCCGATATTCAGTGTCTGCCTCCTTATCATGGTCGGCAGCCTGTCCAGCACGTTGTTCATCGGAGGGATCATGTTCATCACCATCCTGATCGGAGGAATCAGCATCAAGGAACTCGTCAAGCCGATAGCCATCGGCATAGGTCTGCTCGCCGTCTGCATCTGCATCAACGCGAGCCGGGACGAAGGCCACAAATTGTTCCCGCATCTTGACTCGGCGATCAACAGGGTTGTCGGCGCAGGAATCGATGACAATCTCAGGATAATGAGGGAGAATCCGCAGAACAGCGTCGAGTTCCAGGAAGCGCTCGACAACGTGAAGCAGCCGATAAGCGCGAAGATCGCCATCCACGAGGGAGGGCTGTTCGGCAAGGGCCCCGGACGAAGCACCCAGAGATACGTCGTGCCGATCATGTTCGAGGACTACATGTTCAGTTTCGTGGTGGAGGAGTACGGCCTGCTTGGAGGAATATTCGTGATCATCCTCTACATCAGCCTTTTGGCCAGAGGCTCGATCATCGTAAGGAACTGTGACAACCACTTCGCGAAGACCGCGGTGGCCGGACTCGTCCTGCTCATCACCGGACAGGCGATGATGCACATAGCCGTCAACTGCGACATCGGGCCGCTGACAGGCCAGACGCTTCCGATGATCAGCCACGGCAACTCATCGTTCATAATGTTCAGCCTCGCCTTCGGCATCATCCTGTCCATAAGCAAGATGGCCAAGAGAAAGATCGATAGGGAGGCGGCCAAGGCCGAACCTTTGGTGGACAGGCAGGTCAGGGACGAGATCGGCAGCAGGATGGACGAGCTGGACGAGGCTGAAAGCAGACTCAACGCCCAGGAGGAGGATTTCGGCGGCGTTGACGCGAACATCCCGGTACATGAGAACGACATCCCGGACTACGGGATCGACGATCATAACAATGAATAGAGACATGGAGCATAAAGCATTGAGAGTCATAATCAGCGGAGGCGGGACAGGAGGACACATCTTCCCGGCTGTCTCGATCGCCAACAAGCTGAAGGAACTGAATCCCGAGACCGAGATCCTGTTTGTGGGAGCCGAGGGCAAGATGGAGATGGAGAAGGTGCCGGCGGCAGGCTACAGGATAGTCGGGCTGCCGATCGTCGGACTTCAGCGCCAGCTTAACCTTAAGAACATCCTGAACGACCTGAGCGTGCCGTTCAAGGTGGTCGCCAGCGTGTTCAAGGCCAGAAGGATCATCAAGGAATTCAAGCCTCAGATCGCGATCGGCGTCGGAGGCTATGCGAGCGCTCCCCTGCTCTGGGCGGCCACAGGGATGGGGATCCCGTCCCTCATCCAGGAACAGAACGGATTCGCCGGGCTGACGAACAAGAAACTCGGAGGAAGGGTTCAGAAAATCTGCGTCGCCTACGAAGGGATGGAGCGTTTCTTCCCCGCCGACAAGATCGTCATGACAGGAAATCCGATCAGAGGCATCATAGTCCCGGCGACCAGAGAGATGAAGGAGGCAGGGGTTAAGGAATATGGCCTCGATCCTTCCAGAAAGCACATTTTCGTGGTCGGCGGAAGCCTTGGCAGCAGCAGGTTCAACCAATGCATGAGGAAATGGATCAGCGATGGATGTCCGGGGATCGACGGAGTGGACGTGCTTTGGCAGTGCGGCAAGTACTACAAGAAGGGCGTTGACGAGTTCATGGCGGAGCAGAAAGCCCGGAACCCGGAGGTACTAAGGCATGTTCATCACACAGATTTCGTCGGCAGGATGGAACTTGCCTATGCCGCCGCCGACGTTGTGGTCTCCCGTTCCGGCGCCAGCTCTGTGTCAGAACTTTGCGCCGCCCACAAGGCCGTGATCTTCGTGCCGTCACCTAATGTGGCCGAGGATCATCAGACACACAATGCTATGGCTCTTGTCAGGAAAGACGCGGCACTCATCGTCAAGGACGCTGACGCTATGGAGAAGATGATCCCTACAGCCCTGGATCTGCTGAAGGATGAGGCCAGGATAGCCGCGCTCGAAGAGAACGCGGGAAAAATGGCACTGCCGGACGCGGCGGGTAAAATCGCGGAAGAGGTTTACAAATTGATCAAAGATTAGAAATGTCAAAATATTCAAAGATTTACTTCCTTGGGATCGGTGGCATCGGCATGAGCGCCATCGCCAGATACTATAAGTTCAAAGGCTACCCGGTCGCCGGCTATGACAGGACGCAGTCCGAGCTGACCCTTGAGCTTGAGAAAGAAGGGATCGACATCCACTACAAGGACGATCCGGACTACATCCCTAAGGATGTGGCCTCCACCCTTGTCGTCTACACTCCGGCGATCCCCGAGGATCTTCAGGAGTTCGTCTACGTCAAGGAACACGGCTACACCCTTGTCAAGAGGTCACGCATGCTTGGAGAACTGGCCGAGGGGCAGACATGCCTCGCCGTGGCCGGAACGCATGGAAAGACAACCACCAGCACTCTTGTGGCGCACATCCTGACGGAAAGCGGAAAAGGCTGCTCGGCTTTCTTGGGAGGCATCTCGAAGAACTACAACACGAACCTTCTCACGAGCCACACCCCGACAATCGTCGCGGAGGCCGACGAGTTCGACCGCTCGTTCCTCCAGCTCCACCCCGCCATCGCCGCCATCACGTCGATGGACGCGGATCATCTGGACATCTACGGAACCCTCCAGGAGTACCGTAAGGCATTCAAGGCCTTCGCTTCGCAGGTCAGCCGGACTCTGATCGTGAAACAGGGATTGGACATCACTCCGGAAGACACAAAGGCCAGGATACTTCACTACAGTTATGACGATCCGGCGGCGGACTACCATGCCGTCAACCCAAGACCCGACGAGGTCGGACACTACATTTTCGATCTGGTCTACCCAGGTGGAACCATAGGGGGCATCAGGGTAGGAATCCCGGGGTGGATCAACGTGGAGAACAGCGTCGCTGCGGCGGCGGTCTGCCTCAACCACGGAGTGGCTCCGGAGGCCATCAAGGAAGCCATCGGGACATATTCAGGGGTAAAGCGCAGGCTTGACGCGCACATCAACACTCCGCATCTGTCCTACATTGACGACTACGCCCATCATCCCAAGGAACTCGCGTCCGCGATCTCTTCCCTAAGGGGAATGTTTCCCGGAAGGAAAATCACGGCCATATTCCAGCCCCATCTTTTCACCAGGACAAGGGATTTCGCCGATGATTTCGCCCAGGCCCTGAGCAAGGTGGACAAACTGATCCTTCTTGACATCTATCCGGCAAGGGAAGAGCCGATCCCTGGAGTCACCTCCGGACTGATCTTCGACAAGGTGACTTGCCCTGACAAGGTACTCCTTAAGAAAGAGGATCTTATGGCCTATCTTGAGAACGAGCCTGTGGATGTGCTGGTCACTTTCGGCGCCGGCAACATCGACAGATTCATCGCGCCGGTCACCGAACTGCTGAAAAAACGATTGTAGCATGAAAAAAGGCCTCAGAATAACCCTCGCCGCGGCGGCTGCCTGCCTGATCGTCCTCGTCTACCTTGTGATCCACGGGTTGAACGAGAGGAGGATCGGACAGCTTACTTGCGCCGGGGTCAGGGTGGAGTTCGCCGACAATCTGACATTCGTCACAGCCAAGGACGTGGAGGGCTACCTGAGCAAAGGGTACGGGAACTACCTGGGGCAGCGTCTGGACAGCGTGGATCTGGCGAAAGTCGAGAATGTCCTTGAAGGCAAGAGCGCGATTCTGAAGGCCGACGCCTACACGACACCCGACGGCTACCTCAATGTAAGGCTTCGCCAGAGGGAGCCTGTGATCAGGTTCCAGAAAGACAACAACGGCTTCTACGCCGATGAGAAAGGCTTTCTGTTCCCTCTCCAGCGCAACTACACCTCGATGGTACCTATCATCGACGGAGCGGTGCCTCTTAATGTGGAAAGAGGCTACAAGGGAGAGCCGAAAACCGATGCGGAGAAGAAATGGCTGTCGGAAGTGATTGATCTTGTGAACTTCATGCAGAAGTCAAAGACATGGGCGGAGAACATCTGCCAGATCACGGTCACGGAAGGCGGTGACATGATCATGATTCCTCGCCAGGGGAAAGAGACCTTCATCTTCGGATCCCCCGTGGACTACGAACGGAAATTCGAGATGATGGGACGCTACTACACATCGATCCTGCCAGAGATGGGCGCGGGATACTACAAAACTGTGAATGTTAAATACAACGGGCAGATTGTCTGCAGAAAATAGATAAGTGGATATGGAAGAGAGATACATAGCATCTGTTGACTTGGGAACATCCAAGCTGGCCGTCTGTGTGGCCAGGATCCAGGATCAGAATGTCGAGGTGATCTACTACAAGGAATCACCTTCGCTTGGCATACGCTACAGCTATGTCCTTATTCCCGGCAAGGTCAAGGAAGAGGTCAGGAAAGCCATCAGCGAGGCCCAGCAAGCCCTCAGAATCAAAATCCAGCAGGTGATCGTCGGTCTCCCGCGCTGGTATGTCCGCCAGGAGACGGCCTCTGCCAGCATGACCAGACCTGAGCCTGATGACCTGATCCAGGAGAGCGAGATCAAGGCTCTCAAATCGATGGCACTGGAGTCCTACCCATTGGAAGACTCCACCAAAGAGGTCATCTACGGTGCCGTCGCTCAGTCTTTCTCCACAGAGGACAGCATCAACGAGCCGGAGAATGACATCGTCGGGATGGCGGCGGAGACCCTTGAGGGAAATTTCAAGGTCTTCATCGGAAACCGGAGATATTCCTCGAACATCGACAGCGTGTTCAATGATCTGGGAATAGCCATCGCCAAGAAGTACTTCACACCGGGCATCACGGCAAAGGCCGTACTGAAGTCCGAGCAGATGGAGAACGGCGTGGCGCTGATCGACATAGGAGCGGGGGTAAGTTCCGTCACCATATTCAAAGACAAGATCATGCGTTTCTACGCCGCCATCCCTTTCGGAGGCAACAGCGTGACGAACGACATCAAGTCCGAGTGCAACTTCTCGTTCGAGCTTGCCGAAAACATCAAAAAGGCCTACGGCGCGTGCATGCCGAACAAATTGTCGTCGCTTGGCGAGAAATCCATCCAGATTGTCGACGAGGACGGAAACACTACCGCCCAGGTCTCCGTGAAGTACATTTCCGAGATCATCACGGCCAGGATGAAGGAGATCATAGAGGCCTTGCTGTTCAGGATCCAGGAAAGCGGATTCGCATCCGAGGAGGATCTACGGGCCGGAGTCGTGGTGACCGGAGGCGGAGCCGAACTCGTGAACTGCGCCAACTACATCAAGGAGCTGTCCGGCTACACGGTGAAGGTGGGGCGACCAAGAAAACTCTTCTCCTGCGAAGGTTGCCCGGAGGCAAGCGAGACAAGCGCCGCGACCTCCATGGGCATGATACTGTCCGCCAGGAACGACCGGTTCCTCAACTGCGTGAACGAAGCGGTGGCAAGAAACATGACGGTGCCTCAGACCGGTTCCGCGGAGATTCCCGAAGAGAAGGAGGAAGCCACTCCTGTACAGGAGGTTGTGGAAGATATTCCTGAGACCGGGACGGTGATCGGCGGCGTGGAGGAAGTCGTCCGCCAGAAAGAGACCCGGCAGGAGGAACCAGAGGATGACTACGATCCATATTCACAAACCAATCACCCTACGATAGAGGAGACCGTGGCTTCAGGAAGGGAGGAGGAAGACGAGAGAGGCGTGTTCGACCCTCCTACTCCGGAGGAGATAAAGGAGTACAAGAACAGGAAACGGGAAAAGAAGGAAAAGGAGAAAAAGCACAGGAGCCTGTTCAACTTCACCTGGACAAAGCACATCAAGGAGACAGTCGCGGAACTGTACGACGATATGAACAACGAAGAGGTTTAATCTGCAAGAGGTTATGGGAGACATTATCGACACTTTCGACATAGATCTGGCTGAGAGCAGCCCTATGATGACACCGATCCAGTCAATGATAAAGGTCATCGGCGTGGGCGGAGGCGGTTGCAATGCCGTGAACTACATGTTCAGGGAAAAGGTGGAAGGTTGCAGTTTCATTGTCTGCAACACTGACCGTCAGGCACTTGATGGAAGCCCCGTCCCTGTGAAGATACACATCGGGGACAACGCCCTCGGAGCGGGAACAGATCCCGCCAAGGGGCGCAAGGCCGCGCTGGAGGCCCACGACAGGATTGACAAGGTGGTACTCGGCGAGGAGACCCAGATGCTCTTCATCACCGCCGGCATGGGCGGCGGCACAGGCACGGGAGCGGCGCCGATCATCGCCAAGATGGCCAAGGACAAAGGCATACTCACAGTAGGCGTGGTCACGCTTCCTTTTGAGAACGAGGGCGACAACGCTATGTCCAGAGCCATCGACGGCATCCACGAGCTTGTGAAGAACGTGGACAGCCTCCTGATCATCAACAACGAGAAACTCTACGACTTCTTCGGAAGCCATCTTGTCCATGAGGCCTTCCCGAAAGCCGACGAGGTGCTGGCGACCGCCGTCAAAGGCATCACGGAGATCATCAGCCGTCCGGGCTACATCAATGTGGACTTCGAGGACATCAAGACCATGATGCGCAACAGCGGAATGGCCCTGATGGGCTGCGGCACCGGCACCGGAAAGAACAGGATCGACGACGCGGTGAAGGGGGCGCTGCAGTCCCCTCTCCTGAACGATTTCGACCTCAAGACCGCCAAAAGCCTGCTGATCAACATCACTTGCGGCAAGAACGAGAACGGTCTGACAATGGACGACCTTTCCGAGATCAACAAGAAGATTTCTGAATATACAGGGAACGTCAAGAAGTTCAAGACCGGGCTAGTCTGGATGACAGAACCGGAGATCGGCGACAAGGTACAGATAACCGCCATCGCCACTGGATTCAAAGTCAACGACTTGAGGAAGATCGCGAAAGCTGACCTGGGCAACATGATCATCATCGGCAAAGACTTCAGGTTCGAGAGGCAGAGTCTGCCGGAGCAGGACGAGGAGATCAACCTCACCGGCAAGGTGAAGATCATCGGCTACAACACCTCCGACAACGTGAAGCGATTCCGCTTCGATCCGGACAAGAAACCAGCCCTGGCTGTGGAGCACGGCCAAAATCTGGCGGAACTAGAGAGAGTCCCGGCCATCAAGCGCACAAACCGCCAGGAAAAAGAAATGTAGAGCGATCGCCTAATAGTTAAGCCCGAAGTGCCAGAGCGGAATGACGTTGCCGTGGGCATATTCAATGTCGTCTTTCACGACTATGCCTCCGTTTATCCCATCTATCTGTTTTTGACCTTTTTTGCGGCCACCTATCTCAAAGGTGTTCTTGCCAATCACAAAATCCGATTCCTTGGATGAGATGACATCGTTACGGACCTTCATCTGATTATAGAAAAAGGTCTCCCGGACATTACCTATGTCAACAGAACTTCCCGACAACGCATACATCAGGTTCGGGTTGTCAATGTAAACTTTCTCTACCTTTCCCAATCCACGGAGCCCTCCTGTGTCATCCCGAAGTTGGCCAATAAGGCCTGTCTTTTCCATATACGTCAGATATTCAGGAACATTGTTCTTGCTAACCCCTATTTCCACCGCCAGTTTCTCCATACTCGGCTTGTATGGTGCCAGCGAAGCTATGATGGCAAGCATCTTCTTCAACTTGCGGGCGGTGGAGGCCTTCAAGTTGGCATGTTGGGCGATATCCGACTCAATCGTCCGCGACACAACCTGCTGCAGACGCATCTCAAATCCAATCTCACCCGAAAAAGGATAATACCCTTTCCTCAAATAATCACGGAAATATGGCAACGGATGCTCAATGCCAGGGATCTCTCCCTTCCCTGCAAGAATATCCTCCAATGAATATGTCGGTGCATCAACTTTGTGGAAGAGTTTCAGATACTCTCTGAACGAGAGTCCGCTCATCGGATAGACAAGCGCGCGACGGCTCAAATCCGCGGCACCGTCCTCGATATCCAAAATAGAAGATCCAGTGAACACCACGTGCAAATCTGAATGAACATCATAAATCTGCTTCAGTTCCCTTGACCAGTCACTATACTTATGTACCTCATCAATGAACAGATGCGTTCCCCCATCCTTTACAAACTCATCCGCCAGATCGGATAATCTATGGTCAGCGAAATACGTGTGGTCAGCCGAAACATAGAGGAATCGTCTTTTATCTTGATTTCCAAGAATATACTGCCTTATCATCGTGGACTTTCCGATTCCTCTCGCCCCGGTGATCCCGACAAGTTGCGCCTCCCAGGGAATATCCTGATAAAGATACCGATGAAACCCCGTGGGAGTTTTCCGCAGCATCTCCATCATATATTCATAAAGTTGTGTGTCAATCATAATAACATGAATTTGTATAACTTCCGCGCAAATATAGCAATTTTCCCTCATTAAGGGAAGAAAACGCCGAAAATCATCACTCATTGAGGGAAAAATCACCGCGTTGATTGACCTTCCCTTGACCTTCCCGGTAATCATCGCAGTCCAGATCCGCCAAGAATGAGGAAACCCTCTTCTCACCATAATCGCCAATGGCTTCTGCACGACTACTATATTTGGGCGTAAACAGTGATGCCCAGAATCCTTTCTTCTCCTTTACAGCGCTGCCTGAGAATTGCGTCTCACGGTTCTTCTTACGAAACTGTTCACGCTTGATACTCTCTACGATAGACTTGACTATCAGATAGAGAACGAGAGCAGCTAAAGCGGCAAGTCCGATGTATATGAGGATTTCTTTCAAAGCAAGTCCGCGTGTTTAATAATTCAAAGCTATGCTGGCGTGAGCCCTTTGTGAGCCCTTTGGAATTATCGGCAAAAGAAATTTATTGTTCGGAATTTGAGTTACTTACGATGTGATAGCCGGATTGCGCACTCGTGATTACCATCGTAATTTGAGCCCTATGTGAGCCAATTGCTATCTCAGCAAACTCTTAAGGTCAAAGAACATCAGGACAGTCTCGTCTTCCTGCTCGGGCTGGACGAGGAACTTGAAGTCGCACTTCTGATAGAATCCCACTGCGGAAAGATAGGCATCGACGGTAATGAAGCGACAACCGGTAGAGGGATTCGATATACAACGGGTCTGGATGTAGTTGATGATTTTTGTCCCGATGTCCTGACCCTTCACGTCATCACTGACAGCGAGACGGCCGATTTTCAGTGCAGGATAGGAAGACCTGCGCTTGGCATTGGGGATCTTACGGGAAAGGTTGTTCCAGATTTTAGGATCGGCAAAATCCCTGTCCACCTTGTCGTTGAGCAGGCTGAAATAAGCGGCTATCTTTCCGGTATCCGTGTCTTCCAGGACATAGGTGACAGCCAGGAGTTCTTTGGCAAAAAAGGTTGCGTTGGGCGTTCCAGTGGAGGTCTCAACCAAAAAACCGTTCAAATCTGCATCGGAGCAGTCGAACGGCTTTGTGGTATCAACTCCTGGACGGAATTTTCTCAGTCTAAGGTTCATAGTACATCAGCAGCACACCAGCTACGAACTTCTTCGTAGTTGCGGAAGATCTCTTCCCGTTTCTCTTCAGAAAGGGGAACGACATTCTGAGCCGCCATTTCGAAGCGGTAGGCATCCTCGTCATAAAGGACGGGGGTTTCTTTGATAGGCTTTGCCATAATTCGGTTCTCCTTTTTAACTATTTCTGCATAAGGGATGCAGACCCGTTTGTAAATGTAGCAATTTATTTCCAACGAATTGCAAAAAATGTGCAAGACTATGAATGAATCCCATTTTGTCAGTCTTCCTCAAAGACTTCCTTATAGTGCCTGATGAAGTAGTCGATAGCCTTTATGCAGGAGCGGAAGTCGCAATTTGTTTTTGCTGGCTCCTATTGAGCCTGAAATAAGCTTAGATCTCGCTGCCGGTGAACTGTCCGATGAAGTAGATGTCACCGATGCTGGACTCGTTGATGAAATAGACGAACAGGCAGTCGGCGTGGAACTCTACCTGACGAGGCTCCGGGGCGAGGGCTGACATCGTCAGGAAGGCTGCCTTCTCTTGTCGTGACGCAGTCAATATAGGCAGCCGAAAGCCCAGAGTGGAATTTTCCTGCCGTTTGCCATATCTATGTTGTCAACGGCAAGAGCTGCGTTATTGATGTCAGCATCATTTATCTGGGAGTAATCCTTTCCTGCACCTCCAACCTCTATCACATTTTTGTGGTCTATCCTGAAATCTCCTGTTTTAAGTCCTCCGTACTCAATCTTGTGTCCGGCGGAGGCCAATTGATTACAGAAGAATGTCTCTCGCGCAGTTCCTGTCTCAGGTTCGCCATCAGAGAATGTGTAGAGGAGATTTGTGTTGTCCATCAGCAGTTTGTCGGGCTTCTGAAGATCGGAAATCTTGTCCATTTCTGTGTATAGACATCTGATCACTTTCGCTTCATCAAGGTATTTGAAATACTTTAAGAGTGTGACTCTGTCGATGCTCAGACTTCTTGATAATTTTGACACATCCACGAGGTATGGCAGCATTCCGGAGATCACTTGAAGAAGAGCGCTTATCTTTCTCGTGTTGGAGACACTTATTCCTCTGTATCTTGTCAATTCGCTGTCAATGATGTAATTGACTACATTTTCCACAAGATTCTTGTAGGTCTTGCTTTTTTCAAACGAGAAAGGGTAATAACCGCTTTTAAGATAATCCGGGAAAAATTCCAACGGGCGGCATACCTTTCTTACCGCCAGGCAGAATCCATTGGGGTCGGATAGAAGTTGATGTAGGTGTACAGGCTTTATCTCACGCTTGGTGCGAAACCAAAGATATTCCCTGAAAGATAATCCCGGCATATCATAAACATCAGCCCTTCTTGACAGATCCGCCTGTCCGTCATTTAATTGAATCAGTGATGATCCGCTGAGGATAACCTTCAATCCTTTATAGAGATCATAGATTTCCTTGATTTCCCTGCTCCAGTTCTCGTACTTGTGAATCTCGTCAATAAGAAGAACCTTGCCGCCCATCTTCACAAATTCGGATGCTGTGTCAAGCAGCGTGTGGTTGGAAAAATATGCCGTGTCGGCAGAGCAATAAAGAATATGGCGATCTGTAGGGAGGTAATTCTTCAGCACATACTGCTGCATCAGAGTGGATTTCCCGACTCCTTTCGGCCCACGAATCATCACAAGCCTTGAATCCCAATCTATCACATTCATCAGTCCACGAGTGAATTCCGTAGGTACATCAGATAGGTATTCAAGGTGACGGTCGAATAAAATATCCATAATGCAATGCTTTTTGCAAATATAGAAATGTTTATTGCGATAAACAAATTTGTATCAGATTTGTTTATCGCAATAAATAAATTCTATAAGATGTTTCTGTTTATATGGGAGGCTTACAGGCTGTACCTAAAGGTTGTAGCATTGGTAAGCATAACCGCCTGCTACTGGTTTGCCATCAGGAGCAACGTCAGCCCTACGCCAGACGTGAGGTGGCGTAGGCGATGCGGGCGAGGGTCTCGCGCTTGCCGATGCGGACGATGATGTCGGCGATGCCCAGTCCGCTGGCGGCACCGGCGAGGGCCAGACGGGTGGCGTTCATCACCTTGCCCATCGGCCATTCGTTGCCGCGGATGAAGTCCTCAAGTGCTGTCTCGAAAGCCGGGACAGACCATTCACCGGCATATTCATTGACAAAGGAAGCGACCTTGGCGACATATTCGGCTACCTCGGGCTTCCAGAATTTGTCAACGTCCTTGGCAAGGAACGGCGCGGTGGCGGCATCGTCATAGACTTTCGCGCGAGGGTCGGCCTGACGGCGAGGGTCATTGCTCTGCGGCTCGACGGCTGCCCCGGCCTTGACACCGTACTTCTCAAAGTCCTCCGGCGCGATGAAGAGGTAAGAGGCGATCGTCCAGAAATCCTTCACGAACGTGGCGCGCTCCTTGGTGAACGAGATGACATTCCGAACGTAATCCTTTGTGAATATGTGACTTGCCGGATCAGCGCCCAATTCGTTGGTCTCGGCTCCTGCAGCCTTGGCGCTATCGGCTGATCCGACAATCCTCATTCCGTGTTCCTCAAGAATCGGGACGAACAACTCCGCCAACTCCTCATCGGACTTCAGGCGAAGATATTCCTTGTTGTACCAACGGGCCTTCTCCGGATTGAAGCGGGCGCCGGACTTGACGATGCGGTCAAGCGAGAATGCCTTGATCAGCTCGTCCATCGTGAACATCTCCCTGTCATCGCCGGGATTCCAGCCAAGGAACGCAAGCAGGTTCACGAAGGCCTCCGGAAAGTAACCGTCCTCACGGTAGCCTCTTGAGACCTCTCCCTGGGCGTTCACCCACTTGAGCGGGAACACCGGGAAACCGAGCTTGTCGCCGTCGCGCTTGCTGAGCTTGCCCTTTCCGTCCGGCTTCAGAAGCAGGGACAGGTGGGCGAAACGAGGCATCGTGTCCTCCCAGCCGAAAGCCTTGTAAAGCATATAGTGGAGCGGCAGGGACGGGAGCCATTCCTCTCCTCGGATGACCTCGGTGATCTCCATCAGGTGGTCGTCCACGATGTTGGCGAGATGGTAGGTAGGCAGTTCGTCGGCCCCCTTCCAAAGCACCTTGTCGTCGAGAGTGTCGGTGTTCACCTCGATGTGGCCTCGGATCAGGTCATCCATCTTGACAACCGTGTCGGTCGGCATCCTGAAGCGGACAGTCCAGTCGGAAGTCTCCTCCAAAAGCCTCCTTACCTCATCCTCCGGAAGGGTCAGCGAATTGCGCATCCTCATCCTTGTCACCTGGTTGTAGATAAAGGTCTGGCCGGAGGCCTCAGCCTCGGCGCGAGCCTTCTCCAGAGCCTCGGATGAGTCGAAGGCATAGTAGGCGTAGCCGGCCTCGATCAGCTGCTCGGCGTACTTGCGGTAGATTCCGCGCCTCTGGCTCTGGCGGTAAGGAGCGTGAGGATGGCGCTCGGAAGCTGTCTCGACCACCTTGCCATCGATGTCCACGCCCTCGTCCGGAATGATGCCGCACCAGTTCAGCGCCTCGATGATATATTCCTCTGCCCCGGGAACGAACCTGTGGGAGTCGGTGTCCTCGATCCTGATGATGAAATCTCCTCCGCGCTGCTTGGCGTAGAGGTAGTTATAGAGTGCCGTGCGGACTCCGCCCATGTGCAGCGGACCGGTCGGCGACGGCGCGAATCTTACTCTTGTCTTTCTGGTCATGTTCTGAATTGTTTTTGTGCCTCATCCCAAAAGCCCGGCACACACTACCGGCGTAAGGCGAAAGATAAAAAAGGCTGACCATAATCAACATAGTCAGCCTTCGGCATATTCCTGAAAATTAAAGTCTTGAAGCAATGACACGGCGCAGGTCACTGTCATTCCGGATCGTTTCCGCACTGAGCGTGCCGTCCGCGATCACATAGGCGACCGGAAGGCCGCGGTTGATGTTGTACAGCACTGCTGCCTGGGAAGCGGCTCCCAAACCATCGCAGACATTGATCCACGGCAGGTTCTGGCTCTTCACGGCACTTGCCCAGACTCCCTTGTCGGTGTCAAGCGACACTGAATATATCTCCAGACCCTTAGGATGGTACTCCTTGTAGAACGGCAGAAGCACATCCTGGTTGAACATCTTCTGGGCGGCGTCGGCGGCCTGCCAGAAATAGACCAGCACAACCTTGGAGCCGACCTCGCTCAACCGAACCTTAGTACCATCAACAGACGGAAGGTACAGATCCGGATAGCTGCTCTCCTGAGCGTTCTGAATACGCTGGCTCAGATCAAAGGCGTTGAACCTTTTCTCCGCCTCCTTGGCCAGAGCCGAGACGTACCTGGACTCCGGGTAGACCGTCATCAGGGAATCATGCACATTACGGAACATGATGGCGTCCGTGGCCTGGCTGAACACCGGGAAGTTGTCATTGATCTTCTGATATAGAACCGGAATCGCCGTCAAGGACTTGGCGTTCTCCATGATGAACTTCACGCGGCCTCTGTAGTAGTCGATGTAGTCCTTTGAGGCGGCGGCATTGTCGCCTCTGGCGGCGTCTGCCGTGAACTTATCCAGGAACGCGGCGAAATCCTCCTCAACCTGTCGAAGCAGCTCGCTCTCGGCGGAACCCTCCACGGAATACTTTCCGAGAGTGTCGGAGGCCACCTTCACCTTGTCGCCCTTCTGCAGAAGCAGCGAAGCGACCTTGGTGTCACCCTTGTACAGGTAGATGAACTGAGGCTGCCCCTTAAGAACCTCGGCACTGTATGAATATGCTCCCTTGCCATCGGTCTTCACTGTGTCCAGCGCCACAAGCGCACCACCGTTAAGCTGTTTCACAACCACCTGGGTGTCAGGCGCTCCGGCAATCGTTCCCTTGATCTGAACCTTGTCCGAGCAAGAAGAGGCGGCGGCCAGGACGGCTGCCGCGAGAATAATGTTTCTACAATTTTTCATATTCATTGAATATAGCTTCGGCGATGGCCTTGTTTTCCTCTGGCGAGATCTCCAGGCGTTTTTTCTTGATGTCCATGTCAGCCTCGGTCTGGAGCGGAACCAGATGGATGTGAGTGTGAGGGACTTCCATTCCAAGCACGCAGACCCCTACCCTTTGGCAAGGCACGGCGGCCTTGATGGCGATCGCCACCTTGCGGGCAAAAGCCCAGAGCCCCTCGTAGGTCTTCTCGTCCAGATGGAAGATGTAGTCATCCTCCACGTTCTTAGGGATGACGAGCGTATGCCCCTTCGCAAGAGGGCTTATGTCCAGAAAGGCGTAGAACTCATCGTTCTCGGCCACCTTGAATGAAGGAATCTCCCCTTTCGCGATTTTTGTGAATATTGTAGCCATTGTCTTCTATTATAAAGAAATGTCGAGAATCTTGAACTTGATGACACCGGAAGGCACCTTGGCCTCCACAGTCTCTCCCTTGGAGTGACCGAGCAGGGCCTTTGCGATAGGTGTGGTCGAGGCCAGCTTCCCGTGGGCGAAATCCGCCTCGGTCTCGCCGACGATGGTGAACTCCATCACCTGCTTCGCACCCACATTCTCCACCTTAACCTTGTTCATGATCTGCACCTTGTCCGTGCCGATCTTGGACTCGTCGATCACCTTGGCGTTGGCGACGAGATCCTTCAGTTTGGCGATCTTGACCTCCAGCAGTCCCTGCGCGTCACGCGCCGCGTCATACTCAGCGTTTTCGGAGAGGTCCCCCTTCTCCCTGGCCTCCGCAATGGCCGCGGAGATCACAGGACGCTGCGCCAACGCGTCAGCAAGATCCTTCTTAAGCTTGTCCAACCCGTCCTGGGTCATATAATGAATTTCAGCCATAATGAAACGTACTATTGTTTTCTTTTATATCAAACTCACAGACGGACAATCGTCTGCAAACAAATAAATTAAATCACAACCAAGCGGCCATTGCCTACCGCCATTCCTCTTTTCGGGGAATAAAATTAAAACGGAGTCCCGCCCTTCCCGGCGGAACCCTTCCCGTTTCTGCAAATATAGTAATTTTCTTTCAAATAGCGAATATCCGATCCCCGCCTCTCAAAATCATAAAGGTGACAGAATATCGAGATGTCTCTCTCGCATATCAGAATTGTTTACTACTATAATCTCACAGAACTTCACACTGAAAGGAACGCTAAACTCGAATACAATCTCAATACAGGAAGCCGAACATCCAAAGCGGGATTCGCGCCCCGGAGCCTATTTCGGTGTCGTCAACCGCAAGGTAGCTGTAAGGCTCGTCTTTGATCTGGTCGAAAGTCTTGCCTGCGCCCCCAATCTCGAAAAGGTATTTTCCACAGGCGAAGAAATCCCCTTTCTTCGGATATTGAAGTGGATACCGGGCTCCGACCTGATTCGCAAAGAAAGTCTCACGAATTGTTCCAATGTCGCACGAGCCTCCCAAGGCCTGCATTATATTACTGTTGCCAATGTAAATCTTGTCCGGATTGACAAGTTTCTTGTAACTTTTCAGCTCAGCTGTCAACAGGTTCAGCACTCCGGCTCTGTCCAAAGCGTAGAGTATCTTCAGACAGGAATCACGCGTAGTTCCCAAAGCCTGACAGAGTTTGCTTATGTTCGGGATGAACGGAATTTTTTCGGCGATGATCATCAGCAACTTTTTTGACTTCTGCACGGTCTCGAATGTCACGTCCTCCACGGCCGGCAGGTCACTTTCTATAGTTTGTGCGACTGTTTCCGCAAGTCTGATATGGAAGTCTGCCCCGGATTCCTTGGAATATGGATACATCCCTCTTGACAGATAGTCAGAAAAGAATTTGAGAGGCTTGCACTGTGCCACCATCTCCATAGCAATCTTCACGTGCCTTTGCAGCAGTTCCTCCAACGTATATGCCGGGAAAGAAGCAACCCTCTCATATTCAAGATATTCCCTAAATGACATATTGTGCAGTCTGTACAATGTCTGTCTTCTTGAAAGATCCACTTTTGAGTTGTCAATCCGCAGCATTGACGAGCCGGTGTAAACGATGTTGAGATTCGGATAATTGTCATACAGATTCTTGAGAACAACCGTCCACTCCGGACACTTATGAATCTCGTCCAGAAACAGATGGTACACTCCCATGGAATACAAATAGTCGGCAAGGTCGAAAATCGAGTGTGTGGTGAACCACATATTATCCATAGATACATAGAGAGCATCATCAGGATTGTCAAAGGTTTCAAGAATATGCTGAAGAATCAGGGTCGTTTTACCAACGCCCTTCTCCCCCTTGATTCCTAACATACGCACATCCCAGTTAATCTGGCCGTAAAGGTATCTTTTAAAACCCAGAGTTGTCTCAGCAAGTTTCCTGTGGTAAACCGTCCGCAACGGCTGAATGTCATTCTCGTTCATTAGTATTTCTTTCTTACTGGCAAAAATAAGCATTCGCTTTCGGAAAAGCAATTATTATAGCATTTTTAACTTATAGAAAAGCGACAAACACTATCAAATTAACTTTTGCAAAAGCGATTTAACTTATGAGTGTGACCTTCCCTGGGAAAGGATATCGCGTTTGTGTGTTTTACATTGAATAACGTAAGGCATTACAAGAGAGATGTTTCTATAGGCGAGTGCCCCGCTCCACCCAAGAATTTTGGTAACGTGCAAAATTCTGGTGGAGCGGGGCATCGCCTATCCTTTGACATAATCTTTTACAATGGTCACTTCGACAAGCTCAGCGACCGAATGAGTGCACCAAGACAGCCGCATTGTCATTTCGCGAGGATGCAAGCCTTGTCGGCGGCGAGCTGAGCCTGAAGGGCGTCTATGGAGTCGAAGCGGCGCTCGTCACGGATCTTGTGATGAAAGGTTACCTTGAGGTCGAGACCGTAGATGTCCTCGTCGAAGTCGAATATGTTGGTCTCGATGGTGCGCTGGCCGCCGGCACGGACGGTCGGGCGGACACCTATGTTACACATTCCCTTGAACTTACGGCCAAGAGTCTCGGCATCCACCGAATAGACGCCGTTGCCGGGAAGGAGTTTCAGAGGCTCATAAAGCTGGATGTTCGCCGTCGGGAAGCCGATCGTGCGGCCAAGGCGGTTGCCCGCCACCACAACGCCCAGCAATGAATATTCATACCCAAGCATCGCGGCTGCGGCCTCCATCTGCCCGGCGGCCACAGCGTCACGGATCTTCGTGGAGCTGACGGTGACACCGGCAGGAGAGGCCACGCTCCCTAAACGGATCACGTCAAGTCCTTCGTCCTGAGCTACTTTCTCGATTGATTCCGGAGTCTGAGGGTCGCAGCCCATACGGTTGTCGTAGCCGATCAGGATGGCCTTCGCACCGAAACGGGTGATCAGGACATCACGGAAATATTCCCTGGTGGTCAGTCTGCTGAACTCCTTGGTGAAAGGCAGCACCTCAACGTGATCCACGCCTAGACCGCGGAGCAACGCCTTCTTCTCCTCCAGAGAGGTCAGAAGCCTAAGGTTGCGGGCATCGTCCTGCAGCACGTTGCGTGGATGAGGCCAGAAAGTGACGACCATACTCTGGTCGCCCCTCTCCCTGGCCGCGTTCACAAGCCGCTCAATCACAAAACGGTGCCCGATGTGGACACCGTCAAAGAATCCGGTCGCTATAACCATTTCACAAGCTCAAAATCCTGTCTGTGAGGCAACAACGGGTTCTTGGCGAACATCCGGACCGCCACCTGGTACATACCCGTCCTGTCCGGAAGGATGGACGCGCGGTACTTGGCGACACCGTCGTCGAACTCGACAACCTCATAGTCACATTTTTCCTGAATATGCAGCTGATGCTTCACGTCAGTCGTGGCGAACAGCATCTCCACACCGATGTCCTGAGGAGAAAGATCGCCGAGATTCAGCACAACCTCAGAGGTCAAGGCATTGGACTCGGTAAGGCTGTAGGACGGGTCAGGCTGCGTCTGGGAGATGACCTCCACGTTCTGCCACTCGCGGCGCGCCTTCTTCTTCCATGCCGAGATCACGCGGGCCATCTTGTAGTCATCAGCCACCATATTACCGGCACGCTCCGACTGAGGTATGTAGTACTGATCACAGTAGTCGGTCAGCATCCTGTTGGTGGTAAAGTTGTTGGCCACCTGGGCAATGGTGTTCTTGATGTAGCCCACCCAGGTAGGAGACAGTCCGAGAGACTTGTCCACATCGTAGTAGGCCGGGGCGATCTCGTTCTCGATCGTCGTGTAGATCGTGGCGGCGTCCAGCTCGTTCTGGTAGTTCTGGTCGTCGTAGGTACGCTCCAGAGGAAGAGCCCAGCCGGCTCCCGGCTTGTAGCCCTCCACCCACCAGCCGTCAAGCACGGAGAAGTGCATCACTCCGTTCATCGAGGCCTTCTCGCCGGATGTACCGGAAGCCTCCAAAGGCCTTGTAGGGTTGTTCATCCACACATCGACACCCTGAACAAGCCTCTTGGCGAGGGAGATGTCATAGCCCGGGATGAACACGATCTTTCCGATGAAGCGATCCTGCTTGGAGATCTCTATGATCCTCTTGATGAGATCCTGTCCGGCCTTGTCAGCCGGATGGGCCTTGCCGGCGAAAAGGAACTGGACCGGATGCACGGGATCATTCACGATGGCGTCAAGCCTGTCAAGATCAGAGAACAGAAGGGTTCCTCTCTTGTAGGTCGCGAAACGACGGGCGAAACCGATGGTCAGCACATCGTCACGCAGGTTCTCCTTGATCGCCACAATCTGGCTCGGAGAGTAATGGTTGCACTGCGAAGGATCAGAGATCCGCTCCTTGACAATGTTTATCAGCCTCTTCTTCAAGGCCTTCCTGGTCTCCCAGATCTCCGTGTCGGCAACCTTGTAGATGCCCTCGAAGCAGGATTTGTCGTAGTGATGGGTCGCGAACTCCGGACCGAACACACGGGCGTGGATCTTCTTCCACTCAGCGGCTGCCCAGGTCGGGTAATGCACGCCGTTGGTAACATAGCTGATGAACAGTTCCTCAGGCAGATAGCCCGGATAGATGCTGCTGAAAATCTCCTTGCTGACATCACCGTGAAGCATCGACACACCGTTGACGTTCTGCGAGAGGTTGGCGGCGAGGAAGCTCATCGAGAATTTCTCGTTCACATCGTTGCCGTTCACCTTGCCGAGGCCCATCATCGTCTCCCAGTCAATCTTCAGACGCTGAGGGTAATGACCGATGTACTTTCTGAGCAGTCCCTCGTCGAAAGCATCGTGACCGGCAGGAACCGGAGTGTGGGTGGTGAAGAGCGATGACGACCTCACTACCTCAAGAGCCTCGCCGAAATCGAGATTGTCTTCCTCAATATATTCACGAAGCCTCTCAAGTCCCGTGAACGCGGCGTGTCCCTCGTTGCAATGGTAGATCCTCGGATTGATTCCGAGGTTTCTGAGTGCCCTGATGCCGCCGACTCCAAGCAGAAGTTCCTGCTTCAGACGGTTCTCCCAGTCGCCGCCATAGAGGTGATAGGTCACCTGACGATCCTCCTGAGAGTTAGCCTCGTAGTCAGTGTCAAGCAGATAGAGGTCGGTACGACCTACTGCCACCTTCCAGATCCTCGCTGTGATCGTACGGCCAGGGAAAGCGACACTCGTGGTCATCCATTTGCCCTCGGCATCCATGACCGGCTCCGCAGGGATCTTCGTGAAATCCTGCGCGTCGTAACGAGCCACCTGCTCGCCTTGTCCGGTGATGATCTGGGTGAAATAGCCGTAACGGTACAGAAGTCCGACAGCCACCAGATTGACATTCATGTCACTGGTCTCCTTGAGGTAGTCCCCGGCGAGAAGTCCGAGACCACCGGAGTAGATCTTCAAAGAGGTGTCCAGACCGTATTCCATACAGAAATATGCGATCGAAGGGTTGGTGCGCTCGGCCTTGAGTGCCATATAGGCGTTGAACTCGTCCATCACGGACTTGAGTTCGCCGAGGAAGGCCTCATCCTTCGCCAAAGCCTTGAACCTCTTGAGGCTCACAGCGTCAAGCAGAGCCATCGGGTTGTGGCAGGTGTTGTGCCAGATCACCGGATCAATAGACTTGAACAGGGATTTCGCGGACTCGTTCCAGCACCACCAAAGGTTCTTGGAAAGTGTCTCAAGTCCGGAAAGGGCAGCAGGAAGGTGGCGGGTCACCATCACACTCTTCCAAGTCGGGTTGTTAATAGCTATCTTCTTGTATGCCATTGATTTATCTTCATTAAGTTCATCCGGGAAAGCGCCTCTGGCCTCAATTACCTTCTCTATGGCCTTTGAATATGCTTCCTTGTAATACTGAATCTGGTTTTCCCACAGGGCTATCGTGGAGACATCCTTGGCCGAAGCCATGTAGGCCTTGCGGCCTTCGTCATCCAGGGCGGCGATCTCCTTGATCCTCGCCACGACTCCGTCCACGACATCGAAATAGTTCGAGTCGTTTCTGTCCAGAACCGTGATGCCCGGATGCTCCTTGCCGTAGTGCGACCTCACCCAGAGGCCGAATCCGGCCAGGCTGGTCGTCAAGGACGGGATGCTGAACGCAAGGCTTTCCAAAGGAGTGTAGCCCCAAGGCTCGTAGTAGGACGGGAACAGCGTCAGGTCAAGTCCCACAAGCAGGTCGTAGTACTTCATGTCGAACACGCCGTCGGAGCCGTTCAGGTAGGACGGTATGAAATAGACCTTCACGCGGCTGCCCTTGGCGTTGGTGAAGCCCAACTCCTTGAAGCGGCGGGTGACGACATCATATTCATTGTCCATCAGATAGTGGGAAACCTGTGTCGTGTAGTCCGGAGAACCGCTGCCGGCGAGTTTGGCAACAAGATCCTTGTCTGCTCCGTTGTGGCCGGAAGGGATCATGATGAACGCCTGGATGTCACGGCCTTGCGGTTCTGTGTCGGATAGCTTCTTAAGGGCGTCGATGAACACGTCGATCCCCTTGTTGCGGTACTCGTAACGGCCACCTATGCCGACAAGGACGGCATCCTTGGACACCACCTCCCCGGACATCGCCGTGGCCACCTCGATCAGTCTGGCGCGGGCGGCGCGGCGCTTTGCGTCATATTCCTCCTCCGTCGCCGGAGTGAAGCTGTTCTCGAAACCGTTCGGTGTCACGACATCCACCTTGCGCTGAAGGAACTGCTCGCACTCCCTCGCCGTGATCTCACTGACGGTCGTGAATATGTCCGCGTTCTGCGCCGACTTCTTCTCCAGCGAGTGGCGGGCCATCACATTGAACTGGCGGGCCTTCTGGTCGCCGTCGTAAAGGTTCATCGAATCGTACAGCGGCAGGTTGTTGCCGGCGATGCAGCGCCCCACCACGGTCGCGTGGGTAGTGAACACAGTAGCCACAGGCAACTGCTTGTACTTAAGGTAAAGGAGTCCGGCTCCGGTCTGCCACTCGTGGAACTGCGCCACGATCTTGTCCGAGGCGCTCAGATTGAAGTTCCTGAAGCTCTCTATGACCTTTCCGGCAGCGTAACCGAACAGGAAGTTCTCCTTGTAGTCCCAGTTTCCGGTGATGGAATCGACCTGGAAACGTTCCCAGTACTTGGACAGGATGTCGTTCTGGCTTGTCAGGAATTGCTTGTAGTCCACCAGAATCGCGATAGGATTCCCCGGAACGTTCCATTTGCCGATCCGCACTCTGATGCCCTCAGAGGCGGCCTGAGCTTTCCATAGACTGTAAAGATGCGGATCCTCTATGAAATCCGGATTGCTTTCAGTGTCCATCCAGACATCAGGGCCGATCAGGATGTGGTGCTTGTGAAGCTGCTGCTTCAGATAGAGGGACTTGGTGGCGATCACCGTGTAGATCCCCCCGATCTTGTTGCACACCTCCCAACTGACCTCAAACAGATAGTCTGGATTCGTCAGTTCGTTTGTCATTTACTTATTTCTTTTTTACTTGTTTGGTTGTCTTTCTCGCGGGCTCTCTCTTCGCCGGTACGGGAGCATCGGCAACCGTCGAGCCTGCCGAAGCGTCCTTCACGACCTTCCGCGCCGCCTTTCCCTTAGCCGGTGCCTTGACAGGCTCGGCGGCAGGTTTCACCTTCTTCCCCGAAGTGGTCATCGCGTCGTCAATCCTGATGATGAAGTCACTCAGCACGTTCATGTAGTTGATGAACGCCTCGTAAGGAGTGTTGTAAGGATTGAAGTAGCTGTGAACCTCCCCGTCAGAGAAGAACTTGGTGCTCATGTAGTAGAAGTGGTCGCTCTCCTGAAGATGCCCGTAATCCTCCCAGAGGACAGGATCATTCAGCAGCGCCAGCTTCTCGGCCTGACCGTACAGCTTGTTGTAGGCATCCTGCTGCAGCTCGTTGCCGAGCCATGCCGTAACGTCCCTCTCCTCGTCAGCCCAGGAGATAGGATCCTGGACCTCGATCTCGGCGATAGGCTTGTGCCTCCTCGCAGCCTGGGTCGGAGTCGTGAACTCGAAGGAACCGTCACGAAGGAGGATTCCCGGAAGGAACCTCATGAAATCGAATATCCCCGACCCCTCCTTCTGGTGCTCGCCGAAGGTCTCGTAGTCCATGAACAGGTTGATGATCTCCCCGTCGGCGGCCTTGAGCCATGACAGGTACTTCTCACCCGTAAGCGGCCAGTCCTTCCATCCCCTGTCGGAGAAGCGGAAAGCGATGTCGTCGCTCAGGGAATAGTTGCGCAGCAGGAGCCTCAGATGCTTCTGCTGGCTGTCGGTGTAGACATAGTCAGGACTCTTCCATCCAAGAACATGCTTCGCTCCCTCGGACAGCATGACCTTGAAGCCGAGATCATACACGTCACGACCGATGGAGTCTGAATAGATCAGCTCGGTGTTCCTGAAAGCCGTCGGCTTCACGCCGAAATACCTCTCGATCGCGGCGGAATGCTTCTCCACCTGATGCCTGAACTCACCGAAATTGGCAAGCGAGGCAAGGGAGTGGTAATAGGTCTCCCCGAGGAACTCCACGCAACCGGTCTGCGCCAGCTGGCGGAAACTTTCGATCACCTCAGGGGCGTACCTGTCGAACTGCTCCAGCGCGGAGCCGGTGATCGAGAACGCCACCTTGAACTCCCCCTTGTGTTCCCTGATCAGGTCAAGCAGGAGATTGTTCATAGGAATATAGCACCGCTGGGCCACCCTGCGAAGGATGGTCCTGTTGGCGAAATCATCATAGTAGTGGGAATCCTTGCCGATGTCGAAGAATCGGTACTGTCTCAGTCTGGTCGGCTGATGGACTTGGAAATACAGGCAAATGCTCTTTTTCATAATCGTTCCCTATTGATTGTTTACCACTGATTCATAAATGTTCTTGAGTTTCGCCGTAGCGATGTTCCACTTCAGGCGGTTGACCTCATCATAGCCCTCTCTGGCGGCGAAATCGGCCAGAGCCGGGTACTTAAGAAGCGCGTAGATGTCATCGGCCATCGCATCCACATCCCAGAAGTCCACCTTGAAGGCATATTTAAGCACCTCGGCGGCACCGGACTGGTTGGAGATGACCGCGGGCACGCCGGAACGCATGGCCTCCAGCGGGGATATTCCAAAAGGCTCCGAGACAGAAGGCATTATGTAGACATCCGACATGGCGAACATCTTCTGCACCTCCGCCCCCCTGAGGAATCCGGTGAAATGGAAACGGTCGGATATTCCCAACCTGGCGACGTAGCGGATGCAGCGGTTCATCATGTCCCCGCTTCCGGCCATCACGAAGCGCACGCCGTCGGTTCTCTTCAAGACCTTGGCGGCAGCCTCGATGAAATATTCAGGACCCTTCTGGAAAGTGATTCTGCCGAGGAAGGTGACCACCTTGTCGCGCACACCCCTTTCAACTTTCAGATTCTCCCGACCGCTGAAATCCACCGCGTTGTGGACCGTCACGACCTTGGATGGATCGATTCCGTACTTGTTGATGACAATGTTTCTGGTGAGGTCGCTGACGGCCACGACCTTGTCGGCGGCCATCATCCCCCTCCTCTCGATGTCGTAGACACGGCTGTCGATCTGATCCTCCGTGCCCCGGTCGAACGACGTGGCGTGGACATGGACAACGAGCGGCTTGCCGGTCAGTTCCTTGGCCGCGATGCCGGCCAGATAGGTCAGCCAGTCGTGGGCGTGGATGATGTCGAACTCATCCTTGTGCTCCATCGCTATCGTGCCTCCGACCATCGCATAGTGGGCCACCTCCTCCATAAGGTTCGAGCCATAGCGTCCGGAGAAACGGAACTTCGTGCCGATGCACTTGGCAAGATTCTCGCTCTGGAGCCTGCGCTCCGACTCCACCATCTCGTGGAACTCCTCCGGATCCACGTAAGGGATCATGTTCGAGCCGATGCGCACGAACTTCACCTTGTCCAGAAACTCATCCACCGTCGAGCCCACAGACTCGACCGGAACATCACTGGCGCTGATGATCCTGGCGGCGCTCTGATCCTCGTCGCCGGAAGCGGAAGGCATCACAAACAAAGTCTGCACACCATTGTAGGCCAAGCCTTTGACGATTCCGTAGCAGGCCGTACCGAGTCCTCCCGCGATGTGAGGAGGAAACTCCCATCCAAACATCAAAACTCTCATAGTCCTACTCCTCCCTGTATTTGTTCTTAAGATACTCGACTTCCAGCAGGGCGGCGGTGCTCAGCGCCGAAGAGATCGCCCCGTGAGGCTCGTGAGGCGGGTCGCCGTCGTAAAGTTCAGAGAAGGCTCCCACTCCGTGCTTGTTCAGATCCTCGTAGAAGCCGTTGACCAGCCACTGGGCCTTGTTCAGGAAGGCCGGTCCCCTCATCTTGAAGCAAACCTCGCAGTACGGCCCCACAAGAGCCGGGCGGGTGCTTCCGTTGTGGTAGGCGAGATCCCTCTCGGTCTGGGTTCCCTCATAGACACCCTTGTACTCTGCGTGGCGAGGGGAAAGCGTGCGGATGCCCCTGCGCGTCACCAGCTCATTGTCAATTACTTGCAAAACCTTACGAGCAACCTCGGCATCGACAGGCATCTCGTCTCCAAGGAGGGCGCAGAGCATGTTCGGACGAACCTCCAGATGCTGTCCGGCATTGTCCACATAGTCAGCCAGATAGCCGGCGCGGGCGTTCCAGAAGGTCTTCTGGTAGTTCTCCCTGACCAGATCCAGTATGTGCGACCATTCCTTCAGGAATGCGCTGTCTTTCTTTGAATATTTCCTTTCCATCGTCACGGCGAACAGGATGGAACGGAACCACAACGCGTTGGTCTCCACCTGATAGCCCGGTCTTTCGGTCACCGGCTCGCCGTCAATGTAGGCGTTCATCCACGAGAGAGCCCAATGGTCAAGCTGCGCCCAGAGAAGGCCGTTCGGCTGCATGGCGACCTCGCCCCTACGTCCGGGCAGATAGCTTTCAAGAATGCCCTTGACCGTCTGTCCGTACTTCTTCCAGACCGCCTTCGGGTCGGCGCCGAACTCTATGTAGCGCGAAAGGGTGTCGGCCAGGGTCAGCGGCGAGTCCACCTGCGTGGTCCGATGGAAAAGGCGATCCTGATTGTCGGCGATAAGATTGTCGAGGATCTCCTCGAACTCGGCCTTGTCGCCATTGGCGTAAAGTGTCAGGCCCGGCAGAGCCTCCAGGGTCTCCCTCAGAAGACCGGTGTAGAGCCAGGAGAAACCTGCGGTGATCATCTTGTGGCCTCCGCGGTCCTGCTTCAACAGATCGGCGCAATGCACGAGCTGCTCGTGGTAGGTGGTGATCCTTGCGGCCTTGGCCACATAGGAGTCGAACTTTCTCTTAAGCCCGGACGGGGTCGTCAGACCGACCGACGCGGAGAACACTATCGTGTCGCCCGGCTTCATCTCTGTCTCGAAATGTCCCGGGACATAGAGATCCTCCTTGCACGCGAACCCACGGCGGTACTCGTCGGAATAGGTCACGCCCTTGTACCAGCACGGGGTCGTCACGAAGGACACATCCTTTGTGTTGAACTGCATATTCAGATCCGGGAATCCGTCGTAGAGGTTGAAGGACATTCCGTTAGGAATCTCCCAGCCGTCGGTGCGCGCGTTCGGGTTCTCGTCCGTCAGGGCATGGATGTCGCGGAAGGCAAGGAACGGCGTGAGGAGCAGTCTGACCTTGGCCGGCGCCTTCACCAGTTCGAAACGGATCATCACCTGATCCGAATCCGGTACGAGAAGGATGCTTTTCGTGAAGGTGATCTCGCCGACCCTGTAGGTGATCTTAGGCACCGGATCAGCCTCGAAATCAATGATGTACTTATGGCCGCGCGGCTCATACACGCTGCCATAGCAATGGATGCCGAGATTGAACTGCTTTCCGTTCAGGATGAGGCTCTCGTCCAAAGAGGACAAGAGCAGGTGCTTCTTGCCTCCGAAAGCATCCACAGGCACAGCAAGCAGACCGTGATAACGCCTTGTGTTGCAAGTCACTATGGAAGTGTTGCAATAGGCTCCGGTCTTGTTGGCACAGATGATCTCCCTTTTCAGTGAATATGAAAGGTTGACCAACTCCGACTTGTTGAACTTCAAAAATGCCATAACGGTTAATATTATTATCTTTCGTTCTTCCCAATCAGCACAAGAGCGCAACGGCTCGGAAGGTAGAGGCTCAGGCAGCCATCGACTGTCAGATGTTCCCCGTCGTTTTCGAGCCTTGCGAATCCGTCGAACTCCTTGGCGTCGGAATCAAGCGCCTTGACATAGCGTCCGGACGGGGCCGGAAACGCATAGTCGGCAAACGATTCCACTGGATTGAAATTGAGTGCAAAGATAAGGTTTTTACGCTTGAATATCAAGATTTTCTTTTCTTCGTCGGACCTCAAAAGCTCAGGCCTTGCGGCAAGCGCGCCGTATCGTTTTACAAGATGGATCATAGCCCTGTCGAAGTTCTGGAGACAGTGGTAGCGGAGCAGTCCGTTGTCCGCGAGAGACCACATCCTCCGGGCGTGCTCGTAACTCCAGCCGTTCCCTTCCCGAGGGAAATCTATCCACTCCGGATGGCCGAACTCGTTGCCCATGAAATTCAGATAGCCGTCACCGGCGGTGCCGACGGTGGCCAGACGGATCAATTTGTGCAGAGCGACCCCACGATCCACGACCGGATTCTTCGAATCCATATTCATGGAAAAGTACATCTCCTTATCGACGAGTCTGAACATCAAGGTTTTGTCACCAACCAGCGCCTGGTCGTGGCACTCCGCGTAGCTGATGGTCCTCTCGTCCGCCCGCTTGTTGGTCAGCTCGTACCACATTTCTCCCGGACTCCACTCCTCGTCCCTCTTCTCCTTGATCCACTTGATCCAATGGTCCGCCACGCCCATCGCCATCCGGAAGCCGAAGCCGACTCCTCCGGCCTCGAAAGGAGCCGCCAGGCCGGCCATACCGCTCACATCCTCCGCGATCGTGACCGCCTCCGGCCTGATCTGACGGACCAGCAGGTTCGCAAGCCCCAGATAGGTCACCGCGTTCTCATCGACTCCCGCATCGAAATACGGTTCGTAGCCGTTGAAGTCCTTCCCAAGGCCGTGATCCCAGTAAATCATGCTCGTCACACCGTCGAAACGGAAACCGTCAAGGTGATATTCCTCAAGCCAGTACTTGCAGTTGCTCAGGAGGAAGCGCACAACCTCGTCCTTGCCGTAATCGAAGCAGCGGGACCCCCAGGCCGGATGATGTCCCTGCGGACCTTTGTAGAAATAGAGATCCTCGCGGCCATCAAACAGGCTAAGGCCCTCATTCTCATTGCTGCAACTGTGCGAGTGCACGATGTCCATCACGACAGCCATCCCCATCCCGTGGGCCGTGTCCACCAGTTCCTTGAACTCCTCCGGCGTGCCGAAACGCGAGCTCAGCGCGAAGAAATTGGACACCTGGTAGCCGAAGGAGCCGTAATAGGGATGCTCCTGTAGAGCCATGATCTGGATGGTGTCGTAGCCGAGTCTCTTTACCCTCGGCAGCACGTTCTCCCGGAACTCGCCGAAAGTGGAGACTTTCCGCTCCTCGGAACTCATCCCGATGTGGCACTCGTAAATCAGCGGATGCGGCCTTCGCAGCACCCTGTCATTTTTCCATGAATATGCCCGCGCGGGATCCCAGACCTGGGCGCAGAAGACCTTGGTCTCCGGATCCTGCACAAGTCTGGTGCAGTAGGCCGGGATCCTCTCCCCGCCGCCTCCAGGCCACTCGATGAACAGTTTGTACAGCTCTCCGTGGCTGAGGAACAGAGGATCCAGCCTCAGCTCCCAGTTGCCGCTCCCCGCCGGCTTGAACTCATAGGCCGAAGTGCGCCTCCAGTTGTTGAACTCGCCGACAAGATAGATCCTGTTGGCGTTCGGAGCCCATTCCCGGATCACCCATGAGCCGTCCCCGCACTTGTGCAGCCCGTAGTACAGATGGTTGTTGACACTGGAGGCAAGCCCCTCCACGCCGTGGCCCGTCAGCCTGTCCGCCGCATCCAGAATCCTCCCGTGCCGCGCCTCGATAGCCGCCTGAAACGGCTTAAGGTACGGGTCGTTGTCGTATATCCAGAGTTTCTTCTTCATAACCTTATTCAAAACAACTATAAATATACAAAAAAAATCACAACTTGCTTTCTCTCGGCTTGGGATTTGTGGAAAAAGCGGAAAAACCGTAACTTTGTCTGATTGTACCCTTAAGGGAATATGAAAGCGAAAGAGACTTTGAAAAGAATATGGTTTCCTATGGTTGTGGTGTGCGTCATCGCGCTCCAGGCCATCGGCATGGGCAACAGTCCGCTGGCCGGCGATCCCGGCTATGGATTTGTCTCCGCGGAAAAAGCATTGCAACCGGACACGATACGCTATCGGAACCAATTCATCGGCAAGGTGACGGGGAAGGAGGACACCTCCGATTTCCTCGCCCTGATCGACACGACACGGTACCTGACCGCGAGAGACACGATCTTCCCTCCGGACTCGCTGAAGGACATCGACCCTTTCCGCTACAAGTACTACGTCGCGATCCTGGACTCGCTGACACACAGGATCGTGGTCGATTCCCTGAAGACGGCGGGAGACTCCATCGACTGGCCGAGGGTCGATTCGCTTTACTACCTTGACTCGGCGGCCAGGAAGAAGGCCGAGTTCGACGCCTGGTATGCCGGACTCTCGAAGATTGAACGGAAAAAGTACGATTTCGAGGTCAAGGAGAAATTGAAGAAGCATCTCGCGGACAGCGTCCTTAACGTGAAGGACAGCCTTAAGGCGCGGAGAGACAGCATCAAGGAGGCCACGCCGAGGATCCTTGAGACCTTCGCGCTTCCGGACTCGCTTCTCTACAAAAGAATAATCCACTGGACCCACGAGCGGGAATTCCACAAGATGGATGTCAGCGAGCCTGACACGAGCTACAACTACTGGCTGCACGACTACCCGTTCCGGCGCAAGGACGTGAACGCCACATGGTTGGGTGTAGCAGGCTCGGCAGTCCAACACTACAACTGGTTCAACCGCGAGAGCGAGAACGGAGTGTCGTTCTACAATCCTTACGAGGCGTGGACTTACTCGGCCAGGACGCTTCCGATGTACAACACCAAGACTCCCTACACCGAGTTGTCCTACTTCGGAACCCTTTTCGCCGACTCCCAGAAAGAGTCCGACAACCTGCACATCCTGACGACACAGAACATATTCCCGGAGCTGAACCTCACTCTTGAATATGACCGCTTCGGCGGCAACGGTATCATGCAGAACGAGAAGACCGCGAACAAGACCTTCGTCACCTCTGCCAACTATCTGGGCAAACGCTACATGATGCATGCCGGCTACATCCACAACAAGATCATGAGGAACGAGAACGGAGGAACAAGCGACAACTCCATGGTCAGGGACACCACGCTCGACGCCAGAGAGTACCCGGTCTACCTGAGCAAGGCGTCCTCTTCCGTGATCCGGAACACCTACTTCATTGACCAGCAGTACAGGATTCCGTTCACCTTCATCAAGAACATCCAGGAAAAGAAGATTGACAAGGCTCTGAGGGACAGCATCGTGGCTTCCGGTGACACGGTCATGATAGCATCCCTGGACAGCATCGTCGCCCTGAGGAGGGAGTCCAGGCAGGCGGCGGACACCCTGGGAGACGACAGGGTCACGACCGCCTTCATCGGCCACAGCAGTGAGTATTCCGTGTTCAGAAGGAGCTATGAGGATCAGATCACTGACGAGGTCGGACGGAAATTCTACAACAACGTCTTCAACTATCATCCGACCAGCTCATTCGACTCGGTCAGCGTGAGGAAGCTGGAGAACAGGGTTTTCATAAGGCTCCAGCCTTGGTCCGACCAGGCGATCGTCTCGAAACTGAACGGAGGTATCGGCAACAGGATCCTTAGTTTCAGCTCCTTGGATCCGACATTCCTGAAAGGAACGACCAACACGGTGTGGAACTCGGCTTTTGTCTATGCGGGTGTCGAGGGACAACTGAAAGACTACATCCACTGGGACGCCACCGGCGACTATGTGTTCCTGGGAGACCAGATGAACGACATGTCGGTCAAGGCCAACGCAAGACTGGACTTCCATCCGTTCCGGCGCGCCAGAAAGAGTCCGGTCACCCTTGACCTTCATTTCGACACATCGCTGGAAGAGCCTGAATACTACCACCAGCACTACTATTCAAACCACTACAGGTGGGACAATGACTTCGGGAAGATCTCTACCACCAGACTCCAAGGCGGCCTGAGCGTACCAAGATGGAAGTTGGGAGCAAGGGTGGGCTACGCGCTGCTTTCCGGCAACATCTACTACGACACCACGGGAGTGGTGCGCCAGAACAACTCTCCGATGAGCGTCCTCAGCGCTTCCCTTGACAAGAATTTCGCGCTCGGGCCTGTCCGCCTGGACAACAGGTTCCTGTTCCAGATCTCATCCGACGAGGATGTGCTGCCGCTGCCTAAACTGGCGATAAACTCCAGACTCTACATCCAGTTCGACGTAAAGAAGAACATCATGCAGATGCAGATCGGAGCGGAAGGATGGTACAACACAAAGTTCTACTCTCCGGCCTGGAATCCGGCTGTCGGCGCGTTCCACAACCAGAAAGAGGAGAAGTACAGCAACGGCCCGGTGATCGACGGGTTCGTTAACGTGCAGTGGAAAAGAGCGTGCATATTCGTGAAAATCCAGAACATCGGGAACGGTTGGCCGATGGACAAGGCTGACTATTTCAGCGCCCACCACTACATCCGCACCCAGAGCTGCATAAAATTAGGGGTCTACTGGCCTTTCTACATCCAGCCAAGGAGCAACAAGGCGGTCAACGCCGGCTCTGGACTTTCCGGAGGCTCTGGCAGCGGCGGAGGCGGCGGCTTCGGAGGCGGCTTCGGAGGCGGCTTCGGCAGAGGTTCCGACGGTGGAGCCGGAGGACTCGGCGGATTCAATTAATGCACTCACTGCCTATGGGATTGAAAAGAGTCACGAAGAAATTTCTCAAGTACATGATACCAACCTTGTTGGTTCTTCTAATCATTCCATTAGGCGAGATAAGACGCAACCGGAAAGAGTCCGGCTCCGTCTTCAGCGGAAGCCCGGTCAGATGCACCATCAAGCTCCAGGAAAAGATGTCGGACGGATTCCTGACCGGCTACTGCTACGAAATGACCGAGCGCCTCGCCGCCCACCTCAAAGACTCCGCAATGATTTTCCTCGCCGATGCGGACGCGCCTTATCTGGACTCCCTGCTTCTGGACAGCCTCGACATCCTCGTCGTGCCATCGTCCGAGACACCGGCATATTCAGAAAAAGGAGAGGTCATGTCCTTTCCAATAGGGGACGGCAAAGCCGCCTGGGTGGTGAAAGCCGACAAAAGAAGGCAGAAGGAGATCATCCGTTGGATGAACAGTTTCAACGGAACCAATGAACATGCCTACGTCCACGACCGTTTCTTCAACGGCTACAACCCTTACCGCAAAGGCGTGAGGAAGAAGGCCGGAATCATCAGCCCCTACGATGAGATTATCAAGGAAAACGCTAAAAAGATCGGATGGGACTGGAAACTGTTCGCCGCCCTGGTCTGGAGCGAGTCCCGGTTCAGAATCCAGGCCAGCTCCCCACGCGGGGCGCTGGGTCTCATGCAGATGATGCCTCGCACAGCCGACCGCTATGACATTGAGAATCTTCTGGATCCGAAGGAGAACATCGAGGCCGGCGCCGCCTACATCGCCAGACTGCAGAACAAGTTCAGAGACACCGCCTTGAACAACGAGGAACTTGTGAAGTTCACACTTGCCGCCTACAATGCCGGAGAAGGCCGCATCTATGACTGCATCAACCTGGCACGTTCCCAAGGAGTCAATCCGTCCACATGGGAGAGTCTCTGCGCCGTGCTGCCGCAGATGAGCCAGGACTCCATCAAGTTCGTGGAGGATGTCAGACACGGGAAGTTCAAGGGAAGAGAGACCATGGCCTACGTCAAGGCCGTGCTGAACCAGTACGACATATTCAATGGCACAACGCCGAGATACAAGGTTCAGCCTGCGGACACCGCGCTGACGCCGGCAAGAGAGACCGTGGATGCCGGGGAAATCCTATTGAGTCCTGACAGTCTGAGCCGGATCGACCTTGGAGATGAACAGGCAAGGGATCAGGAGCAGGAGCATGATGACCAGCCAGGAAAGCAGGTCAGCGGCAAGCACGGCCGGTAGATTGACGCTCACCGGGACATACGGCACGAAATAGTTCTCAGGGTTCAGTTTCAGGACGTGAGTCCATTTCTGGATCCCGCACAGAAGCAGCGCCACGGCGTTCCCGGCCAACATTCCCTTGAACACGATCACGGAAGCCACCCGAAGGAAGACCTTGGCGATAGATTTGTCAGTCATTCCCAATGACTTGAGCGTACCTATGGTGGAGATGTTGCGGAACAGCATTATCAGAAGCCCGGAGATCATGTTGAATCCGGCGACGATTGTCATCAGGACAAGGATGAACAGGACATTGAAGTCGATGAGGTTCAGCCAGTCAAAGATCTGCGGATAGCGGCTGATCACCGATGTGGCGATCAGGATGTCGTCATCCTCGCCGGCCAACGCTGTCGCGATGTGCCCCACCTCGTCCGTAACGGCGCGCATCCCGGCATCGGTCTTCGCCCCCGGAGCCAATGTCAGTTCCAGAACCGAGGCCTCATCCGAAGACCATCCGTCAAGTCTCTGGAGATCTGCCATGTCCGCAAGCACGACGATGTTGTCCGTGCCGTCCATCACACCTTCGTAGACACTGACAATGTTGAAATTGCGAACCTTGATCTTCTCGCCTACAAAATAGGTGAGAAGCCTGTCACCCACCTGGAGGTCAAGCATTTCCGAAAGCCTGACCGGGATGGACACCCCAAGTTTCACCGAATCCGCCTCGGAAACCGCCCCCGGCGTTCCCTTGAAGAGCACTCCGTGGATGCTCTCGCCTTTTTTGACGATACCGGCGCGATAGACGGCGGGCGTGATGCTCTTGACCTCGGGAATCTTCTCTATCTCAGGGAGGTAGCTTGGCGAGACCGAAATCGGGGATGCCTCGCTGATGTAGTTCATATCCACCGGCATCAGCTGCACATCGCCCGTAAGATCGGAAATACCGTCCCGGATCTCGTTCCTGAAGCCGGACGAGACGGAGACGGAAACAATCATAATGAGGAAAGAGACAGCGATGGAGACCATCGCTATCCTTCCTCCGAAACGGAGGCGTCCGGCTATGAACCTTGACGCGTCCAAAAAATTATTCCTTTATGAATATGCTTGTGCCGGGACAGGCCACTGAAGCCGCTTCACAACTTCCGGATAATCGCTAATGAATATTCCAGACCTATCCCGATTGAAACTTTTACCAGATGTGAACCCTTTCGCTTTCAGGCCGCCACATCGGATCGCCCTCCTTGATGCCGAAAGCGTCGAAGAATGTCTGGAAGTTCCTCAGAGACACGTTGACTCTGTTCACGGCAAGAGAATGGACATCGAGTTTCGTAAGGCGCACCTTCTCCTCGTCGGTAGCGTTCTGCGCCCAGATCGCACCGTAGGAAAGGTAGAACCTCTGATCCGGGGTGAAGCCGTCGATCAGGCCGATGTTCTTGCCGGCGATGGCGTTCCTCATGGCTGTGTAGGCGATGCTGAGTCCGCCGTGGTCTCCGATGTTCTCACCGAGGGAGAGCTGGCCGTTGGCGTGTACGCCAGGCACGACCTCAACCTCGTCGAACTGGGCCACAAGCACCTTGGCCTTGGCGTTGAACTTCTCGGCATCCTCCGCCGTCCACCAGTCGGCCATATTCCCGTCCTTGTCGAAGAGTCGTCCCTGGTCGTCGAATCCGTGGGGCATCTCGTGGCCGATCACGACTCCGATTCCGCCGTAGTTGACGGCGTCGTCAGCATCAGCGTTGAAGAACGGAGGCTGGAGGATCGCCGCAGGGAAGCAGATCTCGTTCGTCGTAGGGTTATAGTAGGCGTTGACTGTCTGAGGAGACATTCCCCATTCGGTCTTGTCGGTCGGCTTGCCGAGTTTGGACATATTGTCGGCTGTGTACCAGGCACCGGCGGCGCGGAGATTCTCGTAGTAGCTCTTCTGCGGATCGATGTCCAGCGTAGAGTAATCCTTCCACTTGTCAGGGTAGCCGATCTTCACGGTGAAGTTGTCCAGTTTCTCGTGAGCCTTCGCCTTGGTGTCGTCTCCCATCCAGTCAAGCTCGTCGATGTGCTGGCCGAAGGCCTTCTTAAGGTTATCAACGAGATCCAGCATCTTGGTCTTGGAGGACTCAGGGAAGTACTTCGCGACATACATCTTGCCGACAGCCTCGCCGAGGATGCCGTTAGGAGCCTGCATGGCCCTCTTCCAGCGAGGTTTCTGCTCCTTGATGCCGGACATCTGGGTGCTGAAGAAATCGAATGACGCGGTGTAGAAGTCATCGCTGAGAGATCCGGTCGCGCCCTGGATGAGCTGGCCGGCCACATAGTCCTTGAGGACAGCGAGGTCAGCTCCGCCGAAATATTCGCAGAAAGCCTTGAAAAACGAAGGTTCGCTGACGATCAGTTTCTGCTGGTCGGCGATTCCTCTGGTCTCGAAGTAGAGTTTCCAGTCGAAGCCAGGGTAATTCTTGATGAGTTCCTCGGTGCTGCAAGGGTTGTACTGAGCCTGGATATTCCTTTCCTGAACGCTGGTCCAGGAGTTGGTGGCGAGGACATCCTCGACCGCGAGAGCATTGGCGGCAGCTTTCTCCGGCTCGGCCACTCCGGTCAGTGAGAACACTTTAGCCAGGAAGTTACGGTAACCTTCCTTGATGGCGGCGTTCTCAGCCTCAACATAATAGTCACGGTCGCCGATTCCGAGTCCGCCCTGTCCGAGATAGAGTATCTGGTTGTCGCTGTCGGCGAGGTCGGACATCACGTAAGCCCCGAAGAACGAGCTTTCGGAGACATTATGAAGCCCGGCGATGATCTTCACGAGAGCGTCCTTGTCAGCCGCCGCGTAGATCTCATCGACATATTCCTTCAAAGGAGCAGCCCCCTCGGCGTTCAGCCTTGTGGAGTCAAGTCCCTGCTTGTAGAGGTCGGAGATCTTCTGCTCGACAGATCCCTTCGCCGCCTTGAGGGTCCCCATCTGGGCGAACAAGTCATTGAGCCTCTTCACATTATTCTCCCTCAGCTGATCAAATGAGCCGAAACGGGCGAACTCTGGCTTGAGAGGGTTGTTCTTCTGCCATCCACCGGTCGAGTACTGATAGAAATCAACCGCCGGAGAAACCGTGGTGTCAAGGTTGGCCAGGTCGATCGCCGGCACCTTCTCCACCTGTTGTTTAGGGCCGCATGCAGCCATAGCAAGCGCTGAAGCCATAATCACGAAACTTTTTTTCATATCCTTTGAATATATTCATTCTACTTCGTTCTGCAAATGTAGTGATTTTATCATAAAAAACGGCTCAATCCCCCTTCCGCGAAAAAGGGGCTGTCGCAGGGGGCTCGTGAGCAGGAAAGGCGCTTTTGCTCACGAGG
>HF986060.1 GCA_000431015.1 Alistipes sp. CAG:514 | reverse complement strand
AGTCCAGCATCCGCAAGTGGGATGAGGGTCCCCTGACTTGAATTTTAGTCAAAAAATCCGTAAATAATCGGATGCGTCAATAAAAATAAGTATTTTTGAGAACTTATTACGGAAAAGAATAGCTGAATTCTTTTCTCCCAAAAGACATTGTCATGAGACCGATGCTGAAATATCGTGGTGGGAAGTCAAGGGAAATCCCCAACATAGAAAGACATATTCCGGCCTTCAAAGGCCGGTACATCGAGCCTTTTTTTGGCGGCGGTGCCCTGTTCTTCCATCTTGAACCGGAGCATGCCATCATAAATGACATTAATGGTAAATTGATGGACTTTTATTTGGATGTAAGGAATAATTATGAGCAAACACGCCGTGACCTTGATGCCCTTGAGGTTGTCTATTCGAAAAACAGAAGAGAGTTTGACCGCTTAAAAGCAGCGACACCACAAAGCAGGGTAGAGGACAGAAACGAGGATCTGTATTACTCTATCCGAGATATGTTCAATGGCAAAGCAAGGAAAGAATATACGGATGGAGCCATCTACTACTTTATCAACAAAACGGCTTATTCCGGTATGATCCGCTACAATTCTAATGGCGAGTTTAACGTCCCTTTTGGCAGATATAAGAACTTAAACACGGAGTTCGTGACTGAGCGGCATAGTGAATTGCTAAGACATACTAAAATATTCAACGCTGATTATCAGGCGGTTTTTGATATGGCAGCCTCTGAGGATTTCATATTTCTGGATCCGCCGTATGATTGTGTGTTTTCGGATTACGGCAATGAGGAGTATCGTGATGGGTTTAACGATCAAAGTCATATGGCATTGGCGGAAGCTTTCAGGTGTCTTCCTTGTCCCGCTCTATTGGTAATAGGAAGAACTCCTTTGACTGAACGACTTTATGGAGATATGATTATTGACGAATACGCCAAGTCGTATTCGGTTAACATAAGAAACCGGTTCAAGTCAGCCGCAACTCACATTTTGGTCGCAAATTACAACGGATAGCTATGGCGGTGATAGACAGCAAGGTCATTTTTGTGACGACATCTCCACGGACACCTTCCAAAATGATTCCAGAGATAGCTCTGCTAAAGGAGCATTTTGAGGGGAAGCAATGGAATCATGACTCTCAAGTGGCATTTATGGAATTGCTCCGTGATGAGAATTATTTCAATGGATCCGGAGCGAAGGATACTGCGTTCAGTGCGAGAGACAGAATTAACCGTGCTCCAAAATCACTGGGGTTCGTCTCGCTTTCTCCCACGATAGCACTGACTCCTGCCGGTGAAAGGTTGATTACCGCCAAACGTACTGAAGAGATTTTCTTGCGGCAGTTGCTCAAGTTCCAACTCCCCTCTCCTTTCCATATTTCAGGACAGAATGCCGCAGATTTTCGTATCAAACCGTATCTTGAGCTTTTTCGTCTTGTCCGTCATTTTGGTGCGTTGAAGTTTGATGAATTGATGATTTTTAGCCTTCAGATGACAGATTATCATCAATTTGATTCAATTGTGGCTAAAATCGAAAAGTTCAGAGTCGATAAGGTGAAGAATACCAACAACTACAATGCCTTTAAAAAAGAATACCTGTATAACGAGCTTAAGGTCTTATATTCCAAGGAGATTACTGATGGGAATACCAAGACGCGGGAAAGTGGCGATAACTCGGTAGGCGCTTTCCTTTCCACAAAGGCTAGAAATATGAGAGATTATGCCGATGCATGCATCCGCTACCTTCGCGCTACTGGGATGGTTAATATTTCGCATGTAGGAAAGACATTGTCGATTGCTGAGGAAAAAATAGAGGAAGTGGACTACTTTCTTAATACAATCGATCGGGAACCATTTTATGTGGAAGACAAGAAAGAATATTCTGAATATCTGGGTAATCCCAATATTCCTGCCTTGTGGTCAGACAACAGAGATCGCATTCTCTCAAGGTTGAAGAACGAATTCCCCAACATCACCATAGATGAAAAAACACCTGCCGGGAAATTAAAAGACATTCTTGACAATAGTTTGTATATCCGTCAGCAAGATATTCTTTATAAGGAAGTTGCTTCTATTAAGAATAAACAGGAATATGACGATATCCAGAATACTTTTGAGCAAATTGACAAGGCAAACCTTTACGATGGCCCTTTAATGCTTGAATGGAATGTTTGGAGAGCGATGACGATG
The DNA here is from genome assembly GCA_000431015.1 of Alistipes sp. CAG:514. Lineage (GTDB taxonomy): Bacteria > Bacteroidota > Bacteroidia > Bacteroidales > UBA932 > Cryptobacteroides. The sequence continues at coordinate 652 of HF986060.1, read as the reverse complement.
CTTGACGGAGGCAATATTTCCGCGAACCTTAAGTTTGATGACTTCGGTAAGCCAATGTCCACCGCACAGGGTAATATGGCTGATATAGAGTGTGACTATGATTCATTTGCCGTAACTGTGGAAGTGACGACAGCATCAGGTCAGAGACAGTATGAAATGGAAGGAGAACCTGTAGCCCGGCATCTGGGAAAATTCAAGAAGTCAACGGGGAAAGAGACTTATTGCCTATTCATAGCTCCTACAATTAATCCTGCGTGTATCTCTCACTTTTTTGTTCTACAACAAATGAATGTGGAGTTCTATGGCGGTAAATCTACGATTATTCCATTGGAACTCCGTGTGTTCAGAAAAATGATAGAAGATGTCTACAAGGCATCATACACTCCATCACCATCGCAAGTAGAGAAACTCTTCAAGTTCTCGCAATCTATTGCGAAAAATGCGAAAAGCGAAATGGATTGGTATAATAAGGTCAAGGAGAAAGCTCTTCACTGGCTTGAGTAAGATGCCGAATACCACTTGCTTGAACAAAAAACGGCCACCAAAGAGTATTCAGATAAAAACGTTGTTCAATGCTTCGGAAATATCCTGAAATATAGTACATTTGAAGTTCCGTCGAACCTGACTTTTGAAATATGCTTAAAATGAGCCG
>HF986059.1:9828-21974 GCA_000431015.1 Alistipes sp. CAG:514 | reverse complement strand
TTCCCGCTCACGAGACTAGGCCACAGCAGCCTCTCGTGAGCAAAGCACCCCTTCCCGCTCATGAGGCCAGGCAAAGCCCCTACCGTCCAGGCAACCGGACAGGAGAATTTGCTTAACTAAAGTAAAAATCATAATTTTGCATACACTTAACAATAATATCACAGCCATGACAATAACAGTGGAAAACAGGGAAACACCGGTACTGCTCCTGACAGGATACCTCGGAAGCGGCAAGACTACACTGGTCAACAGAATACTCTCCAACAAGAAGGGCATCAAGTTCGCGGTCATAGTCAATGACATAGGCGAAGTCAACATCGATGCCGACCTCATCCAGAAAGGTGGAGTCGTGGACACGACGGACGACAGTCTGGTCCCTCTCCAGAACGGCTGCATCTGCTGCACACTGAAGATGGATCTGGTCGCCCAACTGAACGACCTTTGCCGCACCAACCGATTCGACTACATTGTCATCGAGGCAAGCGGAATCTGCGAGCCAGCCCCGATCGCACAGACAATCTGCTCATTCACGAAGCTCGTTCCTGAATATGCCCCGACGAATGTCCCGAAACTTGACTGCATCGTGACCGTTGTGGACGCACTGAGGATGCAGAGCGAGTTCGCCTGCGGAGACTCCCTCAAAAAGGACAATCTGGAAGAGGACGACCTTGAGAACCTCGTCATCCAGCAGATCGAGTTCTGCAACATCGTGCTTCTGAACAAAGCCTCGGAAGTCAAGCCGGAGGAGCTAGGCAGAGTGCGCGGCATAGTGAAGGCTCTGAATCCCAAAGTGACAATCCTAGAGTGCGACTACGGCGACATCGACCTTGACAAGATACTAAACACCAAGCTCTTCGACTTCGACAAGACCGCCACCTCCGCCGCCTGGATCAACGCCATCGAAGGAGAAGGCAACCTCTCCGATCAGCCAGAGGAAGATTACGGCGGCCACGACGAAGAACATCACGGACATCCTCAAGAGGAGGAGGACGATGACCACGATAAGGAACACGGCCACGAGGAGCATGAACATGAACATGAGCATGAACATGAACATGAACATGAACATGAGCATGAGCATGAGCATGAGCATGAACATGAGCATCATCACCATCATCATGACCACGAAGGCGGAGAGGTTGAGGAATATAACATCGGCACCTTCGTCTACTATCGCCGTCAGCCACTGGACATCAACAAGTTCGACTGGATGGTGTCAAAGAAATGGCCAAAGAACATAATCCGTGCGAAAGGACTTTGCTACTTCGCGGACGAGAAAGACAAATGCTACCTCTTCGAACAGTCCGGTGTCCAGAAATCCATCAAGGACGCCGGCCTCTGGTTCGCCACGATGCCGGAAGATCAGCTTCAAGAGATGATGCGCCGGGACAAGAACCTGCGCAAGGACTGGGATACGGTCTACGGCGACCGGATGATCAAAATAGTCTTCATCGGCCAAAACCTTGACCGCCAAGAGATAGCCGACCTGATGGACACCTGCCTGGCGGACTAGGTTAAAGACCGGAAAGGAAAGGAAAGGCTAATGGAGCCAATAATAAGGGAATAGCCTACTCTTCACACATCCCCGAGCCCCAACCTGCTCATAAGTCAAGATAGTGGCCGCCGCGCCCAGAGCCCTCCTCGAAGTCCTGGCGGTAGCCCTGCCGCCTTACGCCCTCGATGTAGGATCTATTTCCGGGCTTTTTGCTGACATCCATACAACTGGCGGTAACCCTGCCGCCTTGCGCCCTCGATGTAGGGGCGCATCTCCTTCTCTGTCATCATGTCGCTGAAATAGTTGTCAATCTCCTTGTCGTCCAGGCCTCTGACCAGCATCGCCGCTCCAGCTTGTTGCCCCGAGTCCCTCTCTTATTCGCCCATGTAGGCGAAGCGGGCATCCCCCTCCACCAGCCGCCGGCAGTCCCGGTACCGCTTCCGGTACTGGTTCCCGGTGAATGCTTTGTCTTTGCGTTATGGTCGTGCGTCACAAGGTCAACAAGCCTCTCAATGAAAAACGCGGTGACGATCTTGGCGGGGCGTCAATTCTGGTTCTTGCCGTGGCAGTGGCGGTAGGAGAGGTGGCTGCCGCAGGGGCAGGGGGCGTCCGGTGGGGTCGGGGGGACGAAGAGACCCAGGAGAGGGTTCTTCCTGATCATGGACAGGAGAGGGTCGTCCTCAGTCTGGAGGACTACCTTGAGGCTGTTGACCTCGTTGGAGGAATAGCCCTTCAGGAGCCACTTGGGGAGGGTGTTCGCATAGGCGGCGACGATCTCCATGCACTCGTCGTAGTCCTCGAAGGACTCGATCCCATCCTGCTTGCGGGTGACGCTGGCAAATATCGCCTCGGTGGTGTCGGTCTTGCCGATCATCTGGGCGTTCATCCAGATGTCATGCTCCTCACGTGCGAGATCCTCACCCTTGTAGCCAAGGTTGCCGAGCATCTCGACAAGACGCCGGCCCTCCTCGGAGTCCAGGCCGTAGACGAAGTACGGGGAACCGGCACCGGCCTTGAGAGCATCCTGCGGTGTGAAGGGGCGCAATGACTCTATCCCGGAATATTCCTTCCTTCCGGTCAGGATCTCATCGGGGTCGAATATGTTCGGCGCGCTCAGGTAGCGTCCGCCGTCATGATCGACGCGGCAGAGCTTCATCACCGGGCTGTCGTAGACCATATTCGTGAAATACTCGATGCTGTGCCTGCCCGAGTACTCCCAGTAGTCCAGCATGCAGTCGAAGAACTCGTCAGTGGTCATGATGCCGTAGAGACTGAGGTAGCCCAACGCGGCCTGCTCGGTCTCGAAGAGTCCGCTCTCCTGACCCTCCATCAGTACGTTGTCTATGTGAGGGGCGACCACGTCGTAGAAGTCCTTGGGAATCCAGACCTCACGGAAGTTCTCGTCGGACGTGTCCGAGCCAAGGAGCCTGATGGTCTCCAGGACAGACGGGAAATCCGGATAGTCAAGGTAGAGAGGCACTCCCGGGCCGGCATCCACAAGCCTCTTCAGGAGCCTCAGATCCCTTTCCAGCATCCTTCCGAGCCATTCGGCTGGCTTCTCGATGATGTACGCGCCAAGTCTGTCCACAAACTCGCTCTTGCGGACTTTCGTCGGGACATCGGCACCAAAGTACTGGCGGATGTCCTCCAACTCGACTCTTGGGAAACTTTCGAGAGCCTTGAATATGGTGCTGCGCTTCTGATTCATAAAATGAAAGAAGGGACTGGAATATACTTGTTCAACGGGAAGTGGAGCATAGGAGAATCGAACTCCTGACCTTTTGAATGCCATTCAAACGCTCTACCAACTGAGCTAATACCCCATTGGGACTGCAAAGATAAGGAAAAAGTTCTTAATTGCAAATCTTTTTCTGAAAAAGGAGTAAAAAACCGGTCACCTCGACTTTTTCGGTGACCGGTTATTCAATTACTCCTCGTCCTGGTACTTGAGGATCGGCTGGCGCGCAGCCGTGGTCTCGTCCGGACGGGTGATCGGCGCGTTGTGAGGGGCGCTCTTCAGGATGGCCGGATCCTCGGCGGCCTCAAGCGCGATCTCCTTCATCACATCGATGAACGCGTCCAGGGTCTCGATCGACTCCGTCTCCGTAGGCTCGATCATGATGGCCTGGTGGAAGAGCAGAGGGAAGTAGATCGTCGGAGCGTGGAAACCGAAGTCGAGCAGCCTCTTGGCCACGTCCAGAGTCGTGGCTCCCTCACGCTCGGTGGTGCCGTCAGCGGCCTTCCTTGAGCCGTCGTTGACAAGGCCGTCATAGACGAACTCGTGCTTGCACACTGTCGGTATCGGAAGCTTGTAGTACTCCTTGAGGCTCTCCTTGATGTAGTTGGCTCCAAGGGTGGCGTACTTGCCGACCAACTTGACGTTCTCACGGCCGAGGGTGAGGATGTAGGCGTAGGCGCGCAGGATCACGCCGAAGTTGCCCAGGAATCCGGACACCTCGCCGGCGGATTTCTCACAGCCGTCAGCGTTTTTCCGCACATCGCTCTTGCCCACACCGGCACGTCCACGCACCTTGAACTGGCCATATTCATCCTTGACCACCTTAGGAACAGGCAGGTAAGGGACCAGTTTCTCGCAGACTCCGACAGGGCCTGAGCCTGGACCGCCGCCACCGTGAGGGGTGGAGAACGACTTGTGCAGGTTCAGGTGCAGGATGTCGAATCCCATATCGCCTGGACGGGCCACGCCGATGAGCGGGTTCATGTTCGCTCCATCATAGTAGAGAAGGCCTCCGCATCCGTGGATGAGGGCGGCGATCTCCTCTATGTCCTTCTCGAAGAGTCCGAGGGTGTTAGGGTTCGTCATCATGATGCCGGCGATGTCGTCGCCCAAAAGCGGTTTGAGGTCGTTCACGTCCACGAGACCGTCTGCCTTGGACTTAACGACAACCACTTCCAGACCGCAGACAGCGGCGCTGGCAGGGTTTGTACCGTGAGCGCTGTCCGGCACGATCACCTTGGTTCTCTTCAGATCCCCGTTAAGGATGTGGTACTGACGCATGATCATCAGACCGGTCAGCTCACCATGGGCTCCGGCGCAAGGATCAAACGTGAAGCTGGCCATGCCCGTGATAGCGGAAAGGGCCTTGTCCATATTGTAGTAGACCTCCAGAGCTCCCTGTACCGTGGATGCCGGCTGGAGCGGGTGCAGCCCGAGGAAGCCCTTCATCCCGGCGATCTCCTCGTTGATCTTCGGGTTGTACTTCATCGTGCAGCTTCCCAGAGGATAGAATCCGGTGTCCACACCGAAATTCATCTGGGAAAGGTTCGTGTAGTGACGCACGACATCAACCTCGCTCACCTGAGGAAGTCCAACTGCCTCAGACCTTCTGAGGCCAGCCGGAATCTCGTCAGTGGTGGAAGTCCACTCGTTCTTGCCGAGGGAATAGCCGACTCTCCCCTCTTTGGAGAGTTCGAAAATAAGCTTATCGTAATATTTCATACTTCTTAGGCCTCCTTCACCAGAGCGACGAGAGCGTCAATCTCAGCCTTCGTCCTTCTTTCAGTTGCACAGAAACTAACATAGCCTTCCTCTGTCTCAAGGGCGGCGAAGAATCCACCGTCGTGCAGCTTGATGTGAAGCCTCTCGACAGGCATCAGCGGCTTGAGCACGAACTCCTTGAGGAACGGCTTGTCAAAGACCTCGGCGAACTTGCCGGTCTTAAGCAGCTCATCGTGGAGATAGTGGGCGGCGGCATAGGAGCGGTCGTTGACCTCCTTGAGTCCCTTCGGGCCCATAAGCGACATGTAGACAGTCACATAAAGAGCCATGAGGCTTTCGTTAGAGCAGATGTTCGATGTGGCCTTCTCGCGGCGGATGTGCTGCTCGCGCGCCTGAAGCGTCAGGCAGAAGCAGCGGCGACCCTCGGTGTCGGTGGTCTCACCGACGATTCTTCCCGGAAGCTTGCGGACATATTCATTCCTGCAGGCCATGAAGCCCACGTAAGGGCCGCCGAAGCTCATCGGTATACCGAGGCTCTGGCCGTCACCGACGGCGATGTCGGCACCCCACTCGGCAGGAGTCTTCAACACCGCGAGAGCGGAAGGGTCGCAATATTCAATGAATATTCCACCTTCCCCGTGAACGGCCTCCGCGAAGCCGGTCAGATCCTCCACGATGCCATAGCGGTTGACCGAAGGAGCGATGAGTCCGGCCACATCGTTCCTGGCCAGCTCGGCCTTCACACTGTCAAGGCAGGTCTGGCCGTCCTTGCAAGGGATGAGCGTGAGCTCGGTGCCGTGGTAGTACGAATATGTCTGGATCGTCTTGATGACATTCGGAAGCAGAGATGAGGAGACAAGCACCCTCGACTTGCGCTTGGTGCAGGTCGGAGCCATCTTCACAGCCTCGGCGGCGGCGGTAGGGCCGTCGTACATCGAAGCGTTGCTGATGTCAAGTCCTGTCAGGGCGCAGATCATGCTCTGGTACTCGAATATGTACCTGAGTGTTCCCTGCGAAATCTCAGCCTGATAAGGAGTGTAGGCTGTCAGAAACTCTGAACGGGACGTGATGTACGGAACAACGGACGGGGTGTAGTGGTCGTAGGCGCCCTGGCCGACGAACACCTTAAGCTTCTCGTCCTTACTGTCAAGGGACTCGAAGAAGTCCCTGACCTCCTGCTCGGACATTGCCGCAGGCAGGTCATATTCACCCTTGAAGATGACATCCTTCGGGACGTCGGAGTAGAGGTCGTCCAGTGACTTGACCCCTACGCGGTCCAGCATCGCGCGGACATCATCTTCAGTGTGAGGGAAATAAGGGAAAGATGACATATTACTCGCCGATCTTTGCCTTGTAAGCGGCCGCGTCCAGAAGGGCGTCAACCTGTGCAGGGTCGCTCATCTCTACCTTGATGATCCAAGCCTCGTAAGCGTCCTCGTTGATCTTCTCTGGAGCGTCCTCGAGCTCAGGGTTGACCTCAACGACTTTGCCGGAGACTGGGCAGAGAAGCTCGCTGGAAGCCTTCACGCTCTCAAGAGCGCCGAACTCGTCGCCGGCCTCCACCTCGTCGTCAACCTCCGGGAGGTCGGCATAGGTGATGTCACCAAGCTCCTTCTGTGCGTAATCAGTGATACCGATGATGGCGATGTTGCCTTCAACCTTTACCCACTCGTGATCCTCGCTGTAACGGAGGCCTTCTATTACTTTGCTCATAATTAATTGATTTTTATTTGTTTGTTATTTCTTGTAATTTGTCTGATAGAATCTCTTCTTCACAACCTTTCCTGGGAACACCTTCTTGCGCACGCGCACGGAAAGAGGAGCGTCAAGGGCTCCGAACTCCCTCTTCACGAGGGCGAAGCAGATGCTCTTCCCAAGAGAGATGCTGTGGTAGCCCGTGGTCACGGTTCCGACCTCGGTACCATCCTCAAGCTCAACCGGATAGCCGGCGCGTGGAATGGCCTTGTCCTGAAGCTCGATGCCGACAAGCTTCATCTTGGTGCCGTTGGCCTTCTGGTCAGCGATGGCCTCCTTGCCGATGAACTCGTCCTTGTCCAGCTTGCAGAACATGCTGAAGCCGGCCATGACAGGAGAGATCTCAGGCGACAGCTCGTCGCCGTACAGAGGAAGACCGGCCTCGAAGCGCAGGGTGTCGCGGCAACCGAGTCCGCAAGGCACCACGCCCGCCTTCAGGAAAGCATCCCAGTACTTCACGATCAGAGCGTGCGGGGCATAGATCTCAAAACCGTCCTCTCCGGTGTAACCGGTGCGGCTGATGATCACCCTCATTCCCGCGTCCTCGAAATCCTTGAATGTGTAGAATGACAGGGAAGCCGCGTCGGCGGCGAAGCCAAGAACCTTAACGAGGGTCGCCTCGGCCTTTGGACCCTGGAGAGCGATCTGACCCCAGTTGTCGGAGTCGTTGACGATCTTCACGTCATAGCCCTCGGCGTGATCCTTGATCCAAAGGAAGTCCTTCTCGATGTTGGCGGCGTTCACCACGAGAAGATAGTGGTCAGCGGTAAACTCCTTGTAGACAAGAAGATCATCCACCGTCCCCCCGTCAGGGTAGAGCATCATTCCGTACAGCACCTGACCAGGAACCATAGGACGGATGTCGTTGGTGAATATGTGGTTGACAAACTTCTCCGCATCCGGGCCGCTCACGAAGATCTCACCCATGTGAGACACGTCGAACATACCCACATCGTTGCGGACCGCCAGATGCTCCTCGGTGATCGAAGAGTACTGGATCGGCATGTCGAATCCGGCGAACGGACTCATTTTGGCTCCGAGAGCCAAGTGACTGTCATGCAGACAGGTAACTTTGAGTTGCTCCTCCATAATCAATTATCAGTGTTTAGTAATGTTCATTGCGGACTAAAGCGCGAGCCTGAGTCCGAAAGTTCCCTTGATGTTCTTCGCAGGCATGAAGGATCTGTTGGAGATCCTGCAGGCGTCCCAACGGCTGGCGCAGCTGCCGCCGCGAAGGATCCTCGTGCCGCCTTCGGTGGCTCCCACAGGATTGACCTGCGGGTCTTTTGAATATTCCGCCGCGCGGTCGTAGCACCACTCCCAAACGTTCCCGCTCATGTCGTATATTCCCAACTCATTGGGTTTAAGCTTCTTGACATCTTTCAATTTAGAATTGGCGTTGCCTAGGTACCACATCGCGTCGTAGGTGTTGGATCCGCTGAAACCATAGCGGCGGGTTTTCTGTCCACCACGGGCGGCATATTCCCACTCCGCCTCGGTCGGAAGACGGAACTTCCTTCCAGTCAAGGCATTGAGTTTACTGATGAAGTTCTGGCTATTGTACCATGAGACATTGCCGACCGGCTTCTGTGGCTCGGCCAGGTCATTAAGGTGCGGGAGGGATCCCATCACGGCGTTCCACAGGGCGACGGTCACCTCGGTCTCCCCTATCTCGAAGTCGTCAAGGGTGACAGGGTGCGCCGGCTGCTCGTTCTCCTGGACGGAGAATGTGGCCAAAGGAGTGTCATAGTCATTGAAGCCCATCGAGAACGTGCCACCCTTTACCTTGACCATCCTGAAGCTCACTCCGCCGACGGTGAAGACCTCAGGCCTGGCATCTGACGCGTCAACCGTCTCACGGTCAATCTGTGTGCCGTCGATCGGGCCGAGGATCGCATCCGTAAGGACATCCTCCGTCGGCTGGACAAGTCTGAAACCGACCTTTACCTTTCTGGTGTGGCTCTCAAGCTCCATCCTCTCAAGGACAGTGCGTACCACCTTGCCGTCTTTCTCAGCCGGCCCCTCCGGATTGACAGCCAGCTCCATCGGCTTGAAATAGTCATCAGAGGTAGCACCGTCAGGCACTGCGTCATAGCTGTCAAGGCACCATTCAGCGACGGACGTGAAACCCTTGCCGCCCAGAATCCCCTGGGCGTACTCCCACTGAGCCTCGGTCGGAATGATGAACTCCTTGCCGATGGCCTTGCCAAGCTTCCCGAGAAACTTCACCACGTCCACCCAAGACACCATGTCGACCGGAGCGTCCGGATTCTGCACCGAGCTTGGATTACCGCCCATCACGGCAGTCCAAAGCGCCTGTGACACAGGATTGGAGCTGATGACGAAGCCGTCAAGGGCGACCTCGTGCGGAATCCCGTTGGTGACCTTCCTGCGGTTGTCCGCGGAAAGCCCCATCGTGTAGTGTCCGGCCGGGATCTTGACCATATCAAACGTGACGTCCCCGACTGTATATTCCATCTGGTAGTCCACTTTCACGGGCTTCTGTACCGTTGTCTTGCAGGCCGAAACCGACAGAGCGGCGACCAAAACGGCGGTAATGTTTAAAATTTTATTCATTTTACGCAATATTCTTAAAAATCACAATCTCAAATGTAATCAAAAACTTTCAATTTGAAAACACTGTCAACGAATGTCGCGGATTTTCCTGTGCAGGTTTTCAGGCAGAAGCTCAGTCAGATGGCCTCTGGCACTTTTCGGGACAAAAATCTTTTTCAACGACGCCCCGTAGAACGCATCGTCACCGATGAACTCAAGACCGGCCGGAAGAACAATTTCCTCCAATGACTCGCAGGCCAGAAAAGCACCGGCGCCGATCGCCTTCAACCCCTTGTTGAATTTCACCTTGTTCAGCGAGAAGCACTCCTCGAAAGCGCCGTCCCCGATGGCGACCAATCCGGCAGGACAACTTACAGAACGGAGTTCCCAGCATCCGAAAAAAGCCCCGTCTCCAATGAATATCAAGTCCTTGGGCAAACGGATGCTTTTCAGCCAGCCACATTCGCGGAAAGCCTCGCGCCCGATGTGCGTGACCGTCGGGGGGAGGGATATCTTGTCAAGGAACGAAGCCCTCTCCTCTTCGGGAATATCCTCGCCGATCTTCCTGTCCTCGGCCATATAGGGTTGAAACGCGAAAACTCCGTCACAGATGACTTTCGTGCCATCCTTGACGTGAACCTCGCTCGGATAGTTCTCAGCGTCCAGCAGCTTTGTGCCGTCAGCCGAGTAATTGCAACAATTGTCATTGTCCCAGACATCACACCCGCGGTCCTTTTCGGTGGCCGACGTGTCAAGTCTGAGAACTTGTAGCCAGTCTTGCATATTCAGAAAATATTATGTCAGAAAGATTTCAGGAACTCGAGATCTTTTTTGAGCATTATCTTCGGCTCCATCAAGGACACTTTCTGGAACAATTTGAACTGGTTGGCCTTGGAGAGATAGACCTTGTCCTCATGCTTCCCCTTGCGCCACCACTTATAGAATCCGATAGGGTCGTTCTCGAAAGGGATCCTGGCGAGGATCTCCGATGTGTAGCCCGGAAAATCAATCGTCAGCCCAAGCCCCATGAACTGCTTGAAGTACTTCTGGTCGGCCCTTCTGAGTTTGCTCATCAACGGAGTGTAGACCTCGAACTGATCCACCTGCATGACCTTCTCGCGCACGATCATCTTGTGGATCCTGACCGGGTCATAGTTCAGCCACGCCCCGACCCTCAACGTCTTTGGCCCCTCCTCTGTCTCAAGGGTCAAATCGTCCATCGAGTAATACACCTTCTCCGGGTCGAGAGGATAAACTTGATCGGTTTCCGCCATAGCAAACGACTTTTTAAAACATTACGACAAAGATAGACAAAAAAATTGTCCAAAGAAAGCCGTGGGAGGGCAGAAAAAACGTTTCCGCGCGGAAATCAGGGAAAGCAGGCTCCTAAAAATGAAATTTCTTGTGCTTCAGCCACAGGCCGTAGACCTCGCTCACATTGCCGGCGGTCACGAATGACTTGATGCCTTCCCGCTTGAGGAACTCCATCAGATTGGAGAACTCCTCCTGCGTCAGGAGCGACTGTATCTCTATGCTCTTCTCGCCGGTATAGCCGCCGATTACCTCGTAGAGGCTGCATCCTCTTCCAAGCTGGTCGATGATGAAACGGCGTATCCTGTCATATTCATTGGAAATCACACAGACTCTTTTCCGCTTGTTCAGGCTGGCGGTGAAGTAGTCCACGACCAGGCCGTTGATCCACGTGCCGATCAGGCCGATGATCACCATCTTGAAAGGATTGATGGCGAAGGCTGTGCAGCAGATCATCGCACCCGCCACCGACACGGAAGCTCCGATGTCGAAATGCAGGTACTTGTTGACAATCTTCGCCAGAATGTCGAGACCACCGGTGGAGGCGTTGATGTTGAACAGGATAGCCTGTGAGAGACTAAGAAGGAGAACAAAGCAGCAGAGGTCGAACCAGATGTCGCCCATCACGGAAGTCGTACCCGGTTCCATCAGGCTCTGATAAGGCATCACCCACGCCCAGAAATCCATCAGAGGTCCGAGGATCATGGCCGTGTAGACCGTCTTTGCCCCGAATTCCTCACCGATCAGCAGCCAGGCCAGAACCAAGAGTATGGCGCTGATGATGACCACGAAGAGAGAGACTTTGATCTGGATGCCGAAGAAGGTCTCGAATATTCCCGAAAGGACAATTGACAGACCGGACACCGTGCCGATGATAAGTTTGCTTGGAACAAGGAAATAGTAGACTGCCGCGGCGGCTACCATCATGCCGAGGGTCATGATTATGACTTCTTTCCAGAACTTCCCGGTGGCAACCAACCCTGCGACCTTTTGAATCTTCTCGTTCATTATAATTAGTGTTATCTTTATGTGACATTCCAAAAACCGGGCGCAAAGTTAGAACTATTTTCCGGAAATCCCCTTTTTTTCACGCCATTTCTCAATCCCGCCCGAAAGGTGATGGAAAACCAGATAAATTTCGTAAATTTGAAATCTTTATGAAGAATATGAATCACTGGCAACACTAAAACAAAGAACACAATGAGAAGAATCGTTTCGCTTCTGGCTATCTGCGCCGCGCTTGTTTCCTGCGGGAACACCGGCGGCAAATCCACCGGAGATGAGTTCCAGTCCATCAACTGGAGAGACAATGACGCCGCGGCGGTCATCTGCGTGGGCATGTACACCAATGAGTCCGACCTGAGAGACTCCAGGCTGTTAGACCGCTACTCAAAGTCCTACGGTCTGGAGAATCTGGAGACCGTACAGACGAAGGGTGATGAGTGGTACATCGTCATCCCGCGCCACTCCAAGGCGACAGTAAAGGTCAACGCGGTCGAGATCGACGAGAACTGCAACCTCCATAAGAGCATGCTGCTCGCCGAGAGGGACGGGAGGCCTTTCCTGCTT
>HF986059.1:7781-9803 GCA_000431015.1 Alistipes sp. CAG:514 | reverse complement strand
CTGCTGAGGTGCAACGTTTCGGATCTGTACTGCAACGTCGCCATCAGCATCGAGGACAAAGACGGCAAGCCATTGGTGGACTATTCCCCGATGATCAGTCTGAAGGACGGATCGGTGGTCACCCCTGACGACGACGGGGACTCGGCGACCGTTCTGGACATCACGGACAAGTTCCTGCCGATAAAGCCTTCCGCCAGCGCGGACTACATAGTCCATGAATATACCGAAAGCTACCCCATAAAGAACAAGATCACCGCCCGCGTGCAGGACGGAAAAGCTTTCGTCAGACTGTCCCGTGGCATCGACGAATGTCCTGAAGGTGAATATGAGATCGAGAATCTGTCCGGAAAGTGCCGCGGCGTGTTCATCGGTAACATCGGCCAGGACATCAATCCGATCGTCTGCCTGGCGATGGAGAACGGAGGACTTGAGATCTTCAGCCTTTTCAGCGCGACGCAGACCGGCAGGTTCGACAGCAGCGGCCCTCTGGACGGCTTCAAGGACATCGAGGCGTTCAAGGACAGCACAGTGGTGGACACTGTCGACGGAGAGTTCGCCGGAGCCTACGTCACCATATTCGCCTTGGACAAGAACGGCGACGCCAAGGAGATCGAGCTCACCCCATCATTGAACGCGGAGATCTCCTTCCTACAGAATAACGACGATGGCAAGATCACCGAGCATAAGATAGTCATAACCCAAGACTGGAAGATCACCTACTCAACCTCCTGGTTCGAAGGCGACCCGATCGAAGAGTACCGCGGCCGCATCCGTCCGCTGAAAGCAGACTACGACAACCATGTCTTTGAATATTCATACGTGTTCTTCGAGCGTCTTCACTATTCCCAAGACATGATGGCCACTTCTGAGAAAATCAATCTGGCCGGCTCATTCAGACACACCTCCGATAACTTAGGGTATCTGGTAACCCCTCTGTCCGGACCTCTGACATTCGGTGCCCAGGACACCGGCAGCGTGTTCTACGAGTACACCTACCTCCGCGACATGCCGCAATCCGATTCCGGAGAGGAGGCTGAATAGTCCCCATGTCCCAGCAGGGACTCCACTGGCGACTTTCGCCGCGATTTCCGCTCGCAGGGTCTCAACGGGGACTCCGCGGGCGATTTTCACTGCGATTTCCGCTCACGGAGCCGCAGCGCATCCGGGGACTACTGCCGGGAATCAGGGTAGCGGGATTTCGCGAATCGGGTCATCATACAGAATCTGGAGGCGAAGCAGTTCTGTTCTGAGGCTGTCGGTCAGTGATTCGGTGCCTGGGACACCGTAAAGATTGTGCATTTCAGAAGGATCCTCAAGGAGGTCATAGAGTTCCCAGCAGTTGATGTCACCGTAGAAACGGATAAGCTTGTAACGATCCGTGCGGATGCCGAAGTGTTTTCTTACCGCATGCTCGGCGGGATATTCGTAATAATGATAGTAGATGGAATTGCGCCAGTCCTCCGTCTTCCCGCCTTCGAGCAACGGCAGGAATGAGACACCGTGCATGTCCTCCGGCACATCCACTCCTGCGAATTCGAGAATCGTCGGAGCATAGTCGATGTTCTGGACCAACTCTTCTATGTCACCCTTGCGACCGCCGGGGATACGGACAAGCAAAGGTGTCCTGAAAGACTCCTCGTACATGAAACGCTTGTCGAACCAGCCGTGTTCACCCATATAGAAGCCCTGGTCGGACGTGTAGACTATCATCGTGTTGTCCATCAAACCATTTGATTCAAGGTAATCCAGCAGGCGACCCACGTTTCTGTCCACGGAGTGGATAACGCGGAGATAGTCGCGCATGTACTGACGGTACTTCCATCGGGCAAGGGCATCCCCGTCCAGCCCCTGCCTCTTGAACTCCTCGATGATCGGATCATAGTGGGCATCCCAGACTTTCTTCTGCCCGGGAGTAAAGCGATCGTACAAACTCCTTCCAGCCTGTTCAAGGCCAGTGGAGGTATGGATCTCATTCTCTTTGTCGGCGAGTTTGAGGTCATAGACAAGATCCATGTCCTTCAC
>HF986059.1:0-7759 GCA_000431015.1 Alistipes sp. CAG:514 | reverse complement strand
AAGATCCATGTACTTAACGACGCTCATTTCCTGGAGCGAGGCGGGGATGCGGCCATCATATTCATCATAGAAATTATCAGGAAGAGGGAATTCCGCGTCACTGAACAGTTCCAGATCACACAGATCAGGCATCCACGTCCTGTGGGGAGCCTTGTGGTGGACAAAAAGGCAGAAAGGACGGTCTTTGTCACGCTCCTTATCAAGCCACTCCAGCGCAAGGTCGGTGATGATGTTCGTAGCATAGCCTTCCCGGCACACCCTCTCGCCGTCACGGATAAAAGTAGGATTGTAATAGTCTCCCTGTCCTACAAGAATATCCCAGTGATCGAACCCTGTCGGATCCGAGACCAGATGCCACTTCCCTATCATCGCTGTCTGGTAGCCGGCAGCCTGGAGGATTTTCGGGAATGTCTGCTGCCCTCCGTCAAAGGTTGTGGTGTTGTCGGTGAAGCCATTGGCGTGGCTATGCTTTCCCGTCAGCATACAAGCCCGGCTCGGGCCACTCAGCGAGTTCGCCACGAAACTGTTCGTGAAACGTGCCCCCTCGTCCGCGATGCGGTCGATGTTCGGTGTCCTGATGAAGCGGCTGTCATAGGCACTGATTGTCTGATACGAGTGGTCATCGCACATGATGTAGATGACATTCAATCTATTAGCCTCACCATCCCCGTCATCTTTCCGTGACCCGCAGGAAACAAAAGAGGCCACCGTCAGCGTCCCGGTCAACGTACATGCAACCGCCGTCAAAGTCCTGTTACTCATCAATCAAAGTGGTTTTTGCGAATATAACACTTAATAGCAATTCAAACAAATCAGATCCGCAGATTATCATATACGAAAAGAAGGCACTTCCTCTAAAGGAAATGCCTTCTCACACTCAATTCTGAAAGCGCGTTCAGACGGAATAATCCGGGCTATTTGCGGGCGGCTTCGGCGATGACCTTCTCGCTGCGGGCGATGAAGTCGGAAAGAGCCTTGCCTTTCAGGAGGCCGTTGGAGAGCAGGGCCAGGTCGATCACCTGCTTAAGGATGTCGTTGCCGGCGGCATATTCATTGACTATGGCCTCGTGCGCATTCTTGATGGACTGGCGCTCATCGTTAACGCGCTTCTTCTCTTCGTCGGTAGCGTCCTTGCCAGGCTCGGCAGGGAGCTCCTGCATCGGAGTGATCTTTGACTTGGCATCGGTGACTATACCGGCCATCACCGGATTCTCAAGGTTGACGGTGATGTTGAACGACTCAGGGATGCTGCCGTAGAAATTCATGCCGCCGCCCATCGCGCTCATCTCGCGGTAGCGCCTCATGAACTCGTTGCGGGTGATGACCACCGGAGCGGCGTTCTCGCCAAGGTTGTCGGCCTCCACGAAGTAGTCGTTGCCCTTCGGCAGGACGGCTTTGAACATCGCGCTGAGATCATCCTTGTCGGACTGGGCCATCTCAGGCTTTACCTTCTCGTTCTTAGGGATGAGGTTGTCTATCGTGTCTGAATCCACACGGGCGAACCTTGTGTCAGGGATCTTCTGCTCCAACAGATTGACATAGTGGGAGTCAAGCTCGCAGTCCATCAGAAGCACATCATACCCTTTGTTCTTCGCCGCCTCGATGAAAGCGTACTGCTCGTCAGTGTCGGTTGCATAGAGGTAAACGACCTTCTTGTCCTTGTCGGTCTGATTCTCGGCGATGGCCTTGCGGTAGTCCTCCAGAGAGAAATACTTGCCGTCGGTGTTCTTCAGGAGGGCAAACTTCAGCGCCCTCTCGCAGAACTTCTCGTCGGAGAGCATGCCATATTCAATGAACAGCTTGAGGTTGTCCCACTTCTTCTCCCACGCCTCGCGCTCGTTCTTGAATATCTCCTCCAGTCTGTCGGCCACCTTCTTGGTGATGTAGGTCGAGATCTTCTTGACATTCTCGTCGGCCTGAAGATAACTTCTGGACACGTTGAGAGGGATGTCCGGAGAATCGATGACACCGTGAAGGAGGGTCAGGAAATCCGGGACGATGTTCTCGACGTGGTCGGTGACGAACATCTGGTTGCAGTAGAGCTGGATGTTGTTCTTCTCGATCGCCATCCTGTCCTTGATCTTAGGGAAGTAGAGGATGCCGGTGAGGTTGAACGGATAGTCAACATTCAGGTGGATGTAGAACAGAGGATCCTCCTTCATCGGGTAGAGATCCCGGTAGAACTTCATGTAGTCCTCCTCCTTCAGCTCGGAAGGCTTGCGGGTCCACAGAGGCTCGATCTTGTTGATGACGTTGTCCTTGTCGGTGTCGACATATTTGCCGTCCTTCCATTCCTGTTCCTTGCCGAAGACGACTGGAACCGGCATGAACTTGCAGTACTTGTCCAGAAGCTGCTGGATCTTACCCTTCGTGCCGTAGTCCTTGGCGGCCTCGTCGTCAAGGTAAAGTGTGATGACGGTGCCTCTCTCAGCCTTGTCGCAAGGCCCCATCTCGAACTCAGGATTGCCTTCGCAGGTCCAGATGACCCCGCTCGATCCCTCTTTCCAGGAAAGAGACTCGATAGTCACTTTCTTCGCGACCATGAAAGCCGAGTAGAATCCCAGGCCGAAATGGCCGATGATGTTCTGATCCTTGTACTTCTGGAGGAACTCACCGGCGGAAGAGAACGCGATCTGATTGATGTACCTGTCGATTTCCTCATCAGTCATACCGATACCGGAATCAATGATCCTCAACGTCTTGGCCTTCTCGTCAAGCTCGACGCGCACCTTAAGCTCGCCAAGCTCGCCCTTGAAGTCTCCGTTCGATGCGATGGCCTTCATCTTCTGCGAAGCGTCCACTGCGTTCGCGACCAGCTCCCTCAGGAAAATCTCGTGATCCGAATAGAGAAACTGCTTGATGACCGGGAATATGTTCTCGGTCGTCACCCCAATCTGTCCTTTGTTGCTTTTTGCTGCCATAATATCTTTCCTTTTAAAATTTTACGAATATAAAAACCGACCTCACCATTGGCGAGGCCGGTTAAGGGATAGTCAAATTATGTTCCAAGTCTTCCGGACTGACAAATTGTCACCTCCGTAGGCGAAGGACACTTCGGCAGACTCGGCGACCGGGCAAAGGAACCTTGTCAGGAGCCTCTCTTGATTGTCACCTCACGGACTAAACAGCCTGGAACTATCTTGCCGGCACCGCTGGTGACCTTGAAGGTGGAAGCCGTAAGCATGGCAGACTCCAGATCGGCGGCATCCTCATCCTTGGACTTGGGACCATCCTCGGACGCGGCCTCACGGGCCTCTTCCAAGGCACCGAAGCGATTGTCCCATATCTTGCCTTTCTCAGGCTGGATCATGCCGATCTTCTCGTACTGCAAGTTGCCGTCCTCATCCTCGACAGGCATCAAGACCTCAAAGCGGGACTTCTCATTAATGCCTTCCTTGAGCCCGATCTGGACATCAACGGTCTTGCCATCCTCCGAGATCCTGTAGATCGGGACGTTTACCTTGAACTCGTCATATTCCCGCTGCAGTTCGACAATAGCCTTGTCCACGGCACGGGTGCAGACCTTGAGCATCTGCGCGCCTTTCGACTTGCTTGAGAAATTCTTCGAGGCAAGGTTGGCGGCGGAAGTCGTTGTCTCGCCCACATAGTCAACCGTGAATATGTCGCTGGCATCAAAGGCGAACCTTCTCTCAGGATTATCCTCCCCGCCACCGAACCAGTAGTCCTGATAGAAGGTCGCGGCAACCTCGTCGTTCCAGACAAGCCGGTACAGATAGGTCGTGATGTTCACCCTGAACCCATCGATCTCATTAGCCGCGCCGGCAGCGAGATCTCCCACCGTCTGATAGGACGAATCTCCCGACAGCTCGCTCATAAGACTGCCGGCCAAAGACAGGAAGCCTGCGACATTGGAAGACCTCTCTCCCTTGTCAACAAATGTGATGTCATTGAAGATCAAGAAAGTGTTGCCGATCAGTTGCTCGCCGGCGTCACCGAGGGCCGACATTCCGCGAGACGACTCCCTGGCCGTGGAGATGTCCAGTTGGGAGGCATCATAGAAGCCTCTTGACTGAATGAGATCCATGTCGAAGCCACCTGTTTCAGGATTTCTGTCAAACCATCTGGCCACCAATGCCTTGGCAATCTGATTCTGCGACATGAAGCTGGCGATGTCCTTCTTGTTCAGCTCAGTCTTGCCTCTGCTCCTCTTCTTCATCTTGACGGCGGAAGACTCGAACGACCGCAGGTCAATGTTGTGGTCATTGAATTTGTCAGGGATAGGCATGACCATGAACGCCGAATCTATCTCAGCCGAATATGGAAAGTCCGAATGCTTTACAAGCACCGAGTACAGTGACGAGCGACGGTATTTTGTCAACTCACCGTGGTCGCCCTCGTCTGATGTGGCCGCTTCCTGGGCGAAAGCAGGGCATAGGGCCAAAAAGGCAGCCGCGGCCAAAAGGCAAGTCTTTTTAAGCGACATACGGATCAGTACAACGTTCTGTGATAGTAAACCGACTTCTGGTTGTTACCATAGGCCACACCGACAGCTTTCCAAGCCTTCACTTTCTCCGTGTCCAGCTTATAGGCGCGGTCCTCGCGGACTTCCTCGCGCTTCCTGTAGTAATCGATGTCACTCTTGACCCTGGCCTTTATCTCATTGCTCAGAGCCACCGCCTGTGGGTAGCACGTAGCGTCAGGAAGGATCTCGGCGAGATACTCTCCGGCCTCGGCGGCCGCATAGGAATCCTGTCCCGCATTCCAGATGGCCATAGCCCTGGCAAGAGCCTTGTTGGCCTTGTCGTCAAGGTACTTCTGGTATATTCCCACAGCCACCTCCATCACCTCCTGGAAGCCGGAGCAGGCTTCCGGAACGGTGGACAGGCGGAACAGAGCCTCCTCGTACTTGTACACCTTCGCCAAGGCCTGGGCCATCGCGATTATATTCCTGTACTGCTCGTTGTAGTACTTGATGATCTTCCGGTTGGACTCCTTGATGAATGAGGAGAGCGCCGCGTTTGAAGGGGAGATCTTCCGGATGCTGGCAGTGACCGCCTGCTCCTCGCTGTTGCCAACGCCCTGTGTCTCGATCGCCACGCTTGAGAAAATCTTCTGCGCGAATGCGTCAACCACAAAATAATTCATCTCCACCGTCTGGAAATACTTGGTCGGAGAGCCTGGCACGATGTGCTTATCAACTACTGAATATGTACATGACAGGAAGAACTGTGTGAAATTGTCAGTAGCCCCCATTCCATTCTTGGTGATGGCAGCGTTAAGACGAGTCGTGAGGAAATCCCAGGAAGACGCGGGCACGTTGGAAGACGCCTCGGAGATCGAGACTGTCATCGGCACCTTCGGGGAATCCTGTTCCTGGGCGGACAAAGCGAAGGCCGCCAGAACACATAGGATGATTGATAAAAGATATCTTTTCATATATTAAGCTTATTTAAACAAATACAAGGTCGCCAGACCCAATCCGGCGTTATCTCTTTTGATCGGGATGTTGAACGGCGCGCCCTTCAGATACTTCTCAAGTTCCCGCGCGAAGTTGCTTGCCGCCATCGCCCTTCCCCTGTCATCATACAAAGGGATTCTGACCTCATCAAAATTCATGTACACCTCACTGTCGTCGGCAAGGTTGAAGCGATGCTCGACAGTGTTCTCATACACCCAATCCTCAATGATCTCACGCAGTTCCTTTCCATCGTACTCCGTCTCAAGGTCAACGTCGCCGGAATTCTCGAACACCCTGATGTTCAGGGAGATCTCCCTGCCGTTCTGAAGCAGGTCATCAAAATGGTTCTGGAGCCTGTCACAGAACTCGTCCATGTGGCTGCTGACCGCCTCGGCCAGCAAGACAGGAAGCTCCGCCGTGAATGACGGCTCGCCTGTACCAGTGGAAGTGGCGATCTCCTTGTTGGTGTAGGAGTCAAGGCCCTGAAGAGTGTAGGTCACGGAACGCTTTGGCCCGGTCTGATTGACCGTCCATGTCAGCTGGACGATGATGTCGGCCTTTGCCCTCTGGCGCAACTGTTCAAGGGCGCTGGTCTTTACGGTAGCGCCGTCCTTGCTCGTTATGGCGGCTGTCTCGGCGGAATTCGAGTTGATCGCCTTGATCTCGGACTCAAGATTCTTCAGAGGAAAACCTCTGTCAGCCATGAGGCCGTTGATCCTGGAAATCACAGGCAGCAGATCAGTGTTGTTGATAAGAGCCCTACGGTAGTCCGGCACAGGGACCATCTCCCCCATGCTATTCTCCTCCGTCATGTAGCCGTTCTGATTGCACCAAAGGTCACTCGGGACAACCATAAGGGACGGTTTCTTGGCCTGGCCGAAAACAAAAACAGGGAGGGTAATCAAAACAAGAATCAAAAACAACCTTTTCATGACTATGGCTTTAATATGTTATTCTCAATAAGATAATTCTGCAATTCGGATCTTAGGATCCTGACGGTGGTGACTGTCCTGACAGCGGTCCTGCCCTTTGCCAGCATGTCTGATCTGGACCGTTTGTCCTCCGAGCTGACAAAACGCTTATAGTCACCATTATCAGAGAAGAAAGCGTTGAAAAAGTACTGGTACTTCTCCTGCGCGTTCACTTCTGTCACCAATGGTTTGGCCAGGAAACCTCCCTCCGGAACAGGCAAACCGTTGAACAAAGCCTGCCTAAGGGCATACTTGCCGGCAAGTGACAGGGCGTCATTATAGTTTCTGCCGGTGGTCGAGACCCTGACCGTTATGGAGCCATCCCCCTGGGTACGGACGTACTGCAATGTGGACTCCCCTACAGTCGAGCCTTGATAACGAGTGGCACACCCTCCAAAGATTACTACCAAGAGTGTGATAATCAAATATTTTCTCATAGATGTCTAAAATTGATAACCTAACTTTAATGTCACAGCGTTCAAGACAAGGTTCTTGTAGCCTGATCCGGCCTCCTCGTCAAGAACACTGACGCACTGAAGTGAATAGCCGACACCGAGCAGGAAGTGGTTCCTTTCCAAGGAGCCGAACCTGAACCCGACAGTCGGGGCGAAGCTGAAACCGTCATTGATGGTGTAGCCCACATTGGCAGACCAATACGGCACCGTCGAGCGGGCATGGTCATCGACGAAGATTCCGCGGAAGTTGGCATAGACCGGAAAGGACACCTTCACGTCAGGATCCGGCTTCCTGTCACGGACATAAACCCTGTCGTTGCCGGAGATATAGTAACGGACTCCGGCGCCCACACCAGCCTGGATGAACTTGTTGAAGCGATAACCTCCTGTAAGACAGAGGTCTGTCATGACAGAAGAGTCGTATTTACCGTCGATGTGTAGGTTGAGGCCTCCTCCAAGCTCAACGGCTCCCCAGAAGCCGGATTCCTTGGCGGTGTAGTCAACGTACCTCTTGTTCATGGAAACGATGTCAGGCTCTCCGGCATCGGCAATCTTTCTGATCTCAACCTTATTGATGGTCTGCGGCTCCCCGTCGGGCTTCACGATTGTAACCGTCGTGGAGGTTTCCTCCTGCAGTCCGCCTGACACGATGCGGCCGTTGTTGAGATAGATTTTCACATTCTGCTGCTGGGCATGGCACAGCACGGAACAGAACAAAGCGAACAGAATCAATAATCTCTTCATGGTCACCTGATTTTCACTTAGTTAAAAACCCGAAGACAACCCTCTGATAATGCCGGCCTGCTCCAGATGTCTACGTAACATTTTCACATTCACGGTCATCGTCTGTGAAACCTTGAATCCTCCATTCTTGATCGGCTCATGTGCAAAACCCTGTGTTTGAGAAGTTGAAA
>HF986058.1 GCA_000431015.1 Alistipes sp. CAG:514 | reverse complement strand
TACGCCAACCGCTCAGGCGCTCCGGAAGAGGTTATCGAGAACCTCCAGGAACTCGAAGACGACGGCGAAATATATGAAAGCATAGAAGATATTTGGCCGGACTACCCTACCAAGGAAGACTTTTTCTTTAACGAGGAGGAGTATTAAAGGTTTTAATGTGCTGAATATCAGTTAATTACAAAATGACGCTAAGCAGATTTTCTTCTCTTAGTGTCATTTTTTATATGCCTTACAGGCCTCTAAGGGCGTATGGTGGAGTGAAAATCTACCTTAAAATCTACCTTAAAATCTACCTTAAAATCTGCCTAAAGAAAAAAAAGACACTTTTCAAGAATATGCCTTGCAGCATAGTGAGGGGCGGAAAAATGGCGTTTTTGGGAATATAATGGCGCATAGCAAAAGAAAACTCATTGAAGCGTGCTGCAAAATTAGGCAGATTATTGGCATTTCGTGGTATCTCGCGGTATCTCATGGCTTTGCTTTTTTATGCAAAATTAATATATTAACTTTGTGATAATAAGATAGTTATGAGTAACATTGTGATGAAAATTCCGAAGGTTAAGCTTGCAATGCTTAACTCTCCAAACCCTAATGGTGAGAAATGCATCTACATTAGGGTACCATTTTCCGATAGATACTTGAAAAAGTCTACAAATCTATGGATACTTCCCAAGGATTGGGATGAAAAACAACAAATCGTACTTCCATCAAACGAGAATTATGAAGTAATCAATAATAAACTATCTCTGGCGCTAGCTCCAATCCGTTCCAAGATACTAAAGTTGGAACCGCCGATTGCTATCTGTACAATCCAGGAGATTCTGGGGTTAAAGACAACCGACATGGACTCTAGAGACCCGATATTCGTGGAGTATGCGCATAAGGTGAATGACCTCCATTATAAGATGGAAAAATATGGCTATACGGCTTGGTACAATAAAAAGAGAAGTATCATAGCATTTGAGTTCTTTCTGGCCAATTTCACAGATACGCCTTCACCACACATGAGTGAGATGAAACTTTCAATGTTCGATGAATATGTAAATTATCGTGTAAACATAAAGAAGAATACCAGCAAAGAAGGTATAAACAAGACATTGGTCCCTCTGTATCTTGCGCTAGATTACGGAGAAAAGAATGGCATTGTAAAGAAAAGTGTGGTAGCGCCAATTTTAGGTAATTTTCTGATAACCAGGAACACTAAATACCAATCAGAACCGTCTGAGGAAGAAAAGACAAGATATCTTACACCGGAACAGATGAAGTATTTCTATGATTATTGTAAGAAAGTAAAAAGCAAGAATGCAAGAATCATCCTTGACATGTTTTTCTTCTCATATTTTGCCTGCGGACTAAGATTGTCAGATGTGATTACACTTGAGTGGAAGCATATTGACTTCGAAAAAAGATTGCTATCAAAGGTACAGGTAAAGACGAAAAGAAAAGCAGCCGTAGACATACCTCTTAATAGTAGTGCTATGGAGATTCTTGAACGGTGGAAGAATTATAGGCTGAACGACCGTTTTGTGTTCAATCGGCTTCCGGATGACTTTGACTTAAATAACCAGTATAAACTATTTATGACCAGGAATGCTCAAGACAAAGGAGTGAATAGAGTCTTGGCTACTGTCGGCAGGAACGCAAAACTTCCCATAACAGTCACAATGCATGTGGCCAGACATAGTTTCGCGGTCAAGTCTATCAATAAAGGAATGTCCATATATATGCTTTCGAAACTGCTTGGGCACAGCAGTATTGCGGCAACTGAGAAGACATACGCGCAATTCCTTCAAGAGAAGGTTTCCAATGATATACTTGTGATGAATGAGGAATTCTGATATCATATAAATAACATATAAACAACTAAACAAACGACATCCCATCTCCAATCAGGAGAGGGATGTCGTTTGTTCATGAATCCTATCAAAGACCTCTACTATTGCTGATCTCCTTATTTAGTTCCAGAAAATCAAAATGGTTTCGTCTAAGGAACTCATTAATATCATCTCTTGAGTATAGATATATGCTTCCTCTCTGTGTAAATGTCAGTTCCCCGCAATCTCGCCATTTCTTGAGAGTCTTTGTTCCTACAGCGAACATATCCATCAAATCCTGATTTGTATACGCCAGCTTGCTCTCGTGAATTATTCCTTGACGAAGTTGTTTCATTTCTTTTTTTAGTCCTGAAAGACTCTTGAGAATGTCCTCAATTGAGTATTCAAAATACTCATTGTCATTTTTCTTTGCCATAATCCTACCTGATTTATTTAGTTATTTGTTCATTTTGTATTCCGACACAAGACGCATCGCCGTCTCTACGTCAAATATGGCCTTGCGGCCCACATTGGAGACGACGGCTCCGTCAAGGACTCCCAGCCGCCTGAGCTCGGAGACCTTTGACCGTCCGCATCCCAGCCTGTCGGCCAGTTCCCCAAGCCCTCTCGCCGTGGTTCCCGTATCCTGAACCGCCTTCCCCTCATTGAGGATGGCGGCCATAAGTGCGGCGAACTCGCCGACCGTCACCGTCAGCAGCGGCTTGTCATGCGGCAGCTCATATTTGGTGCTCTTCTTCATCTGTCATCTCTTTCCTGCCAGGCTCTTGGCCTTGTTGATGTCATTAGGGCTGACCGTCATCACGAGGTTGCGCTGCCCGCCGTTCTCGTAGAAGTACACCCTCAGCACCTGGTCCTTGGAGAGCGTCATCTTGTCGAACGAATATACCAGCCTTCCCTTCGCCCCGGGTCCTGCGGATATGTTGCCGTACCGGCTCTTCGGGAACACGGTCTGGTCATATGCTACAGTCCTCTTGGACTGCCTGCGGCTTTCGACGACGAACGTCGCGTCAGTCACCTGGTAGCTGATCCCCGACCTGTTGTCGACGGAAAACACCATGTACGTGATGTCCGAGTACGAGTATATGTTCTCACACAGGAGGGTGATCCCGTATCCTGACGTACCGATGTGATACAGCTCCCTTTCCATGCTGCCGACCTCATCGAGCATGGGGGCGTCGCCGCTCTTCCACGTGCTCGCCGTGGCCTGCCTTTCACCGGTGTCCCTCTTCCTTCTTCTTCCCCCGTCCTGCCCTTGT
>HF986057.1:39855-46260 GCA_000431015.1 Alistipes sp. CAG:514 | reverse complement strand
GGCCGCCAAAGGCACTTGTGGCTGAACCTGTTTTGTAAGATGTCCCTTTCAGGGCAAGACAGGCGAAGAGCGCAATATGTCATGATAGCGGCATTCTCACGGTTTTACTTTACACATAAATAGGATGCAAGTAATCCGTGAAACTGGATTTAGGAGAATGTCGTTGGATCACAAACGTCTATCAAGCAGAAGAAACTAAGCACAATAACACCAACTATGAATATAATAAAAAGAATCATCCTCGTATTGACCACTGCCTTGGCGATGCAATCCGTCACCTCATGTGACATCTTCTATTCACTGGATCTTGAAAACCACTACGGCAAAGGAGTCTACATCTGGTCACAGGAAACCGGCCTCAAGAAAGGAGATGATCCGGTCTCTTTGGAGGATCTCAACGACAAATGGTACCTACACCACGTCGAACCAGGGCAAATGGGGTCTTTCGCCGACATTATAGTAGGGGTTAAGTTAAGTGCCGGGCAGGTTGTTGACGAGATCTTCTATGACACTGACACATTGTTTGTCGCAATCTTCGACGCAGATGAATTGGACAGCAACTGGGGCATAGGAAAGATGTCCGACTACGTCATACAAAAGTACTGGCTCGCCAAAGGCGATGTCATCGAAAGCGACGGCAAGACCTACAAGCATATTTCGTTTCCTCCCAATGAGGGTATGAAATATGTCAGGATGGATCCGGTCTACGGAACCTATAACACAAAGTGACAGGTTTTACGGGATTCTGATAATGATTCTGCTGAGAGCGGTTTGTCTCCTATCACTTATAAAAATTCAGCTACCATCTTCCTGACATTGTTGGGATGTCCTTGAGCCTGCCGAAACGACAGTGCCGCCTGAAAAGACGGCCAGAAGATGCGGAACTCGCGGCGGTATTCGGAGCCAGAAGATGCGGAACTTGCGGCGATATTCGGTGGCCAGAAGATGCAGAACTCACAGCGATATTCGGAGCCAGAAGATGCGGAACTCGCGGCGATATTCGGTGGTCAGAAGATGTAGAACTCGCGGAGGTATTCAGAGCCAGAAGATGCAGAATCCGCGGCGATATTCGGTGGTCAGAAGATGCGGAACTCGCGGCGATATTCGGTGGCCAGAAGATGCAGAACTCACAGCGGTATTCGGAGCCAGAAGATGTAGAACTCGCGGCGGTATTCGGGGTCAGAAGATATAGAACTCACGGCGGTATTTGTAGGTGGAGCGGAGGGACTCGAAGTTTTCGGGAGCCATGCGGAGCATGAAATCGTCAGTGAAGATCGGGTAGTTGTACTGGAGGACGGAGGCGACCTCTCCCTGGGACTTGCCTTTCAGGTCAAGGCGGATTGACTCAAGGTCAATGATTTCGGTCTTGGGAAAGAAATCGTATAGAGGCTCTATGCCGAAGAAGCGGGCGATGGCGCGCACGGCCAGGGCGGTGCCGTTCTGCTTGCCTTGGTAGGAATAGCCGGCGATGTGCGGAGTGGCGATGTCCACCATATTCAGAAGGTCAACATCGATGTCCGGCTCGTTGTTCCACGTGTCGATGATCACCGGGCCGAGTTTCGGAATGGCTCTCTTCAACGCGGCCTCGTCCACAACCTCGCCACGGGAAGCGTTGATGAAGATTGTGCCAGGCTTCATCCGCTCGAAGAACTCATCGTCCGCCATGCCCCTTGTCGTCTCGTTCAGAGGAACATGCATGGTCACGATGTCCGAGTTGGCAAGCAGGTAGTCCAGCGGACAGAAACCCTCGTTGCCCTCCTCCTTCATCCTCGGAGGATCGTTCTTCAGAACCTTGAAGCCCAGCGAACCGGCCACGGAATCGACCCTTCTGCCGACATTGCCGACCCCCACGACTCCGATCTTGCCTCCCTCCAGCCTGATGGCCTTCCTGGCGGCCACACCGTAGAGGGCCGAGAAGACATAGTTCATCACTCCTCCGGCGTTGCATCCGGCGGAATTACGGACGATGATCCCCTTCTCGTTGCAGTACGGAAGATCGATGTGGTCCATCCCGATGGTCGCCGTGGCGATGAACTTCACCGGAGTCTCCTCCAGCAAGGCAGCGTCGCACTTGGTTCTTGTCCTGATGATCAGCGCGTCCGCCTCCATCGCATCCTCTCTGGAGATCGCCCTGCCCTCCATGTACCTGACATCCACATACGGTTCCAGAACCCCCTCGATGAAAGGGATGGCGTCGTCGATTATGATCCTGACCCTGTCGCCCATAGCATTACCTCCTGACTAACAATAACCGAAAAAACAATAATTCCTCCAAAGTCATTTAAGTATCAACTCCTTGACAAATCCCACCTTGTCGTAGTCCTTGACGAAGAGCTCATCCTTCTCCAAGAAACGGTTCATGGCCTGGATCAAGGACGGCTTCTGGAACTCCAGATGGCTCCTGATCATGGAGGACGAGATGGTGACGTAAAGCTTGCCGTCCCTGTAGAACTTCCTGAGCGTCTGGCCAGCGACTCCCGAGACTGCGTCCCAGGCCGCGAAGACCCTCTGCGTGTTGAGTCCCGCGCTCAGCTTCAACGCCCTGATGTACAGGGGAATCAGCTGATCCATACCCAAAGCCTCCTTGCGGGGCGTGCCTTTGATCTTCCTGAACTCCACCATCGTCAAATCATTCTGAACTCACCTCCGACGGCCTCGAAATAAGCCCTGTCCGCCGTCAGGCCATCGACAATGCCCGACATCCTGACCTTGTTGCTGTCGGTTATGAATATCTGGCCGAAATCACTCCCGGCGACCAATCCCAGCAGATTCGAGATCCTGCCCATGTCCAGCTTGTCGAACACGTCATCCAGCAGAAGCATCGGCGGAAAGCCGTAACGGGTCTTCATCAGCTCGTACTGGGCGAACTTCAAGGAGACCAGAAACGACTTCTGCTGCCCTTGCGAGCCACAGCGCCTGATCGGAAACCCGTTCATCCCGAAGAGGAAATCATCCCTCTGGATCCCGACGGTGGTGTACCTGAACATCCTGTCCTTCTCCCTGGAGGCCTTCAGAAGATCCGACAGCGAACCCTTCGCAAGATCCGAACGATAGTCGATCGACACGGTCTCACGACCACCCGAAAGCGTGGCGTAATGCCCTGCCACAAGCGGAAGGAGATCCCTGATGAAGGCCTCCCTCCTGGCGTGTATCGCTCCGGCATATTCATTCATCCGTTCGTCGAACACATCGAGCAGTGCCTCGTCGAAGGTGCCGTCCTTGAGCATCTTGTTGCGTTGGAAAAGCAGGCGGTTGTACTGCTGCATCGCGGCGAGATATTCCCTGTCCATCTGCGACAGCACGGAATTGACGAACCGCCGCCGATCCTCACCGCTCTCGCTGACGAGGGAAGTGTCTGACGGCGAGACCATCACGATCGGCAGCACACCGATGTGATCAGAGATCTTCGAATATGCCTTGTCGTCCCGGCGCACCTTCTTCTCGCCCTTGCCGTCCACCTGGACCGAGAACCGCGCGTCCGGCCCCATATTCATGGAATATGTCCCCGAGACGGCGAAGGAGTCGGTGCCGTGCCGGAAGTTGAATCTGTCCGACGAGGCGAACGCGCTCTTGGTCATCGAAAGGTACCACACGGCGTCCATCAGGTTGGTCTTTCCCTCCCCGTTGTTGCCTGAGATGCAGTTGATGTTGGGAGCGAACGACAGCTCCTGGAACGCTATGTTCCGGAAATTCTGTATGGCTATTTTCTTAAGAGCAGGCATCTGATCTTCATTGAACCGAGACAAAGATAATAATTTTCGCGTGAAAACAGACTGGCGCCGGCAAGAAGAGGCCGGCGGCGAGAGACACTCTGCCTATATTATTGCAGGATTAAACATTTTTTCCTAATTTTGCGGACTATTATTCTTCACTGCTTGCAGTGAAAGCAAGTCCCTCCCCCGAGGGGAGGGATTTAGGGAGGGGGTAACGTGAAATGATGTGGGTGGGCAATCACCTCCGAACGTGAGATAATGTATTTGACAGCAGGTGATTGCCTACTTGCGAAAGTTGAGTAAGATAATAACAAAAACTTTATAGAAATGGCAAAACAAGATGCAAATGTAAAGGAAAGAGAGCAGGCCCGTGAGGAGAAGGTCATCGAGACCGTGTCCAAGACCGACCAGTTCTTCCGTGAGAACAAGAAGACAATCTATGGTGTTCTGATCGCCCTCGTGGTGATCGCGCTGGGCGTTATCGCCTACCAGAAGTTCTACGCCCAGCCTAAGGGCGAGGAAGCTGCGGCACAGATGTTCCCGGCCGAGGCCAACTTCCGCAACGGTGAGTTCGAGCTTGCCCTCAACGGTGACGGCAACGTTCTGGGATTCGCCCAGATCATCAATGATTTCGGCGCAAAGGGAGGCAAGGATGTGTACTTCTACGCCGGTGTCTGCGAACTCCAGCTCGGAAACTACCAGGAGGCCATCAACTATCTCAAGAAGTATAATGGCAAGGACGCCATCCTTTCAGCCCGCGCCACCGCTTGCATCGGAGACGCCTATGTGGGACTGGAGAAGTACAGCGAGGCTCTGGGCTATTTCGAGAAGGCCGCCGCGGCAGCCGACAACATGTTCGCCGCCTCCTACCTTCTCAAGGCCGGAGTGACCTGCGAGGAACTCGGCGACAACGCCAAGGCCCTCACCTTCTACAAGAAGATCAAGGATCAGTACGCCAACTCTCCTGAGGGCTACGACATCGACAAGTACATCACCCGCATCGAAAACCAGACCAAATAAGGACCATGGGAAGAGCGTTTGAATTCCGAAAGGAAAGGAAGATGAAGAGGTGGGGGCACATGGCCAAGACCTTCACCAAGATCGGAAAGGAAATCACCATCGCCGTCAAGCAGGGTGGACCTGATGTTGTCGGCAACTCCAGGCTCCGCGCCCTCCTGGCCGAGGCCAGGAGCGAGAACATGCCTAAGGACAATGTCGAGAAGGCCATCAAGAGGGCTCTTGAGAAGAACCAGGGTGACTTCAAGGAGGTTGTGTTCGAAGGCTACGGCCCTCACGGAATCGCCTACCTTGTCGAGACGGCGACCGACAACAACACCAGGACGGTGGCCAACGTCAGAAGCTACTTCACCAAGTGCGGCGGCTCGCTCGGGACCAGCGGCAGCGTGAGCTTCATGTTCGACCACAAGTGCGTGTTCAAGATCAAATACCAGGAAGGGCTTGACATCGACGAGCTTCAGCTCGCCCTTTGCGACTGCGACGACGACCCAGAGGTGTTCATCGAGGAAGTGGAGGACAAGGACGGGGA
Source organism: Alistipes sp. CAG:514 (assembly GCA_000431015.1). Taxonomy (GTDB): domain Bacteria; phylum Bacteroidota; class Bacteroidia; order Bacteroidales; family UBA932; genus Cryptobacteroides. The sequence goes on along the minus strand of HF986057.1, from coordinate 41,001 downwards.
GATCACGAAGGATGTCGTGATCTACGGAGCCTACGAGTCCTACGGCGCGATCCAGAAGTACATCGAGGACAACGGCTATGAGCTTGTGTCCGGAGGATTCGAGAGGATTCCTAACGTGGATCTTAAGGATGTCACGCCGGAGCAGCGGGAGACTCTCGACAAGCTCACCGGCCTTCTTGAGGACGATGACGATGTCACCAACGTCTACAGCACGCTGAAACCGGCGGAATAATAATCATTAATGAGTATTAAAGGCTGACTGGAAGGATTTTTCAGTCAGCCTTTTTACTGATGGAGCGGTTATGGGCGCATTATAGGCGCAAAAAATTTTTCCCTGTCAAATTTTTCACGTTACAAAAATTTGACAGGGGAAAATTTCTTTGCGCTATGTGACATCGTTGTTATTTTATGTTCATAAACCAGCATTTTACCACATGTAACGGAAATTCACGATTTCGGGGGCTGGAATTTTGACGGAAATCGGATTCTTGATAAATTTGTAGATTGTAAGATAAGAATAGAACAAATCAAAAAAGTATGAGCATCCAGCAGGATAACATCAAGAAACTGGTCGAGCGCAGAGCCGCGGCCAGGATGGGCGGAGGTCAGAAACGAATCGATGCCCAGCATGAGAAAGGCAAGTTGACTGCGAGGGAGCGCCTCGCGCTGCTGCTTGACGAAGGAAGTTTCGAGGAATTCGATATGTTTGTCCGTCATCGCTGCACGAACTTCGGCATGGAGAAGCAGCACTTCGACGGCGACGGCGTGGTCACCGGACAAGGCACGATCGGAGGCCGTCTTGTCTACGTGGCGGCGCAGGACTTCACCGTCTCGGGAGGTTCGCTTTCCAAGACAATGGCCGAGAAGATCTGCAAGGCGATGGATCTCGCCGCAAGGAACGGAGCGCCGTTCATCTGCCTCAACGACTCCGGCGGAGCGAGAATCCAGGAGGGAGTCGACGCGCTCGCGGGCTACGGCGAGATATTCGAAAGGAATATCCTCGCGTCCGGTGTGGTTCCGCAGATTTCAGGAATATTCGGCCCTTGCGCCGGAGGGGCCGTCTACTCCCCTGCCCTCACTGACTTCACGGTGATGGTCAAGAACACATCCTACATGTTCCTCACCGGCCCCGCCGTTGTGAAGAGC
>HF986057.1:10286-39828 GCA_000431015.1 Alistipes sp. CAG:514 | reverse complement strand
GTGAAGAGCGTCCTCGGAGAGGTTGTCTCCCAGGAGGAACTCGGAGGAGCAAGCATCCACGCCACCAAGAGCGGTGTGGCGCATTTCGCCGCCGAGAACGAGCAGGAAGGAATAGACACCATCAAGGAACTTCTCAGCTACATCCCTCAGAACAACATGGAGGAGGCTCCGAGGGTTCCGACCGACGACCCTGTCAGCAGGGTTGACGACTCGCTGAACGAGATCATCCCTGACAATCCGAACCAGGCCTACGACATGTACAAGGTCATCTCGAGCATCGTCGATGACGGTAAGTTCTTCGAGATCCACAAGGAGTTCGCCAAGAACATCATCGTCGGATTCGCCCACATGAACGGCAGGAGCGTGGGCATCGTGGCCAACCAGCCTAAGATGCTCGCCGGCGTGCTTGACATCAACGCCTCCCGCAAGGGAGCCCGCTTCGTGCGCTTCTGCGACGCGTTCAACATTCCGATCGTGTCGCTGGTGGATGTCCCTGGATTCCTTCCGGGAACGCAGCAGGAGTACGGAGCCGTGATCACCAACGGAGCCAAACTTCTCTACGCCTACGGCGAGGCCACGGTTCCGAAGGTCACCGTGGAGCTCCGCAAGAGCTACGGCGGATCCTACATCGTGATGAGCAGCAAGCACCTGCGCGCCGACCTCGTCTACGCATGGCCTTCCGCACAGATCGCCGTGATGGGAGCCGACGGAGCCGTCAACGTCCTCTATGCCAAGGACATCAAGGCCGTGGAGGATCCAGAGGAACAGAAAAAGATCCGCGCCGCCAAGAAGGAGGAGTACGAAGAACTCTTCAACAATCCTTATCAGGCTGCGGAGAAAGGCTACATCGACGACGTGATCGAGCCTCGCAACACGAGGTTCCGCGTCATCCGCGCCCTTGAGCAGCTCGCCGGAAAGAAACAGCAGATGCCGGCCAAGAAACACGACAACCTTCCTCTGTAGCCATGAAGAGATTCGGACAATTACTCACACTTGCCGTCCTGATGCTCTCCGGCCTTGGACTCCAGGCCCAGAATCTCAGCGATCTCAGGATCGGAGAGGTTCTCGTCGAGAACACGAACGGACTCACGGACGGCTACGGGCAGCGTAACGGCTGGATCGAGATCTTCAACAATTCCTACGGAAGCGTGAAGTTCGCCGGCTGCTATCTGTCCGACGACAAGGACAACCTGCGGAAGTACCATATTCCCGCATCGGACGCGACGACGGTTCTGAAGCCGCGCCAGAGCGTTGTACTCTACGCCGGCGGCAACGCCTCGCTCGGCACATACTACACGAATTTCACTCTCCGCAACGGATCCACGATCTACCTTGTCAGCAACGACGGCCGCACGGTCATCGACACCATCGACATTCCGGCTGACCTTCCGGCGGACCACTCGGTCGTCAAGGTTCCTACCGGCGTAAAGATGATGGACTTCGAGATCAAGATCACGAACAAGCCGACTCCCGGCTCGTACAACGGGGACGTTGACGCCAAGACCAACAGCCAGATAATGAAGGAGAAGGATCCTCACGGATGGGTCCTCACGCTCATTTCCGTCTCCGTGGTGTTCATCGCGCTCACAATCCTCGCATTCATCTTCGGATGGATCGGGAAAGCCAACACCAAGACCGCGTCGCCAAAGCCGGCGAAGTCTTCAGGAAAAGCGAAGGGCGGGAATATGACTCCTGAGGTCGCGGCTGCCATCTCGATGGCCCTCTCGCAGGAATTCGGCGGAGAGATCCACGCGGCCATCGCCCTGGCGCTTGACGACTATCTGGGAGGAGGCACCCACGACGAGGAGAGTTTCGTCATCACGATCCGTCCGTCCCAGGGCAGCAACTGGAACGACAAGACGCAGAATTTCAGACAATTACCAAGATAATAAAAGATTAAGAATATTAAACCGAATATGAAAACCTACAAATTCAGGATCAACGGCAACGAGTACAACGTTGACATCAATTCAGTGGAAGGCAACATCGCGGACGTGACGGTGAACGGAACTTCCTATCAGGTAGAGATGGAGAACGCTCCCGCACCTGTCCAGAAACCGGTTCAGGCACCTGCGGCGACAACGGTCGCCCCGGCAAGCCCGGCGGCCACGACACCTGCCCCTAAGCCAGCCGCTCCAGCCGGCGCGGGCAAGCCGGTGACCTCCCCTCTCCCGGGCGTTATCATCGAGGTCTCCGTCAAGGAAGGCCAGGCCGTGAAGGCCGGTCAGAAAGTGGCCGTGCTTGAGGCCATGAAGATGGAAAACGAGATCCAGGCACCTGCCGACGGTACTGTCACCGCCATTCTCGTCAACAAGGGTGACTCCGTCCTCGAAGGTGCGGAAATCGTCAAGATAGCATAGAGGGATGGAGATCATATTCGAAAGTCTGAAGCAGTTCTGGTACTTCACAGGATTCGCTAACGCCACATGGCAGAATCTGGTGATGATCCTGATCGGCATAGTGTTCATCACGCTTGCCATCAAGAAGGAATGGGAGCCGCTCCTGCTCGTTCCGATCGGATTCGGAATGATCATCGGCAACATTCCGATGTTCCCGGGACTTAACATCGGAGTCTACGAGGACGGCTCCGTGCTTAACATCCTGTACCAAGGCGTGAAACAAGGATGGTACCCGCCTCTGATATTCCTTGGAATCGGAGCGATGACGGATTTCTCCGCCCTGATCTCCCAACCGAGGCTGCTGCTGATCGGCGCCGCCGCCCAGATGGGAATATTCGGAGCCTACCTGCTCGCCCTCGCCCTTGGGTTTGACCCGAACCAGGCCGGCGCGATCGGCATCATCGGAGGAGCGGACGGCCCGACGGCCATATTCCTGTCCTCACAGCTCGCCCCGGATCTGATGGGAGCGATCGCCGTGAGCGCCTATTCGTACATGGCTCTCGTGCCGGTCATCCAGAGGCCTATCATGCTGGCACTCACCACGAAGAAGGAACGCCTCATCAAGATGCCAACCCCGAGACAGGTCAGCCAGAAGGAGAAGATCATCTTCCCTATCGTCGGCTTCCTTCTCACCGCCTTCATCGTGCCTTCCGGACTTCCGCTTCTGGGCATGCTGTTCTTCGGTAACCTTCTGAAAGAGAGCGGTGTGACAAGACGTCTCGCCGAGACCGCCCGCGGCCCGCTGATCGATGTCGTGACCACGCTGATCGGTCTTACCGTCGGAGCCTCAACACAGGCGGACAAGTTCCTGAGCGGCAGCTCCGTGAAGATCTTCGTCCTGGGTCTGCTGTCATTCGTGATCGCCACAACCTGCGGCGTACTCTTCGTCAAGATCTGGAACATCTTCCTTAAGGGCGACCGCAAGATCAACCCGCTGATCGGCAACGCCGGTGTGTCCGCCGTTCCTGACAGCGCGCGCGTGTCCGAAATCGTCGGAAGGGAGTTTGATCCGAACAACCATCTGCTCATGCACGCCATGGGACCGAACGTCGCCGGGGTCATCGGCTCGGCGGTCGCCGCCGGAATCCTGCTCGGCTTCCTCGGATAGCGGAGCCGGACACAGACTCCTACATAATAAATATAAAGCGCACCGGAATCCTCCGATGCGCTTTTATGATAGTGAATATGGTTCTCTACTCTTTTGCCGGCACAGAAGGCTTCACAAGAAGGATGATGAACCAGATCGATCCGATGATAGGGATCAGGTTGATGAAGATCCAAGGCCAGCTCTTGCCGACGTCGTTGAGTCTTCTCACGCTCACGCCGAGTCCCGGAAGAAGAAGGGCGAGGGAGATCAGGAGGTTGATAATGTTAAGAATCAACACGATAACAGGCACCTTGGCAAAAATCGAACCGAGAATGCTGAAAACAAGTCCGATGAGGAAAAGCACAAGGGCATACTGCCAGAACTCCGCGCGGTCGGCGCGTCCTTCGAATTTCACATACTTGTTGAGGACAACATCCTTGAAGTTGGCGACAACGTCGTTTACAAATGAACTCATAATAATTTAAATTTGTATTAATTTTCATAAAGATAAAAAGTTTTTCGAACTTATCATCAATAAAATCGACAAAGATTTCGACAATTATTCATTATTTGATTCTGATTAATATTTTCGCTATATTTGTAGGATTGGAATATAACACATAATTATAAATGGAAAACAAGCTACAGGAACTGACCGACAAGCTCTACAAGGAGGGTCTGTCAAAGGGTAAGGAAGAGGGTGAGGCCATCCTCGCCAAGGCCAACGAAAAAGCCGCCGAAATCATCGAGGAAGCCAAAAAGCAGGCCGAATCCATTCTCAAAAAAGCCCACAAGGACGCCGAGGACTACAAGACCAAGGTGGAGGGCGACGTGAAGATGGCCGCCGTCCAGAGCATCCAGGCCACAAGAAAGGACATCGAGAACCTCATGGTCGGCAAGATGACAGACAAGCAGGTGTCGTCAACCCTTTCTTCAGCCGATTTCGTCAAGGAGATCATCAAGGCCGTGGCCGGGAAGTTCAACGCCGAGGAGGCCGTTGACCTCAACATCGTGCTTCCGGAGAGCCTCAGGAAAGAGCTTGAGCCTTTCGTCAGCGGAGAGTTGGCAAACATCCTCAAGGGTGGAGTCACAGCGGAGTTTTCCAAGAAGGTGGCCGGCGGATTCACGATCGGTCCTAAGGACGGATCCTACTTCATCAGCCTCACCGACGAGACATTCAAGTCCCTGATCGGCGACTATCTCAGACCAGCCACACGTAAGATACTCTTCGGCGAGTAATGAACAACTACGAGTACATAATCTCCAGCCTTCCCGCCATCACGCTTGACTGGAAGTTCGGAGAGGGAGCGTCCTTCGACACCTACGTCGACTGGATCAAGTCCCAGCTCAGCGACGCCGACCGCAAGGTCGTGGACCGTCTGCTGGACGGATTCAAGGACGAGAACCTTAACCGGGAATTCTACGAGGCCGCATTGAAGGACACCAACAGGTTCATCAAGGAGTATTTCACCTTCGACCTGAACGTCCGCAACGGCAAGGCCCGCTTCCTGAACAAGGCTTTCGAGAGACCGCTTGACCAGGACACGATCAAGCTGGAGACCGGTGAGTTCGCGGAAGGTCCGAAGCTTGAGGAGGCTCTGAACGCCCCCGACCTGCTATCCCGCGAGCGTGGTCTGGACTCCCTGATGTGGGACAAGATCCTTGAGATCACCACATTCGACTACTTCGACCTTGACGCCATCCTTGGGTTCATCGCAAGGCTGCGCATCATCGGCAGATGGTTCTCCCTCGACGAGAAGACCGGCCGGGAGATGTTCATCCGCCTCGTAAACGAGGTCAGAGGCACATTCAAGGGCGTGAAATACGAGCCCGCCAAATAACGAAAATTGAAATAACTGAATATGAAGACAAAAGGAAAGGTAACAGGTATTGTTTCCAACCTTGTGACGGTTCAGGTGGACGGACCTGTGGCGGAGAACGAGCTCTGCTACATCACCCTTGCAGGTACTCCCCTCCTGGCCGAGGTCATCAAGGTTAGCGGTGACAAGGCCTCGGTCCAGGTGTTCGAAAGCACCCGTGGACTGAAAAACGGTGACCCTGTGGAGTTTGAAGGCAGGATGCTTGAGGTGACCCTCGGCCCTGGTCTTCTCTCCAGCGTCTATGACGGTCTCCAGAACAATCTGACCACGATGGAGTCGGTGTTCCTCAAGAGAGGAGAGTACACCGACCCTCTGGACCACACGAAACTCTGGGACTTCACCCCGATCGCGAAGGAAGGTGACAAGGTCACCGCCGCCGACTGGCTGGGAGAGGTCAAGGAAGGCTGGCTGCCTCACAAGATCATGGTGCCGTTCTCGTTCAAGGGCGAGTACACCGTGAAGAAGATAGCCGAGGCAGGCAGGTACAACATCGACATGGTGATCGCCGTGCTGACCGGAGCCGACGGCGAGGAAGCCTACGTCACCATGACTCAGAAGTGGCCTGTCAAGGTCGCCGTAAAGGCCTACCAGGAGAAACCGAGGCCACAGAAGATCATGGAGACCGGCGTACGCTGCATCGACACGTTCAACCCTATCGCCGAGGGCGGCACCGGATTCATCCCGGGACCTTTCGGATGCGGCAAGACCGTGCTCCAGCACGCCATCGCCAAGCAGGGCGAGGCCGATGTGATCGTGATGGCAGCCTGCGGAGAGCGCGCCAACGAGGTCGTGGAGATCTTCTCCGAGTTCCCTGAGCTCATCGACCCTCACACCGGCCGCCACCTTATGGAGCGTACGACCATCATCTGCAACACCTCGAACATGCCTGTCGCCGCCCGTGAGGCCTCCGTCTACACGGCGATGACAATCTGTGAATATTACAGGGCGATGGGGCTGAAGTGCCTCCTGTTGGCCGACTCGACCTCCCGCTGGGCGCAGGCCCTGAGGGAGATGTCCAACCGTATGGAGGAGCTTCCGGGAGCGGACGCCTTCCCGGTTGACCTTTCAGCCATCATCTCGAACTTCTACGCCCGCGCCGGAATGGTTGTCCTGAACAACGGCAAGACCGGAGCCGTCACCTTCATCGGAACGGTTTCCCCTGCCGGCGGTAACCTCAAGGAGCCTGTGACCGAGTCCACCAAGAAGGCCGCCAGGTGCTTCTACGGACTGGAGCAGAACCGCGCCGACCAGAAGAGGTACCCTGCCGTCAACCCGATCGAGTCATATTCTAAGTACCTTGAGTACCCGGAGATCATCTCCTGGCTCGACGAGCATGTGGAGCATGGCTGGGTGGCCAACGTCACCAAAGCCAAGAACCTCCTGCGCCGCGGACGCGAAGCCAACGAGCAGATCAACATCCTCGGTGACGACGGTGTTCCTGTAGCCTACCACGTAAGTTTCTGGAAGTCAGAACTCATCGACTTCGTGTTCCTCCAGCAGGACGCTTTCGACGAGACCGACGCCCTCTGTCCGATGGACCGTCAGAAATACATGCTGGATCTCGTTCTGGACATCTGCGGCATCGATTTCGACTTCGAGGACTTCGAGAAGTGCCGCGAGTTCTTCAAGGAACTCATCAATGACCTCCGCCAGATGAACTACACCAAGTTCCACAGCGAGGAATTCGAGAATTATGCTGTGAAGATCCATAAATTAATCGAAGACTATGGCAAATAAGGCTTATCAAAGAATATACACAAAGCTGGAAGCCATCACCAAGGCCACCGTTTCACTCAAGGCCAAGGGAGTTTCCAACGACGAGCTGGCCGTAGTCGGCGGCAAGCTTGCCCAGGTCGTGAAGACCAAGGGTGACATGGTGACCCTCCAGGTGTTCTCAGGCACGGAAGGCATCCCGACCAACGCCGAGGTGACATTCATCGGCGAACCTCCTACCCTCAAGGTCAGCGAGCAGCTCTCCGGACGTTTCTTCAACGCCTACGGAAAGCCTATCGACGGAGGTCCCGAGGTGGAGGGCGAGGAAAGGGAGATCGGCGGACCGTCCGTGAACCCTTACAAGAGACGCCAGCCGTCAGAGCTGATTCCGACCGGTATCGCCGGCATCGACCTCAACAACACCATCGTGTCAGGACAGAAGATTCCGTTCTTCGCCGACCCTGACCAGCCTTACAACCAGGTGATGGCCGACGTGGCCCTGAGAGCCGATGTGGACAAGATCATCCTCGGCGGTATGGGTCTTTCCAACGACGACTACCTGTTCTTCCGTCAGGCCTTCGAGAGCGCCGGAGCGCTTGACAGGATCATCTGCTTCGTCAACACGACCGAAGACCCGCCAGTAGAGCGACTTCTGGTTCCGGACATGGCCCTTGCCGCCGCCGAGTACTTCGCCGTGGACAAGAACGAGAAGGTGCTTGTGCTGCTCACGGACATGACCCTCTACGCCGACGCGCTCTCCATCGTGTCGAACCGTATGGACCAGATCCCTTCCAAGGACTCCATGCCAGGCTCCCTTTACTCGGATCTCGCCAAGATCTACGAGAAGGCCGTGCAGCTCCCTACCGAGGGATCCATCACGATCATCGCCGTGACCACGCTGAACGACGGCGACATCACCCACGCCATTCCTGACAACACGGGCTACATCACCGAGGGACAGCTCTTCCTCCGCGCCGATTCCGACTCAGGAAAGATCATCATCGACCCATTCCGTTCCCTTTCCAGGCTCAAGCAGAGGGTACAGAACGTGAAGACCCGCGAGGACCACAGCCAGGTGATGAACGCCGGAGTGCGTCTGTACGCCGACGCGCAGAACGCCAAGACCAAGCTGGAGAACGGTTTCGACCTCTCCGACTACGACCACCGCTGTCTTGACTATGCGAAGGAATATGCCACAAGACTCCTCTCCATCGATGTCAACATCACCATCACGGAGATGCTCGACACCGCCTGGGAACTCTTCGGCAAGTACTTCACGAAGGCCGAGACCGGAATCAAGCAATCACTGATCGACAAATACTGGAAAGGTAAGTAATGCCTATCAAGTTTCAATACAACAAAACCGCGCTTAACACACTGCAGAAGCAGCTCAAGATGCGTCAGAAGGCACTCCCTACGTTGCAGAACAAGGAGAGCGCCCTGAGGCTTGAGGTGCGGAAGGCGAAGGACAAGAGCGAGAAGCTTCTGCGCGACCTCGAAGAGGCCGAGAGGAGGTACGACTACCTTGCCCCTTTGTGGAACGAGTTCGAGCCGGGTCTGGTCTCGATCGCGGACATCGACCTCGTGACCGTGAAGGTCGCCGGTGTCAAGTGTCCGGAGCTCAAGAGCATACGCTACGAGATCAGTCCGTTCAACACGTTCATCAAGCCTGCGTGGTACATCGACGGCGTGGCCATCCTCAAGGATCTTTCGAGGCTCGGGATCGAGTCCGAGGTCTATGAGGAGAAACGCCGGATCCTGGACTTCCAGAGAAAGAAGACCACCCAGAAGGTGAACCTCTACGAGAAGGTTCAGATTCCTGGCTATCAGGAGGCCATCCGCAAGATCAAGCGCTACATGGAGGACGAGGAGAACCTGAGCAAGGCCTCATCCAAGATCGTCAAGCAGCGTCACGCTGAGGAGGAATCAGAAGAAGTTATGGAGGAAAGCGGCAATGATTGAGAAAATGACTAAATATTCCTTCATTCTTCTCAGCGGGAAGACTGAAGAATTCCTCAGACGCTTGCAGGAACTGGGGCTTGTGGACATCACAAGATCCTCCAAGCCGGTGGACGAGCGTTCCGCCGCGCTTCTCTCTATGACCAACGAACTGAAGAAGGCCGTCTCAAAACTGGAGTCACTTGATTACTCGCAGGATCCCGACCTTGAGAAAATAGATGCCGAGGTTGATGCGGACGCCAAGTACGACAACCCTCTGGAGAGTTTCAAGGAATATTCCACAAAGCTGGACGTTCTGAGGAACGAGCTGGCACAGGCCCGCAAGGATGTCGAAAGCAGAAGGCCTTGGGGATGCTACGACAGCTTCGCTCTCGACGCGTTGAAGGCAAAGGGCTACAAGGTCCGTTGGTATAATGTTTCCAAGAAGGCCTACGATCCGTCCTGGGCGAATCTCTATCCGCTTCAGGAAGTGTTCGATGACGGCAGGAATGTCTGGTTCATCACCATTTCAGATGATCCTGCATATTCATTGCCGGTCGAGGAATGCGCCGCTCCGGAAGGGGATCTCAGGTCCGCCGAAAGGAAGGTCACTGCCCTGATGGAAAGGATCATCACCTGCAAGGCAAGGCTTCAGGAGCTGAAGGAATATATTCCTGAAATGCTCCGCAAGTGCGACGAGGATGTCGCAGCCCTTCAACTGTACCTTGCTGACGCAGGTGCTGGGAAGGCCGCCGAGGATCTGATCACAACTTTCATCGGCTTCGCTCCGGTGGAGAATGACGCGACCCTTTGCGCCGAGTTCGACAAGATGGACATCGTCTATCTCAAGGAGGAGGCAGTGAAGGACGACAATCCACCTATCAAGTTCAAGGAGAACAAGTTCGTGAAGATGTTCACGGTGCTGACAGACATGTACGGCCGCCCGGCCTACGACGAGTTCGACCCGACGCCGTGCATCTCCATATTCTTCACCCTCTTCTTCGCCATGTGTATGGGTGACGCGGGATACGGTATCGCCCTCGCCATCATTGGACTTGCGATGAGGAAGGCCAAAGGATTCATCGGCTCGATGGCTCCGCTCGTCACCACACTCGGTGTCGCGACCATCGTGATGGGAACCGTCCTGCACACATTCTTCGGAATGGACACCTATGCGGCCACCTGGGTTCCGGACTGGATCAAGAAATGCATGATCCAAGGTACGGTTGCAGGCTATGACGCGCAGATGCTGTTCTCGATCCTGATCGGTATCACCCACATCAGTGTCGCGATGCTTCTCAAGACCGCCTACGCCGTCAAGCGCAACGGTCTGCTGAACTCGCTCGGCACCATCGGATGGACCCTGCTGATCGTGGGAGGTGTCATTGTGGGAGGCTTCGCCCTCGCCGGTGTCATCGACTCGACCATCACCAAATGGATCGTCATCGTGCTTGGCGTGGTTTCGGCGCTGGGAATATTCCTGTTCAACGACATCCACAGGAATCCGCTGGTGAACATCGGCTCAGGCCTCTACGAGACCTACAACACCGTCACCGGACTTCTTGGAGACGTGCTCAGCTACCTGCGTCTGTACGCCCTTGGGCTTGCCGGCGGCATGCTTGGCAACGCGTTCAACCAGTTGGGTCTGTCAGTCTATGGAATAGACGTTCCGGGAGTGAACATCCTCTGCTTCGTCCTCATCGTAGGCTTCGGCCACGTCCTTAACCTAGCGATGTGCTGCCTCGGAGCGTTCGTGCATCCTCTCCGACTCAACTTCCTTGAGTTCTTCAAGAACAGCGGCTATGAGGGTACCGGTAAGGTCTACAGCCCGCTGACAACAAACGATAATAAGTAATAACAAAATAAACATCAAATCATTATGAACGAAATTTTAGGTTATCTCGGTCTGGGCCTCATGCTGGCCCTTTCAGGAATCGGTTCCTCCATCGGAACCACCATCGCCGGCAACGCCGCCGAAGGCGCCCTTAAGGTCAACCCTGAGAAGTCAGGAAACTACATGGTACTTTCAGCCCTTCCCGCAACGCAGGGTATCTACGGATTCGTGGCCTTCTTCATGTGGCTGGGCAAGGATTTCGCCGCCCAGGGTCCGCTGATGTTCGGTGTCGGAATCTCCGTGGGTCTTGTCTGCATGATCTCCGCCATCCGTCAGGGCATGGTCAGCGCCAATGGTATCGTCGGCATCAGCCAGGGTCACGACGTGTTCACCAACACGCTTATCTACGCCGCCCTTCCTGAGTTCTACGCCATCCTCGGTCTCGTTGGAGCCATCATGGCATAAACTCCTTGAAAACAGCACAATATGTCGCTGATAAAATCTATTTCCGGCATACGCGGAACCATTGGAGGAAAGCCCGGAGACGGGCTTTCTCCTATTGACATCGTAAAGTTCACCTACGCCTACTGCGCCACGCTGCCTTCAAGGAAGCCTCAGCCAAACGGCGGAAAGTACAAGATCGTTGTCGGCAAGGACGCGAGGCTGTCCGGCGGGATGGTCGAGAACCTTGTCGTGGGGACTCTCATGGCCTGTGGCGTGGATGTGGTGAGGATAGGTCTCGCCTCCACGCCGACCACGGAGCTGGCCGTGACGTTCGCCAAGGCCGACGGCGGCATCATCCTTACGGCCTCGCACAATCCGAGGCAATGGAACGCCCTCAAGCTTCTCAACGACCGTGGAGAGTTCCTCACAGCGGCCGAAGGCCAGGCCATTCTCGACCTTGCCGCCGCCGAGGACTTCAATTTCGCCGATGTGGACGATCTTGGACACATCACGGAACACGACTACACCGACGAGCATCTGGACTCTGTCCTGGCGCTTGAGGCTGTGGATGTCCAGGCCATCAAAGACGCTCATTTCAAGGTGGTTCTGGATGCGATAAACTCGGTTGGCGGAATCATCATGCCTCGCCTTCTGGAGAGGCTTGGCGTCGAGTGCGTGAAGCTCAACTGCGAGCCGACGGGCGATTTCGCCCACAATCCGGAGCCGCTGCCGAAGAATCTTACCGACCTCAGCGAGACTGTGGTCAGGGAGGGTGCCGACCTGGGAATCTCCGTCGATCCTGACGTGGACCGTCTGGCGTTCATCTGCGAGAACGGGGAGCCGTTTGTGGAGGAATATACCCTTGTGAGCGTGGCGAGCTATCTTTTCGAGAGGGCTGCCACAATCGCCAAAAAGGAGGGCAGAACGCTTGCGGAGGTCACTGCTCCGTACAAGCCGGTCTCCTGCTCGAACCTTTCATCCAGCCGCGCGCTGCGGGATGTGACCGAGGAATATGGCGGTGAGTATGAGGCGGCTGCCGTGGGTGAGGTCAATGTGACCACAAAGATGCGTCAGACCGGGGCGCTGATCGGTGGCGAGGGCAATGGCGGGGTGATCTATCCTGCCAGTCACTATGGTCGTGACGCGATGGTCGGTGTGGCTTTGTTCCTTTCCAATCTTGCGCACAAGAAGATGAAGGTGAGCGAGCTCAAGAGGACGTACCCGGAGTACCACATTGCGAAGAACAAGATCGAGTTGAGCGACAAGGGGTTGATTGACAGGATTCTGGAGGAGATGAAGAAGGAATATGCCGCCGAGGAGATCAATGACATCGACGGTGTGAAGATCAGTTTCGAGTCTAAGCGTCAGTGGGTTCACCTGCGGCGCTCGAACACCGAGCCGATCATCCGCATCTACTCCGAGGCTCCGACTCTCGCCGCCGCAGAATCGCTTGCCAATGAGGTGATCGGCATCGCCGAAAGGGTCATTAATGACCAGAATTAAATATATGCTATAATAGTTAACAGAACTATTAATGGCAAATAAAGCTAATTATCACCTCCTTGCAACGTCTCGCTCGGAGCTCCGAGCTCCGAGCAATTTTCTTCACCCCCCAGTCACTTCGTGACAGCCCCCTGGGGGGCACTGGGGACCGGATTCCCCAGACCCCTTGCGTCGCTTCGCTCCGAGTTCGAAGACTTTTATCCGAACATATCCCCCCTCTTACGAGGCCGAGGGTGGCCACGGTTGCAAGGAGGTGATAATTAGCTTTGGGTCGATTTTGGTTATTCATTTGTTAATAATTTAATTATTAAATAATTATGTTTTCATTCAGGACTACGGCGCTGGAGGATCAGCTGGATAGGGCACTGCTGGACGGGCGGGTCGGGTGCTTCTGCACACAGAACTGCTGGGACACAGCGCGGGGGAGATACATGTACGACCTGTTCACGGAACGGGGAAACCTCAAGGCTTTGTTCAGTCCCAGGGACGCGGAACTGACACCGGGAACGAACCACATCATGTTCGACAAGGAAACGCTTGAGGGGCTGGATGCCGTGGTGGTGGAGATCCAGGACGCGGGGTCGCGGTACTTCAACTACAGCAAGGACGTGTTCCACCTGATGGAGACGCTCGCCGGGATGGAGAATCCACCGTCGCTGTACATTGTTGACCACATCAACCCTGCCGGCAGGATCGTGGAAGGGTCGATGCCTTCGGGGGACGTGGAGGCGCACACGCCGAAGGTGGCCCACAGGCACGGACTCACTCTCGGCGAAATCTGCAACCTTTGGTACAACGAGATCGGAGCCACCTTCGCGCTGCACGTCATCTCGGCGCTGGCCAGCGACTCGACGCGCCAGCTGCTTCCGTGGACGATCGCCCCGGCTTCCGACATCCCGGGGATGTTCACCTGCGGAATGTACAGCGGCGGCGGTCTTTGGAACAACACGACCATCACTCCCGCCATCGGAACAGCCAGGCCTTATGAATATCTCGGAGCGCCATTCATCCGTCACAACCGCCTTGAGGTACTGCCTGCCACCGCCGGAGTCCTGATGCGCCCCTGCACATTCACCCCGTCCACAGGACGCTACGAATGCCAGCGCTGCAACGGCTACCAGATTATGCTCCAGCCGGGAGCCGAGTACCATTCACTGCTCCACACGCTCCAGCTGATGAGATACTTTCTGGAAAGATACCCACAATTCGAACTTCTTGAAGGTTTCGAGACGAAGATCGCCGACCCCGGCATGATGAGCTACCTCAAAGGAGAGATTCCGTTCCAGGATCTCCGCGAGCACGTCAAGCTGGAGGAGCAGAAATGGATCCGCAAGGCCAAACGCTACTCCCTCTACGACGACCAGCCGTACCGCATCAAATAATCAGCGTCCCACGGACAGACTCGCGGCATTTCCGAACAAGAATGCCACGATCCTTGCGTCCTGGAATCGTCAGGCGGCAATCGCCATCCGCCGCCAGGGCGAAAGACTAGTCCTTCCAGACTTTGAGATATTCCTGAAGAGCCCACATCTCGTCGCGGTAGCGGGCGGCCTCGCTGAAATCCAGGTCGGCGGCGGACTTCTCCATCCTGCGCTTGTCCTCGGCTATGGTCTTCTGGATCTGTTCCCTGCTCATCGAACGGATCACCGGATCCTGAAGCACGGCAGCCAGATCCGCCCTGACAAAGCCATCGACATAGGCCGTGTTGCCCTCCCTCTTGGAATCGTGTCCCAAGCCGACGGAGACGCTTCCCCGGCCAAGGTCGCTCGGATTGGGAATGTAGGTCGGATCGGAGACCGAGTCCGGGGCGCTGACCCTCCCGCTCGGGCCGTTCTTGACACGAGGGTTGACCGCCTTCTCGGGTTCGCCATAGAGTTCCGACACAAGAATATTCCTTTTCACCTCAACCTGCTTAGGGGTGATGTGGTGGAGTTTGTTATATTCAATCTGCTTCGTGCGGCGGCGGTCGGTCTCCCTGATGGTCTGCTCCATCGACTCGGTGACCGTGTCGGCATACATTATCACAAGGCCGTTGACGTTTCTTGCGGCTCGCCCGGCGGTCTGGGTCAACGCCCTTCCCGAGCGCAGGAAACCCTCCTTGTCGGCGTCCAGGATGGCCACCAGCGACACTGTCGGGATGTCCAGCCCCTCACGTAGGAGGTTCACGCCGACAAGCACGTCGAAGAGGCCGTTCTTGAAATCCTCGATGATCTCGACACGTTCGGCGGTGTCCACGTCGGAATGGATGTAGCGCACGCGGATGTCAATCTTGTCAAGGTAGTCGGTCAGCTCCTCGGCCATCCTCTTGGTCAGGGTCGTGACCAGAACCCGCTCGTCCCTCTCCGCCCGCTTTCGGATCTCTTCGACAAGGTCGTCAACCTGATTCTTCGTCGGACGCACCTCAATCGGAGGGTCCAGCAGTCCGGTAGGCCGTACAACCTGCTCTACCACAAGGCCGTCGGAGCGTTCCAGCTCATAGTCGGACGGTGTGGCGCTGACATAGACCTTCTGACCGGTAATAGAGTTGAACTCATCGAAGGTCAAAGGTCGGTTGTCCGAGGCAGCAGGAAGTCGGAAACCATATTCAATAAGGACAGACTTTCGCGCGTGGTCGCCGCCGTACATCGCCCTGATCTGCGGAATCGTGACGTGGCTCTCGTCAATGAACGTGATGAAGTCCTTCGGGAAGTAGTCGATCAGGCAGAAAGGCCGCTGGCCCGGCTGGCGACCGTCCAGATAGCGGGAGTAGTTCTCGATGCCGGGGCAGTACCCCATCTCCTTGATCATCTCAAGGTCGTTCTCGACACGCTGCTGCAAGCGCTTGGCCTCCAGCCCCTTGCCAATCTCGTTGAAGTAGTCCACCTGCTTTTTGAGATCGTCCTGGATCATGCTCACGGCCTTGACGGCGCGTTCCCTCGTGGTCACGAAGTTCGTGGCCGGGAAGATCGGAGCCTCATCCAGAGACTCGATGTGCGCTCCGGTGAGCGGATCGATCAGAGACAAGGAATCAATCTCATCCCCGAAAAACTCGATCCTCACGGCTTCGTCCGAGCCTCCGAGGAAGACATCGACGGTGTCGCCGCGTACCCTGAAGGTCCCTCTTTTGAAATCCACCTCCGTGCGGCTGTAGTTCGCGTCGACCAGATGGTAGAGCAGCCTCGTCAGGCTGCGCTTCTCTCCCCTCTTGACAACGACCGACTGGGCGTGGAAGTCCTCCGGGTTTCCGATGCCGTAGAGGCAGGACACGCTGGAGACCACGATCACGTCGCGTCGTCCGGACATCAGTGCCGAGGCGGCGCTGAGGCGCAGCTTGTCGATCTGGTCGTTGATGCTGAGATCCTTCTCAATGTAGGTGTCGGTGGTCGGAAGGTAGGCCTCCGGCTGGTAGTAGTCGTAGTAGGAGACGAAATATTCAACGGCATTGGACGGGAAGAAGCTTTTGAACTCCCCGTAGAGCTGCGCCGCCAGCGTCTTGTTGTGGCTCAGGATCAGCGCCGGCCTCTGGAGCCTCTCGATGACGTTGGCCATAGTGAAGGTCTTTCCCGACCCTGTCACTCCCAGCAGCGTCACATCACTCACGCCCTGCCCGAGCGCCTCGCAAAGCCCCTCGATAGCCCCCGGCTGATCTCCCGACGGCTTGTATGCCGATTCCAATCGAAATTTCATGGTCCACTCCTTTTTCCGCGACAAATGTCATTCCTCTTCGCAGATCACAAAAATAACAATATCTTTGCATAATATAAATTGTAATGATTATGAGACTGCCTGCTGAATGGGAGAGACAGAGCGGGGTGATGCTCACCTGGCCTGACGAGACGACACCTTGGTACGAACTGGAGAAGGTACAGGAATGCTATGGACGGATCATCTCGGCCATACTGCGCTTCGAGAAGGTGATGCTGGTCACGGCTGACGTGAAGGCCGCCACGAAGAGGCTTACGGAACTGGGAGTGGACGCTTCCAGGATCAGGTTTCAGGAATGCCCGGTCAACGACACCTGGGCGCGCGACCACGGCGGCATCGCTGTCTACGGCGACGAAGGGGAGAAGTACGTCTACGACTTCGTCTTCAACGGCTGGGGACTCAAATTCGCCGCGAACTTCGACAACGGAATCACCAAGAGGATATTCTTTGACAATGCCTTCGCGGAGGAGGTCATGTGCGTGGACATGCGCCCGTTCGTACTGGAGGGCGGCAGCATCGACACGGACGGGGCGGGGACGCTGATGGCGACCTCGGAGTGCCTTTGCAGCGACAACAGGAATGAATATCTCACCCAAGAGGAAATCGAGGGTGAGCTCAAGCAGGCGTTCGGCCTCAAGCGTGTCCTTTGGGTGGACAGCGGCAGCCTTTCCGGCGACGACACCGACAGCCACATCGACATCCTGGCGCGTTTCTGCGACCCGGAGACAATCGCCTACCTCAAGAGCGAGGAGGCGGAAGACCCTGACTACGAGGGGTTGATGAATATGGAGGCGCAGCTTAAGTCCTTCCGTACGCCGGACGGGAAGCCGTACAGGCTCGTGCCGCTTCCGAAGCCGGAGCAGATGTTCCTGGACGACTACCCTCTCCCGGCATCCTACGCCAATTTCCTGATAATCAACGGCGCTGTTCTCGTGCCAGGCACCGGCTCGGAACTCGATGAGGTAGCGCGCGCCAGACTACAGGAAGTGTTCACGGACAGGGAGGTCATCGTCATCGACTGCCGCCCTCTCCTCTCCGGCCACGGCGGCCTCCACTGCGTCACGATGCAGTTCCCTGAAGGCTGGCTGGAATAACGGTCACTTCTCGCTCACCTTAACCTTTGAGATAAGATCAAGAAGCTGGGCTCTGTAGCCATAAGGATCGAAAGAGAGTCCTGACTTCACAAGTTCCGAAGCCATCTCAAGGGTAGCGTCACCTTTATATTCAGAACGAAGAAGCACCAGTCCGTAAGCGGCGACTCCCGAAGCGAATGACAGGTCCGAGGACATCTGTCCCTCGGCCACCTTTATGTCAACCGAAAGCGCCTGACTCTCAGTGTCCAGAAGAGATTTCTTGTAACGGCAGTCGAACTTGCAGCAGTTTTCGCCATCCTTATAGTTTTCTGTAGGTACAATCTCATAGAGAGCCGTGATAGTCTGTCCGGCACCAATCTCCCCGGCATCCTTAGAGTCATCCTCGAAATCCTTGTTGTCCATCACGCGCCTCTCATAACCGATAAGACGGTAACTTTCAATCATATCCGGATCAAATGTGACCTGAACCTTGGTGTCGTTGGCGACGGAAACGAACTTTGATCTTTCCTGAACAAAGACCTTGGCCATCTCCTCCTCGGAATCAATGTACTGGTAGGTGCCATTGCCCTTGACGGAAATCTTCTTCATCATCGCATCGTTAAGGTTGCCGGAACCGAAGCCACAGGCTGTCAGGTATATTCCCTTACGAGCATAGCCTTCAACCAGTTCGGTAAGAGCGTCAGAATCTGTCACTCCAACATTGAAATCACCGTCCGTGCCAAGGATGACACGGTTGTTGCCATCAGGAATATAATTGGACAACGCTTCCTCATAAGCCATCTCGATCGCTTTTCCGCCGGCCGTAGAACCCGAAGCGCTCAATTTTCCAATGGCCGCCTTGATCTTCGCGGCATCCTTGACAGGAGTCGACTCAAGCAATTTGCGGACAGTTCCGGAATATGTCACAATGGAAATCCGATCTTCCGGCTGAAGGTAGTCCAAAAGTGTGACCAAAGAGGATTTGAGGAGCTCAAGTTTGTCCTTTGAGCTCATCGATCCGGACACATCGACCAAGAATACATAGTTCGAAGCCGGAAGTTCCTTGTCATTCAAAGATTTACCTTTCAGTCCGAGCCTGAGGAGCCTATGCTCCTTATTCCAAGGACAAAGCCCTGTCTCGGCATTGATCGCCACCAGGTCAGATCCGGTCGGTTCCGGATAATCAAACGTGAAATAATTCAGGAACTCCTCTATCCTGACGGACGCTGGTTCGACAGCCCAGCCGTTTTTGACATATTTCCTCATTATGGTGTACGAGGCCCCGTCAGCGTCGATGGAGAATGTGGAGACATTCTGATCCTTTGTCTTGACAAACGGATTCTCGGCGATCTTGTCGAAACGGTCACCACCGGTCATCGCTTCAGCAGTTCCGTTCATCCCGGAGTCATAACCCAAGAAGTCACTGTCATTGGAAATGGCGCAGGAATACACCGCCAAGGATAAAGCGGCAATGGTTACAAGTCTGATCATAGTTTTCATAACATCATATTTTTAAAGTCACAACTTACTAAATGTAAAACTTGTAAAACCCTGCATATATTATGATGAAAAAACTTATATGCCGCCCCCTAAGTAACCGCAAAACAGGAAGTGACATAATGATCAGAATGAATATGACAGCGTCAGCCCGAAAGTGTGGTAAAGGGCTCTTTTCTTAGGATAGAAATCGTAGAAATCAGTTCCGTTATAGCTCAAGTTTCTGACGCTGGAGTACATATCAATGTCGTTCAGCGAATAACTCAGGCCGATTCCCCAATCACTGAATGAGAACAGGATCGTGCCGCGGCACTGCCAAAAGACGCTGCGCCCGCCCCAGCCACGGACATATTCAGTATTCGTGTCACCGGCTTCGTTGGACAGAAGCACCTCTCTCCTTGAGAAAGGTATCGCGAAGACAGCCCCCGTTTCCACAAGGCAAGCGATCCGGCAACGCCAGGACTCCAGCAGATCCGGAGTCTTGAATATTCCCGAAAACAGAAATTTCGGAGCCAGTGCGTCTATATTCCATTCATCCTCCTCGCCAGATGTCATCTGCCACTGATCATAGTCAGAATCAGCGATATAGCCGCTCGGCATATTCTTCCCCATAAAGCCCACTCCGCACGACACGCCTCCGCCAAGGGCCACGTACCGGTTCAGAAAATGATGCCAGGTCACCTCCATCAGGCCGTATTCGTTGGTGGAATAGCCAAAGTTGAACCGGAGCAGTTCCTTTTCAGTGGCCGCTCTCTCCCTTTGGGCAACTTTCACATCCACTTCCCGCGCCGGCGACGAAATTGTCACAAGCAACAAGAATAAAGACAGGATGTGACTTTGATGATATCCGAACATATTCCTATAATTTAATCGACTCGTGTCCGCAGGCCGTTATTTGCCGAGAAGATCACTGACGTAAAACATCCTCTCGCCTTGGTTTTTCAGCGAATATAAGACATTTTCCGGAACCATCATCCGAAAAAAGATGTAACTTTGCCTTCAAACCACTGTAGAGAATACAAGAATACCAATGATAGACAATATGAGAAAGCACCTTCAATTTTTACTGGCAGCATGCCTGCTGGCATCAGGGGCATATTCCGTTCATGCGCAGAACAGGGCCGACCGTCAGAATCTTGAGAACGAGGACTCATTCTCGATGATTATCCTCGGGGACCCGCAGGGCTACACCAAGTACGACATCAACCAACCGATCTTCGAGCTCTGCACAGCTTGGATCGCGGACAATGTGGAGCATCTGAACATCAAGGCTGTGCTCTGTACGGGAGACATGGTCGAGCAAAACGAGAACATCACGATGAACCGCAAGATGCTGAACCAGACAAGCCGGGAGATGTGGGAATCCGCTTCACGTTCGATGGCGAGGCTTGACGGCAAAGTCCCGTACATCATCTCCGGTGGAAACCACGATTATGGCTATCAGAAGTCCGAAAACGGACGGACCAAACTTCCTGAATATTTCCCTTTCGAGCGCAACTCGTGCTGGCGTGACTGCCTCGTCGCTGATTTTCCGAACCGCAACGGGGACATCTCCATGGAGAACGCGGCGTTTGAGTTCCACGACAAGAACTGGGGAGACATC
The DNA here is from genome assembly GCA_000431015.1 of Alistipes sp. CAG:514. Lineage (GTDB taxonomy): Bacteria > Bacteroidota > Bacteroidia > Bacteroidales > UBA932 > Cryptobacteroides. The sequence goes on along the minus strand of HF986057.1, from coordinate 19,173 downwards.
CTGGTCATCACAACCGAGTTCGCCCCACGGCCGGAGGTTCTTGACTGGGCAAGGGATCTCGCGGGAAGTGAAAAGTTTCGTGGACATAAGGTCATCGCCATGACCCACAGCTATCTCAAGCAACGTTCAGCGGAATATACTAAAAACACAAGTTATAAGATTACCCCTCAGACCTCAGGGAAGGATTTCTGGGACAAATTCGTGTCCGTCAGCCCTAACGTGGTGTTGGTCGTTTGCGGACACACCGGCAAACCGGGCGATTTTGATGACGCTGTGGCCTACCGTGTGGACAAGAATACGGCCGGCAAGAACGTACATCAGATGATGTTCAACGTACAGATTTCCGGCGGTGGTTGGGAAGGCAACGGCGGAGACGGCTGGCTAAGAATCCTGGAATTCATGCCAGACGGCAAGACAGTGAAGGTGAAGACATATTCCCCACTCTTCGGAATCTCTCCTTCCACAAAACATCTCGCACACCGTACCGGAGCCTGCGACCAGTTCGATATGCTGATCGATTTCTGACGCATCTCCTTGAGACAGGCAGGCTGAACCTGAGAAAACTCGTTATGTGGCGCGACGGGCTGACTATCTGACTGACTTGCCGAGAAGATAGGCAGACTTCAGGGAAGGATGGCCTTCAATCTCACCCATATCGGTCACTCCACAGGCGAATACCGTACCAGCAAGATGCGCATGCTCAAAGCAGGCAATCCAGCCTCCAAGTCCGGTGATAGCCCGTGACGGTGCCTCGACATCGTCCTCTGCGGCCGACGACAGGAAGTAAATGTCTCTGAAATGGTAGTCCATCGTGTAAAGAGGATTCGCACGGTCCAGAAGCGTCTTCATCTGGCCGCTCATCTCATAGTAATATATAGGTGTGGCAAAACAGATGGCATCAGCCTCGTACATCTTCCGCACGATCGCCGGAGCATCGTCATCCTTGATCACACACTCCTGGGTCTTCTGGCAGACCAGACAGCCTTTGCAGAAACGTATGTCCTTTCCTCTTAACGTCACCTTCTCCACCTCATTGCCAGCCTCCTGAGCGCCTCTGACAAACTCATCGGCCAACGCCTCCGAATTACTCCTCGGCCTGAGACTGGTCGAAATCACAAGCACTTTCTTCATAAGAATCAATCTTTACCAAATCAATCGCTAATTTACACATAATCCGGCAATTTTCCCACAGTGAAGCCCAAGTGCTTAACCATCAAAGACCAGCGTGTTCTCCTCCAGTAAGATTACGCCAAGGACAAAGTACTAACCTGCAGTCCAGCAAGCATCTACACGGAACTCTGTGACAATAAGCGAGTGATCGCGAAGGAACTGTCCTTCAATTCATTAAGCATTCTCCTTCGGTTGGATTCAACCAAAGGAGAAAGGCCAAGCGCCTATTTTTTAAGTAGTTGCCGAAAACGGGCTGTAAGCATCTGGTGCGACAACGTCTCAAAAGGGCATCCCATCACGGTCTTTCAGGCACGGTCACTGAGCCTGCCGAAGTGACTTTGTCAAGTGATAAGTTATAGTGGCAGTACATGTAATGAATACCTTCCAGTCACTTCATTAAGTTCCTGGTCACTCCGACAAGCTCAGCGACCAAGATCTGTTCAGGTAAAACCGCCATGCCACTTGGCAGTTCAGTTCCCGGTAACTTCTTAAAAATATGCAACTTGATAGAACAGGTCGCCATCGTACTTCGGGGTTCCGGCCATTTCGACAAACTCATGGACCAAGCTCTGTGACCGGATTGATTCCGAGATATTATTCGTAAATTGCGGGTGATATGGAAAAAATCAGAATCTGGAGCGGAGGCAAGACAGCGCTTCCGACGGTTTATATTCATTCCGTGGCCGGGGACGGGCACCAAGTTTGGGAGGCGTGCAGGCGGATCGGCTGCCCGAACTTCAATCTGGTGTCGGTTCATGATTTCGATTTCGAGGGCGAGCTGACTCCATGGACGGCTCCGGGAGTCCGCAAGGGGCAGCCACCATTCAAAGGAAACGCGGAGCGGTATCTGACGGAATTGCTGGACAGGATTATGCCTGAAACGGAGGCCAAACTGCCGGCCCCACCGTTGTACAACGCCTTGGCGGGATATTCATTGGCCGGACTTTTTGCCCTCTGGAGCGCCTGGAAGACAGACCGCTTCGTCAGAATCGCCTGCGGCTCAGCCTCTTTCTGGTACCCAGGGTTCATTGAATATGCCGTCTCGCATCCGATGGTCAGGCGGCCGGATTTCGTGTCACTTTCACTCGGGGACAACGAAAGCGGAACGAAGCACCCTGTGATGAGTCGTGTGGGAGAATGCACGGACAAGATTCTGGAACTACTTGAAGGGCAAGCCATTCCTTACTGTTTCGAGATCAATCCCGGCAACCATTTCACGGAACCCGACCTGCGCCTCGCCAAGGCCATCGCACGAATGCTTGACGGGCAGGATTCCATAATGGGTTGATAACCAATATGTGAATCTTCACCCTCAAATAATCAGGCGCATAGAAAACCCTGCCCTCCATTTTTGACTACCAGAAAATCACAATTACCTATAAAACAATTTGTTACAAATCAGGAAAAGACACACACCAAGCAAAGGGACAAGAGCCATGGTAGAAAATCGGTTGAATTTTGCCCACTTAAAAAGAGAATGGGATGGGCAACCATAGACAGAGATGGGGATATTCATAATGAATGTCATTGGGTTTGAAAATCCATTTTTTATAACTCAAACAAATGTGGGATATTCATAAAGAATATTGTGGGAAGGTGATGCAAGGAACGGTTCTTGCTGGATTTAGGGAGTTGGTTAGTTAGGGCGGCGGGCAATAGCCGCTTTTAATGAATATATTCACGGAAGGCAATTGCCTGCCTGACAGGGAAAAGTGAGAGAGAGATGAACAAGAATGCAAAAAGGGTCGTGCTTTCGGGCATGGCGGTGATTATGATGGTGTCGTGCGGCACCGCGAAGAAGGGCGGACAAAGCGACACGGGAGTGGCAAGCAAAGGTGATATGGAAGCGATTGACAATGACTATCTGATCCTTTCTGACGCGCAGAGGGATCTTCTGGCGAAGAACAACACATTCGCCATCAATCTGTTCAATAAGACCAACGGGATGGACTCACGGGTGATCTCCCCGCTCAGCGTGACCGGACTTATGACAATTCTGGCGAACGGGGCGGACGGCGACACAAGACAGGAAATCCTGAACACGCTCGGATGGACGGAAGCTTCGATGGAGGAGATCAACGAGATTTACGGCCTTCTGGTCAAGCAGGCCGGTGTCATCGACCCTTCCGTCACCGTGAACGTGGCGGACTACGTGGCAGTCAACAAGGACAACAGGATCAACAATGAGTTCGGGAAGACGGTGGGCGACCTGTTCGGCACCGAGGTGCGGAATCTGGACTTCACCTCACCGAAGACAGTGAACACCATCAACGGCTGGTGCTCAAAGCACACAGGAGGGATGATCCCGAGGATCATCGACAACGTGGATCCGGGTGCCGTGGCCTACCTGATGAATGCCATCTACTTCAACGGCCCGTGGGCCGAGAGGTTCCAGACGAAGGACACGAAGGTGGAGGCGTTCAGAGGCTACACCCGCGACATCAAGAAAGTCAAGATGATGCACAGGAACGATGAATATTCCTACACCGCCAACGGCACCTATTCCGCCGTCAGACTCCCCTACGGCAACGGCTCCTTCGCGATGACCGTCCTCCTTCCGAACGAAGGCAAGTCGATCGACGACATGATGAGGGTTGTCAACGCCAAGGAGATCGCGAACCTTGGCCGCAAGATGGAGAACTGCAAGGTGGATCTGAAACTGCCGAAGTTCACCACCGAGGTTGAGCAGCCGCTGAACGAGGTGATCGCCGGCCTCGGCGCGCCGACAATGTTCAAGCCAGGCGCCGACTTCAGCAGGCTTGCGGACGGGAATATGTTCGTTTCCAAGATGTTCCAGAAGGCGAAGATCGAAGTAAGCGAAGAGGGCACTAAGGCCGCCGCCGCGACCGCCGCCATCATGACGATGTCCGCCTACGAGCCGGAGCCTCGCCAGGTAGAGTTCCACGCCGACAGGCCGTTCGTCTACCTGATAAGCGAGTCCGACTCCGGAGCCATCTACTTCATCGGCCAGTTCACCGGCAGCGAGATCTAATCCACGCTGAGGGATAGGCCGTTCCGACCTGTCCCTCAGCGCATTGCGCATAAAGCAGGCATAATTTACGGAAAGAACGTCTCAACCAACGAGTACAACTGCTCGTTGGTTAAATTGTCTATGCCCGTCTTATCAATCCAGGCATATTCATTTTTCTTATTAGTAATCACGAATTTGCGGCCTTTCCCATCCACTTTGCACAGAAGGTGATAGTTTCCTCTGTACGTTCTCTCCACACGCACATCCTCAAAAAGGGTCTCGCCAATCCTGAACGATACATTCCTGCGCCGGTCACACAGTCCCCACTCGGCCAGATGATTATTGAGGGTGGTTTCTACCGCACCGATCCATCGCTGGCCGACTTCACATTCCTCCGCAAAGCTTCTGAATTGCCGTATCGAAGCAGCGACTTCATCTATGACGCTTTCCGCCCGCCGGATCCCATTATTCCTGGCCAGAGTCAGAGCGTCTTCCTTGGTTTGACCTTGAAGTTTACCTTGCATCATCAGGCAGTGCGTCTTCTCCGGAAGGAAGCCACCAACATTGAAAATATAGGTCACATCATAGGCCGGAGACAACCTCCAACATCCAGACTCGTCCATCAGGAACGAAAAGTTCTTGTTGTGGTCATCGGTATTGTTGGCGAGAATATTGAAAACCATCCTGCGGAAGACCTCCTCCTGGGTGCTTTCAGGCAGACGCATCTTACGACATACCATAAGAAGTTTCTCATAGCTGTCCGCTTCCGGATATAGGGCTGCCAAAGTCTGCATGTGCAGTTTGCGTTCCTTGTCACGGTCAAAGCGAAGCGTGATGAAGTGTTTCCGACCTTCAACCTCTACAATCCGGCAAGGTGCCATGCCTATACCAGCAGCATTAGCCATCTTATAGTAAGCCATCTCCAATTCGGCTGACGAACGCTCGGCATCACCAAACTTCAGAATGTAATAGTCAAAGCCTCGATGACCGGCAATCTGTCCGCTTCTGATTTCCCCAGTCTCCGGATTGACAGCAATGATCGCTTTAGGTTGGCGACCACCGGCTGAAGTGCCAACAGCCATCAACGAACGCATTGTCAGCGATTCTTCCGGCATCAGCCTGACATTCTCACGCTCAGTGAAAATTCTCTGTGCCAAATCCGTCAATGCCTTCATGTTCAGCTTTTCTGCCTTTCCAATGCCGGATGATTCAGGTACAAACTCCAAGGCACCCATGCCACGCCTGCCGATGAACGACAGGATTTCAAGTGGAGTGATCTCCTGATTGCGTATGCCGTTCTGTATGCGCCAGCACTCAAACACCTGGTCTCCCCAGGCATCCGGCAAAGAGTCTGCAAGAAAAGGTGGCAACTTACGGTAAAGCCTCGCTTCCTTGTCGCCGATGATTGGACGACGGCTTGCAGGCGACTTGACAGAAGCCACAAGGGGGAACGGATCGAGTTCACCCCCAAGAAGAGCGGGATTGTACTCGAAATACGAGACCCCTCTCCTTGCATCCCAGGACAAACGACCTATTTCCTTGTCCCAAAGCATTACCTTCAACGAACCCGCTATCATGGTTTCTTATGTCTTATTCGTTGAACTTTCTTCTCCTCCCTCATGAGATACGCGGATGCCGGCAACTCCGGCATCAACTCGTCAAGGGCATCAATCTGACCTATTGCCTTAAGCAGCAAAAGGAAAGTCCCCAGCGAGACATTGCCGGATGCCCCATTCTCAAACTTGTGAATGGTTGTGATCGTAATACCCGATTGCTCCGACACCTCTTTCTGCGTCATGTTGCCGCGCAGACGGTAGTCCTTGAATCTGGCGCCAAGAAGTTTTACCAACTCCGGTACAGAATACTCGTAATAGTCAATCATAATCCTCCATTTTAATTTATATTCTAATATAAGTTAAATAGGCATACAACGGCTATCTTATATTGTACTTACACTTATACGCACAAATATACACTTTTATTCTGAAAACTCAAAAAGAGAACCCCGTGGGTGAGTAAAGTGTTCCTTACTCACCCACGGGGCTATTGGTCGATCCGGGGAATCGTTACTTGAAATTGTTACCTGAAGTTGGAGAATGTGGACCAGTCGGTGTTGGTCTCGGCTTTGGACTGGAGGGTCAACGGTAGGTTGACGAAGAAGTCCAAGCCGGTCCACTCCTCGATCTGCTTCACGGAGACGGTGAACTGGTCATATTCCTCATCGCTTGAATAGTCCCGATGATCCATCCACACACCCACGGCGCATGCGTCCGTGATGTACTGCTGGCCTACCGTGGAGCTTGGAAGCTCCAGCCAGCCGGCTACTACCGGGGACGGCGGGCGTCGAGGGCGCGCTGGAACTCGCGGGCATTGCGGTTGTGCTCGGAGAGGGTGACGGCGAACTTGTGGGTGCCGTCCATGGCGGCGCTGGCGCAGAAGAAGAGGTAGCCGTGGCGGTCGGGATTCAGGACGGCCTCAAGGCTGGCCTTGTCCGGAACGCATATAGGGCCCGGAGGGAGGCCTTCATGGAGGTAGGTGTTGTAGGGCGAATCGTATTCCAGATGCTTGAACAGGATCCTGTTTAGCGTGAAATCATAGCAGAAAGCCACGGTCGGATCGGCCTGGAGCCTTATGCCCTGGCGGAGGCGGTTGAGGTAGACACCGGCTATGGACGGGTACTCCGGGGCATAGTTGGACTCGCACTTCACGATCGAGGCCACCACGGAGACCTGCCTGGGAGTCAGACCCAGAGCCTCGGCCTTGGCGAGGTTCTCCTTCGACCAGAATGTGTCGTAGGCAGCCTTCTGCTTATCCAGGATGTCCTTCATCGAGGCGGTCCAGTAGACCTGATAGGTGTCGGGCATGATCAGCGAGAAGACATCCTGCGGGGTGAAGCCGTAGCCTGCCAGAAGGGCGGAGTCGTTCAAGGCATCAGCCACCGAAGCGGAATCCAGCATCATCTGGTTGCTGATCTTACGGGCGATCCTGCCTTTAAGCCTCATCGTGCCGGACAGCACCAGATTGACCGGCGACTGCCAGCCGTTCCTCAGCATCCTGACCAGATAGATGCTCGGCTTGTTCTTCTCCACAACGTAGTGGCCAGGCTCAAGATCACTGTCAGTCAAGCCCTTGCGGATCACCCTCGCAAGACCGTGGCGGTCGGCGACAATGCTGTCCGGGATCTGGGCGACCACCTCATCGACAGTCATCCCGGGGCGGACGTACAGATCGGCCTTCCCGGAAAAATTCGGCTTGCGGTTGTCGGCGAACCAACGGCCACCGACGGCGGCAAGAACAACAACCAGCACCAGAGCGGCGACCAGAGCCACCAGTTTCCACTTCCTCATCACTTTCTCGATCTCTTGCCGCGAAGGACAATCGTGTCACCCTCGCGAGGTTTATAATCCGCTGAGAATCCGTTCATCCTGACCACGCTCGACATCCTCACGGCGAAACGCTGGCAGATGTCGCGCAGTGACTCCTCATCCTCGCCCACGATGTACTTGTCAAGCCCCTTCTCGGACTGCTTCTTCTTCGCCTGAAGATAGACCACCGTGCCAGGCAGAAGTTCCTCAGGACGAGACAAATCATTGAACCTCAGCAACTCATTCAAATAAAGATGGTACGACTGCGCGATGCTCGAATAGGTCTCCCCTTCCACCGAAGTGATGAACGGAACACCGTTGCGGGAATATGCCTCCCTGGTCAACGAGAACCTGAACACCTCAAGTCCCGTCTTGTCAATCCGCTTAGGCTCCTCCAACGACAGAGGCGAGGCCGGTATCACATCCGGAGCAGGCTCGGCCTTCTGGCGCCTCTTCCTGGCCTTGCGGCTCTTCCGCGCATCCTTGCGGGCCTTCTCCACGCTGGCCGACGACGGCTTCCCGTCCGAAGAGACCTTCGAACCGCCGGACGAGGCGACAGCCTTGTTGTCAGGAGCCTTGGCAAGACGCTCGGAGTCCTCGGTGGTCATGGTGTCATATTCATAAAGCCTGTAGTCCTCGATGTACTTTATGAGCTTGGCCGGATAGTTGGGATCGGTGGCGTAGCCGGCCTTCTTCAAGCCGTAGGCCCATCCCTTGTAGTCGGTCGTCTTGAGGTCGAAGAGGAACTTGTAGCGGTCCCGGTAGCGCAGGAAGTCCGAATGATCCTGGAACGACTCCTCAGCGGAGTCATAGACCCGGAAGCACTCCCCTTTCGCGTCGTCATCGTAGCGCATCGACTTGCCTTTCCAATCCTTGTGGCACTTGATACCGAAATGGTTGTTGCCCTCGGTCGCCAGCGACGAAAGCCCGTAGCGGGACTCCAGTATGCCCTGGGCGAGCGTTATGCTGGCCGGCACCCCGCTGCGGTACATCTCCCGGACCGCCGTCGGAGCCCATTTCTGAATGTAGCGCTCCTGCGGCGTGCCTTGGCCGGCAGCGGCCAACTGAAGCAGAAGAAGACTTATGAATATGATAACCTTTTTCATCCCGTAACAATTCTACAAACTGCAAACATACACAAAAATCCGCTGTTTTCCCGCCACCTGCGGACAAAAAAGATGCTGTCAGGAGGAAATCTTTAGTCAAACCTCACCAGCGGAATGTCGAAGACGGCCTTGTCGCGCGCCGCGTAGGTCTCGGGAAACAACGTCCGGCACTCGGACTCGTAGAGGCCGATGTCATAGCGCCGGGACGAATAGTGGCCGATGACGAGTCTGCCCACACCCGCCTTCAAAGCGCAGGACGCGGCCTGGAGCGTCGG
>HF986057.1:0-10257 GCA_000431015.1 Alistipes sp. CAG:514 | reverse complement strand
GCGTCGTGGAGTGATGCCGCCGGGCGGCCTCGTCGGCAAGCTCGGCAGGATAGGTGGTCTCATGGTAGAGAAGGTCTACCCCTTTCACCCAGGAGGCCAGCTCCGGAAACGGAGCGGTGTCGCTGCAATAGGCGAAAGACCGGGGATTGTACGGCTTGTAGCCAAGTTCCTCGAACGGCAGCACCTCCTTGGTGCCGTCCGGAAGCTCACGGACAACATCCTCGCCTCTTTTCACCGTCCCGATTTCGGTGAGCGATAGGGAATATTCATCAATCTTCCACTTCTTCACATTCATCTGAGGCTCCTTTTCCCGGAAAAGCCAGCCGAAGGTGTCGATCTTGTGGTTGAGCGGGAAGGCGTAGATCTCCAGCGATCTCGAATGGTAGACCTCCTGAGGCGACTTCATCGTCATGGGAACGTGACGGATCTCGAAAGGGATGCCGTCGCCGTAGTAGGAGAGGAAGAATTTGAGTATCGGGCCGAACCCCACCGGGGCGTAGATGTTCAGCGGGGCCATCCGGGAGAGCATCCCCATCGTGGAGAGCAGGCCGAAGAGTCCGAAGACATGGTCGCCGTGGATGTGGGAGATGAAGATCGCGTCTATCTTCATCGGCGAGACACCGCACTCCTGGAGACGGGTCTGTGTCCCCTCTCCGCAATCTATTAAAAATGAGCGCCCATGTACGGAAAGTACCTGAGCGCTCTGATTCCTTCCGGGGATGGGCTTGGCCGAAGCCGTGCCCAACACCGTCAATGTGAAATCCATAAATTATTCACCTTTCTCGAGCTTGTCCTTGAGGGCAGCGAGCTCGCTGATGTCACCGAGGGTGGTCTTCTCCAGGTTGGAGTTGATCTTCTTGACCGCCTTCTTGGTGTTGTCAGCCTCAACGGCCACCTTCTCGGCCTTGGCCTCAGCGTATGTCCTTACGTGTGAGAGAAGGATCCTGCGGGTGCTTCTCCTGAGCTCGATGACCTTGAACGGAAGTGTCTCGCCCACGATGGCCTGCTTGCCGTCCTCCTTGATGAGGTCGCGGCTGAACGCGAAGCCCTCGTCGTCACCCTCAAGCTTGATGTTGGCGCCCTTGTCGGTAAGGGAGGCAACCGTACCCTCGACAACGGAGCCTACAGGGTATTTCTCCTCGATGGCGTCCCAAGGGTTAGGGGTGAGCTGCTTGTGACCGAGGCTGAGCTTGTGGTTGGCCTCGTCGAAGTCAAGGATCTGAACGTCGATCACATCACCAGGAGCCACGAGCTCTGAAGGATGCTTGATCTTGTTCCAGGAAAGGTCGCTGATGTGGATGAGTCCCTCAACGCCATCCTCCGGCTCGGCGAACACACCGAAGTTGGTGATGTTGCGTACGACAGCCTTGTGGACAGACCCTACAGGGTACTTGTCGCGGATGCTCTCCCAAGGGTTAGGGGTGAGCTGCTTCAGACCGAGGGACATCTTCCTGTTCTCACGGTCGATGGAGAGAACCTTTGCCTCTACCTCGTCACCTACCTTGAGGAACTCCTGCGCGCTGTGGAGTCTTGGAGACCAAGACATCTCAGACACATGGATAAGACCCTCAACACCCGGCTCGATCTCTACGAAAGCGCCGTAGTCGGCGATGAGGACAACCTTACCCTTGACAATGTCGCCTTCCTTGATGTTGGCGTCGAGGTTGTCCCAAGGATGAGGGGTAAGCTGCTTGTAGCCAAGGGCGATTCTCTTCTGCTGAGGATCGAACTCCTTGACAACGACCTTGATCTTCTGGTCGAGGGAAACGACCTCCTCAGGGTTGTCGATCCTGCCCCAGGACAGGTCTGTGATGTGGATGAGACCGTCAACACCGCCGAGGTCAACGAAGACTCCGTAGTTGGTGATGTTCTTGACGGTACCCTCGAGGATCTGTCCCTTCTCGAGCTTGCTGATGAGCTCAGCCCTACGCTGCTCCTGCTCGGCTTCGAGAAGAGCCTTGTGGGAAACGACAACATTGCGGAACTCCTGGTTGATCTTGACGATCTTGAAGTCCATTGTCTGGTTGACGTAAGCATCGTAGTCGCGGATCGGCTTGATGTCGATCTGTGAGCCCGGGAGGAAAGCCTCGATTCCGAAGACATCGACGATCATACCGCCCTTTGTGCGGGTCTTCACGAAGCCCTTCACGATCTCGTCGTTGTTGAACGCCTCGTTCACTCTGTCCCAAGACTTGAGGGCGCGTGCCTTCTTGTGGGAAAGGATGAGCTGGCCTTTCCTGTCCTCTGCGGACTCAACGTAAACCTCAACCTTGTCACCGACCTTGAGGTCTGGATTGTAACGGAACTCAGGAGCCTGGATGACACCCTCGCTCTTGTAACCTATGTTGACGATAACCTCTCTCTTTGAGATGGCGGTAACCGTTCCCTCCACAACCTCGTTCTCGACGATCTTCGAGAGAGTCTGGTCGTAGGCGTCCTCGATGGACTTCTTGTCGGCGCTGCCGTAGATCTCGGTGCCACCCTCGAAAGCGTCCCAATCGAATTTGTCAGGAGCTATCGAAGCATTGAGAGCTGTTTTCTTCCTGGCTGGAGCCTCGGCCTGCGGAGCCTCCTGTACCGGAGCCTCTACCTGGGCTTCCTCAGCCACTTTCTTTGTTTCTTCTGCCATAATGGTAATTAAAAGATAACTAGTTGTTTAACAATATTTCTGCGCCCTACCGGACACGCCGCGAAGGCGCGGGCGGTCAAAAGGCTCGCAAAATTAGGCAAAAATATCTGATTTACAATGATTATGAGACAAAAATCAAAGCAACTTGTTTTTTTTGAAGAGATAGATGACGAGAGCCACCGTCAGCACCATGATCCCGAGGAGCAGAAGCCACATCCCGCCCTTGTCCATCAGCGGCAGCGGGACGTTCATTCCGTAGAAACTGGCCACCAGCGTAGGCGGCATCAGAAGCACGGACACAAGGGTGAAGATCTTCATGATCTTGTTCTGGTCCAGATTGATCAGACCGACAACCGTGTCCTGGAGGTACTCCAGCCTCTCGAAACCGAAGTTCGTATGGTTGATCAGGGAGTTGATGTCCTGGAGCAAGACCGAGAAGCGCCTGTGCAGCTCCTTAGGATACTTGTCGCTGCGGAGCATGTTAGAGATCAGGCGCTGCTTGTCCACGATGTTCTCGCGGACGAGCATCGTGTTCTCCTGCAGCTGATTGATGTCCAGGAGGAAATCCTCGTCGATGTCCTCCTGCTGGTTGATTCGCTTGCTGTACTGGGAGACCTCCTTGCTCATCAGCTCGATCATGTCGGCGTCCAGATCGACACGCTGCTCCATGATGCTCGCGAAGACCGTGTAGCCGTTGGGATAGTACTGAGGCATGGCCACGATCCTGCGCTGAAGCTCGGTGAAGCTACGCAGAGGAACATCCCTGAGCGTGGTGAGGCAATGGCCCACGAAGGTGAAGGAGACAGCCTCCATCGAGTAGTCCTCCGGTCCCGGCATCAGGAAGTTGGTGTTGGCGAAGATCGCGTCCTCGGTCTCCGAGAAACGGGACGAGCTCTCGATCTCCTCGGCCTGCGCGCGGCTCTGGATCTCCTCCCCGAGGAAATCGTCCACCGTGTGCTTCTCCTCACCCGAAGGGGAAAGGATGTCGATCCAAAGGACATCGTCCCTATTCATCTTGGAAAGCTCCGTCTCTGACTGGGAAACCAACAGTTTGCCGTTCTTCCTGTAGAAAATAGCGATCATACTATTCCTGTTTTATCCTTTGGCGGCCTCAGATGGCGAAACACTCCCCGAAACCCTTGCCAAATCGTTACCAACACATTACTTAACGCTTACTTACGGAGAAGTCAGTCTGCAAAATTAGGAATATTTTCGCAAAAACGGGAAAAAAAGTGTTCGTTTGACGGAACGGATCCTGATTTTTATGCCCTCAGCAATTGCTTTCGCCCACAAAACGTTGCAAAATCCGGATTTTGTACTTATCTTTGGAAAGTACAAACATCAACCGGAAGAGATTTTGGTTGAAACACTTAATGTAAACCTTATAGTAATTTATCATTTTTAAAGACAAACGCCATGAAACGAGTTTTACCAATCCTTGTTCTTGCTTTGGCAATTCCCACTTTAGTAAACTGCAAGAAGGAAGAAAAAGATGAACCTACCCCTCCGCCTCCTGTGAAGGTGGAGACAATCAGTGTCAATCCGGACAAGATCGAGATCAATGACGGAGATACACGGAACCTGAGTGTCACCGTAGCTCCCGCTAACGCGGAGAACATCAATGAGATCGTATCCTCCATCGTCTGGTCGTCGGCGGACAAGGAGATAGCCAGCGTCGATGGAACCGGACTGATGACAGCCCACATGCGCGGAGAAACCACCATCTCGGCGGCGACTCCCGACGGCAGGCTCAAGGCGGTCTGCAATGTCACAGTGAAACTCAATCTCACTGACGACAAGGACATCACCGTCTATTTTGACCCGCTGTTCGCAAGCGCCCTGCAAAAAGAAAAGTTGATCAAGGATGCCCTGAAGGTCACCTACGCCGACGTGAAGAACATAAAAGAAGTCTGGGGTCTGTCGAAAAACGAGCCGTCCCTCAGCTCCATAAAAGGCGTGGAGTTCCTGACCAGCCTTGAACTCCTCAACATCAGCGGCTGCAAGAACATCACCGAGGTGGATCTGAGCACATGCGCGAGACTGAAGGATTTCAGGGCGAGCGATTGTACGCTGACCACCCTGGACTTAAGCAATTGTCCCGCTCTTGAGACTATAAAAGCCACGGATGGGAAGTTGACGGAGGTCAGGCTGCCCGCGGAAAATAAAAACCTGAATAGAGTAGATTTCAGTAAAAACTTTCTGAAAAAGCTGGATCTCGGCAACTCCCCTAAACTTGAGTGGATGTTTCTCGACTACAACGAACTCGAAGATGTCAATCTGAAAGGTTGTACTTCACTGAAGAGACTGAACATCCTCTTCAACAAGTTGAAAAGTATAGACTTGGGTGAGATCACAGGCATAGATTACTCTCTTTTTGCCTACAACCCTGGAGAAAACGGTGTTTTCAAGACGTATAACAAATACGCCACATTCTACGGTTGGAGCTGGCAGATGACCCCGGGAGACGACCGCACAACGGTGAAGGGTATGTACTACTGCGACAACGCCCCTAAGATCAAGACACAACCGGTAAGTGTCACGGTATCTGAAGGGCAGGAATTCCATTTTACAGTGGAAATGGAGTCCTACACGAAGACCCTTTCCTACCAGTGGGGACTATGTGAATATAGAGTGAATGATGATGGGGTAAAATACCTACTCCTACCAACTCCCGGATTACCCGGATTATTCGATGAGGACCTTTCAATTTCGAGCGGAAAGGATCTGCTCAGCGTCAGCGGAGGCCTGACAAACACATTGAGCATGGCCTTGGGAGGCGAATACCTTAAACAATTTAAAGAACAATATAAAGATTGCATGTTTGTCTGCATCGTTTATGACTCAGAAAAGAAAACAACGACCTACAGCGAGCCGGCGTCCATGACATTCAAGTAACTCTGTAACTCACACTTTCAGAAGGACGCCAAGTCCTATGAGCATCAGCACGCCACCGCCGACGATCTCGGCGGGGCGTCCGAACCTCCGCCCGATCTTCTGTCCCCCGAACATTCCTCCTGTCACGGAGAGGATGGTCACGCAGAAGACGGCGGAAAGGTTCATCACCATCTTGGCGGACGGCACGGATCCCATCGACAGGCTCACTCCGACGGCGAAAGCGTCGATGCTTGTCGCGACGGCTCCGATGACGACGTTCCTCAGCCCGTTCAGGTCATGGGCGTCCACCTTGTTCCTCACGGCCTGGAGCATCATCGACCCGCCCACATAAAGCAGCAGGAGGAATCCGATCAGACTCGCGATCCTCTGCACATGACCTACGAATATGTCGCCGAACATCCAGCCCAGCGCCATCAGGGTCGTCTGCACGACACCGAACACGATGGCGATAGGAACGACACTCCTCCACGACACACTCCTGAGCGTGACGCTGGAGCAAGTCGAGACCGCGAAACAATCGGCGCAGAGGGAGGCCGCCAGAAGCAGCGACTCCGCTATTGATAGAAGCGTGGACATGTTCTCAAGGCTTGAAAGCCTGACGGTTGACGATGGAACGGCCCAGGGTCAGCTCATCGGCATATTCAAGGTCATCGCCGAAGCCGAGCCCCCTCGCGAGCGACGAGACCTTCACCCCGAAGGAGGCGATCTGGCGGTAGATGTAGAACGATGTGGTCTCGCCCTCCACGTCTCCGCTCAGCGCCAGGATGACCTCTGTCTCCTCCGGCCTGGCATCCGCCTGAGCGGTCATATTCCTAATCCTTTCCACAAGGCCGGCGACCGTGATGTCGGATGGGCCGACACCGGCGATCGGCGAGATGATTCCGCCCAGCACGTGATAGACTCCGTGGTACTGGCCGGTGTTCTCTATGCTCATCACGTCGCGGACGCTCTCGACAACACAGATGGTCTTGCGGTCGCGCGAGTTGTCGGAGCAGATCGAGCACACGTCATCATCCGAAATCATCCAGCACTCCCGGCAGAACCTCGCCTCGTCACGCATCCTGACGATCGAGTCCGCGAAATGGTGGACGTTCTCGGATGGCTGTCTGAGAAGGTGCAACGCAAGGCGCAAGGCGCTGCGCCGGCCCACTCCCGGAAGGGAGCCTATGGCCTGCACAGCGTCCTCAAGAAGCTTTGAAGGGAATGACTCCGGGACTGTCATCTACTTTCCGTTCTGGTAGGCGTTCACGGCGGCGCGCACCTGTCCGTACTCAAGCAAGAGCTTGCGGGCGAGGTCGTAGTCCTCGATTCCGGTCTCCTCCATGATCATCCTCGTGCCTCGGTCGACCAGTTTCTTGTTGGTGAGCTGCATGTCCACCATCCTGCTGCCGTGGACGTGTCCGAGACGGATCATCGAGACAGTGGAGATCATGTTCAGAACCAGTTTCTGCGCTGTTCCGGCCTTCATCCTGGTGCTTCCGGTCACGAACTCCGGACCGACGACCACCACGACCGGCACCTCAGCCGCGGCGGCCACCGGCGAGCTCTCGTTGCAGGTGATGCAGCCGGTCAGCATGCCGTTGGCGCGGGCCGTCTTCAAGGCACCGACAACATAAGGGGTTGATCCTGAGGCGGCGATGCCGATCACCACATCATTCACTGTCGGGGAATAGGCCTGGAGGTCTCTCCATCCTCCCTCGACGTCGTCCTCCGCTCCTTCCACAGCGTCGCGGATGGCGTTGTCACCACCGGCCATGAAACCGATGAACACGTCGTGGACTCCGTAGGTCGGAGGGATCTCGGAAGCGTCCACGATGCCCAGACGGCCACTCGTCCCGGCTCCGAGGTAGAACACACGACCGCCGAGAGGAACCCTCTCCACGATGCCGTCCACAAGTTTCTGAATCTGCGGTATCGCTCCGGCCACAGCGACCGGAACCGTTCTGTCCTCAGTGTTGATGGCATCCAGCAACTCCACCGTGGACATTCTCTCAAGATGGTCATACCTTGATGACTGTTCTGTTGTCCTGTTGTCTTCCATAATTTATCTTCTCCCTAAATGGTACTCTACCAACCCCTCTATCGGCGCGGCGATGATGGTCGAGAAACGGATCCCGTAAGGTTCGGCGACCTTCCTGAGGATGTTCCTGTTGGCATAGCCGAAACCGCCAACGACACCCACCGGGTACCTGTCGATGTCGTACTGCATCAATGCCCTTTCGATGAAGTCCCTGAAATTCTGCTCGACAAGGCCGCGGACATATTCACAGGTGTCGTACCTCTGAAGAATCCACGGCGCGAATGAGCCGAGGTACTTTGAGGGAGCCTCGCCACGGTAGACGTTCTGCACGACGGTCATGTAGTCAACCTTGAAATCCCTGGCGAACTCGCCCGCGACCGGCTCAGGCACGAGTCCCTTGAGGAAATCGGCCATGAATAGCCTGCCAAGCCTCGCGCCGCCGCCCTCGTCTCCGAGGATGAATCCGGCAGAGCGGACGTTCTTCACCACTTTCTCCCCGTCGAAAAGACAGCTGTTGGAGCCTGTGCCCATGATGGCCGCCACTCCGGGCTTGTGGCCGCACACGGCACGCGCCGCGTCCAGAAGATCCGAAGCATATTCAATCTTCGCCTCCGGGAACAACGACCTGAGCACGTGATCCAGTCCCTTCGCCTGCGGAGGCACCTTCTCACCTTCCGGCACAATCAGACCGGCGGCGTAGAAATGGACCTCGGACACCTTTGAGTCCAGTCCCTTGGCCTTGAACCGGGCCATCGCCTCGGCCACAATCCCCTCGATGATATCCTGCGGCATAGTGGCCAGGTTCATGCCGGCGGTCCTTACGTCGATCGGCTCCCTGTCCTGCGCCGCGGCGCACCAATCTGTCTTGGTGGCACCACTTTCAACGATTATTATCATATTCCTTATTCCTAAAAATCAGAGTCACAAAGTTACTGTTTTTATCTTCTATCTCAAAGCTTTCCTCATAACCGGGTAAAGTTTGTCCACGTAGCGCATCATGCCCAGATCGGTCAGATGGATCCCGTCCACGGTCGCCTCGCCGTCATCGCCGATCATACCTTCCGTACCCACATAGTACAGCTTCTTCTCGCCGGCTTTCTTCAGCCTCCTGTACAGCGCCTTCTGCGCCTCGTTCTTGGATGTGACCTCCTCCAGCATATTCCTGTCAAAGCGGGTGTGAGGGAAGGTAGGATCCTCCACAAAGATCACCGGCACGTCCGGGAAAGCCTGCCGGACGATGCGGAAGAAGCGCTCCCCCCTCTCGTCGATCATCTCGGCTGTGGAGTTGGGAACATAGTCCAGCACGATCAGAGCCGGATTCTGTGCCCTTGTGATGTACTCCGCGATCTCGTAGTCCAGCCAGGCGTTGCCGCTGAATCCGAGATTGATGATCTCGCGGTCAAGCTTCCTGCCAAGGATGGCGGTGAATGCCATCCCGGGACGGGACGCGCAACCTCCCTGAAGGATGCTCGTGCCGTACATCACGATCGGCCGGTCGGATCTCGGGCTGTCAATCGACGGAGCCTCAATCACGGCTCCCTCGTCCACACCGATCTCCAGCGAGCTGATGCCGTTGTACAAAGAGAGGTAGAGCATGTACTCCCTCATGGACGGCTCCATGTTGGAGACCATCGTCTTGTTCTTGACCTCCTTGTCACGGCCTCCCCATTCGAAACCGCTGCCCGCGAATCTCCAGCCGTCCTTCTCTGTCAGGATGTAGAGATCCAGTCCGCTGTCGCCGACATCGGCCATGTGCGGCATGTACTGCCGTGGGGAAAGGGATCTCCATCTGGCGCGGATCTGCGTCGAATTGGAGCGGAACCGGATGTAGAGACCGGCGGAGTTCCGGCCAAGATCCCACATCGATTTCCTTACCACGCCCTCAAACTCCTTGGGCAGACGCTCGTAGCGGGCGGAAGTGGCCTCGACACACTTACCGTAAAGCGGAAAAGCGGAAGCGTCGTGATAGACAACGGCCTTCTCCTGGGCGGAAGATGGCGACCAGAACAGGACGGCGACCGCCGCCGCAAAAAGGAATCTCTTGATGCTCATAGTGTTAATCATTATATTCATTCATCAGTTGACATATTTCCCGTTTCTTATCCAATGGAACAAGCCATAGACAGCCGCCGCCACATAGGCAAGATAGAGGACAGCGAGCCAGTGCTGTCCGCCGTCAAGGCACATCACGACGAGGGCCGTGTTGGCGACAATCCAGACAAGCCAGTGGTACGGGATGGAGCGTCCCAGCCAGAATGTGGCGACCACGCTCATCGAAGAGGTCACCGCGTCGAGAAACACATTCGAGTCGCCGGCGAGGCGAAGGGCCCAGATCAGGACCGCCGTGCCTGCGACGAACGCGGCGAGGCTCCAAAGGGCCGCCTTTGTCCCGAGGCGGTTGAGATGGATGGACGCAGCGGCATCGCCAGCCTCCGCCTTCATCGCCCGGCTGTCCTTGCGCCACTGGTACAAACCCCAGACCGACATCCCGGCGTAGTAGATGTTCAAGGCCATGTTGGACCACAGGTGCTGGACGGCGAATGAATAGGCGCACGCAAGTCCCGTTGCGATCCCGAAGTACCACATGCTGTTCTTCTGAAGCACTTCCAGAACAATGTACGGAACGCCCGTCACCAGGGCGAAGATCTCTATAAGCTTGATTATGTCCATAAACCAACTCAACTTTCGCAAGTAGGCAATCACCTGCTGTCAA
>HF986056.1 GCA_000431015.1 Alistipes sp. CAG:514 | reverse complement strand
GGCCTGCGACAGGCTGGTGAAGGGACTTCAGGACAAGTACGGCTACGTCAAGGGCGGAGGGACCAAAAATACCGAGGGCGCGAATGTGACGATTCCCGTATTCCACTACGGAGAGGGTGATGTGGTCAGGATGATGGAGGACTGCCTGCGCCACTCCCTGACCTACAGGTTCACAACCGGAAGGCAGTTCGCCGAAGTCCTGCGCTGCCACGGAGTCCTCGTCCGCGAGGGGCTCGGAAAGGATGACCTCAAGGTGCACCTTTCGTTTCAGGGGCTCGGCGATGACGGCAGGCCGTGCACGGCATCCGTGAGCGACGTGAAGATGAGCTTTGACGTGATGAAGGAGGTGGACGAGAGGATTGAAGAGTGTGACGGTCTGGATGTCAGGCGGGAGAAGGCCGGCCTTCTGAAGAAGGTGTCCTCCGCGCTTGAGAAGTGCGGCGACATTCCGTCACTTGTCAGGACATTGAAGCCGCAGGGCGTTGATCTGGTCATCTACCGGGACAAGGACGGCATCCCGCGGGGCTCCACCCTGATCGACCACACGTCGGCCTGCGTCTTCAAGGGTTCCGAGCTGTCGAGGTCCGTCGGAACCGCCATCCTGGAACTTCCGGAGAGCGGCCCGACGCATGATGGGGAGAAAGATGACAGGACTAAATCGTCAGGGGCCGGCGAGGCGGAATCCTTCAACAGCGGCGTGAGCGAGGCGCTCTCGGTGCTGCTTGACGCTGTCCTCAGCGTAGAATGCGGCAACACGGGAAGAGACCCTGATGAGTCTGACAACAAGAGGAAGAGAAGAAACAAAAGGAGAATGATATGAAGATTGACATGGAAAAGACCAAAGCCTTCATGGAGCAGGTCGAACTCTGGCTGAAGAGCAGCGAGAATGAAATTCGGATGGACCTGACCTTGTGCAAGACCGGAACGCCGGACACCTTCAAGGTCAAGTATGACGCGGACAGGATCGGTCTGCTCGTCCTCATGCTCGAGACGGATGCCGACCTCTGCGACGTCGCATACTCGGCCATGCTGAAGTATTTCGCCGACATGAGCGATCCGGAAAGGGAGGAATCGCTCCGGGAGTTTGCCACGCTCTGCCGGGAGATCCACAGGCACATGGAGGCGGAACTGTCCAAGGGCGGGAGAAGTGAAATCGACAGAAACAAACTCTACAATTGAGCCATGGCCATAAGACCCGAATACGAGAAGGCGTACTCCACATTCATCGTGATGGGCATTTTCGTCCTGGCGGTGAACATATACTACTATGCGTATCCGCTATGGGACTCAATGGACATGACGCATCCCATAGCCGTGAAGATGTTCCTGAAGATGCGCAGGGCAGGATATTTCGCCTCGCCACTGTACACGAAGGGACTGGCGCTGGTGCTAAGCCTGCTTACCGTGATGACGCGTCACGGCAGGAGAAACAGCCTTCCGTGGTGGAGGATCTCGATTGTCGCCGTTTCGGGAGTCTTTCTGTATTTCTTTCCGTTCGGCAATCCGGCCGTCTATACGGCGGCTTCGTCAGTCGGGTACTTGACGGTCATTCTCGGCGCATCCCTCTCCCTATACAAGTTGACCGGGTTCATCAAGAAGCGCAACGACTTCAAGGAGACGTTCCTGCAGTGCGAAAAGAAGATCGACACGGAATTCTCCGTCAACCTCCAGACGCGCTACCAGTACAAGGGCAAGCAGCATACGGGATGGATCAATGTCGTCAATCCCTTCCGCGGCACGATGGTCCTCGGGACTCCAGGCTCTGGAAAGTCCTTCTCGGTGTATCTGCCTTTCATGGAGCAGATGATACGCAAGGGATATACCATGTTCGTGTATGACTACAAGTACCCTTCGCTCACGTTTGATGTCTATAATATGCTTTTGCAGAATATCGAGTATTATGATAGACTCGGGCAGAAGCGCCCGATGTTCTGTGTGGTCAATTTCAAGGACCCCAGGTACTCGCTGCGCTGCAATCCTCTGAATCCCCAGTACATAACGAGCCTCACGGACTGCACGGAGATTGCAGACGTGATAATGAAGAACCTTGTGGAGACCGACAAGAAGGACTTCTTCACGCAGTCCGCTCAGCTCTACATCGACTGCTGCACATCGTTCCTTTGGGTATACGAGAAGGGCAGGTACTGCTCCTTCCCGCATCTTGTCGAGCTGATGTGCCATCCTGCGGAGCATGTCATCGGACTCATATCGCAGTATCCCGAGCTTCAGACGAAAGTGGCGTCCTTCAAGGAGGCGCTTCAGAAGAAGGCCAACGAGCAGCTCGCCGGCCAGACCAGTTCCGCCACGGTTCCCGTCGCGGGAATGTCCACGCCTTCCCTCTACTGGGTTCTCTCCGGGGATGACTTCAAGCTGGACATCAACAACCCCGACGAGCCCAAGATAGTATGCGTCGGCAATGATCCAGATAATCAGGCGACATACGGAGCAGCACTTGCTCTCTTCTTCTCAAGGCTCTTCAAACTGGTCAATCATCCGGGCAAACTGAAGAGTGCCATTCTTCTGGACGAGGCCCCGACGGTGCTCATCAAAGGCATCGAAGGCGTCATAACGACCGCGCGAAGCAATCTGGTGGCCGTGGTCCTAGGAGGACAGGACAAGACCCAGTTCGTGAGGGACTACGGGGAGAAATACGCCAACGTCATCTTCAATGCAGTCGGCAACATCATCTCCGGCCAGGTCAACGGAAGCACTGCCAACGAGATGTCCAAGATGTTCGGACGTGAATTCCGCGAGCGCCAGAGCCAGACCCTGTCGGATGATAACGAGAGTATCCAGCTCTCCTTTTCGGAGGAGGAACTGATGCCTGTGAACAAGATAGAGACATTGTCCCAGGGAACATTCTTCGGAAAGGTGGCGGATGACTTCACAGCGAAGATAGAGCTGAAGCTGTTCTGCGGGGAAATCGTGGTGGACATGGATGCTATGAAAGCAAGAAAGGCAGCCAGTAAGCCGCTACCTTGCATGACCTCGTTCGGAGAAGAGAAACTTACACGTGCCATCATGGAAGGAGACATGAGAGATGCGGCTCTCAGACAGCTTGCCATTGGCAGGTTAAAGAGCAGAGGAATCAATGACGCCATCGATGAAGGCGACATAGAGCAGGAACTGGAAGGGGTCCCGGACGAAGACAAGACGGCATTCCTCTCCCAATACGCGGAAACATATGTCCGTATGCATATCGATTCCGTCATCGAGGACAACTACCACAGGATAAAGGACGACATATCAATGATACTCCAGTCGCACGGAATCGGCGTGGATGACGGGGCGGAAGAAGTCTCGACTGATGCCGGCCAACCGCAGGTCAATGAAGACGATGAGACACAAGGCTCCGGACCGGCTGACGGGATCGTCGAGGAGGCCGCACCCGACGCCAAAGTCATATTGCCTGT
>HF986055.1:31262-38045 GCA_000431015.1 Alistipes sp. CAG:514 | reverse complement strand
GATATACAAATTGTTCAAGTTATTTTTTAATGATTACTAAGCAATAGTTGCCAATAAGTTAGAACATACATAAGTAATAACATTTAATGATGAGAACCAATATGCTGATGACATCAGTCCTTGTGGCGATCCTTTGCCTTGTGGCCATAACAACCTGTGCCTTCGTGAAGAGGAATGGGGGGCAGGCCGCCAAGGACGGCCTCACGTTGACGGGCCTTTGGAAAGACTATGACGCCGCCGTCAAGGCGGACAGACCGAAAGAGATGCTTGCCGTTCTGGACACCATCATCTCGAAGGCGAAAGCCGGACGGCTTCACTACGATTTCTACCACGCCGCAAGTCAGAGAATGACGGTGGCGGCCCGGCGCGACTGGAAGCAGCGTGACGAGTTCAATGTCTGGCTTGACAAGGAGGTCGTGGAGTATGACGAGCCCATCGTTACATTCCGCCACAGGCTCTCCAAGGAAAGCGCGGCCTCGATGACTGACTATGTGCTGGTCAGCAAGGCGCGGCTTCAGGCCGCCAGGAACGGGGCGTTCTACGACGACGGGCTGGACGAGTTGTGGACGGGGCTTGTCGGCGACGACTATGAATATGCCCTCTGGATCCTGGGTGTAATGAGGCGCTCGGAGAAGGCGATGTCGCTCCTTGAGGAATATGTCGGCGGTTCTTACCCGAAGTCGGCTTACCTGGAGTTCCGTCGGATTGTCGGCAGGAGCTATTCGTACAAAGAGGAGGGCCGTGCCGAGAAGGCGGAGGCGATGCGTTCCTTCGCGCGGAAGTATGATGGCAGGGCAGTGTCGCTGTACGCCAAGGCCGTGCTGCTGAAGGATCGGTTTGACAGTCTTTCAAAGGTACGCCCTTCGTCCTCCGCGGACCTTGAGCGATCCTACAAATCCCTTTACGCCGACTGTCTGGAGGTCGAGAAGGAGCGTCTGTCCTATTCCAAAGGCATCGACAAGAAGATCGCCGGAAAGATGGATGACTTCAAATCGCTTTCGCAAGTCCTTGACAAGAAGGAGATCGACATATCCTTCGAAAAGGGTGTCGTTGTCCTTAAGCTCCGCAATCTGGACAAGGTGAAGGTGGAGTTCGTCAGGGATGCCAAAAGCGCCAGGCCTTTGATCCGCAAGACAATAATCAATCCGGATAATCGTTTCTATCTTCAGGACACTGTAGAGGTCAGACTTCCTGTGTGCGACGACGGAAAGTACCTGTTCAAGGTACGGAACGGGAAGGTGGCCGCCAAGGCGGAATGGACAAGGCAGACCCTGTCCATCGCCCATCGGGCGGACAGCGAGGCGCTGCGCTTCTTCGTGGCGGACTACCTGACAGGTGAGCCTTTGGAAAAGGTTGATCTTGAGCTCGTCCGATCGGAGAACACCGTCGCTGTGGTCAGGGATGTGGCTCTTGGCAAGGATGGATTCACGCCTTTGCCGGAGGAGATTGTGTCCGCGCTGAAGAAAGGTGCCGTCAGCTATCTGGTGGCCTCGTACCGCGACAAGGACGGATTCCTTCACAAGACCGCGGATCATTACATCTACGGGGATGCGGGTTCCACGTCATTCGTGGAGAAGGATGCTTCCGGAACATACTGTGAGGTGTTCACGGACAAGTCTGCCTACAATCCGGGGGAGACGGTCGGATTCAAGGCCATCCTCTACAGAGGCGACATTTCCAGAAGCCTGCAAACCTTCGGGGCAGGGGCCGGCGTGAAGGCCGAACTTGTCAACCCGGAGGGAAAGACCTTGTGTGACAAGGGCTTGAAGACCAATGAATATGGCTCCGTGGCCGGCTCGTTCGACCTTCCGGCGGAGGGTCGGAACGGTAGTTTCCAGGTCAGGATCACGAGCGGTGACTTGGAAGTGTCCAAATGGATTGTCGTGGACGAGTTCATACTCCCGACCTACGACCTGTCTTTTGATACCGCCGACCGTCTCTTTATCGTCGGCGACACGCTTGAGGTCAGCGGAAAGGTCTTCAGTTTCAGCGGTCATCCGCTCTCTTCGGCGGCGGTGTCCTATTCCCTGGACAGACGGGGCGGGACATTGGCTTCCGGGCAGCTCACTCTTGAGGCGGACGGTTCGTTCACGGTCCGTTTCGCCACGAAGGACGATGATTATTACGGTGGCTTCCTCAATCTGACCGTCAAGGTCGTGGACTCGACTGGCGAGACGAAGGAATTCTCGAAATATGTCCCGGTACTGGATTATTTCAGCCTTGTCGCCGATGTGACAAACGCGTCCGCGGGTGCGGTGGAGCCTTCCCGGAAGGACGGGCGGGGAACTCCGTTTATGGTTTCGGGAGACAAGGCTGTCGTCTTGTTCGGGGCCGAGGACATAATGAGAAACAAGATGACCTCACCTGTTGAGGTAAGCTATTCATTGACGGATGCTTCCGGGGAGAAGGTCGTTTCCGGCAATACTTTCACCGGCAGGACGGAGGAGATCGCCCTTCCTAAGGCCGGTCTGTACAGCCTTGAGGCCGAGTCCCGGATTGTCAGGGAGGACGGCAGGAAAGTGAGCGCGAAGAAACAGGTGATGATACTCCGCGTGGATGACACCGCCGTCACCCTTGACGCCAAGGTCAGGAATTTCTTCAAACCTGTCGGGGACTGCGCCGACGGGTGGCTTCGCTCCGGAGAGGAGATCAAGGTTCAGTTCGGAGCCGGCGAGGGACCGGTGTGGGCTGTTGTGGAACTGTTCGGGGACAAGCGTCAGTTGCTTGAGCATAAGATCGTCTATCTGGACGGTAAGGTAGGGGAGACCGGGTCTGTCACCTTCCTTACCTATAATTATAAGGAAGACTACCCGGATGCCGTGCGTCTGATGGTGCGGTATTTCCGCGACGGCACATGCAGTTCGTTTGACAAGGAGTTCAAGCGCGAGAGGAGTACCCTTGAGTTGCCGCTTGAGTTCAGCACGTTCACCGACAAGGCTTTGCCTGGTAAGGAATACTCATTGACCCTGAAATCGGCTCCCGGCGTGGAGGCTGTGGCGGCGGTGTTCGACAAGAGTTCCGAGTCGATCTCTCCAAACGAGTGGCCGACGGTGCGGCTGTCGGAGTTCGGGGCTGAAATGGTCTATGTCACATCATCACTTGGAGGGGTCCGCGGGCAGGTGCTGTATGACGAAATGCTGATCGGATACGCCCCGCGCCAAGCCAAGGTCCGCGGTCTTGGCAGAAACAATGCCTCGGAACGTGTGGAGCTGATGGCCGATTCCGCTGACGGCGGGTATGTCGAGAGTTCGGCGGCTCCGGTGCTTATGATGTCAAAGGCGGAGTTGGCAGAAGAGGAGGTAACGAGCCAGGGGGTGGCGGTACGTTCGGACTTCTCTTCATCCCTGGCATTCGAGCCGTTCCTCCGTTCCGGGGCCGACGGCAGGATGTTCATGAAGTTCAGGACTTCCGACAGGCTTTCGACATTCATCGTGCAGGTCTGGGCCCACACCAAGGAGATGCGGAATGCCTGTGTCCGCAGGGAGGTGGTCGTGACGGTGCCTGTGAAGGTCGCTCTCGTCGAGCCGAAGTACCTGTACAAGGGCGATAAGTACGTGCTGCGAGCCACGGTGTCAAATAGTTCCGACAAGAGTGTCGCTGGCGTGGCGGCTTTGCAGACATATTCATCGAAGGATTATGAAGGGTCAAGGCCGTTCGCGTCGAGGACCCGCGGTGTGACTGTCCCGGCGGGAGGTTCCGTGGCGGTAGAGTTTGAAGTGGATCCTAAGGATCACGACGAGCTTGGCTTGAAGGTCGTTTTCGCTGACAATGCGAAGACATTCTCGGACGGCGTGTTCGTCTCGCTTCCGGTCCGCGAGGCAAGGCAGACTTTGACGGAGGCTCATTCCGCCGTGCTGACCGCCGGGGCAGACAGGGAAGCTCTTGTCCGCCGTCTGGAGTCCGAGTTTACCGGCACTACATCCAAAGGCGCTGAGGTTAAGGAGGTTGACATCCGCCAGATGGTACTGGACGCGCTTCCTTCCAAGGTTGAACCGACCGGCAAGGATGTCCTGTCGCTGACCGAGGCCTTGTACGTCAGGAAGGTGGCCGCCTCGCTTGGGGCGAAGGTTGAGGTGAAGATGTCCGACGAGGCTCTTGTGGAAAGGATCAAGGCTTGCCTGAATGCCGGTGGTGGCTTCGGCTGGTTCGAGGGATTCCGTTCCTCTCCGATCGTGACCGCCGTGGTGCTGGAGCGTTTCGCCAAGATGCGTGACGCGGGGATTGATTACGGAGGAATTGATGCCGATTCTTCTGTCAAGTGGTTGGACAGCAATCAGTTCCTGCGCAGCGGAGTCAGTCCTCGCTGGTGCGGACGGCTC
Organism: Alistipes sp. CAG:514; assembly: GCA_000431015.1. Classification (GTDB taxonomy): domain Bacteria; phylum Bacteroidota; class Bacteroidia; order Bacteroidales; family UBA932; genus Cryptobacteroides. Next base: position 33,726 of record HF986055.1, on the reverse strand, counting down.
TCGATGGAGGAATATGCCTATGTGCGTTCCATGTACTCTTCCGTGCCGTTTGATGTCTCTGCACAGACAAGGAACGAAAAGTCTGATTATTCAAGAAACTTCAAGGACTTCAGGAAGGAGGTGAAAGACTATCTTGTGCCTTCGGCGAAGGATGGTCGTGGGCTGAACGGGCAGATTCTTGCCAAGGCTCGCAGAATCAAGACTTTGGCTAATCTGGTGGGCAATGATGGCGGACTTGCTCTGGCTTCTTCTTGGGGAGTCCGGTTCTCCGCCGCTTCCAGGATGAACCAGTCGATTGCCGCTGACGTGCAGTCGCTTCTGGAGTATGCCGTGCCTCATATCAGCGGAGGATGGTACTATCCTAACGCCGTGATGCCGTTCCGCGGGCTTCTTGCGAGCGAGGCCTATGCCCATTCTATGCTTTGTGACTTGCTGTCAAGTGAATATGTCGGTTCCGCCGAAGTGACCTCTCCGACCGAAGACGTGACTGCCAGGCAGATCGCCGACGGCATAAGGCTCTGGCTCATGCTTCAGAAGGAGACCCAGAAATGGGACGTGGATCCGGCCTTCGTGGATGCCGTCAACTCCGTGCTTTCCGGATCGGCGGACATTCTCGCGACCAAGGTCGTCTCCTTGACCAAGACCTACACCGTTCCGTTCTCCAGGATCGTGGCCGCCGGCAACGGATTCTCGATAGAGCGCCATTTCTACAAGAAAGTGGACGGCGGGAACGGCAAGGATGGTCGTCTGGAGATATTCCCTGGTATGAAGCTTAAGGTTGGCGACAGGATCACGGCGGAGTACAGGATCTGGAGCCAGGAGAACCGCAGTTTCATCCGCCTGACCGCTCCTCGCGAGGCTGCCTTCCGCCCTGTCGATCAGCTTTCCGGAGCCTATGGCTGGAGGCTGAACCCGTTGTCTGTGGCGGGAGCCTGGTCCATCACCCCTCAGGGCTACAGGGATGTCAAGTCTGACCGTACCGAGTACTGGTTCGACGTCTATCCGGAGGAGAAGACCACGGTGGCCGAGGATTTCTACATCACGCAGGAAGGAACGTTCTCCGCTCCTGTGGTGACTATCGAGTCCCTCTACGCTCCTCATTATCGGGCGAACGCCTCGTTTGGCGGTAGCCTTGCCACGACTGATTGACAGCCGCAATAGTTTTTCACCATCATTCGGAACATCTAAATTTATGACGTTATGAGAATAGTCATGTCCATCCTGGCGGCCTTGTTGTCGCTGCCGACCGCACTTGGCGCCGCGGATTCGCTTGAAGTGCGCTGCCCGCAGATTCCCATACTGTTGGACCGCATAGACAATGTCTTCTTCCAGATCCGTGTCCCGGATGCGAAGCCGGGGGATGTGCTGGAATCCGTCACGGTCGAGTTCGGGGCCGGGACAGACCTGAAATCGGTCGCCGAGCTGCGCCTGTTCTATTCAGGAACAGATGCCGTGCGGCGCGGCGGAGTGCATTTCAGCCCTGTCGAGTGCATTTCCTCACATAACGTCTGGAACACACGGTCCGCCATTTCATCATATTCAGTGCTTCAGGATCACACCTTGAAGATCGGCCGCAGGGTGACTCTTCGCTCCGGCCAGCCGATGGTGGAAGGCATCAACTATTTTTGGGTAAGTGTCAGGATGAGTCCTGAGGCGACAGTCCTGACCAGGCTGGGCGCGAGGGTCTCGGAAATCGTGGTGAATGGCGAGCGGAAGCCTTTCGCGCGGACAGCCGAGGATGTTGTCCGCAGGATGGGCTACGGCGTGCGGCACGCCGGCGACGACCACGCCATGGCTTACCGCATTCCGGGACTGGTCACGACCAAGTCGGGGAGCCTGATCGGAGTCTATGATGTCCGTTGGAACAGCAGCGTAGACCTGCAGGAGAGGATTGACATCGGCGTGAGCCGGAGCACGGACAAGGGACAGACCTGGGAGCCGATGCGTATAGCGATGTCCTTCGCTGACAAAGGTGGCCTTCCGGCGGCGCAGAACGGAGTCGGCGATCCGGCTGTCCTGGTCGACGAGAACACCGGAACAATCTGGGTGGTGGCCGTCTGGGCGCACGGAATGGGCAACGGACGAGTTTGGACGAACTCCAGGCCGGGGATGGAACCCATCCGGACACCGCAGCTGATGATGGTGCGCAGCGACGATGACGGACGCACCTGGAGCGACCCGGTCAATGTCACTGGCCAGGTCAAGGATCCTTCGTGGCGTTTCCTGCTGCAGGGACCCGGGCGCGGCATAACGATGCGTGACGGCACATTGGTCTTCGCCATCCAGTTCATCGGCGGCGACGGGATGCCGAGTGCCGGAATAATGTACAGCAAGGATCACGGAGAGACATGGAATATTCACAATCCGGCCCGTTCCAACACCACGGAGGCGCAGGTCGCCGAGGTCGAGCCGGGTGTACTGATGCTGAACATGCGCGACAACCGTGGCGGTGCGCGCGCCGTGG
>HF986055.1:23459-31250 GCA_000431015.1 Alistipes sp. CAG:514 | reverse complement strand
TGGCGGCGCGCGCGCCGTGATGACCACCAAGGACTTGGGACGTACCTGGACGGAACACGTGTCCAACAGAACGGCTCTCCGCGAGCCTGTCTGCATGGCAAGCCTGATCGCTGTGCCGGCGGACCGGAACGTCTTGGGCAAGGATCTGCTTCTGTTCTCCAATCCGGACACGACGGAAGGCCGCTGCGACATCACGGTCAAGGCCAGTCTGGACGGGGGCGTGACATGGCCGTACAGCCTGTTGCTCGACGAGGGGGACAGCTGGGGATATTCCTGCCTGTCGATGATTGATCCTCAGACTGTAGGCATCCTGTACGAGTCCAGTGCGGCGCACATCACTTTCCAAGCCATAGAACTTAATGAAATAGTACGATGAGATCTTTTATTGTTGGCTGCCTGACGCTGCTTGTCTTGTCAGGCTGCTCTGCGACGGTGTCGGATGACACTGTCACGTTGATTCCCCTTCCGAGGGAGGTTGTCTGGAACAAAGGCGTGTTTGACAGCCGTAGCGTGAGCCTTTCCGGTGATTCCTCTGTGACCGGCGCTGTGCGTGAATGGCTTGAGGAGTCCGGAATCGAAAGCTCCGGGACGGCTTCCGCGGTGGTTGAGGTCGCGCTGGTGGACCGGATCGACAAGGCCGCCGTCAATCAGGATGAGGCCTACAGGTTGATTGTCGCGCCGAAATCCATCCGTGTGGAGGCGGTTTCGGAAAACGGTGTGTTCTGGGCTGTCCAGACGCTGCGGCAACTGGATGAAAGGCAGGGACAAGGTGTCAGGATTCCTTGCTGCGACATCACGGACTGGCCGGCGTTCAAAATCAGAGGCTTCATGCACGACACCGGGCGCTCGTTCATCAGTCCGGAGGAGTTGAAGCATGAGATAGAGATCCTTTCCCGGTACAAGATCAACACATTCCATTGGCATCTGACTGAGAACCAGGCCTGGAGGCTTGAAAGCAAAATCTATCCCCGGATCAACTCCCCGGAGGTCACGACCCGCTATCCCGGATGCTTCTACACTCAGGATCAGGTGCGGGACATCCTGGATTTCTGCAAGCGGCATCATGTCCTGGTGATTCCGGAGATTGACATGCCGGGTCACAGCGCCGCCTTCACCAGAACTTTCGGCTGCGACATGCAGAGCCCCAAGGGAAAGGCCATTCTTAGGGAGCTTGTCAGTGAGGCCTGCGACTTGTTTGCGGAAGTGCCTTACTTCCACATAGGTACGGACGAGGTGCATTTCACTGATCCTGATTTTGTCCCGGAGATGGTCGCTTTGGTGCGCTCGAAGGGCAAGAAGGCGATTTCCTGGAATCCGGGTTGTGAATATTCTCCCGGCGAGATCGACATGGCACAGCTATGGAGCTACCGTGGCAAGGCTCAGCCGGGAATCCCGGCGATAGACAGCCGGTTCCGCTATGCCAATCACTTTGACCTGTTCGGGGACATGGTGGCCTTCTACAACAGCAGGATCTACGATGCGGATCAAGGCAGTGAGGACATCCTCGGTACGATCATGGCCGTTTGGAATGACCATAAACTGCCGGATGAGAGGGACATTCTCTTGCAGAACTCTTTCTACCCCTACATGCTCGCCTTGGCGGAACGGTCATGGCTCGGCGGCGGAAGCGAGTATTTCGATGACAAGTGTGTGATCCTGCCGGACGACACCAGCCTGGTCTTCAAGAGGTTCGCTGATTTTGAGCGACGGATGCTCTGGCATAAGGACAATGATCTTGCGGGTGAGCCTTTCCCTTATGTGAGGCAGACGAATGTGCATTGGGTCGTCACGGACGCGTTTCCGAACGGCGGCGACCTTTCCCGCCGATTCCCTCCTGAGAATGGACTTTCGGACAGCTACACCTTTGATGGTAAGGAATATGGCACGCGCCGCGTCACGGGTGCGGGAATATATCTGCGTCACTTCTGGAGCCAATGGTGTACGTTTCCGGCCTTGTTTGACAATCCGAGCGAGAACAGTACAGCCTATGCCTATACTTGGGTATATTCCCCTAAGTCACAGAATGTAGGGATGCTGGTAGAGTTCCAGAACTATAGCCGCTCTGCGAATGATGTGCCGCCGCCGACCGGATGCTGGGACTACAGGGGCAGCCGGATCTGGCTGAATGACCAGGAGTTGCTTCCTCCCGACTGGACGAATGCCCCTGATGTGAGAAGTACCGAGATAGACCAGGGAAACGAGAACTGTACAGCCAGGCCACCGCTTTCCGTCCATCTGGACAAGGGGTGGAACAAGGTGTTCATGAAGCTGCCGATAGGGCAGTTCACGACTCCTGAGATCTGGTTGGTAAAGTGGATGTTCACCGCTGTGTTTGTCACTCCTGACGGTGGTCAAGCTGTGGATGGTTTGGTCTATTCACCGGACAAAACAAGGCACTGATGGTGCCTGTGCGGCGTTGTGATGCGAAAAAATTCAAAAAAAACTTAAAAAAGATTTGTGGATATCAAAAAAAGTAGTACCTTTGCATCACCCAAACGATAAGGGACAACGCTTCGGGAGCTTAGCTCAGTTGGTTCAGAGCGTCTGCCTTACAAGCAGAGGGTCGGGGGTTCGACTCCCTCAGCTCCCACAAGAAAGAGAGGATGACAAGATGTCACCCTCTCTTTTCATTATATCCTTCTACAGACTTGCCGGGAGGAGCCGAGCCACCATGTACTCAGATCCAAAGCTTTGGACTTGATACCCAAAGTTCACTATCAGGTGACGCGGAGGAGCCGGAGGGAACAAAAAAAGGCTGACCGGATTCCGATCAGCCTTTTTGTCGGGGTACAGTGACTCGAACACTGGACCCTCTGGTCCCAAACCAGATGCGCTAGCCAACTGCGCCACACCCCGATAACATTCCTTCGGGTTAACCCCTCAGGCCTTCCCTGACAACAAGATGTTCTCATTGGAAAGGACTGCAAAGTTAGGCTTTTTTTTATAAAAAGCAAAACTTTTAGGGAAAATTCAACTATATTTGAGAATAATTATAGCAGACAGTTGGCTTTATGATCATACAGGCAAAAGGCATAGTTAAGTCGTTCGGGGATCTGAAGGTGCTTCGGGGCATTGATTTCCAGGTGGATAAATCCGAAGTGGTGTCCATCATGGGCGCTTCGGGAGCGGGGAAGTCCACACTCCTTCAGATTCTTGGCACCTTGTCTACTCCTGATGCGGGATCTTTGGAGATTGACGGGACGGATGTGCTGCATCTGAGCGGCAATGAACTCTCGGCGTTCAGGAACCGGCGCATCGGCTTCGTGTTCCAGTTCCACCATCTTCTTCCCGAATTCAATGCCTTGGAGAACGTGATGATCCCGGCGTTCATCGCCGGGCGTTCCGACAAGGATGCCAAGGCTGCCGCCACCCGTCTGCTGAAAGACATGGGACTGGCTGATAGAATGGGGCATAAACCTTCGGAACTCTCTGGGGGCGAGCAGCAAAGAGTCGCCATCGCAAGGGCGCTGATCAACGAGCCGGCCATTTTGTTCGCCGACGAGCCGTCCGGCAATCTTGACTCCAGGACCAAGGCCGAGATCCACCAGCTTTTCTTTGACCTCAGGCGGGACTATGGCCAGACCATCGTCATTGTCACCCACGATCCGGATCTTGCGGGCATGTGCGACCGGTCGCTGTTCATGCGGGACGGCCAGTTTGTGGACGAATAGGCCTCCGATGGGTGTATTTCATTTCAAAAGATTCGATGTGCGCAACGAGCGCTCGGCCATGAAGGTCAACACGGACGGCGTGCTTCTCGGCGCGGCGACCGACGTGCTTGCCGGTGACAGGCGGGTGTTGGATGTGGGGACCGGAACCGGAACGGTGGCTTTGATGATCGCCCAGAGGATGGAGGATCTGACCTCGGACTGGTGTGTCCAGGGCATCGACATCGATGTCCCTTCATCGGAGGAGGCGGCGGACAATTTCAGCCGATCTCCCTGGAGTCTGCACCTTAAGTCTGTGAATATGAGTCTTTCCGCTTTCCGGAAAGCGGATCCGGACGCCCGTTACGACCTGATAGTCTCGAATCCGCCGTACTACGACAATTCACTCCAGGCACCCGACGCGAGACGGAACACCGCCCGCCACACCGGAGACCCTGAAAGCCCGTCGGGGACGGAGCCTCTGTCGTACAGGGAGATTCTTGAATATGCCTCCTCGGCTCTTGACGAACGTGGCCGTGTCTCCATGATCCTGCCTTCCGATCAGGAGAAACCGCTCATACGGCACGCGCGGATGTGTGGTTTTGTCCCGTGGAAGGTTCTGAGAATAAGGTCGGTGGAGCGTAAGCCGGCATCAAGGTTGATTGCGCAGTTTGTCCGTAGGGGACAGACCGATGGCTCTGTGCGGGAGGAGTCGCTGACTCTTCTTGATGAGAAAGGGAAGCGTACTTCACAGCATGCTTCCCTTGTAACAGATTATTATCTGTAACCAAACTAACCATTAACCAATTGACCTAATAATCTGTTATTGTTCATCCTTATTCTTCTTGTTGTCATTCTTGTGTAGCCTGTGTATCTGCTGCCTTCTGAACGATTCCTCAGCTATGTAAAGCTTGGCCACCTTCTGGCTCGGAAGAATCTTCCGGAATTCGGCGACATATTTCCTATCAATATTCTTGCCACTCTCCTGCGCTTCGATGTATTTGTCCAACAAAGAGTTGATTTCATTGCCGTCCTTGCCGGACGCGATGGCCTCGTTCAGAGCCTTGTAGGCCTTCATCGAAGCCCTGAAGCAGCTTTTTCTCTCGCATTCGCATTTGTTATAGACCGGCCAGAATCTCTCGGCCTCGGCGCTTGTCAGATCCATCGCGTCGGTAAGATAGGCGATCTTCTCGGCCTTGAACCTGTCCTCCCAGTCTCTCTTTTTCTCCTGAGCATTGGCTCCCGGAAACGGAACCGCGAGAACCAAGAATGCCAGCAATAGTATGTAACGTCTCATGTCTGTCTTATTTTTGTGCTATAAGTCCTTCATATTCAACTAACTCCGTCGGTGTGAAGGAGGTGATCAGGTAGTCGATCACGTCTTCTTCGGTGATTTGGTCCTGTTCGGAGGACGAACGGTGGAAAAGGTCGTCCGGCTCTGTCACAGGAATCAGATCCGAGTAGGCTATCCGGCTGTAGTAGTCGGTCATGATGTCGTCCCCGGCGGTGCTTCTCAGTACGAGGTTCCCCACGAGCATGATGGCGACAAAGCATGCGGCGAGGGCAAGGTACGGGGTGATGCGCCCCATCGCTCCTGTACCGCGTCCATTCCCGGCCGGGATGGCTTCAAGACGACCCCTTAGGCTTTCAAAGTAGCCTTCTGGAACGTCAAACGCAGCCTTTCCGACGTTGTTGAATATGTTCTTGCTCTGATCCATAACCTATTATTTGACAGATGACGGGGGCTAAGGTTTAATCCCGGATTCAATTTCCGAGCGAATTTTTTCTGCCGCGAAATGGTACGAGGCCTTGAGGGCTCCCACGGAGGTCCCCAGAATCTCGGAGATATCTTCGTAGGACAACTCGTCGAAATAGCGCATCGTGAAGACCGCTTTCTGCTTCTGGGGCAGTCTGGCGATGGCTTTGAATAGCAGTCTCTGCGCCTCGTTACCGTTGAAATAGGGATCGTCGTCAACCTTGTCCGCCATCGTGGAGTCCAGACTTTCGAACCTAAGCATCGAGCGTACCTTCTGCTTGTGGAGCCAGTTCAGCGTCTCGTTTGTGGCGATCCGGTAGATCCACGTGAAAAGTCTCGAATCCCCCCTGAACGCCGGAAGGGCCGACCAGATCTTGATGAAGATCTCCTGAAGCAGGTCATCGGTGTCGTCGTGTGTGCAGACAAACCCCCGGACGTGCCAGTAAAGCCGCTCGCTGTAGGCTGCGACGATCTCATTGAACGCTTTCTCTTTCTGGCCGTTCCGATAAAGAACGATAATCTCCTCGTCAGTCATACTGAGCGACTTCAAACATTCAGGTAACCTTCAAAACAGATTCTTCATCTGAGGCAGATTAGAGGCTGTTTGAATTTTTGACATTAGATTCAGTAATCCTTAAAAAATAACTTGGTAATCTTAGATTGTCTTTTCGGTCTATATGTGTTTTCTCATCAGTCATGTGCCACCGGCACACTCCTTCTTCTAAAAGACATCTATCCTCGAAAATACCGCCAAATCTTTACCAACTTATTTTTTAACGCTTACTTAAACAGCTTCTTATTCTTTTCAAGTTACCAAATGTACGACAAAATGATTATTTTTGCAATTCTTCGGACATGTTTGCGGACAAGAGTGTCTGCGCCGTGTGTTGTAGATCGACGTATTTATGAAGCATATAAGGAATTTCTGTATCATCGCCCACATAGACCATGGTAAGAGTACCTTGGCTGACAGGCTTATCGAATTGACCCAGACACTCTCCTGCAGGGACATGTCGGCCCAGGTCCTCGATGACATGGATCTTGAGAAGGAGAAGGGAATCACCATCAAGAGCCACGCCATCCAGATGGAGTACACCTACAAGGGAGAGAAGTATGTCCTCAATCTGATCGACACTCCGGGTCATGTGGACTTTTCCTACGAGGTTTCCCGCTCCATCGCATCCTGCGAGGGGGCGCTGTTGGTTGTGGATGCGTCGCAAGGCATTCAGGCCCAGACGATTTCCAATCTCTATCTGGCTGTGGACCACGGGCTTGAGATCATCCCTGTGATGAACAAGATCGACATGGACTCCGCGCAGCCGGATGTCGTGGCGGACCAGATCACCGATCTTCTGGGCTGCGGCCAGGATGATATATTCAGAGTCTCCGCCCGCACGGGCGAGGGGATACCTCCGCTTCTGGATGCGATCGTCGAGAAGATTCCGGCTCCGCACGGAGATCCGGAGGCTCCGCTCCAGGCGCTGATCTTTGACTCGGTGTTCAATCCGTTCCGTGGCATCATCGCCTATTTCAAAGTCCTGAACGGCAGCATCGCCACGGGAGACAAGGTGAAATTCGTGGCGACGGGTCAGGAATATGACGCCGAGGAGGTCGGTGTGCTGAAGATGAAGCTCGTGCCTACCGGCCGGGTCACCACCGGGGATGTGGGCTACATCATCTCCGGCATCAAGAGGGCGGTGGAGGTCAAGGTGGGTGACACCATCACTCATTCCGCCAGACCTTGCGCGGCGGCAATCGCCGGTTTCGAGGAAGTCAAGCCGATGGTCTTCGCCGGAATGTATCCGGTCCAGGCCGACAAGTTCGAGGAATTGCGGGCGACGCTGGAGAAGTTCCAGCTCAACGACGCCTCGTTTGTCTACGAGCCGGAGTCCTCGCTGGCCCTCGGTTTCGGTTTCCGATGCGGATTCCTCGGACTCCTGCATCTTGAGATTGTCCAGGAGCGTCTTTTCCGTGAGTTCAACATGGATGTCATCACCACTGTCCCTAATGTTTCCTACAAGGTCTACACGACCCAGGGAGAGGTGCTTGACGTTCACAATCCGTCCGGGCTTCCGGCTCCTACCCTGATCGACCACATCGAGGAGCCTTTCATCCGCGCCCAGATCATCTCCAAGACGGATTTCTACGGAGCCATCATGAAACTTTGCATGGACAAGCGGGGAACGCTGATCGGGGAGCATTACATCACGTCCGACAGGGTGGAGCTGACCTACGACATGCCTCTGTCCGAGATCGTCTTCGATTTCTATGACAAGTTGAAGTCCGTGTCCAAGGGCTACGCTTCTTTTGACTACCACGTCACGGATTTCCGTCCCGCAAGGCTTGTCAAGCTGGACATCCTGCTGCACGGCGATCCGGCGGACGCGC
>HF986055.1:13950-23447 GCA_000431015.1 Alistipes sp. CAG:514 | reverse complement strand
GCTGAACGGCGATCCGGCGGACGCGCTCTCCACGCTTATCCACGAGGATCACGCCTACGAATTTGGCCGCAAGATCTGCTTGAAGCTCAAGGAGTTGATTCCTCGCCAGCAGTTCGACATCGCAGTCCAGGCCGCCATCGGGGCGAAGATCATCGCCCGTGAGACCGTGCGTCAGGTCCGCAAGGATGTGACGGCGAAATGCTACGGCGGTGACGTGACGCGAAAGAGGAAGCTTCTTGAGAAACAGAAGGAAGGAAAGAAGAGAATGCGCCAGATCGGTACCGTCCAGGTGCCTCAGAGTGCCTTCATGGCTGTGCTGAAACTGGATTCGTAGGGGAATGAACGTCGCTCTTCTGATAACCCTTACCGATGTCGGCGGCAATGGCTCCTCCTCGTGTCTTGAGGAATGTCAGAGGCAGATCGAGGCCATTTCAGCCGAGGAGAAATATTCATTCTCCTTCTTTTTGAACGAAGAGGGTGCGGCGGGACGTCAGAAGATGTGGGAAAAGGCTTCCGCGACGGGCTTTGACTTCTATCTTTGGATGGATTCCGACCTCGCCCTTGAGGAGGGCGCTCTGGCCGCTTTCTTTGTCAACTCCGTCTTTCTGAGGCATAAGGCCGTCATCGCCGGCACCGTGTCCGACTTGTCTGGCAACCTGGTCTCGGGTGGCCGCTCGCGCCACGGGAGGCTTCTGGAGCCGGATCCGATCATTCCCGTCCCTTGCCGTCTGTATGACATCACCCTCGTCCTCGTTCCTGACTATGTTGTCAGGCATCTGGAGAATCCTGTCGATGTTTTCCGTCCGAATCTTTTCGACTATGGCTGCGGCGCGAAGGTCGCTAAGGCCGGAATTGCCAGAGTCATCGCTCCAGGGATTCTTGCGAGGACGGAACGGAAGTCGGTGCTTCCCGCGTGGAAAAACCCTGACTGTCCGGCTCCTGAGAGGATTGCCTCGCTGTTCAAGGCGTGCAACCGCGACATTATTCGCATTCTGCGCTCACTTTTCAGATAATATTCGTAAATTTACAATCGCGCATTGTTTGTGCTGTGCGTGGTTGTAAGATTAATAGCATTAAATCATCCAATTATGAAACATCCGAAAATAGGGATCCGTCCGACCATTGATGGCCGTCAGGGCGGTGTGCGTGAGAGTCTTGAGGAAAAGACCATGACTCTTGCGGCGAATGTGGCCGCGTTGATTTCCTCTAATCTGAAATACACTGACGGCACTCCTGTGGAGTGTGTGATCGCCGACGGGACGATCGGACGTGTGGCGGAGAGCGCCGCGTGCGCCGAGAAGTTCGAGCGCGAGGGCGTCGGCGGAACGATCACCGTGACTTCCTGCTGGTGCTACGGCTCGGAGACGATGGACATGAATCCTTACTGGCCGAAGGCGGTCTGGGGATTCAACGGCACGGAGCGCCCGGGAGCGGTCTACCTTGCCGCCGTGCTTGCCGCACACGCCCAGAAGGGTCTTCCGGCATTCGGAATCTACGGCCATGACGTGCAGGACATCGAGGACAACTCCATCCCGGAGGATGTGGCCGAGAAGATCCTCCGTTTCGCCCGGGGTGCTGTGGCCGTGGCTGAGATGAGGGGCGAGTCCTACCTCTCAATCGGTAGCGTGACGATGGGCATCGCCGGCTCTATCGTGGACACGGACTTCTTCCAGAAGTACTTGGGCATGAGGAATGAGAGCGTCGATGAGGTCGAGATCCTGAGGCGTATGGATCTGGGAATATACGACCCGGAGGAGTTCGAGAAGGCGATGGCCTGGGTCAAGAAATACTGCATGCCTAACGAGGGCTGGGACAAGAATCCGGAAAGCAAGCGCAAGACCCGCGAGCAGAAGGACAAGGATTGGGAGTTTGTGGTCAAGATGACCATCATCGTGATGGATCTCATGCACGGCAATCCTAAGCTCCGCGAGTTGGGATTCAAGGAGGAGGCTCTTGGTCACAACGCCATCGCCGGCGGTTTCCAGGGTCAGCGCCAGTGGACTGACTGGATGCCTAACGGTGACTTCACGGAGACTCTTCTGAACACCAACTTCGACTGGAACGGCCGTCGCCAGCCTTCCATCCTCGCCACCGAGAACGACTCCCTCAACGGCACCGCCATGCTGATGGCACATCTTCTGACCAACCGTCCTCAGATCTTCTCCGATGTCAGGACGTACTGGAGTCCGGAGGCCGTCAAGAGGGTGACCGGCAAGGAACTTACCGGCAAGGCCGCCCCAGGAATCATCCACCTCATCAACTCCGGAGCCACGACCATGGACGGCTGCGGCCAAAGTTCTGACGCCGAGGGACAGCCGGTGATGAAACCGTTCTGGGAGATGACAGAGGAGGACGAGAGGCGCTGTCTTGAGCACTCGCAGTGGATGCCTGCCGACAGGGACTACTTCCGTGGAGGCGGATTCAGCATCCATTTCGTTTCCCGTGGGGATTTCCCTGCCACAATGGCCAGAATCAACATCGTGGACGGTCTCGGCCCTGTTCTCCAGATCGCTGAGGGCTGGGTTGTGGACATCGATCCGGAGATCCACGGGATTCTCGACAAGCGTACCGATCCGACCTGGCCTACAACCTGGTTCACCCCGCGTCTCGATCCTAAGAAGGATGCCTTCAAGGATGTCTACAGCGTGATGAACAACTGGGGAGCCAACCACGGAGCCATCTCCTACGGTCACATCGGCGCGGATCTGATCACCTTGGCCTCGATGCTGCGCATCCCTGTCTGCATGCACAATGTGGATGAAGCCAAGATCTTCCGTCCTGCCGCGTGGAATGCCTTCGGTATGGACAAGGAAGGCGCTGACTTCCGTGCGTGCGCGAACTTCGGTCCGATCTACAAGTAGCCCTTTACCATGAAGGAGAAGGACTCTATCCTTAAGGCAGGCGGAGTAAGCTACGTCCTGCCTTTCATACTCATAACGACTTGTTTCGCCCTTTGGGGCTTCGCCAATGACATCACGAACCCGATGGTCAAGGCGTTCTCCAAGATATTCAGAATGAGCGTGACACAGGGTTCCCTGGTCCAGGTGGCGTTCTATGGCGGGTATTTCTGCATGGCCCTTCCGGCGGCGATGTTCATCCGTAAGTTCTCCTACAAGGCCGGTGTCCTTGTGGGACTTGGACTCTACGCACTGGGAGCCTTGCTGTTCCTGCCTGCGAAGTCGGTAGGTGTCTACGGATTCTTCCTCATCGCCTATTTCATTATGACCTGCGGCCTGTCTTTCCTTGAGACCAGCTGCAATCCGTACATCCTGAGCATGGGATCGGAGGAGACATCGACCAGAAGGCTGAACTTCGCCCAGTGTTTCAATCCGATCGGTTCGCTGATGGGCATGTATGTGGCTATGAATTTCATACAGGCGAGGCTGCATCCTGCCAGCACCGCTGAGAGGGCACTTCTGGACGACACCGGCTTCGAGGCGATGAAACAGGCTGACCTCAATGTCCTTACCGGCCCGTACTGGGTTGTGGGTCTTGTGATCATCGTGATGTTCGTCCTCATCCTGGTGGCCAGGATGCCGAAGAACGCGGATCAGGATCATGACATGCACATCGGCCCGGTGCTGGGACGCTTGCTCCACAGGCCGCGCTACTGGGAGGGGGTGATAGCCCAGTTCTTCTATGTTGGCGTGCAGATCATGTGCTGGACATTCATCATCCAGTACGGCACAAGGGTGTTCATGGCGGAGGGGATGGACGAGCAGTCCGCCGAGGTGCTCTCGCAGACCTACAACATCATCGCGATGGTGCTTTTTGTCAGCTGCCGCTTCCTCTGCACCTGGCTGATGAAGTACCTTCAGCCGCCCAAGTTGCTGACAATCTTCGCGATAGGAGGAATGATCGCCACAGCCGGAGTGATCTTCCTACAGAACAGGCTCGGCCTTTACTGCCTTGTCGCGGTCAGCGGCTTCATGTCGCTCATGTTCCCGACCATCTACGGTATAGCGCTCGGAGGCCTTGGGGATGACGCCAAGTTCGGCGCCGCCGGCCTGATCATGGCCATCCTTGGCGGTTCGGTGCTGCCTCCTCTCCAGGCCTGGATCATCGACAAGGGTACGGTCGGCTTCCTGCCGGCGGTGAACGCCTCGTTCATCCTGCCGTTCATCTGCTTCATCGTTGTGTGCCTCTACGGAGTCCGCTCTACTAAGATACATCTAGCCCGGAAATGACTTTGAGGCAGAAGACGAGCGCCTGCATGGCGTGATCGTTAAGAACGGTCAGGAGGCCCGGACATATTCCCAGGAATGACAGCGCGATTGTGGTCACCGAAAGGACCATGACCGCGCTTGTCAGTGGCAGGGCGAGGAGGTTGGTCAGGATGAAGTACTTGGGAAAGGTGCGGAAGTAGTGCCAGACGATCGGGGCGGTGAAGGCCTGGCAGGAGATTGAGAGCATGGCGGCGTTCCAGATCTTCCGGAAAGGGTTGAGTCCGGACCATCTTCCGCCGTCGGAGGCAGGATAGATCCGTTCCAGGGTGGGGTAGAGAAGGAATATCCCCGCCATCGCCGCGTAGGAGAGCTGGAATCCCACGGAGGCGATGACATCGGGCCGCAGGGCGAGCTGGATGGTCAGCGCCGCCAGCAGGACCCTGACGGGATCCCTTTTCCTGCCCAGCAGCCTTGCGGTCTCGTTGATGGCGATGAAAAGGAAGGCGCGGACGATCGACGGGGAGCCTCCGGTCATGACGGCGTAGAAAAGTGCGGACGCGATGATTAATGAATATCTCAACCTTCTGGCCGCCAGGCTGTTGCCCAGAGGCGCGGTCAGCCTTGCCAGCAGGAGGTACAGCACTCCGAGGTGCAGTCCGGAGAGCGCGAGGATGTGCGAGGCTCCGCTGTCCCGGAATATTCCCGTGATCTCTTTAGTGAGGTCGCTTCTGTCGCCGGTCAGCAGGGCTTTCACGAGCGGCGCGGTTGTCGCCGAGGGGTAGGGGATGGCATCGATGGTGTCCCGGAGACTTCCCACGGCCTTTGCCGCCGCCGAGGCGACCGGTCCGCCGCCATATTCAGGAATCCCGACGGAGAGCGAGTGGCAGAGGGCGCAGAAGATCCCGGCTAGCAGGAATATTCCTGAAAACATTCCCCGTCGGCTACCGGCCGCCCTGTTTTGCCGGTCGCAGTGCTTGCCGAAGTGCAGGTGCGAAGCGAGGATTGTTGTGAGTGCTATTGTAAGGAGCAGACAGTCAGCCAGAAGGTAATGGGCCGGCGGCGGAAGCATCGGACACAGGAAGGCTCCCGCCGCGACACCCGCCGCGAAAGGAACACTGATCCCCACGATGTCTCTCGCCCCAACCATTTCACTGTCCATTTATATTTGCCAAAAATAGTGATTAATTTCGTATCTTTGTACGCATAATTAAATAAATCTCAAACGGAATGATTATTCTTGTTATCAATTGTGGTAGTTCTTCGATCAAGTACCAGCTGCTTGACATGAAGAATGATGATGTCTATGAACTTTTGGCTAAGGGTATTGTAGAGAAGATAGGTCTGGAATGCGGCAGACTCCAGCACACTCCTGTCGGGAAACAGAAGGTGGTCAAGGATCTCCCGGTACCGGATCACACCGTCGGTATGCAGATCGTGCTTGACGCTCTGATCGACAAAGAGTACGGCGTGCTGAAGTCTTTTGATGACATCGAGGCGGTAGGCCACAGGATCGTGCAGGGAGCCGATTTCTTCTCGGGCAGCGCCATCGTGGATGAGGATGTCATCAGCAAGATAGATTTCTGCTGCGACTTCGCCCCTCTCCACAATCCGGCCCACCTGCTCGGAATCAGGGCTTGCCAGGAGGTCCTTCCATCTGTGCCTCAGGTGGTTACTTTCGACACGGCCTTCCATCAGACCATGCCTCCTTATGCCTACATGTACGGCCTTCCTTACGAGTACTACCAGAAGTACCACATCCGCCGTTACGGCGCGCACGGGACAAGCCATCAGTTCGTGGCCAAAAAGGGTGCTGAGATGGTCGGCCTGGACGTGAACAACTCCAGGATCATCACCTGCCACATCGGCAACGGAAGTTCCATCACCGCGATTGTCAACGGTAAGTCGATCGACACCTCGATGGGTCTCACACCGCTTGAGGGTCTGATCATGGGTACCCGCTGCGGCGACGTGGATGCCAACGCTGTACTCTACATGATGAAGAAGGAGAATCTCACCCCTGACCAGATGTACGACATCGTGAACAAGAAGAGCGGCTGACCAGATGTAAGACATCGTGAACAAGAAGAGCGGTTTCCTGGGCGTGTCACAGAAGACATCCGACGCCCGTGAGATGGACGAGCTTGCCAACAACGGTAACTTCCAGGCCAAGCTTACGCTGAAGATGCTCACATTCCAGATGATCAAGTACATCGGTGCCTATGTGGCCGAGATGAACGGAGTGGACGCGATCTTCTTCACCGGCGGCATCGGTGAGCACAACAGCCGTCTGCGCCGCAGGGTCTGCGAGAACCTCACTTACCTCGGACTGTCTTTCGGCTATGAGGCCAACACCGCGTGGGGTGTGGACACGGTGATCTCCCTTCCTGACTCGAAGGTGAAGGTTGCCCTTGTCACCACAGATGAGGAGCTTGTCATCGCGCGCGACACCATGCACCTTGTGCAGAGCATTGAGGAGTAATTGAATAATTGATTTAAACTAAAGATATTATGATCACAAAATTCGCTGACGTATTCGCTGAACTCAAGGAGAAAGGCGTTTGCAAAAGAATGGTGGCAGCCTGGGCTGTTGACGAGCACACGATCGAGGCTTGCGCCAAGGCGTCCGAGATGGGTTTCGTTAAGGTTACTCTTGTCGGTGACAAGGAGTTGATCAAAGAGACTTGCGATAAGAACAACATCAACATGGATCTGTTCAACATCGTTCACGAGCCGGTTGAGCTTAAGGCTGTGGCCAAGGCTGTCCAGCTGGTTCACGACGGTGACGGCGATGTGCTGATGAAGGGCCTTTGCTCGACTGACAAGTTCCTCCGCGCCATCCTCAACAAGGAGACCGGACTTCTTCCTCCTAAGGGAGTGCTCAGCCACGTAGGTGTCATCGAAAGCCCTAACTATCACAAGCTTCTCTTCCTGTCAGACATGGCTGTGATTCCTCTTCCTGACTTCCGTCAGAAGGTCAAGATCGCCGGCTATCTCGTAGGTGTCGCCAAGTCGTTCGGCATCGTGAAACCAAAACTGGCTTTCATTGCCGCTTCTGAGCAGGTTCTTGATTCCATGCCAGCCTGCATGGAGGCCGCGGCCCTCTCCAAGATGGTTGACCGTGGTCAGATCAAGGGATGCATCGCCGACGGCCCTCTGGCTCTGGATGTGGCCATTGACCATGAGTCTGTCCAGATCAAGAAGCTTGTCAGCCCTGTAGCCGGTGACGCTGACTGCCTTGAGTTCCCTAACATCGAGTCCGCCAATGTGTTCTGGAAGACCAACTCAAAGCTGGCCGTAGGTGTGAGACAGGCAGGCATGCTGGTCGGAACAACAGTCCCTTGCGTGCTTGCAAGCCGCGCCGACAGCGTGGACACCAAACTGAACTCCATCGCTGAGGCCGTGATGTTCGTGAACAAGTAGGATTAATAATCAAACCATTCCTCATCATTCGAAGTGTCCTGATGAGGCGGATAGAACATATTCCTCGGAGGAAACTTCGAGGAATATTTCGTTCTTAGCTTGTTGAATAGGTCGGTGGTGTGACGTGCCTGGCCAGGGCCTTTGTACGTGCTGGTGTTGGAGACGAAGATCCAGCATTCGCCGTCGGGGTAGTAATGGATCAGGGCACTCGTGCCGGCGAAAGTCCCGGTGCGTGTCCAATTGCCGTCCTTGGTGTCGTTCCAGCCAAGGGAGTAGGTGTTCTCGTCGAAATATTCAGTCATCAGATCCACGCTCTCGCGGCTGATGATGTCCGGCACCTCCGGCCTGCCGTCTATCGAGGCTACAAGCAGGGCCAGTTCCGGCGTGGAGGCAACCCATGCGCCGGCACCCGAAAGACCGGTCACGTTGTTGCCGCCGTAGCATCTGGTGACCTTCCTGCCGCTGTTGTTGAACTCGTCCGCCGGCTCATCGTCGTGCTGGACGTAGTAGCGCACCTCGTTGGGGTACTTGTGCTTGTAGTAGTTGCCGGCGATCCGGAAATCGACGCAGCCGGCCGGCTTCAGCACATATTCCTGCATGAAGGTCTCGTAGTCCATGCCGCTGACCTTCTCGATCACCATCGAAAGGGCGAGGTAGCCGAAGTTAGAATATTCCTGCGCCGTCCCCGGGACAAACTTCAGCCTTCTCCTGAGCTGAAGCTCCATCAGGCGCTCCTGTGTCGGTACTTCGCTACCCCCATCAGGCGCTCCTGTGTCGGTCCTTCGCTCCAGCCGTTCTGCATCATTATCCAGCGGGTCGAGAACATAGGGTCGCCGCCTTTCCTTGAGAACCCTCCTTTGTGCCGGAGCAGATCCTCCACCGTGATCCTGTAGTAGAGCGTGTCCTTGATCGCCGCGTTGAAAGTCGAGTCGTTGAGTATGCCTTCAGGGCCGAAAACCCGATCCTTGATGCTCAGAAGCCCGTTGTCCTGAAGCAGCATGATCCCCACTGCCGTCACGAGTTTGGAGACCGAGGCCAGTCTGAGGATGTTGCCCGGCTCCATCGCCTTGCCGTTGTCCGCCTTCCCGTAGCCTTTGGCGAAGAGGAGTGAGTCGTTCCTCATCACCGAGAGCGACGCACCCTGTATGCCCCAGAAAGTCAGGTAGTCCTTGACCTGTCTGTCGAATCCGTCCAGCGCGCTTGTGTCGGACATCTCGTTTGTCAGGGTAACATTGAGGTTGACGGGGACAGGCCTTGGGGCTGTCTCCTCCTCTGTCTTCTTGCCGAGTGCGGATTTCCCGGCGAAGAAGACGGCCACGGCCACGATGGCGCATGCCGCGAACGCGAGTACTCTTTTACTTTTCGTGATAGGCTCCGGCATATTCCTAAATCAATCCGGCCTTTCTGCCAAAGTCGATGATGAAGTCGGTGGTCCCGTCTATCCCAAGGATCGAGGAGTCGATGCAGAGGTCGTAGTCGGTGGCGGCTCCCCACTCTCCGAAGGTAAAGAAATTGTAGTAGGTCTGCCTTGTCCTGTCTTGCCTCCCGATTCGGCTCCGGGCCTCGTCCAGACTTATCCCCAGACGCTCGGACACCCTTTTCGCACGGTCCTCAAGTGGGGCGGTGACGAACACATCCAGGCACTCCATGTCGCGGAGAATGTAGTTGGAGCATCTGCCGACGAAGATAGCCGGGCCTTTCGTCGCGATGTCCCTGATGACTTCGCTCTGGATCTTGAAGATCTCGTTGTCCCCCACGTAGTTCTGTGCGCTGCCGAATCTGCCGGATCCGAAAAATGATGTGATGCTGAACAGGCTCCTTTTCTCGTCGCTGCGCTCGAACAGCTCCTTGCTGAAACCGCTCTCGTCGGCGGCCTTCGAGATGAGTTCATTGTCGTAGGCGGGAATGCCG
>HF986055.1:0-13929 GCA_000431015.1 Alistipes sp. CAG:514 | reverse complement strand
AGGCGGGAATGCCGAGGCAGTCGCTCATCCTTTTCGCGATGAGCTTGCCTCCGCTGCCGAATTGGCGGCCTATGTTGATGATAGTATGTCCTTTGCTCATATTGTCTGTCTGTTAGGAGATCGTACTTCCAAGGATTGTCGGTTCGTCGCCGTCCTTAAGCTTGCTGAACTTGCGCATCAGGGCGGCGATCAGGAACAGTGTCGTGATGGCTGCCAAGGCGTCGGAGACAGGGAAGGCCAGGAAGACTCCGTGCACGTCCCACAGCAGAGGCATGGTGTACAGCAGCGGGACGAGGTAGAGCAGCTGGCGGCTCAGCGAGAGGAAAATGGACTTCCTTACCATGCCCAGGCTTTGGAACAGGTTGGTGGAGACCATCTGCCAACCGACAATCAGCACCGCTGGGTTCATCGCCCGGATACCTTTGTCAGCCAGCATCTTAAGCTCATAGTCGTTGGTGAATATGCCGACCATCGCGTTCGGGAAGAATTCGGATGCGATGAACCATAGTGCGGAGACGACCGTCGCCCAGATACAGGTGCGGAGGAAGACCTCGCGCACACGGGAGTATTTCCTCGCCCCGAAATTGTAGCCCGCGATCGGCTGCATACCCTGGTTGAATCCCATCACGATCATGACGAACAGGAAGTTGATCCTGTTGACGATACCATAGGCTCCGATCGCAAGGTCGCCGCCGTACTTGAGAAGCTGCTGGTTGATGAACATCGTCACAATGCAGGAGGCGGAGTTCATCAGGAACGGCCCCATGCCGATGGCGAGCGAGTCTTTCGCGATCCTCCAATCAAGCTCGAAGCCCCTCTCCGGAAGACGCAGCACGTTGTCCTTCCTTGTGAAATAGTATAATGAATAGGCCAGCGAGACGGCCTGGCAGATCACGGTCGCCAAAGCCGCTCCGCGGACTCCCATACCAAATCCGAAGATGAAGATCGGATCCAGGATGCTGTTGAGGATCACGGTGAAAAGGGTCAGCCCCATCGCCATCTTCGGATTCCCGGACGAGCGGATGATGTTGTTCAGGCCAAAGTACAGATGGGTTATCACATTGCCGTAAAGGATGATCTCCATGTAGTTACGGGCATATTCAAGCGTGTTGGCGCTTGCTCCGAAAAAGTAGAGTATCGGGTCGAGGAACGCGAGGCAGAAAACCGTGAACAGCAGTCCGATGATGCAGTTGAGCGTGACTTCGTTGGCAAGCACCTTGTTGGCGGCCTTGTAGTTCCTCTGCCCCAGAAGGATGGAGAGCATAGTCGCCGCACCCACGCCCACAAGGGTACCCAGCGCCGTGCTGAGGTTCATCAGCGGGAAGGTGACCGCAAGTCCCGAGATGGCCAGCGATCCTGATCCGGGAATATGCCCGATGTAGATGCTGTCCACCATATTATAGAGAGAAGACGCAGTCATGGCGATGATTCCAGGGACTGCGTACTTCTTCAGCAATTTGCCTATGCTTTCACTTCCGAGCTCTGTTGGAGCCGTCTGTGTCTGTGACATGTTGTGTCTTTTTTCTTTTTATGGTTTGTCAACAATCTCTATCTCAAAGGAAAGCGGAGCGTACGCCGGAATGGCCTTTCCGCTCCCGCTGTAGCCGTAGCCGAGGTTGGAGTAGAACGCGCACACGCCTTTCTCGTAGGCCTTCATCTTGGAAAGGCAATAGGAGAAGCCATTGATTGTGGTGATTCCATCGGATGTGCTTGAACCGCCAAGAGTGATGTCCTTGTAGTTCTCGCTCAGTTTCACCTTTTTCGGCTCGTAGGTCTTCGAGGATGAGTAGATGCCGTAGAACTTCGCGGTGTCCTCCACGGTCGTGTCGAAGACCTGCCCGTTCAGGAGCCTGCCGATGTAGTTGATGTAGAACGTGGTGTCACGCGGCAGGGTGGTGGTGTCCGTCGGAGCCTTCAGCTGCTGGTAGTAGTAGCCGTAGAACGTGGAGTCCACATCATTCATCACACGGGCGGTGTACCTTTCCAGGGAATCCACCTCCCATTTGTGGATGTCGTTGGTCTTGTCCGTCAGGGTGATGGTGTAGACCGCGTTGGAGCCGGACTTGTTGTTGTAGTAGGCCTCCGCAGTCTTGTAGTCATCGACATTGTCCTTCTGATCAAGCACGACGTTAAGCCATCCCGGAATGACAGCTGTCCTCGTGCCGCCTGTCTTCATGCCCTTGATCATCTCAAGGACTCCGGCCTGGGTGGCAAGTGTGCTGTTCAGCACGATGGACGGCCCGTAATAGTTGCCCTTGGAGTAGGTGCCGACCTGCTGCGCGACCTTCTCCTCCGACGTGCTTCCGATCTTGCCGTCGAGGTCGCGTCCCGTGTACCTTATGAAGTAGTAAAGATCCCCGTCAGCCACTGCCGCTCCTGTGCCAGGCTGGTCGTCGATGATGTAGATTCCGAGACCTGTCGGGCTGACATCCGGATGATGCACGCTCAGCCAGGCGTCAAGGTACATTTTGTTGTCACCGTTCAGTGACACGGTGCTTTCCTTGGCGCAGCCTCCGGCCAGCGCCAGCACAACGGCGGTTGTCCCGCAGATCGAGATGAATTTGTTATTGAATATGCTCATGTCTGTTACTTTTCTTCCAATTGTCGGCGGCACCGGTTCTTTATTTGTCGGTGACGCCCGTTATCCACAAATGATAGGCCAATCCTGAGTTCGCCGGTACTTTCCCTGTCGTATGATTCCCGAATCCCAGCTTCCCGTTGAAAAGGATGTAGCACTCATCGCCGCTTTTCACCCCGACGATGCCCTTCTTCAGGCCTTTCACCAGGGATTCCTTGGACAGATCCACGGTGACCTCCTTGAAAACGGTGGTGTCCGAGACTGTCCACGCGTAGGTCTCGGCAAGCTCCTTGTTGTTGGTGGCGAACAGATTCTCGACATTGAGGCTGGTCCCGGTGATGCGGTGGCCGGCATAGAAGAAGGACACTGTCCCGCTCTTGCCCAGGGCGTCGCCTTCACCATGCTTCACCGTCACCCTCACTGCCCCGTCGAGATAGTCCACGGTGGCCTCCGAACCTTCCGGAGCCAAGGAAGAGACGATGGACTCTATGTCCTTGTCCTGTTGCGAGTAAGCGTTCTGTATCTCGCTTTTCGAACACGAAAGGGCGAGGGCGGCCAGTGAGACTGCCGCAAAGGCGGTTATGATGGGATTCTTGTTTGTCATATTCCAAAAAACTCCCCTGTCACCTTCAAAATGTATTCCTCTGCGTCGGAAATGGAGTCGAGATCTTTGCCGATGATGAGTTTTCCGCCGGCAGCAAGCTCATGCCCACCGCCGTTGAAATACGTTGCGGCGCATCTGTTGGCGGAGGTACCCCTCTTCGACCTGATGGAGACTCGGAGGGTCTCGTCTTCCTGCGTCAGGAATATGCTCATCCTTACATCGGCTATGGACAAGGGCATGTTCACAAAGCCTTCGCTCTCGCCTCGGCGGTAGTCGAAACGCTCCTGTGTCTTCTTGTCCAGTATGATGAAGGCCACTCCAAATGGGGTTATCCTTAGCTTCTCCATCATGAGGAAGCCCATGAGCCTGAGCCGGTTCTCCCTGTAGTTGTTATAGAGCTCAGAGAGGATCCCGTCCCTGTCCACACCCGCCTCGATGAGTTTTGAGGCCATCTCCAGGGTGCCGGGGAAGACGGAGTTGGCGAAATTGTTCGTGTCTGTCGTCATGCCGGTGAGGAGCGCCGAGGCGCTTGTCTTCGGCAGCGATGAGGCCTTGCCTCCCATGTCCGGCATATCCAGTAGGATCCAGAACAGCAGTTCGCTCGCCGATGAGACCTCTGTCTCGGAGAACACGAGGCCGAACGCTTCGATGTCAGGATTCAAGTGATGGTCGATCAGCACCTTGGGCGCTTTGGACTGCCTCAGCGCGTCTTCCATCCCGGATGTCCTGGAGAAGGAGTTGCAGTCCAGACAGATGATAAGGTCGCTGGCGTTGATCCGGGCGGAGGCTCTCTCCTTTTCCTCGTCGAAAACCAGGATGGAGCCGTCGGCGGCGCCGCGCGTTATGAACGAGATCGAGTCCGGAATGCTGTCCGGGACGATCAGCGCCGCGTCCTTGCCCCTTGATTGTGTCAGATAGCATAGCATCGCCGTCCCACTGCCTATGGCATCGCCGTCCGGGTGTGTGTGGACGACGATGGAAATGTGTGAGGCATTGCCCACGAGACTGTCTAAAACTGTGGTGTCTTTCATTGCTATCTGCAAAATTACAAATAATATATTGCATTTCATAAATCAATTTTCTAACTTTGTCAAGAATTGACACCTGTCATTTCATGTAAAAGAAAAACATAAAATTACAAGAATAATGAACAAGACACTGAAAACAATCCTCTGCATCGTGCTGGCGCTTTGCGCAATCTTTTTAGTCTATGAGATCTATGACGGCATCATGGAGCCTGTTAGATTCAACAAGGAAGTTGAGGCCAGAAAGAAGGTGGCGGTTCAGAGGCTTAAGGACATCCGTGATCTTCAGGTCGCTTACAAGAGCGTCAATGAGAAGTTTACCGCGTCGTTCGACACTCTCAAGCAGTTCTACAATGAAGGTCAGATGATTGTCCTCATGCAGGTCGGCTCCAAGGACGACTCTCTCGCCGTAGCCCACACCAATGAGGTGAAGAAGACCCACAGGGGAATCACCGACGAGGGACTCTACAAGCTTTACCGTGAGGGTGACAAGAAGCTGGTCTTCTCCATCCAGAACAAGATCGCGGTGAAGGACACCCTTTTCCGCAGCAGGACTGACTTTGACATCAATGCCATCGGCGACATTCCGTTCGCCACCGAGGGTGAGAGCGTGGCCGCTGTCACAAAGGTCGAGATGAGCGCCATCGTGAAGAAGGTCTCTGGTGTGGACGTGCCTCTGTTCGAGGCCAAGATGCCTTGGAAGTCTGTTCTTAACGGCCTGAATCATCAGCTTGTTGTCAACATGGTGGCTGAGTGCGAGGATCAGGGACGTTACGAGGGTCTTCAGGTCGGCAGCGTCACGGCTCCTAACAACAATGCCGGTAACTGGGAGTAGTACACATCCTCCAACTCTGCATAGATGGATTGGAATCCAAAACAGAAGATTAACGGAATATCCATTCAAGTCTGCTTGAATGGATATTCTTTTAAGGTGTCGGACGGTCTGGCCGCCAGGGAGTCGGGCTGGCTCGGGGCGGACAGCGTGTTCACCGCGCCGGAACTTCAGCGCCGCTATCCTCGGGTGGAGGTTTCGCTGCTGACACCGAAGGTCGCGCTGGTTCCGTCATCCTTCTTTGACGAGTCATCCATGCGTCAGTGTCTGGCCGACACCGTCATCCTGGACGAGGGCGACGAGGTCTGCCACATCGCTGTCCCCGAGTTCGCCGCCGAGCTTGTCTATTCGCCGACAATCGGGGAGATGCTGTCAAGAACCATCTCGCGGGCCGTGCTTGACGAGGACGGCAACGCCCCGGAAGTCCTGCCGGAGATGTACTACATCCTTAAGGATCTTCTGAATGTTGAGGAATATAACAGGATCGTGGCCTCCTATGCCGCCGGCTACCTCCATCTGGGAATATCCCAGGGGCGCAATCTGCTTCTGGCCAATGTGTTCAGGGCGGCGGACTTCACGACGGCGGAGTATTTCCTGTTCCTGGCCATACGTAACCTCCAGCTCAATCCGGAGGTGACATCCGTCTATTTCCGTACCCCGTTGAGCGGGGAGGAGGAGATGTCTTTGTACCGCTATTTCAAATCGGTGGAGAGGCTATGAGGATCATCGGAGGAAGGCTTCGCGGAAAGGCAGTCAATCCGCCAGCCGGTTACAAGGCCAGACCGACCACGGACTTTGCCAGGGAGGGGCTCTTCAATGTGCTTGACAACGAGTACGAGTTTGAGGATCTGAAGGTTCTGGATCTTTTCGGCGGCACCGGGGCGGTGGCTTTCGAGTTCGCCTCCCGTGGGGCGGCGAGAGTCTGGTCGGTGGAGATGGCCCGCGAGAACGCCTCCTTCATCAAGACCGAGGCGCGGCGTCTTGGACTGGACAACGTCACGATGGTCAGGGATAATGTCTTTGACTTCCTTTCGGTCTGTCACGAGAGATTCGACATCGTCTTCGCTGACCCGCCGTACGCCCTCGAAGGGCTGGAGACCTTGCCGGACAAGGTCTATTCGGCTGACATCCTGCACCCCGGGTGCTACTTCATCCTTGAGCACGGGGATGAGCATTCATTCACGGAACATCCTTATTTCAAGAAGGAAAAGAAATACGGACGTGTCCATTTTTCGTTTTTCCGCAAAGAAGATTAGTTGACACTAAAAAACTGATTACGATGTACGATTCTAACAACGGGCTTTGGATCGCCCACAGCTCAGAAGGCCCACTCTCCATCATCGGGAAGATGGCCAACCGTCACGGTCTTGTCGCCGGAGCCACCGGTACAGGCAAGACTGTCACCCTCCAGGTCATGGCCGAGACATTCTGCCAGGCCGGAGTACCTTGCTTTATGGCGGACATGAAAGGCGATCTGTCAGGTATCTCCCAACCGGGACGCATAAACGGATTCATCGAGAAGAGAAAGGCCGGGTTCGGGATCGACGAGCCTCGGTTCCAGGCCTGTCCTGTCCGTTTCTTCGATGTGTTCGGCGAGCAGGGACATCCGCTCAGATGCACGGTCTCCCAGATGGGACCCCAGCTGCTGAGCCGCATCCTCGGGCTTAACGACACCCAGGAGGGAGTGCTGAACATCGTGTTCAGAATCGCTGACGAGAGAGGACTTCTCCTGATCGACATCAAGGATCTTCGCTCGATGCTGAATTTTGTGCAGAAGCACGCGTCGGAATATTCATCAGTCTACGGCAACATCGCCACCGCGTCCGTCGGCGCGATCCAGAGAGCCATTCTCACCCTTGAGAACGAGGGTGCCGACCATTTCTTCGGTGAGCCGTCGTTCGACATCCAGGATCTGCTTGCCTGCGAGGGAGGTAAGGGCGTGATGAGTGTGCTGGCCGCCGACAAACTGATGATGAAACCGAAGCTCTATTCCACATTCCTCCTTTGGCTGCTGTCGGAGCTATATTCAACACTTCCGGAGGTCGGTGACATGGATCTTCCGAAGCTGGTGTTCTTCTTCGACGAGGCTCACATGCTCTTTGACGACACGCCTAAGGCCTTGGCAGACAAGATTGAACAGGTCGTAAGGCTCATCCGCAGCAAGGGAGTCGGCGTCTATTTCGTCACCCAGAGTCCGACGGACATCCCGGAGAGCATTCTCGGACAGCTCGGCAACAGGGTCCAGCATGCGCTGAGGGCGTTCACGCCTAAGGATCAGAAGGCTGTCAAGGTGGCCGCCGAGACTTTCAGGGCGAACCCTTCGTTCGACACATCTGAGGCCATCATGAACCTTGGCACCGGTGAGGCCTTGGTCTCCTTCCTTGACGAAAAAGGCGCTCCCGGGGTGGTCCAGAAGGCGAAAATACTGTTCCCGCTCAGCCAGATCGGAGCCATCGACGCCTCGCAGAGAAGCCAGTTGATAAAGTCGTCCAGAATCTACGGGAAGTACGACACTCCTGTTGACCGTGAGAGCGCGTTCGAGGTGCTGCTGGCGCAGGCCCGTAAGGACGAGGAGGAAGCCGCGGCGGAGGCGCAGACCAAGGAGACCGAGAATAAGTCCGCCAAGGGTGGCGGCCTGTTCGGCAAACTTGCCAAGGCGGTGGTCACGGCTGTGACCGCGTCCGTTGCCGCATCTGTCGGCACCGCTGTCTCCAACAAGGTGGCCGGCGGTAAGACCCAAAAGACCAAGAAGGTAAGCACCGGCAACAAGGTGGTGAAGAGCGCCACTTCGGCGGCCACCCGCACCGTGACCAGGGAACTGAGCCGCTCCATACTCGGGAATCTGATCAAATAACAAATAACAAATCAAAATGAAGAATTGTCTTTGCACCGCTCTGGTATTGTCCCTGATGACTGCCGGAACAGTATCGGCCCAAAGTTGGGCGCCTGCCGGCGACCGCATCAGGACGGCGTGGGCCGAGGAGGTCACGCCGGAGAATGTCCATAAGGAATATCCCCGCCCGCAGATGGTAAGGCCCGAATGGAAATCCCTCAATGGCCTGTGGGAATATTCAATAACCCCGAAGAACGTCGCTGTACCGGAAAGGTTTGACGGTCAGATACTTGTCCCGTTCGCCGTGGAGTCCTCGCTTTCGGGAGTAGGACGTACATTCACTCCAGAGGATGCCCTATGGTACAGGACGACGTTCAGAGTGCCGTCGGCGTGGAAGGGCAAGCGTCTGCTGCTGAACTTCGAGGCGGTTGACTGGCAGGCCGATGTGATTGTCAACGATGTCCAGGTCGGAAGGCACACCGGCGGCTACACGCATTTCTCCTTTGACATCACTCCTTATCTGAAGTCCGGCGACAACACATTGGTTGTCAGGGTCGAGGATTCTACGGATAATGATTTCCAACCTCGCGGCAAGCAGGTCCGGACGCCGAGTGGCATCTGGTACACCGCTGTGTCGGGTATCTGGCAGAGTGTCTGGATCGAGCCGGTGGCAAAGGCGCATGTCGCTGACTACTATGCTGTCTCCGACATCAAGGCGGGGAAGGTCGATGTCACTGTGACCACGGAGGGCGCTTTGGAAGGCGATGTCGTGAAGGTGGAGCTTCTTGAGGGCGGTGTCGGCTATTCGACCGACAATGCCTCCGGCAAGGTCATCGCCCGGGGAAAGACTGTTCCGGGAGGCACGGTGACGCTTCCTGTGGAGGATCCACGGCTGTGGTCTCCGGACTCGCCTTATCTCTACGGTCTCCGGGTTTCCGTAGTCCGCGGCGGAAAGACGATCGATGCTGTCAACGGCTACACGGCGATGAGGGAGGTCTCATTGTTCGTCAAGAACAAGAACACGAAACTGATGGCTCTCAACGGTCAGCCTCTCTTCCAGTTCGGCCCTCTGGACCAGGGCTGGTGGCCGGACGGATTGTACACGGCTCCGACGGACGAGGCTCTTAGGTACGATGTCCAGAAAACCAAGGATTTCGGTTTCAACATGATCCGCAAGCACATCAAGGTCGAGCCTTCGCGCTGGTTCTACCATTGCGACCAGATCGGCATGATGGTCTGGCAGGACATGCCGTCCTTTGCCGGCAACAATCTCAACAAGTGGGGAATACACAACTACGGCGAGGGCACGGATTTCCCTGCCACGCCGATGGCCAAGGCCAACTATTATAAGGAATGGGGCGAGATCATCGCGCAGGTCAGGAAGTTCCCTTGCGTGGTGATGTGGGTTCCGTTCAACGAGGCCTGGGGGCAGTTCGACACCAAGGCCGTCGTTGATTTCACGAGGGCGCAGGATCCTACAAGACTTATCAACATGTCCTCAGGAGGCAGCTGGGAGCCTGATTGCGGCGACATCATGGACAACCACCACTATCCTTATCCGGCGATGTACCTTTGGGAGACCAAGATGGCGAATGTGGTGGGTGAATATGGCGGCATCGGTCTTCCGCTTGAGGGACATCTGTGGCAGCCTGACCGCAACTGGGGCTATGTCCAGTACAAGAGCGGCGACGAGGTTCTTGATGAATATTCAAGGTTCGCCGATCACCTTATCCTGCTGGTAAGGCAGGGTGTCTGCGGAGCCGTCTACACTCAGACGACCGATGTCGAGGGTGAGGTCAACGGCCTCATGACCTACGACAGGAAGGTCGTGAAGATGAATGAGAAGAAATTGAACGAGATCAACACCAAGGTGATCAAGTCAATGCCTGTCAAATAATCAACAAATAACAACAATCATGGAGAATCTTTTTGACATCAAGGGAAAAGTGGTGGTGATGACGGGGGCCTGCGGGGTTCTCGGAGCCACGATTGTGAAATATTTCGCCGCGCAAGGCGCGAAGGTCGCCCTTCTGGATCTTGACAGGGCTGCCGAGAAGGGTGAGGGCATTGTCGCCGAGATCAAGGCTGAGGGAGGGGAGTCGTGCTTCCTTCCGACCAACGTGCTTGACAAGGAAACGCTTGAGGCCAACTGCAAGGAGATCGTGGAGAGGTACGGCGGGATAGATGTCCTGCTTAACGCCGCCGGAGGCAACATGGCCGCCGCGACGGTTCCGCCTGAGAAGACAATCTTCGACCTGGATGTTGAGGCTGTGCGCAAGGTGGTGGATCTCAACCTGTTCGGCACTATCCTTCCTACTATGGTGTTCGCCAAGGCGATGGTAGGGAAGAAGAAAGGCTCGATCATCAACTTCTGCAGCGAGACTTCGCTCAGGCCGCTTACCCGTGTCGCGGGTTATGGTGTCGCAAAGGCCGCCGTGGCCAACTGGACAAAGTACCTGGCCGGTGAGCTGGCCATAAAGTTCGGCGAAGGTTTCAGAGTCAACGCCATAGCTCCGGGTTTCCTGCTCACCAACCAGAACCGTTCCCTGCTCACGAATCCTGACGGCAGTCTGACCGACCGCTCTCACAAGATTCTCGCCCACACGCCGTTCGGTCGCTTCCTTGAGCCGGAGGAACTTCTCGGAACCCTCCACTGGCTGGCTTCCGACGCCTCAAAGGCGGTAACAGGCACAATTAACGTTGTTGATGGAGGTTTCGATGCGTTTTCGATTTAGCGAGGAGCTAAATCGAAAATGCATCAACCCCCAGTCACTTCGTGACAGCCCCGGTGGGGCACGGGGAAAGGATTCCCCGAAACCCCTTCGGTCGCTTCGCGCTCCGCACGGTTTATTCAACCCCCAGTCACTTCGTGACAGCCCCAGAGGGGCACGGGGAAAGGATTCCCCGAAACCCCTTCGGTCGCTTCGCTCCGAGTGTAGGCTATATTATGGATTTAATTGAGTTATTATTTTTTAATTGAAAATGAATAAGAATATATATTTGATGCGGGAGAGCTGGAGATGGTACGGTCCCAACGATCCTATCTCCTTGGACTACATACGTCAGACAGGCGTGACTGACATCGTTCACGCGCTCCATCATATTCCTAACGGTCAGGTGTGGCCTGTCGAGGAGATCAAGGCCCGCCAGAAGATGATCGCCGACTGGGGACTCATCTGGAGCGTGGTCGAAAGCGTGCCTGTGCACGAACACATCAAGACCCAGACAGGGGACTATCTCCAGTACATCGAGAACTACAAACAAACCCTGCGCAACCTCGCCGAGTGCGGCATCAAGTGCGTGACCTACAACTTCATGCCGGTGCTGGACTGGACTCGCACCGATCTGGACTACAGGCTTCCTGACGGCTCGACCTGCCTTCGTTTCGAGAGGGCGGCACTGCTCGCCTTCGACCTTTTCATCCTGAAGAGACCGGGAGCCGAGAAGGAATATTCAGAAGAGGACATCGCCAAGGCGAAGGCTCGTTTTGAGAAGATGGACGCGGAGGAGATCCACCGGCTCACCCGCACGATGATCGCCGGGCTTCCGGGCAGCGAGGAGAGTTTCACCCTTGACCAGTTCAGAAAAGAGCTCGAAAGGTACGATGGAATTGATTCCGAGAAACTTAGAAGCAATCTTATCTTCTTCCTGAGCCAGATCTGCCCAGTGGCCGACGAGGTGGGCGTGAGGATGGTCATCCATCCGGACGACCCTCCGTTCCCGATTCTCGGCCTTCCGAGGATCCTTTCCACAGCCGAGGATTTCCGCAGGCTCATCGCCGCCGTCCCTAACTGGTCCAACGGCCTTTGCCTCTGCACCGGTTCATTCGGCATCAGAGCCGACAACGATCTTGTCGGAATGATGCGCGAGTTCGGGGACAGGGCCGATTTCGTGCATTTCAGAAGCACGAGACGCGACGCGGAGGGCAACTACTTCGAGGACACCCACCTGGCCGGCGATGTGGACATGTACGGCATGATGAAGACCCTGCTGGAAGTCATGCAGGAGCGCGGGTTCCGCGTCTTCTGCCGTCCTGACCACGGCCACCGGATGTGCGACGACCTCCAGAAGAAGTCCAATCCAGGCTATTCCTGCTACGGTCGTATGAGAGGCATCGCCGAGCTGCGCGGCCTCCAGATGGGCATCGCCGGATCATTATATCCTGAAAATTAATGCCCCTTATTTATGTTCTGATTCTCGCTGTTGATGCGTTCTCACCCTAATGACGTTCCATACAGATCAAAACAGTTTCTTGGACTAATAGAAGATATTCACCATGAAGACATTAAAAACCATTTTTCTGGCAATATGCCTTTCACTCGTGACTGCTGTGACGGGATATTCACAGAACCATTATCAGCCGACCCCGGAGAACCTTGAGGCACGTCGGCAGTTTGTCAATGACCGCTTCGGAATATTCCTGCATTGGGGCATCTACGCCTCCTATGCGCAGGGTGAGTGGTACCTTAACCAAGGTCATCTGAACAAGGACGAATATGCCCACGCGGCTTCCGCCTTCTACCCCGCCGGCTACAACGCCGGGGAGTGGGTCAAGGCTTTCAAGGATGCCGGCGCCGAGTACGTGACGATCACTTCCCGCCACCACGACGGCTTTTCGATGTTCGACTCCAAGGCTTCGGACTACAACATCGTCAAGGCGACCCCTTGGGGGAAGGATGTGATGAAGGATCTCGCCGAGGCCTGCCGAAAGGAGGGTATGAGCCTTCATTTCTACTATTCCATCCTCGACTGGATCAGGGAGGATTTCCCTCTTGGCGAGTCCGGCCACATGACCGGTCGCAAGGGCGACCATCCTGACTATGACCACTATCTCGCCTTCATGAAGGATCAGGTCAAGGAACTGATGACCCAGTACGCCCCTGTCCGCGCCCTCTGGTTCGACGGCTATTGGGACCACAAGCGCGACTCGATTCCTTTCAACTGGAAGATGCCTGAGTTCTATGAATATATTCATTCAGTGGATCCGGCCTGCCTGATCGGCAACAACCATCACATCCAACCGATTGAGGGAGAGGATTTCCAGATGTTCGAGAGAGACCTTCCGGGCCAGAACACCGCCGGTTATTCCGAGGGACAGATGGTCAGTGACAAACTGCCTCTTGAGATGTGCCAGACGATGAATCACACCTGGGGCTACAGCGTCTCCGACCGTGACTACAAGACCTCTGAGCAGCTTATTGCCACTCTGGCGAAGGCTGTCTCGCTGAACACCAACCTCCTGTTGAACATCGGTCCTCGCGCCGACGGTCGTCTCCCGGATCCGGCTCTTGCCCTTCTGAAGGAGATCGGCCAGTGGATGAGGCTCAACTCAAAGTCCATCAAAGGCTGCGGTCCCGGCCCGATCGCCGAGCAGGATTGGGGTGTGACCACCGCTCCGCTAGCCGGCGGCAAGACATTCTATCTCCACGTCCTGAAGAACCCAGGCGCAGTCTTGGAGATCCCTGTGGCCAGAAAGTCCAGGATCAAGTCCGTGGCCGCATTGGCCGATGGCTCCGCCCTCCCGTTCAAAAAGGTGGGCGCCAACCTATTCATCACCCTTCCCGCCGGCCTCCCAGCCCAGGATTATGTGATTTCCGTGACAATGAGATAGCGCTTCCTCATCAGTCATCCGCCACCGGCACACTCCCTCTTAAAAAGATGTCTATACTCGAAAATACTGCCAAATCTTTATCAGCTTATTTTTAAACGCTTACTAAAAGAGGGTGGCGCAAATGACCTGAACCCCGAAAGTTTTTGTCTAACTTTCGGGGTTTTGTTATGCGTAAAACTCATTCTTATGAGGAGCGTCTAAAGCATGAGGATCGACTAAAGTATATAATACATGAGGATACTTGAGACTGGTTTCATGTTTCACGTTTCCTGATAGCACGCAGGTCATGGCTGTAGGTGCCGGGGTGACCCCCAAAAAAACAAGCCCCCAAAAACAAGCCCCCAAACCAAGCCCCCAAACCAAGCCCAGAAGAAAATCGACCGAGTCCGTGAAGTGGTCTATCATCACAATGATTCTTAACTCAAGTTTCGCAAGTGAAAAATAAT
>HF986054.1 GCA_000431015.1 Alistipes sp. CAG:514 | reverse complement strand
GGCCTCGCTGGAGAACGGAGAGGCACCGGAAGAGACGGACGCCGTCCTCGACGCCGGATACACAAGGGAGGACCTCATTTCCGTATTCAGGGAATGGCTGGATTCCTCGGACAAGTCAAACGGCTTCATAAGGATAGAGTGGTTTTAAACAACAGATGCTATGGGATATTATACACAATTTGTATTCACCCTTGAGGAGGGTCCGGAAGAACAGTACCGGAGCATGACAAGGGAGATCGACGGGATTCTCTCATGCGACGACCTGTCGCTGTACGAGTCCGTCTACGCAAAATGGTATGACTACGAGGAGGACATGGAGCGGCTGTCGAGGGCGTATCCGGAAATCACGGTCCGCGTCAACGGGGACGGAGAGGATTCAGACGACCTGTGGCAGGACTTCTGGCACAACGGAAAGCGGTTCTGCGAGCGTGTCAGGTTCGCGGACTACAAGGACATAAAGGACAAGTTAAACTGAAAACAGACAAAGAAATGAGTTACAGAGTCATAAGACCGGCCACCCACGAGGAGTGGCTTGAAGAGAGAAAGAGGGGCATCGGGTCGTCCGACGCCGGAACAATAATGGGCGCGAGCCCGTTCCAGACACCGTACGGGCTGTACCTGCTGAAGACGGGACGGGCCGAACCCGTCAAGGAGAGCGACGCCATGTTCAACGGTCATATACTTGAGCCTGCCGTGGCGGAATGGTTCTCCGGAAAGACCGGCTCGATCGTCGACATCACGTCCGAGGGAGACTGGATGGCGGTGGATACTGAAAGGGACTATCTCCGCGTAAGCCCCGACCGCCTCTACTGGCCGAAAGGGACTCCGGCGGCGGAGCAGACGATGAGGGACGCGAGGGTGCTTGAGATAAAGTCCACGTCAAAGACTGTCGACAAGGATGACCTGCCCGACTACTGGTACTGCCAGATACAGTACCAGATGGGCATCCTGGGAGCCGACGCCGGCACGCTCTGCTGGATCACGGGCTCCCCGACGCTGCATTTCGACTATGCGGAAGTCCCGTTCAACCGG
>HF986053.1 GCA_000431015.1 Alistipes sp. CAG:514 | reverse complement strand
AGCAACTGTTCGGCCAGACAACGTTGTCCGTGGAGTTGGACGGCGTGACGGCGGCACTGAATGACTTCGTCTGTCCCTCGACAAAAGTGAGATTCTGAGGGGTGACGTTAAGTCCCGTCGCCGGAACGGTCTTCTCGGTCACGGTCACCTTGATTGATCTGGACACATCGCCGATCTTGACGGTGATAGTGGAAGAGCCTAATTTCTTGCCCACCACCTTGAAACCATTGTACTTGCTGCTGACGACCACCTTTTTCACAGTGGCGATGCCGGCTTCCGAGGAGCTGACGGTGAAATCACCCGCAGGAAGGATGTCATCCCCGATGTAGAAATCGCCTGTGATTCCGGTCTTCTTCTTCGAGAAGTAGCAGGTCAACTCGCCACCTTCAGTGATTGTGCTCGTGGATCCGTCAGGCACCAGTTTGTCAGTGAGGAATTCAACGAACCACATCGGATAGACCGTCACGCCGGCCTTCGCGCTCGCCGCACCTGCTTTCACTTCGAGGTCGAAGCTTTCAGAATCGTCAGCCTTCTTGGCGGTGTACGACCCTCCGCCGTTGGAGGTGAGCTG
>HF986052.1:5977-19422 GCA_000431015.1 Alistipes sp. CAG:514 | reverse complement strand
AGAAATATTTTCGGATGATACCCCCTAAATTTGCGTTAAAGTAATCCTTAAAAAAAGACCTGGTTATCTTTTAAGGATCATTTGTGCCTTTGCTGCTTAGCACACAGACAAGTCTGCATAGCCGGTTGTTCTCATCGGCTACTTCCGGCTTATGGTAGTCAGGCAGTAAGGACCGGCATAAATGACGGTACCTTCGCTGAAGAGTTTCTGCAGTTCGGGTGTTGTTTCCATTCTTGACGTTCGGGTGATGATCGTTAAAGGTCTGCCGTAACCCACATTCTTTCCGGTCAGCTCAATGTGGGCTTTGACCGCCTCGGACAGTTTTGCGGGATCGTCTCCGAAGTCGGTGATCTGGCGGCCAGTGTAGACATCGATGTTCTCGGGGCGGTGAAGGAATATGGTGGCGACATCGGTGCCTTCCGGAACTCTCGAGCAGATTGAGCCGTAGCCTATGTACGGGTTCAGGTCGCGGAGTACAGCCGAGGCGGAGAAGGCCGCCAGGAACAGTCCGGCGCTGAGAAGAAGGACAGGAATATTCACACTTTTCCTCTTTATCAGGAACCATGTCCCCATGGCGTTGGCCAGGGTCAGGAGGATGACGGCGTTGACCACCGGAGCCTCACGGGCGAAGGAATATTCATCCTGAAGGCTGGCTGCCGCGGGTATGGTGACAGAGCCGCTCAGGAAAAGGAGGGTGGCTATGCCGGCGCAGAGCAGCAGGATCTGGAATATTCCTACAGACCAGCGCATCCATCCGCGCTCCCCGATGCGGTCAAGAACGGTAGGGAACAGATAGACGCAGAACGGGAGGACCGGCACGAGGTAGATCGGAAGCTTTGAACTGAATGATGACAGCATCGCGGCTGTGGAGATGATCGTGCAGAGGAACAGAATTTCAAGATCGGAGGACTTTTCAGCACCGGCCTTCCTTACCGGAAGAAGCGAGGCCATGAATGAGCCGATCAGCAGCAGGGTGTAGGGAGCCAGACACCATAGGAGGGTCACCAGATAGAACCAGAATGGTCTCGCATGGGTGAAGGCGTTGACGGCGCGGCCTACTGTCTGCTTGAAAAGAAGGTTGTTGATGTACTCCGGGCCTCCTTCCAGCCAGACACAGGTGAGCCAGACGGCGGAGAGGGCGGCGATGATGCCCCAGGTCTTGAGACCCAGGTACTTGCGGAATCCTTTCCAATCCCGCTTGACCGCAAGGAACACCGCTATCGCCAGCGGCGGCATCAGTAGGCCTACGGGTCCCTTGGTGAAAAGGGCAAGGAAGATCCATAGCGGTAGCGTCAGCGAGTCCTGGCGCCGGGAGCCTTCGCCGGTGTACATCCTGTAGAATGTCCAGAGAGCCAGGACGATGAACAGGCACATCAGCATGTCCATCCTCAGCACGACCATCGTCCCGAGGAACATCACGCAGGTCAGCGTCATTCCGGCCACGGACATCCTGTTCATCGCGGACTTGCCTTTCATCACCCACCTGTCCATTATCCCGACAATGGCGAATGCCGGAATCAGAGAGAACATCGACAGCGCGAGGCAACTATGATGTCCGAACAACAGTCTGCACAGCATCACTATCCAGAAATAAAGCGGTGGCTTGTCGGCGTAGGGAATGCCGTGGTTGTAGAATGCGAACAGGTGGCCGTTGGCGATAGCTTCGTCAGCGATGCTCAGGTAGCGCAGCTCGTTGGAGGGCGTGAAATCCCGCATCGCCATCATGGGAAGAAGGCAGACGGCGCAGAAGACAAAGACCGTCATCATGGGATGGCGGGTGAATATGTTCCCTTTGCGGCACCGCAGTGGCGACGCTCCCGCAGGCCCGGCAACCTGTGAAGAAGGAGCCGGGGCTGGAAAAACCTGTGAACTCTTATTCCGCATCTGACGATTGGGTTTTGCCTGATCCAAGGATCAGATTTCTGATGTAGATGACAAAGCCGAACGCCTGGCCGATGATCAGCACCGCGTCCAGACGGATTATTCCGTAGGTGATGATCATTCCGGAACCTGCCAGGCTGATGATCCAGAAGCCTCGCGGCAGCACGGACACGTGCCTGCGGTGCGAGAAGATGAACTGGTAGACAAACCGCAGCGTGAACATCACTTGTCCGACGGAGCCGAACACAACCAGCCATACGGGGATGTCGTGGTTGTTGAAGAAGCTTTCTGAATATTCATGAGCGTCATTCAGCNGCAGCTTTCTTAATATTCATGTGCGTCATTCAGCAGGAATACTGTCGCCACCAGGGGGAGGATGAACAGGAAGACTCTAGTCAGGGACTTGATCTTCGTCCAGATGCCGTTGGCGTTCAGATTCCACAGGTAGATGTAGTAGGAGATGAACTGGCCGAGTATGATAGAGAAGTCGTTCCTAATCACACCGTAGATGAACATCAGACATGCCCCGATCACGCTGAAGATCCAGTAGGACACCGGCGAGACTGACTTGTGTGCGGCCTCGGACTTCAGCCACTGGAGCATGGTCCTCAGTCCGAAGAACATCTGCGCCGAGAAACCTATGGTCAGGATCAGCCAAACGGGAATGTTCTGGAACATATTCATGGAAGACAATTATTTGACGGGTTGGCCTTGCTCCTGGAGATCGCTTTTCCCGACTGAGTAGTTGATGTACCTCGGTCTCATCCAGCGGTAGGCGAAACAGTCAGCCAAAGGTCCCCAGAACCTGTTCCGTAGATTGAATTTGGACTTGCCGGCGGAGCGCGGAAAATGCCTTACGGCGACCTCGCCGAAAGAACCTCCATCCTGCAGCAGAATGAGGGCCGGCAGGAAACGGTGCATCCCCTTGAACATCGGAATCCGTCTGGCGGCCTCCGTGCGGATGATCTTAAGCGGGCAGCCCGTGTCCCTGGCTCCGTCGTGGGTCATCATATTCCTGAACCTGTTGGCGATTCTGGACTGCATCCTCTTGAACGCCGTGTCCTTGCGGTCAGCCCTGTATCCTGTCATCAGGGTGTGATCCTTCATTCCGTCGATCAGAAGGTTGAAATCCTGCGGGGAGGTCTGG
This sequence comes from Alistipes sp. CAG:514, assembly GCA_000431015.1. Classification (GTDB taxonomy): domain Bacteria; phylum Bacteroidota; class Bacteroidia; order Bacteroidales; family UBA932; genus Cryptobacteroides. The sequence continues at coordinate 16,394 of HF986052.1, read as the reverse complement.
AGGTCAGCGTCCATGTAGCCGACATATTCAGAGAAGGTGTGGTCGAATCCGGCCTTGATGGCGGCGCTCAGTCCGGCGTTCCTTGAGAAGCTGATGTAGAAGAAGTCCCTTTGCCTTTGGCAGGTCTCCTGGATCAGCCTGAGGCTCCCGTCGGAGGAACCGTCGTCCACGAAGAGGACGCAGGTCTTGACCTTGCTGACCGGAATAAACTCTGCCAGGGCCTTTTCGAGGTTGCGGATGTTGTCCTCCTCGTTGAACACCGGCACCACGATGGTGAGGGAATATTCAGAAGTGCTGTTCATGTCTTAATTTGATTTTCTGTAGCTTAGTATCGCCCAAACCCCGAAAGCGGCGGCGAATCCGCAAAGGGCCAGAAATTGTGGGATCATGTCGGCGAACCGGCTGCCCTTGAGGTAGACAAGCCGCATCACGTCGATGAAATATTTAAGGGGATTGAATAGGGTGACCGCCTGCGCCCAGTCCGGCATGCTGCTGACCGGGGTGAACATCCCGCCCATCAGGAAGAAGATCATGATGAAGAAGAAGTTGACGAACATCGCCTGCTGCATGGTCGAGGCGTAGTTGGAGATGACCAGTCCCAGCCCCGACACGACGAGGAGGTAGACGGCGGTGAAAAGCATCAGGGTCCAGAGGCTCCCGGCCGGCGCGATGCCATAGACGAGCCAGCCCAGCGCGAGACATATCCCCATGATGACCACGCCGATGATCCAGAGCGGAATCAGCTTGGCCAGAATGAAATGGAACTTGCCTACAGGGGTCACGTTGATCTGTTCGATGGTTCCGCTTTCTTTTTCTCCGACGATGCTCAGGGCAGGGAAGAAGCCGCAGATGATCGTCAGGACCATCACGATGAGGGCCGGTACCATGAACACCTTGTAGTCAAGCGTCGGATTGAACTTGTAGAGCGGGCTGACCGAGAAGGAAGGAACGTCCCTACCGGCGGAAACGACCGTCATCTTCTCTGAATATTCCCGCAGGGACGTTGATCCCGAGAGCATTGACATCAGGTAGGAGCTACCGAGCGTGCCTTTCGTGCCGTTCACGGCGTTGGCCGCGATCTGTACGGGGCCGGGCTGTCCGGCCACAAGGTCTTTCTCAAAGTCCGGCGGGATCACGAAGACCATGTCGGCCTGGCCCGAGTCCACTTTACGTAGCGCGTCCGGGTAGGATTCCGACATGCCCGTGACGTTGAAGTAGGCCGAGCCGCCGATCTCGTCCACTATCCTTGATGACAGCGGGCTGCGGTCGTTGTCCACCACCTCCACCCGTACGTTCCTGATCTCCTGGTTGGCGGCCCAAGGGAAGACCAGCATCGCCATCAGCGGCAACGCCACCAGCATCCCCGGGACAATCTTGTTCCGGGCCAGGAGCTTGAACTCTTTTTTTATGAGGTACGACAACATGATCTTAAGTCAGCCTTGTCTTGAAGTTCTTGATAATCAAAACGATGAGTATGATGGTAATGAGGGTCAGGGCACCGGTTTCCACGAGGGTGTGGCCAAGCGGCGTGCCTTGGATCATTATCATCTTGATGGACTGGATGTACCAGCGTGCCGGGACGACCGTCGAGATCCACTGGAGGACGCGCGGCATGCTTTCGATAGGGAATATGAGTCCGGACAGGAGCATGGTCGGCATCATCAGTCCGACTCCGGAGGCGATCATCGCCGCCATCTGCGTCTCCACCAGCGTGGAGATGAGGAGGCCGAGGCACAGGGTGCAGATCAGGAACAGCACAGAGACAAAAGCCAGCGAGAAGACGCTTCCCGCGATCGGCACACCCATCACGAACACGGCGCAGACGAGGATCAGGATCAGATCGAAGACGGACAGCACCAGATAGGGAATAGCCTTGGCGGTGATGATCATGAAGGGGCTGACCGGCGAGGTGAGCAATACCTCCATCGATCCGCTTTCCTTCTCCCTCACGATGGCCACAGCCGTCATCATGGCGCAGATCAGCATGAGGATCAGACCCATGACTCCAGGCACGAAATTGTAGGAGCTCTTCCCCTGCGGATTGTAGAGCATTCTGATGGCAGGGGTGATGCCCGCCGCCGTCCCGCTTCCTCCGGCGATTTCCTCCCGGCAGGAGGCCAGGATGTTGCCGGCGTAGGCGGTGATCATCGAGGCCTGGTTCGGGTCGGTGCCGTCGGCGATCAGCTGGATGCCGGCCTCGCCGTTGAGGATATCGTTGGAGAAATTGTCGCTGAACACGATCACGAGGCTGGTGTAGCCCTCACGAAAGATGTCGTTGATCCTGTCGATGTCAGTAATCCGTTCAGTGACATTGAAATAGTCGCTGGCATCGATCCTTTCGACTATGCGGGACGTGAGCTCGTCGCAGACCGGATCGAACACGGCGACCGAGGCGTCGCGTACCTCGGTGTTGATGGCGAAACCGAACAGCAGGAGCTGCGCGATCGGCATCCCGACAATGATCAGGAGGGTCCACTTGTCCCTAAGAATATGTCGGAACTCCTTTTGTATGAATGCGATCAGTGTCTTCATCCGGCTGTTTTTCCGTCCTTTTGCTCTTCCCGAAAGGCGGCGGAACACCTTTTAATGGATCTTCATTCAGAATTTGATATCTCCGTACATTCCAAGTTTAATCAGTCCGTCATTTTCCACGGCAATCTTCACGGCATAGACAAGATTTGCTCTCTCGTCCCGTGTCTGGATGGTCTTGGGAGTGAACTCAGCCTTGTCGGAGATCCAGATGAGCGTGCCGGCATATTCCTTTCTCCCGGAGCTGCCTTGGTCGGCGAAGACCCTGACCTGCTGCCCGAGCTTGAGGGTGGTCAGCTGGTCGGCGGTGATGTAGGCTCGGAGGCGGATGTTGTCGATGTCGGCGACCTTGAACAGGGCGCGGCCCAAGGCTGCGAATTCTCCAGCCTCTGAATATTTCGCCAGCACGGTTCCGGCCACAGGACTGGTGATGACGCACTTGCGTATCCTGTCCCGGATCTGCTCGATCTGGGCCTCAAGCGCGTCGGCTTGTCCGGAGACGTTGCGGTTGGAACTGTTCAGGCTCTCCTCCTGGGCGGCCAGCTGGCGCTCAAGGGTCTCGATCTGCGCCTGGATGTCCTCGACCTGCTTGCGGTTAGAGGCTCCGGCCTTCTCCAGTTTCGTGAATCTGTCCAGCTCCTGCCGCTGTTTGCCGATCTGGCTTTCCAGCGCGGCGATCTGTCTGGAGATGTCGAGCCATCCGCTTCCGACAGCCCGCCGGCTCGCCTCCAGCTGGACTTCACTAAGGTGCAGCTGCACCGTGTCGATGCAGCCGACAATCTGTCCGGCCTCAAGCCTGTCTCCTTCCTGGATGTCCAGGCTCAGGATCTTCCCGTTGCCTTCCGCCGAGACCGTCACCTCGGTGGATTCGAAAACCCCGGAAGCGTCGTAGGCCTTGTTCCCTTCCACGCAGGATGCGGCCAACAGCACCAGCAGGGGATAAGCGAATGATCTTTTCATATTGTCCGTCTCTATATATTCGTTGTTCTTTAGTCTCGTACCTTCCATCCTGGAGGGTCCTTAAGGTTAGGGATGAGCCTTTGGAAGGCTCTCTAAAGCAGTCTCCTCACAAGATTGAAAAACTTGTACGGCATGTAGCGGAACGGCGGATCCGGCCAGACCGGTGTCTTGACGACGGCCCGGTAGTGGGTGAACACGTCGAAACTGCGCTTGCCGTGGTAGCTGCCCATCCCGGAGTTGCCCACGCCGCCGAACGGCACTTTCTCGTTGGCGATGTGCATTATCGTGTCATTGACGCAGGCTCCGCCGGAGGACGTGTGCCGGAGGATGTTCTCCCCGTCGCCCCCGAAATAGTAAAGGGCCAGCGGCTTCTCCCTTGATGTCACGAACGAGATGACCTCGCCGGTGTCCTTGAACGTCCGGATAGGGAAGATCGGCCCGAAGATCTCCTCCCGCATGGCAGGGGAGTCCTCGCCGAGGCCGTCGATGACGGTAGGCTCGAAGTAGCGCTCCGTCCTGTCAGTCCGGCCCCCGAAGACCACGTGTCCGTCTTTCAGGTAGCCTTCGAGCCTTTCGAAAGCCTTGTCGTTCACGATCCTGACAAAGTGCCGTGACTCCTTCGGATCCTCGCCCAGAAGCTCCTTGAACGCTGCCTCCAGCTCTTTCAGGAACTCTTCCTTGATATCCTCATGGAGCATCAGGTAGTCAGGAGCGATGCAGGTCTGTCCCGCGTTGAGGCTCTTGCCCCAGGCTATGCGCTTGGCGGCGACCTTGATGTCAGCGTCCCTGTCCACGATGCAAGGACTCTTCCCGCCGAGTTCCAGCACGACCGGCGTGAGGTTCCTGGCGGCGGCTTCCATCACCTTCCGTCCGAGACCCGGGCTTCCTGTGAAGAAGATCAGATCCCAGCGTTCCTCCAGCAGGGCCGAGTTGACATCCCTGTTTCCCTGGACCACAGCGACATAGTCATCACTGAAAGTGTCCTCGATCATCTGCTGCGTGACCCTGGAGACGTTCGGCACGTAAGGCGACGGCTTCAGAACGGCGGTGCAGCCTGAGGATATGGCTCCCGCGAGCGGCGTGAGAAGCAACTGCACCGGGTAGTTCCACGGCGCGATGATGAGTGCGTTGCCAAGCGGCTCGCTGATGATCCTGCTGGACGAAGGAAACATCTTCAGCGGCGTGCCGACCCTCTGCGGCCTGCTCCATTTCCTGACCTTATGAATATGCCCGCGTATCTCTCCGAGCAGTATGCTGATCTCGGTGATGTAAGCCTCCTCGTACGACTTGTGAAGGTCAGTCCAAAGAGCCTCACAAAGCGCCTTCTCCCACTTTAGCACCCCAGCCTCGAACGCCCGAAGCCTCTCAACACGCCCCCGCACGTCCAGCGTGGCTCCGCTCCCGAAGCAGCGCCTCTGCTTCCCGCGAATCTCCCTTATCCTTTCAACCGAAGTGTTTTCCATTTTTGAATATGTTTTATTAACTCTTTCCCGAAACCGTCATTGAACTCTCTAGGACTGTCCCCTGAACTCTATTTTATGAATATCCCGGATTCTATGAATACTCCCGTCTTCAGTCTTCTTTGGAATATCCCCGCCTTCAACATTCACGGACATATTCCTGCATTCAGCCTTCGATGGCATATTCCTAAACCCCTTCGCCTCCTTCGTGCAGCCTTCGCTGTAGCCAGACAGCCTTTGCCTCCTTCGGGCCTCCTTCGCTACCGCTGGAACGCCTTCGCCTTTTTTGGGCTGCCTTTGCTGCTGCCGGTATATTCCTTAATCTTCAAAGTTAATGAATTCCTTTAAAAATCTTTTAATATTCCAGGTCGGAGATTCATTAAATTTCCACTTTATGACTACATTTGCCGCATGAATGCGATGAACAAGGAAATGCTGAGGCTGGCGCTCCCCAGCATGCTCGCCAACCTGACCGTCCCGCTTGTGGGAATGGTAGACATTGCCGTGGCCGGTCATCTGAACGCCTCCGCCGCCGCCCTGATCGGAGGAGTCTCGGTAGGCTCCCTGATGTTCGACCTCCTGTACTGGAATTTCGGCTTTCTTCGCGCCGGCACCGGCGGCATGACAGCCCAATCCTACGGACGCTCCGACTGGAAAGACTGCGCCGACAACCTAAAGAGGGGAGTAGGCCTGGCCTTCTTGATAGCGTTAGCCATGATCATGGTACAGTGGCCCTTCCAGAAACTGATCTTCCTATTCGTAGGCTGCTCCGAAGAGGTCCGCACCCTTGCCCTTGACTATTTCTACATCCGTATCTGGGCAGCCCCCGCCACCCTGAGCCTCATGGCCTTCCGCGGATGGTTCATCGGCATGCAGGACACCTTCAGCTCCATGCTGGCCGACGTGATAGTCAACGGAGGCAACATCCTGTTCAGCATCCTGCTGACCTTCGGCCTCCCGTCACTGGGTTTCGAAGGCCTTGGCTACAAAGGAATTGCCCTGGGTACCGTTGTTGCCCAATATTCAGGACTCATCTTCGCCGCCTCCCGTGTCCTGGTGAAGTTCCGTAATGTCTTGGAAGGCTCCCCGCTCCTGTCCACCGCTCCCTTCCGTGGCAGCGAGGTACGCCGTTTCTTCTCGGTCAACCGCGACCTCTTCATCAGATCTGTCTGCCTGATAGTAGTCTACCTGGCCTTCACAGCCATCTCCTCCCGCCTGGGTGACGTCCTCCTTGCCGCCAGTTCGATAATGCTGAAGCTCCTCCTGACCTTCTCCTATTTCACCGACGGTTTCGCCTTCGCCGGCGAAGCCCTGACCGGCAGGTTCATAGGAATGCGCGCTCCGAAAATGGTCCGCCGCACAGTAAACTACACCTTCGCCTGGAGCATGGCCATAGGTACCCTTTTCGTGTTCATCTACGCCGCTTTGGGAGTTCCCATGATCCGCCTCCTGACCTCCGACCCAAGTGTGGTGGCCGCCGCCAGCATGTTCATGCCTTGGTTGGTCTTCTTCCCCCTGATCAGCTGCCCCGCCTTCACCTGGGACGGCATCTACACCGGAGCCACCGCCACCAAACCCATGCGTGATTCCAACATAGGCTGTGTGGCAGCCTTCTTCGCCGTCTGGCTCATAGGCTCCCTACTCATAGACAGCCCAGTTCCCGCCTCGGGAGTCGGTGCCTATGGTGCTGCGGGTGCCGCGGGTGCTTCTGGTGCCCTTGATGCCGCGCGAGCCTTCTCGGGTGCAGTTGCCGCAGGTGCCGCGGATGCCTTTTCGGGTGCAGGAGCCGCAGGTGCCACGGATGCCTTTTCGGCTGCAGGCTCCCTTGATTCTTCGGGTCTTGGTGCCTTTGATGCTGCCTCCGTCGCCGGAGCCCACCTCTTATTCGCCGCCTACTACGCCCACCTCATCTACCGTTCCCTCTACCAGACATTCCACTACAAGAAATCCATCCTGAATCCATTATTGATCTCCTAATTATATAAATTATATAATTGTAGAATTCCTATTATATAATTCCGGTGTTAAACTCGCTCCCTTCGGACTAATACTCACACTCTCTGGCCACACACACTCTCTCCGCGTCTCTATGATCGGCCACCGCTCCGGTCGCAAACAAAGCAGGTCGCCGAACTTCCCGAAACATCTACCAGTGTGACTCCCTGAGCGGGAATTGAGGGGAAACTCGCTTCCTGAGTCTCAAGTGCTACTCTGCGGACTACTATTGCTCAGAAATACGCCCGTGTGGTTCAAGTGTAGGTTCCGAGTATATGCTATTTGTATTTGAGCGTAATTCGTTTTTACTTGATGAACAGAATTGCAAGTGGTTCGCCACCCAGAGCTTTTCGGCGCTGGTTCCGAACGCAATTCTGTTTCAGAGTGAAGGCTGGGAAACAGCGCTGGCGGTGCCACAAGGGTGATAGTGCATCCGGAGTCGCGCTCCTTGCTGAATCGTGCGGCAATGTCCTTTTGGGAGAGTCCCTGAGGCCTGGACGTCACCCTTCCTTCCTCTCCCAGAAGGGTGAAGTCTATGAGCATCTGAGTGCTGCCGTCAGTGCGGCAGAGGAACAGCCCCTTATGGCCGAGGATGCTTCCGCGATTATCCACGTGAGAGAAGACGCGCCCGAGCATCTCGCCCTTGCGGCCGGTCTTGGGCATGTCAGTATCGTCAACAATCATGCAGGTAGGATGTCCGGTGTCCTTGGCGTCAGAGCGCACGGCGATATTGACCGCAAGTTTCTTGTTGACGTGGCGGAGAATGCGTCGCCAGTCAATCCTGTCATTGGAAAGGACGCGATAGAACATATCCTTACGGCAGCCAAACAGAGACTGCAGGGCGCTTCCGCAGTAATCCGCGGCATTCTTGATGGAAAAGAACGAGAAGAGGATTATCAGCTGGATCACATGGGCACAGTGAACTTGCAGTTGCGCCTCTTCTCGAAGGCCATCTGCCTTTCTGTGATGTTTATGGTGCCGAGAACGTTCATTATCCTTTGTTTGCCGAGTCCGCAGCCACTTTCTGTGAAAAAATTGCGCGACTCCGAAACTATTTGCCAATCTTTGCTCATGCTAGGTGTATATTGTTGTTAACCTACTCTAATAGGCTGAAAATCAATGAAACCACCAAATATTTCAGGATTTTCGACCTAGCTTTTTTCGTTTAATATTTACTTGCGAAACTTAAATCAATAAGCATCACAATGGCATTACGAGGATAGAGATAAAATTTGACAAAAAAAGAGTTCTGAACGAAATCTATCAAATATTTTTAACTTTTTCGGATTTAAAGTGTCAAACTACTGGACATATGTGTTAATAAATGCTTATCTTTATGGGCAACTAATAGCATAATGTATGTAGTTATGCATAACACAATTATCGAACTTGGAGCAAATCTTGGATTAAGTAAATCGTATTGCTTACAAACTAACATAACACGAGGAAAAACAAGTATTAAAAAATGAGAATTCATATTTATACAACAAAGAATACCAGTTTAGTCCCATTTGCCTACCAACAGAAGTTGGTGGGAACTATTCACAAATGGATTGGAGAGAATTCGCTCCATGACAGGATTTCTCTTTATTCATTTTCGTGGCTGCAGGGTGGACGGAAAGTGTCGGGCGCTTTGGATTTTCCCGAAGGTGCGACAATGTTTCTCAGTTTCTACGATGATGATACGATGCGGAAGGTCATCAAGACCATTTTGGCGAATCCTCTCATGTTTAGCGGCATGTTGGTGAAAAGCATTGACATTGATGAGACTCCGACATTGGAAAACCGCGAACTATTTTATTGTGCGAGTCCGATTTTCATAAAAAGGAAAATGGAAGACGGCAGCACCAAACAATTTACTTACAATGATGAGCAGGCGGGCTTGTTGCTGAAGGAAACTCTGGAGTCTAAAATGAGAGAAGCGGGATTGCCTGAAGACGATACTTTGGATATACGGTTTGATATGTCTTATGAAAGGAAGAAATTCAAATTCATATGTTACAGGGGAGTGGGTAACAAGGCGAGTCTTTGCCCGGTTGTCATCAAGGCGAAGCCTGAGACGAAACTGTTTGCCTGGCACGTAGGCATCGGGAACTGTACCGGTATCGGGTTCGGAGCGATTTATTAACAAAGAAGGAGCATTATTATGATCATGTATGTCGTGACATATAAGGGGCCGTTCGGGTTTATAAAACCATGGACTGCCGTCCGCGATGGAGAAACATTCAGCCAGCAGTTCTTGACGCCTTCCATTATAGAAGGTATAGAAAAGAAACTGTTCCCTGAGTTGCTGGAAGTTTTAGGGATTCGTAAGATTCTCAGACATAAGCTGAAGTATGATTCGATGGATTCCCAGCAGGAAGTGACACAGACAAGGGGCTGGGAATATAAGAACAGGACATTCATAAGGGGACGTTCCATATTGAAGCGTTCGGTCCTCTTGCACCCGGTTTTGTCTCTCGCCTTTGAGAAAGAGGAAGATGCTGTCATCGCCTCTAAGCAGCATGTCTGTGTATGTAGAAATGAGGACATATTGTTGCCGGAGTCTGAAATCATTGTGATGGAAGAAGACCAGTTCAGTCAATTGCCTGGATTCGAGTTGCGGTTTGGGAATTCTGAACAGTCTTTCCTTGTAGGATATAACCGCTTTGATGACAATAGTCCGATGTTTGGGTGGATAGAGTTTAACGGGCAATCTTTGTTGTAATTATTGAATCCATATGAATATCCATCAGGAAATATTGGCCAAGAGTGAGCAGAACGGACGCATCTGTCTGTATCAGCATCTTAAGAATGTTGCTGATATTGCTCTTGTTGTGGCTAATCACCAGTGTCTTGATGAGGAAATAGCGGTAGAGGGAGCATTACTGCACGACATAGGTAAGACAAGTCCATTGTTTCAGCAATCGATAGCCTCCCCGGACAGTAAGAGGCCTGGTGCTGTTTTCCGTCACGAAATAGCATCGTTGTTTTTTATCTCCTTGGTAAAGGAGGAACATCGGAATGCTGTCATCGATATGGTGGTTGCCCATCACAAATCCATGTATAAGGATGTGCGGGAATTGGGGATTTTGGATTTGGATGACAATATGGATTGCTTTAGGGAACATTCTCGCGGATTCGAAGATTGGAGCCACATTGCATTGGAAATCCTCGAAAGCCTTGGGATGGAAACGCATGTGGTCTCTCTGGAAGAGGCAGAGAAAAACTATGGCTATGTCATTGATTATTGTGAAAACAGGAACTGTGGGTGTTCTGAATGGAGGGGCTTGCTGATGGCGGCTGACCATATGGCCTCAGCGATGGAAACCGAGTTTGAAATGCCATTGGACAAACTGTTCATCAAGCCGGATCTGTCTTTTTACGACAGAAGGAATGAACTCTATCCACTGTCATTGCTTTCTGCTGACAATGCAAGAAAACACACATTGGTAACGGCACCTACTGGCGCGGGGAAAACGGATTTCCTGCTG
>HF986052.1:0-5958 GCA_000431015.1 Alistipes sp. CAG:514 | reverse complement strand
AAACGGATTTACTGCTGAGGCGTTGCCGAGGAAGAGTTTTCTACACATTGCCTTTTCAGGCATCCATCAATGCCATGTACGACCGTATCAAGAATGATTTGTCTGATACTGATGCGCAGATTTACCTTCTCCATGCTGCCTCTAAGCTGAAAGTGGAAGGTAATAAGGTGGAGGAGAGCATCATGCAGCGACATGTAGGCGCGTCCGTAAAAGTGCTGACTCCTCATCAGATGGCGTCGATTGTCTTTGGTATCAAAGGATACGAGGCTATGGCTATGGATTTGCGCGGTTGCGATGTGATTCTTGATGAGATACATACTTATTCAGATGTCATGCAGTCGATTGTCCTTCGCATTATAGAGATTCTTGTGGCACTGGATTGCAGGATACATGTCGGTACTGCAACCATGCCGACTGTTCTGTATGAAAAGATATTGGAACTGTTGGGAGGACCGGAAGCCGTCTATGAGGTTCAGCTTGATGCCAATACCCTCCAGTCATTCAATCGGCATCAGATATATAAACTTGACGACATGGAGAATGCTTATGATGTGATAGCTTCAGCTGTGAAAAGTCACTCTAAACTTCTCATTGTATGCAATCAGGTAAAAAGGGCCCAGGAACTATATGAGACGATAGAATACTTGTACCCGGATGTGAAAAAGATGCTTGTCCACAGCAGATTCAAGCGAATGGACAGGGCAAGATTGGAAACGGATTTGCGTGAAGATTTCAATAAGCTGGAAAATGCTCCGTGTATCGTGGTCTCGACCCAGGTGGTGGAGGTAAGTCTTGACATCAGTTTCGATGTGATGATTACGGAGTGTGCTCCTATTGATGCCCTGACCCAACGTTTTGGGCGAATTAACAGAAAGCGTACAAGGAAGACTATAGGACATTATAAGCCGATATATGTCATTGCTCCTTCTGAGGATGAAAATGATGCTCTTCCATATAGTCTGGATGTGCTGAAGGCTACTTTCAGTGTTTTGCCGAGTGATGGCGGAATTATGGAGGAATGTCATGTTCAGGAAATGATAGATAAGGTTTACCCTGACATTGATTTTCATAATATTGATTATACCGGAGTTGCATTCTCAAATGGAAATTGGCTTCTGACGGAGCTTTGTCATTATCCTAAATCGGCTCTGCTCGAGGCGCTTGATATCAACTCTGCTGTCTGCATTACTGAGGAAGATAAAGAGAGATATCTGTCAGCTAATGGCTTGGAGAGAATTGAAATGGAGATTCCTGTGAGCTATCATTCCATGGCGCATAGAAAACTTGAGCAGCTTGACAAGGGGACACGTCCGTTTGTTGTTCCGGACAAAGGATATGGCAAGGAAAAAGGGTTGTTGCCGGACATGTGTAAAACTGAATATTATCAATCGTTTGAAATACTGTAGATTATGATAACGTCAAATATAGGCAAGATGTTTTTGGATGCTTACAATGAAGAATATGGCACCGGCTATGATGCCAGGACATTCTTTTTGGAGCAGTTCTATCCCTTGTTTTTTGATCAGAACAAGTATATGATGACCGCAGGCAATTCCCCTTTGGAAAATCCAAAATTGAGTTGGGATGATATGATAAACGGGAAAAAGCCATATGAAACACCTGAGCAGAGAAAAAGCCGTTTTGATAAATTGATCAAGAAGATTGAGGAGAGTGATGCTGATGCCAGTATTGCGCGTGGTTATCCGTCTCTGGATGTGGCTGCCACAACATCCGGTCAAGTGACGGATATGAGATTGTCTTCTTCTCAGGAAGAAATATATGCTTCTTGGATTGGTGATGCGCTTGGTGTCGGCGTGCAGGGTGGCTTTTCAATACTTTTTTAGCAAAAAGGAGATTCTTCTGGATATTTTCAAGGGGTGGAGCCAGTACCGGAAATGTCTCAATGAGACTTCCAAACTCAAAGGGAATCAGATTAATACGTGGAATGGTCAATGGCTCTCACATTATTATGACCATAGGGTGTATGATGAGAATATGCCATTGGCCGGATTCAATCCTTTCAATGCAAATAAGGATGGGATAATAAATATCGATACCCAGACTTGGACGAAAATACTTATCGGAATTTCGAAGAAATACAGTAGTCCACAAATTCTGGGTTATATCTATAGCATTGGTCAAACCAATACGACGATAGGGTTTATTCCATTCGATTTGACTCAGATCCGTCGTCCAATCCATCTTTATGAAAAGATATTCGGAATGGATAATGGCCGGGAAGCGGAATCTTTGTGGGGAACAGAAATCGGATTCAAGACAGCTTGTACTTCAGGAGTCATAGGAGTAAGGGCGATGGAGCCTAAGGGATTGAGAGATTATGTATATAAAGGGAAAATGCCGAAGATTCCTAATAATGAAGAGAATATAATTAATTTTAATGTATATAAAATTTGGATATTAGCCATGTTGAATAATGATGCTTTGTGGGAGAAATCCCTAGAGTTGGCCGAGTTGTTGAACGAGGCCTCCAGTGACGAAGACAAGTCAATCAGTACCAAGCGGAAGAATTTAGTGGAAGCAATGCTGAAGGCAACGAATAAAAAACTGTTTGTTGAGGCTGCAACCGAGATTGTCCGGTACATTTCCAAGCGTGATGAATTCACCGGTGTTGTGAAAGAGATACATAGTATGCCTGCGGACAACGTGCCATACTTCTTGACTCTTTTGCGTTTTCAGTATGAGACATTAAAATAATAACTATGAGATTTATGAAACAGAATTCTTTCATTTACCTGCGTGGCCTCAAGCATGCAGCATTTACAGTATTCTGCGTTGAAAACGGTCAGAAATTTTATTATGACCCTCAGTTCAATGTAAGGGTTCCATTCTCAAGTGGACAACAGGTCAAGCGTTCGGTTTTGGAAAAACTCAACGATATCTTAGGTGTTCAGCCGTCACCCACAGAGTTTTATTTCGATGTAGACAAGAAAGGAGCCCTCAAAGAGGGCGAGGTCCTGTCCTCTTGCGACCCTCACTATGTCGACCAACTTTTGGGCGGCTGGATGAGGACACCTAAGGGCGGTAAGGAAAAGGCAGTCAAGCGCAGAAGTCCGTTGAGCATTTCAGCCATGACGCCACTTCATCCGCTTCTGTCAGGATTACCGAAAGAAAACATTTCTTTCGATCGCTCTGACAGGCCGAATGCGCATAAAGTCGTAGTGAGAGATGCCAATGGAAATGTACTGACAGACGAACAGGTTTGTGATTTCCTTGATGGTAACGACAGAAGCTTATATCGCAAGTGGATACCGGATAACAATCGCGCGACCGGCCTCTTTGTTTATGATGTCGCCATAGACCTGCGTCGTTTGTTCTGTGTCTCTACCAACCAGTTCGAACCGGAAATTACGGCGGATATGGTAGAGTCGCTGAAGACGGATGGCTGGAAAGTTGTCAACACAGCTTTTGGAGAATGCCTATTGATGCCGAAGGAGCAGCGGGAACAGCTTATTCCAGCTATTGCTGACGCTTTGCTTGACTGGCAGATCACCTCAAATCAGGCGAGGACATTCAGTTTGATGGAGACTCTTGCTGTGGCGGTGAGTGACAATGCCAATACGTTGGCTGCCGCTATCCGCGCCAAGTTGATTGATGACAATGAATCCAAGCCGAAGGTTAGACCTATCATTGATGAGAATGCAGGGGCAAAGACATTTATTGCACTTCCTTGCGCAAATTATATCGTGACAGAGACAGAAAGTGCGGATGCTCTTGTCCGGGCAAGACAGGAATTGATAGACAGGATGATGGCTTTTGATTACGAGAATCAGTTATAGACCGAATCATGGGGCTCTTGACTGACTAGAGCCCCAATATCTTTGCTTATGACAGTAACCGGTACACATTTCAACTATTACCAGCTTTGTCGGCGCAAGTTGTGGCTGTTTGCGAATGGCATTAACATGGAGCAGGAATCAGACTTGGTCTATGAAGGGAAGCTAGTGCATGAGTCCAGTTATCCGCAGCGTATAGCGAAGTATGAGGAGGTAGAGATTGATGGTGTCAAAGTAGATTACTATGATACCAAGAATAAGGTTATCCATGAGATAAAGAAATCCAATAAGATTGAAAGGGCTCATGAGTGGCAACTTAAGTATTATATGTATGTCTTTGAGCAGAATGGAATTGTTGGAGTCAAGGGACTCTTGGAGTATCCTCTGTTACGGAAGACTCGGGAAGTGGTTCTGACAGATATTGACAGAGAAGAAATTCGGGCTATTTCAGAAGAGATTGAGAAAATCATCTCAGATGGAGACTGTCCGCGCGTTGTGAAAAAAGGTATTTGCAAGAACTGCAGTTACTTTGAATTTTGTTACATCAATGAGTTGGAGGAAGAATGAAAAGAAGCTTCTATCTGTTCAATCCCGGCATTATGGAACGGCGGGACAATACGCTGAAATTTACTCCGGTCTCTGTAAATGAAGACAATGAAGAAGTCCGGCAGCAACCCAGATATATCCCTATTGAGGATGTGGCGGAGCTGTATGCCTTCGGAAGCCTTCAGGCAAATAGTGCATTGTTCAATTTCCTGGGGCAGAAAGGTATTCTTGTCCATTTCTTTGATTATTATGAGAATTATACCGGGAGCTTTATGCCACGGGAAGGTCTGCTCTCAGGGAAGGCTTTGCTTGCTCAGACTTCTGCATATCAGAACAAAAAGAAGCGAGTGGAGTTGGCCCGAAAATTTATCCAAGGGGCAGCCTGGAATATGGTTATGAATCTCAACTATTATAACCGTAGGGGAAAGGATCTGCAGGGTATCATTGACGTGATCAAGAAATTGAGTGATACTTTGGCGGAAGCCAAGGCTGTCGATGAAATTATGGGGATAGAGGGTAATATCCGACATGCCTATTATGCAGCTTTCGATGTTATTCTCGATGATTTCAATATGTGTTCAAGGACTAAGCAACCTCCTGAGAATGAGGTAAATGCTCTTGTTTCATTTGGAAATATGATGTGCTACGCGGAAACACTTAGAGCAATTCATCAGACTCAACTCAATCCGACTGTCAGCTTCCTTCATGCTCCCGGTGAAAGGCGTTATTCCTTGTGCCTGGATATATCTGAGGTTTTCAAACCTATAATCGTTGACCGGGTTATTTTCAAGGTCCTTAACAAGCGCGCCTTAAATGGCGGCCATTTTGACAAGAAACTCAATAAATGTCTTTTGAATGAGACAGGTAAGAAGATATTTGTGAGAGCGATGGAGGAACGGTATGATGAAACATTTCATCACCGTTCGTTGGGCCGTAACGTAAGTTATAAACATCTTATAAAGTTGGAGTGCTACAAGTTGCTGAAGGATATCTTGGGAATGGAAGAATACAAACCTTTTAAGATGTATTGGTGAGATGTACGTCATTGTCGTGTATGATGTCGGGGAGAAGCGTGTGGGCAAAATGTTGAAGCTTTGCCGCCAGTATTTATGCTGGGTGCAGAATTCCGTATTCGAAGGCGAATTGTCGGAAGTAAAGCTCAAAGAACTGAAGTTGAAAATGGAGGGTCTGATTGAACAGTCTGAGGACAGTGTCATCCTGTTCACCAATAAGATCGGGTATAATATGGATAAGCAGATACTTGGAAAAGAGAGGATGCCCACTGATTACTTTCTATAGAGACTGGTTGTCGTTAGGGCAATATACTCTAAATAAATGTTGTTTATCCATATCATTATTTCTTTGACATATTGTTATATCCATTTATGTTGAGGTTGTCGCAGAGCACATGAAATCATTATATTATATATCGACATTTTTCAACGATATATTATTGAATAATAAATAGTAAACCCCATTGAAAATAAAGAGATTACACATCTTGTCGCAAGGGGGTTCTAATTGTACCTTACTGGAATTGAAAGAAAGAATAGTCAGTTTATCCAAAAATTGCTGAGTGTTCTAATTGTACCTTACTGGAATTGAAAGTATCACCTCC
>HF986051.1:5060-6654 GCA_000431015.1 Alistipes sp. CAG:514 | reverse complement strand
GAGGCTGGTAATGTCGCTCAAGGGTGTCGCGCTGCACTGCTGGGGAACGATATGGGCTTTTTATGTCGCTTGAGGGTGTTGGATCCTCTGATTGTAGCCTGGATAAAGTAAAGAGTGAAGAAAGTGTAAAGATTCTTTACACCCACTGTAAAGATTCTTTACACTTTTGGAATTGTTGCTTTAGGCTAAAGTGTTAGTTGTTAGTAAATTACTTGCTTTGGCACAGAAGTGGTTTGTGGGAATCGTGTTTGTGAGAGGAAGAGAGCGTGGGGATGGGAAGTAGAAGGGCCGGGGAAGCGGAAAGAGGAGGAAAGAGGAGGTAGATGGTTGTGAGAGGAAGAGGAGGAAAGAGGAGGTAGATGGTTGTGAGAGGATGAGGAGGAAAGAGGATGTAGGTGGTTATGAGAGGAAGAGGTGGAAAGAAGTGAGGCGAGGAGGTTATGAGAGGAAGAGGAGGAAAGAGGTGAGGCGAGGAGAGTCAATTCGAAATGAATATGGAAGAACGAGGAGGAAGCGAAGGGTGGACGTGAGGACATTAGAGTGGGGAAGAATATAGTTAGGGATAGTTGAACGGAAATAATTAGTTTTGCGGATATGGGAATATTCAGAAAAAGGAAACTTGGCACGCCGCTTTCGGGGGTGCTGAACATTCTTGGAATGACGGTGGCGTTTGCGGCGCTTTACATCATTCTGGTGCAGGTTCATCATGACCTGACCTATAATAAGGAGGTCAAGGATGCGGACCGGATCTACTGCGTCTCGCTGCCGGACTGGTACACGGAAGGAAAATATATGGTCTGGCTGAACAGGCCGCCGTTCGAGCGGATGGTCTCCTCCATTCCGGAGATCGAGGCGGGAGGTACGGGCTATCTGTTCGGGCAGCCGATAGAGACCATTGTCGGGGACGGCAAGAATCCTACGCTTTCCGACCCAAGTGTCTCCATCAGGATGTCTTCGATGAACAAAGGCACGCTGGATGTCTTCGGATTCGAACTCACCGAGGGCTCGTGGGATAACTATGTGGGGGTCTGGGACTATGCCTTCAGCGAGTCCGCCGCGAGAAAGTACGGAGTGGGAGTCGGTGGTCATGTGATGATAAGAAACTGGCAGTCGGGAACTTATCACGACGCCAACATCGTCGCCATCTACAAGGACATGCCGATGAACTCCGACTTGTCCGATTTCGAGGCCATCTGCCCGATCGGAGACCAAGCCATTGACAGCTGGAGCGAGTGGAGTTATCCTTACTTCTTCAAGGCAAAGGAAGGCGTTTCAAAAGATGAACTGGAAGCCGCTGCCCGCAAGGTTATGGAGGACATCATCGGAGGCGGCTCCGATGCCAGCGATGAGAGCAGGGCTGAAGCCATCAAACGGACCAGAGTCCACCTTATCCCTTTGACGGAGACCTACTTCGACCAGACGATCGCCAACACTGACGGAGCCAGAGGCAACAAAACGACGACTTACACCCTGCTTGCCATCGCCTTTCTGGTCATCATCATCGCATTCATCAATTTCGTGAACTTCTTCTTCGCCCTTGTCCCGGTGCGTGTGCATTCGGTCAACACCAGGAAAGTTCTCGGAGCCTCAAGGG
>HF986051.1:0-4878 GCA_000431015.1 Alistipes sp. CAG:514 | reverse complement strand
AGCATATTCACAATCATTCTTGGGCTTTCCTTCGCCGTCGCGGCGAGTCTTTATCCTGCTTTCTACATCACGTCCTTCTCGCCGGCGCTTGCCCTCAAGGGATCGTTCGCGTCAAGCGCCAAGGGGCGTGTGTTCAGGTACTTGCTTGTGGGCTTGCAGTTCTTGATCTCCATCTCGCTGATCATCTGCGCCACGTTCGTGGGACTTCAGCGAAAGTACATGCTCAGCCACGACATGGGCTTTGACCGTGAGGAACTCATCACGGCCAACGTGAACCGTACTGTCGCGAAGTCCGCCGAGGCTCTGAGCTCCAAATTGAGGGAAGATCCTCAGATCAAGGACATTACCTGGGCCGATGGAGACCTTGTACAGCCGAGCCGTATGGGCTGGGGCAGATTGTACAAGGGCGAACAGGTCAGCTTCCAGTGCTATCCTGTCGCCTGGAACTTCCTACAGTTTATGGGCATTCCGGTTGTCGAGGGACGGGACTTCACCCAGTCCGACGAGCAGAGCGAGAACGGCGTGTTCATATTCAACGAGACTGCGAAGAACAAGTTCGGCTTCACCTTGAATGAAAAAATGCCGGGACACATGGATGAAGGTGACGCCGAGGTCGTCGGTTTCTGCCGTGATTTCAATTTCACCTCATTGAAGAACGATGTGTCTCCTTTGGCTCTGTACATCTTCGGAAAACATCCTTGGAGACCGCTTTCGACGCTTCTTGTGCGTACAGAGAAGAATGCCGACATTCCCGCCATTATGAAGAAGATCGCCACAACGGTTTCCGAGATTGACCCGACCGTCAATCCGGATGACGTTGATGTCCAGCTCTTTGACAAGAAACTTCAGGGACAGTACCAGACCGAGGCCAACTTCTCACGCCTCATCACCCTCTTCACCCTGCTCGCGATCATCATCTCGCTGATGGGAGTCTTCGGACTCGTGATGTTCGAGACCGAGTACCGCCGCAAGGAGATAGGTGTAAGGCGCGTCAACGGGGCCACGATAGGGGAGATCCTGAAGATGTTCAACATCGAGTTCGCGAGGATCGTGCTGGTCTGCTTCGTCATCGCCACGCCTCTGTCCTGGTTGATCGTCAACCGCTACCTTTCCGGATTCGCCTACAGGGTGCCGATCCACGTCTGGGTGTTCCTCCTGGCTCTTCTCGCCGTGCTTGCCGTCACGGCGCTGGTCGTCACAGGACGTTGCTACCGGGCCGCCACCGAGAACCCGAGCGTCACCCTGAAGAAGGAATAGTCTAAGGCTGCGTACGGGCCGGATGACCTTCGTCAAAAATAAATGTTGAAAAATCAATCTGTTAGTGAGACTTTTTTCAATGAATATGAGAGAACGGCTCGCTATTTGCGGGTCGTTTCCTTTTGTGAACCTATGGGAATATGTCCGGTTTGCGATCAGACATATTCACAGATTTTAACCACATGATTTATGAAACGTTTATCGATTCTTACCGCCATCATTCTGGCCGCAGCGGCCTTGATGGCATCGTTCCAGAACTGCTATGCCTGCACGGGCATCACCCTCAAAGCCAAGGACGGAAGCACCGTGGTGGCGCGCACGATCGAGTGGGCCGCCTCGGACAATGACTGCCGCTGGGTTGTAGTGCCACGCGGCCACACCTGGAAATCATTCATCCCCGGAGGCGGGACGGGCAGAAGTTTCACCAATGAATATGGCTACGTGGGTGTCGCGGTGGTCCAGGACGAGCTGATGATGGAGGGCATGAACGAGAAAGGTCTCTCGGCCGGTCTCTTCTATTTCCCTGATTACGGAAAGTACGAGGAATATTCAGAGGCGAATCACGAGACTAACATCTCCGATTTCCAGCTGGTATCCTACATTCTCGGGCGCTGCGCCACCGTCGATGAGGTCAAGGCCGAGATCGCGAGAGTGCATATTCATGGATTTGATCCACGCTCCTCGACCGTGCATTGGAGGTTCGCCGAGCCTTCTGGCCGCCAGATCGTGCTTGAGATCATCGACGGCAAATGCGTCTTCTATGAGAACACCCTTGGAGTCCTGACCAACTCACCTTCGTTCGACTGGCAGCTCACCAATCTCAACAACTATGTCAACCTCCTTCCTGGACGCACCGAGCCTCACACGCTTGGGAATATGTCCCTGTCTTCTTTCGGTGGAGGAAGCGCGATGCTTGGTCTGCCAGGGGATTTCACGCCGCCTTCAAGGTTTGTCCGCGCGGCTTTCTTCCAGAACACCGCACCGCAGAAGCCGAATGCCGAGGAATCCGTCTTCACGGCCTTCCATATTCTTGGCTCGATGGAGATTCCGATCGGGGCGCAGTTCGCGGTGGGCGAGGCGCCGGCTGACATCCCGTCAGCCACCCAGTGTACTTGTGTCAGTGACATGTCAGGTCTTCGGTTCTACTACCGCTCTATGTACGACGGCGGCATCCGGTGCATTGATCTTAAAGAGATTGACTTCAAGAAGATAGGCTTGAAGTCCGAGCCGCTCATTCCTTCGAGGAAAGAATTCGTCCATTACATCAGATTTTAACATTTAAAATTTAGGAAACCATCGTTTAGGCATGTTTTTAGCATGATAAGAATTTGTTTTTTTGTGAAATTAATTAATTCTAAATATTATGATCTCAGAGAAACTTGTTAAAGCAATCAACGATCAGATTATCGCTGAGCTTTGGTCTTCGAATCTTTATCTTCAGATGGCCTTCTTCCTTAAGAAGGAAGGATGGAACGGTTCCGCTCATTGGATGCTGAAGCAGTCCGCCGAGGAGAAGGATCACGCGCTCGCTTTGGCTGACTATGTTATCAAGCGTGGCGGTGAGGCCAATGTAGGTATGATCGATGTCGTACCTCAGGGTTGGGGCTCGTTGCAGGACGTTTTCAATAGTGTCTACGAGCATGAGTGCAATGTCTCGAAACTGGTCGATGACCTGGTGGATGTCGCTTCCGCCGAGAGGGACAAGGCCACCCAGGATTTCCTTTGGGGGTTTGTCCGTGAGCAGGTCGAGGAAGAGGCCACCGCGCTGGAAATCGTGGACAGGCTCAGGAAGGCCGGTGAGGCCGGCGCTTTCTTCGTTGACGCTGAACTAGGCAAAAGGTAATCTTTTACATCGTTGACTTGATTTTAAAATGGGAAGCCAGGAACTCCGGGCTTCCCATTTTTTTTAGTTATAGCAAACATATAGATAATGCTCTGAGGTCCGAGTGCCTGTCTTTTAAGGATTACTAAACTTCTTTTTTCAGTATATCAAAAGGAAAAATCATTTTATATTTTTGGGAAATAGGTATATTTGCAAGACAAAATTGAGTAGTTATTTATGTCACGATTTCTTGATCCGCCCAAGGCGGGTAAACCATTGGCAGAGGATAAAGTGGACAAAACCTACAAGGCGATGCGCACCAAAGTCTTCTTGGGTGCGTTTTTCGGCTATGCGGCCTATTATCTTGTACGTAAGAATCTTTCGCTGGCAGCGCCGGACATGATCCACGACGGGATCATTGACGCGGGAAAGGCCGGACTGGCGATGTCGGCGGTGTCGATCGCCTACGCTTTCTCCAAGTTCATCATGGGCAGCGTGTCGGACAGATCCGACGCGAGGAAATTCCTTTGCGTGGGGCTTGTCCTCTCCGCGCTCACCATGATCCTTACAGGAGTCATCCCTTTCGGAACGAACACCGCCGTGAACACAGCGGTCATATTCACACTCATGCTGGTCGTCGGCTGGCTGAGCGGCTTCGGCTGGCCTCCTTGCGGAAGGATCATGGCACACTGGTTCAGCCAGAACGAGCGAAGTTTCAAGATGAGCGTCTGGAACGTCTCCCACACCATCGGCAGTTTTTTCCTTGGCTTCCTCCCACCCCATCGGCAGTTTTCCCCATGGCTTCCTCGCTATCGCCGGAGTTATGCTCTTCGATGTGTTCGGAATCGAGCAGAGCTGGAGGGGAGACTTCATATTCCCTTCTGTCATAGCTCTTTTGATCGCGGTGTTCTGCTGGTGGGCTATCCGT
The DNA here is from genome assembly GCA_000431015.1 of Alistipes sp. CAG:514. Classification (GTDB taxonomy): domain Bacteria; phylum Bacteroidota; class Bacteroidia; order Bacteroidales; family UBA932; genus Cryptobacteroides. The sequence continues at coordinate 871 of HF986051.1, read as the reverse complement.
GACACGCCGGAGTCCTGCGGTCTCCCGTCCGTGCAGGACTGGAGGCAGGACTGGTCAGGCATCAAGTCCAAGGGGGCGGCGGACGAGAAACTGCCGTTCAAGACCCTGTTCATTGATTATGTGTTCAAGAACAAGTTGCTGTGGATCGTGGCCATCTCGAACGTGGCCGTCTACATGGTCCGTTACGGTATCGGTGACTGGGCTCCGACCTATCTTCAGGAAAAGGCCATTATGACCGCCGCGGAGAGCAAGGTAGCCTTCTCGGTTCACAACATTGTCGGTGCGGTCGGCACCCTTGCCTGCGGCTGGGCCACATCCAGAATATTCAAAGGCCGCTGCGCCCCGATGAACGTGATCTGTATGTTCTTCTGCCTGCTCGGCGTCCTGCTTTATTGGATGGTCGGCTCTGGTATCATCTCCGCCGCTCCGGCTTTGCAGAAGACCTTGATCTACATCGCCTTGTGCCTTATCGGCTTCTTCATTTACGGGCCTGTGGCCCTGACGGGAGTCCAGGCCCTGAACCTCGTGCCTAAGAACGCCGCCGGAACCGCCGCCGGTTTCGTAGGCCTGTTCGGCTACCTCCTTGGTGACGCCGTGTGCTCCAAGATCCTTGTCGGTGGAATCGCCGTCGGCAGCTCTTGGGACACCGCGATGCTCTCCGTAGCAGTAGGCGCCCTCATCGGAGTCTTCCTCTGCGCCCTCCTCATTCGCAGCGAGCGCAACCTGGCCAAGTCCAACGCATAGGGGATGGGACGGAAACTATAACATCTACAATTAGTTGATAAAAATATTCGATAATGAGAAGACATATTTTTTGCAAGATTAGTAACTAATCAGGTGCCCCTGTCCTGACCATAAACCGAGGATGACG
>HF986050.1 GCA_000431015.1 Alistipes sp. CAG:514 | reverse complement strand
GTGGCAGTCGTTGGCTTTTTGTGGCATTTGTGAGGAAATGCGAAAATGGCGGATTTGAGAAGTAGAAACGCTTTCAAGTCATTACCTCAAAGAAACGCTCTAATAAGCATTTTTAACGGCTTCGGTTTTTACTTCTCAATTCTGCACAGGTTGTGAATTTGCCATGCAACTCTCATGATTTAATTTTGCACAGAACAAAAAGCAAGGAATTATGAGAAGTACATTCAAGACAGTCTTCTATGTAAATGGAAGCAAGGAGAGAAACGGAATGGTCCCTATCATGGGACGTGTGACAATCAACGGAACTATCGCACAGTTCAGTTGCAAGCTGAGCGTGACCAAGGCGATATGGGATGCCAAGGGCAACAGAGCCAAAGGCAGAAGCAAGGAAGCCAATGAGGTGAACTTTGCGCTTGATAACATCAAGGCTCAAATCGCTAAGCATTACCAACGGCTTTCCGACCGTGAGGCGTTCGTTACCGCTGAAATGGTGAGAAACGCATATCAAGGCATAGGTACGGAGTATGAGACATTACTCAGAGCTTTTGACAAGGAGAACGCAGCCTTTGCCCAACGCGTGGGAAAAGACCGAGCTGTCCGAACCTACCGCAAGTATCTGACGGTAAGAAAGTACGTTGCCGAGTTCATCAAATTTCAGTACAAGCGCAGCGATATGTCCATGAATGAGCTTACCGAGGAGTTCATCCTTGATTTTTGTCTGTATTTGAAGAATGTCATTGGACTCACGCAATCTACCATTTGGATATACTCCATACCATTGAAGCATATCGTCACGGCAGCACACTACAACGGCAAGATACAGAGAAATCCGTTTGCCATGTACCACGTTGACCCAGACCACAAGGAGCGTGAGTTCTTGACAGAGGAAGAATTGGACATATTGGCAGGAATAGAGTTGGAAAATCCCAACTTTGCTTTTGCGAGAGACTTGTTTATGTTTGGTTGTTGGACAGGTATCTCTTTCGTTGACATCAAGAATCTTACAGAGGACAATGTTGCCATTATAAGTGGGTCTCCATGGATAGTTTCTCAGCGTCAAAAGACAGGCGTACCATTCAAAATTAAACTGATAGATGCAGCCATACAGATAATTGAACGTTACAAGCCATTGAGAAAAGATATGCACTTGTTTAATATTGGCTCACTTGACATGGTAAACAAGCGTATAAAGAAAGTTGCAAAAATGTGTGGCATCAAGAAGCGAATTTCATTTCATGTAAGCCGGCATTCGTTCGCAGTTTTGGCTTTAAACTACGGTATGCCGATAGAGAGTGTAAGCAAGATACTGGGACATACGGACATCGCCACAACACAAATTTACGCAAAGGTGACAAGTACTAAATTGGAGCATGACATATCAGCTTTTGAAAGTCGAATCAAGGGGCATATGCCGACAATGGGGGGAATGGCATGAAAAGGACTGTAATCACCGTGGACGGAAATGGAATGTTATCCATTCCGTCCAACTTGCAAGACTTGTGGATGAGTGAGGG
>HF986049.1 GCA_000431015.1 Alistipes sp. CAG:514 | reverse complement strand
GGCCTTCCACAGTGACGAGCGCAGGTATCCGCCCGCGCAAATGTCCAGTCCGCCGGAAGGGACCGCATAGGCGGACACCGTCGGCGACACGCCTATGAAGGAGCTTCCATCGGCCGTCCGCTGCGCTGCGGCATCGCTGTGCCAGAACAGCTGCAGAGCCAATGCCAGCCCTGCGCTGATCATACTCTTTCTCAATGTCATCTTTGTCGACTTTGCTTTTGATTTTTCGGCAAAGACAATAAATATAATACATAAACAACATTAAAGAGATACATTTATTAAGAAATAAATGGGTCGGGAATAACGGAAAGAATGACATCTTTGCCATAAAGAAAGGGTTATAAACCCGTTTGTAGCCATTTATCTTGCTTACGATTATGATAATTGTTATATTTGTAATAAGAAGCAAGAAAAATATCATGTCGAATAAGATTAAGTATTCCGGACTAAACCTCCCAGAGACTTTAGTGGAAGAACTCAAAATATGGAAAATGGCATATGCGTTAGCGTATGGCAGAACAATCTCATATGCTGAGATGATAAGGAAAATGATAGATGTTATTCCAGAGCATGAACCTGCGGTAAAAGAATCATTGACTCGTCTGTTGGAAATGAATCCGGAGCTGGCCACAAAAATTGAGGGTAAGAATGGTGGCGAATTTGAATTATCGAAATAATGCCTAGACAAATGCAAAGACACAACAGCCCATATGGTGCATCCTTTACAGCAGCAAGCATGATGTTCAGTGAGACACTGACCGTTGTGCAAATGTTGCTGGAGGACAATTCTGTAGATACGAGAAAGAAGTTAAAGGAGGATGCGCAGTATTTAAAGATACAGTCGGTTTCTGCCAGGGACAGGGTGATGGCAGAACTGTCAAAGAGATTTGATACGATGCCCAAATCATTCTGGAAGGACTTTTTATCAAAGCCCGAAGAACAACAACGGCTGGCCCTTTTTTATGTCCTGTTAAAGACGTATAAACTGCTGTTTCACTTTCAGGTGGAGCTGGCTCTTCCCAAATACAACTCCATTGACAGGGTACTTGTCAATAATGATGTGATGATGTGCCTCAATGAAATCGCATCGAAGGATGAGTTTGTTGACAGTTGGTCGGAATTGACAAGAAAGAAGATTTCTAGCACCTATATCACCATGCTGAAGCAGGCAGGTCTAATAGACAAGTCAAGCGGAGAACTTGTTCCGCCGACCCTGTCGGACGAGGCACTTTCATACTATGTGCTTAATGGGGACGTCTGGTTCCTTCAGGCGTGCTTTCTTCCTCAGTATAGGATTGAACAAATTAGGAGGTCTGCCATATGATACCGATGACAGTTGAACAACTTTATGAGAAGTTATGCAGCAAAGCCTTTCAGGATACGCAAAGCAATCTCTTCTACAATTTTTTTGTATATCTATATCAGGCTGATAAGGAGTTTGAGATGCGGGAACAGATAGACCGAATCAAGGATAACATCAAACGCCCAGTAAACAATGTCGACGTGTTGACTCTTGACATTTTCGAGGAATTCTGTCAATTCATGGACAAGCAGTCATTTGGCAAACATCCGTCATATCTGGAGTATATTCTGGACAAGGACCGTACAAAACCGGACGACGTGACAAGGGTACTACAACTGAAGGCCAACAGCGATGCCTTCATGAAGTATTTGCACGACAGGATAATGGAGCACGTCAACAAGATAGACGAGTACATACGTCCTTATGTCTTTATGTATGGGCTTGGCAACATCTATCCATACCTGAGAACAAGCAATCTGCTGAACAGGTATGAACCATACAATAGATCAGAAAGATATAAGATTATACTCTTCTATCCTGGAGACCAAAGCGGTTCCTCCTTTAATCTTTTTGGAGATCTCGAAGATAACCATACATACAGAGCAATAGTTTTAATGAATGAATAGCCATTATTATGATACTAGAACAGTTATACAAGAATGATATTTCTCGCCCGTTGAATCCGGCGGTGTCAGTAACAGACAATAACGAATCGACTGTTAAGGTCGAGATTGAAGAATACGTATTTACGGATGAAATCCTTAATGGCCTGTTCCACGTCCTTAACGCAGTAAGGAACCGAAAAGTCAGCCATTCCGGAATATGGATCAACGGATACTATGGTTCCGGTAAATCACATTTCTTGAAGTATCTGAACTTCTGTCTCGTTCCAGAGCATAGGGAGCAGGCTCTGAATCGCATGCTATATGCTGTTGAGCATGATTTTGATCCGCTGACGAAGCAAGCCAGCAAACTTGAACCGACTCTCGCCGACTTCAGGGATCTTGTTGAATGGTTGAAGAAAGCGGACATTGATACTGTCCTTTTTAACATCGGCGACAAGATAGGCGACGACACGAACAGCCGTACAACTTTTGCAAAGGCGATATGGGAAGAGTTTAATGGATTCAGAGGGTATCATAAATTCAGTATCGCTCTTGCGCAATATCTTGAGAAACCCCTTCAGGATAAGGAAAAGTATCAAGCATTCAAGAATGCACTTGCGGAAGACGGATTCGACTGGGATAAGGAAGCTGAGACACTTGCAATCACAGAACTTGACTATGTCATGGATAAAGCAGCTGAAGTCGCTGACTTCTCGACAGACGTCATAAGGGAGCAGATTGCAAGGAATGCTGTGGATGCGACACCTGAAAAGCTCAGTGAAGAACTCAAGAAGTATGTTTCCACAAAAGGGGAAAACTATCGTCTCCTGTTCTTCATCGATGAGGTCAGTCAGTTCATCGGATCTCGTCAGGAACTTCTGTTGCAAATGCAGCAAATTGTCACGACCATAGCCAAGGACTGCGACAAGAAAGTATGGGTAGGCTGTACGGCCCAGCAGGATCTCTCCGAGGTTCTGGACACTTGCCGTATCACTGATACTTCGGATCAGTACGGAAAGATTCTCGGTCGTTTTGAGACACGCGTCGCCCTGCAGGGAACAAATACCGAGTATATAACTCAAAAGCGTATTCTTGATAAGGATGAGGACGGTGTTGCTGAACTGGGTAAGTTATATGACAGAAAGAGAACCGCTATCGAGTCTCAGTTTGATCTTCCCACCGGCTATCGCAAGTATGCGACAAAAGAAGATTTCATAAACTACTATCCTTTCGTACCTTATCAGTTCCAACTGATCATGAATGTGTTCGATGCATTTGTTGCCTTGTCCTATGTCGATACGGAAGTCAAAGGAAATGAACGTTCCGTTTTGAAAATCACTCATAAGACGGCGCAGGATCACAAGAACGAGCAGGTAGGTCAACTCATTTCCTTTGATATGATGTTCTCGTCAATGTTTGCTGCAGGTCTCAAACATGACGGACAGAGAGCCATCAAGAACGCAAATGCCATTGTTGCGACATATGAAGACAAGGCATTTGGACAGAGGGTGGTCAACCTCCTCTTCATGCTATGCAACATAAGCGACAAAGACAAACTCCTCTTTCCGGCGACTTTGGACAATATCGTGACACTCATGATGACTGAAATTGACCAGAATAAACTGGAATTAAAGGAGAAGATTGAAAAGGTGCTTGTATACCTCGTTGAAAACAGTGTCGTTCGTGTTCAAAGCAAAGAAGGCAAGGCTGATGTCTATTGTTTCCTTACCGAGGAAGAATCCGAGGTCAACAGACTCATCATCAGCCAGAACCCGAATGCCAATGCGGTCGTAAATGCATTGAAGGGTATATTTGGAAAATATATTATCGTAAGCAACCGTGAGATGTATATTGGTAATCCGTTGTCGATTGGTCTAGCAATCAACGACCGATTCGTAATGGGACAGTCCAATTCAAATCTTATTGTCGAGTTCAAGACGGATGCTTCAGATACGAATCTTCAGACTTTTGCTTTCAGGAACGAGCCAAAGAGAATGGTTTATTTTCTTGTGAATGATTATGGCGCAAACCGTAAGCTTAGAAATGAGTTTTTCTGGTACTGCAAGGTTCAGGAGTATTTGAGCCAGTATGCGTCAAATTCATCCGAGCAACGTACTAAGACGAACAACGAATTCCGTACCAGAGCTGCAGAGTTGTTGAATAGCAGTATCTATCCTGAATTCTGTAAGATTCTTGACACCTGCCCTGTCGTGGTCGGTCAGAGCGTTCTATCTGCAGGTATTCTTGGATCCAGAAAAGGAACCGAGCGATTTAAGACTGCACTTCAGGAACAGTGTAAGTCAGTATATCCTTGCGCATCCTATGTTTCAGGTCAGAATATCCCGGCAACAGCTGATGCTTTGAAAGCTAAGATACTTAGGCCGATAGAACCTAACGAGTACAGTGCTATAAATCAACTCACTGATGCCGAGCAGGAAATCGAGAACCGTCTCAACCGGCAACCTGGGGACATGGTTCTTGGCGATCTGCTGGCTTGGTTCAATCAGGCTCCATATGGTTGGAACGAGATTGCGACAGTATATTTTGTCAACGAGCTTGTCCGTCGTCATAACAGGGCATTCTCATACAAGGGCAATCCCAATGTTGATAAAAAGACATTGGCCGAACAGATACTTAGAGACAGGAACAGTTTCACCATCACACCTGCACGTCAGATAAGTCAGCAACTTGTTCAGGACTTCACCAAGGCATGGAAAGATATCTTCAATGACTTTTCCAAGTCGTACCCTCTTGACAGTTCTGAACTGTTCAACATCTGCCATAATGATTCGGATTCACCACTCATTACTATTCAGAAGAACTATTCCGAAACTGCCGGAAAGTTGAGAAGCAATCATGCGGGTTCTTTGGCTGAAGAACTAGATAGAATGGTTTCAAGAGTCAGAGACGAGTGGTTTGCGGAACGGGATCCTGAGAAATTCTTCAGACTGGTCGTTGCACAACGAGAAGAGAGCATGAAAATGATGGATAGATGCAAGACAATTATCCAGTTTGCTTCAGGTCCGCAGATGGCAGCATTCAACAAATTCTATGAGTACGTCGAAAAGAACAAGGACAATTTTGATTTCATTTCCGACGATGAGGGAATAAAGTACGTCAAAGATTTGAAAGGAATTCTTTCAGAGACGGATCCGATAAACAATCTGCCTATATACAAGAAGCGGGTGGATGCGTTAAACAGGAAACTTGGTGACATCAAGAGCGTTTTGTCCGAGAAGATTCGTACTGCATATTCTGACGTGTTGGATGAACTCGAACAGTATGCGATATCTGTTGGCGTTTCTTTCGACAAGTCGTCATTCAGGAATTTTGTGGATGCAAAATGCGCCACTGATAATCTCTATGCACTCAAGAGCAATGCAAATGTAGATGGCTTCCGTGACAAGCAGTTGGAGGACATTAACAATAGAATTCCAGTGACTCCGTCATCTGTAGATCCCGAGACGCCGATTCCGGATAAGCCTCTGCCAAAGAAGATCAAACGCATTGCAGCTAAGGATATTTGCAAGGCGAAGAGGATTACGAGTATTGAAGAACTTAATGCTTATGTCGATTCTATCAGGCAGAACCTGATAGATGCTCTCGGAGACAATGACGAGATTCGTGTTTTATAATTTGGAAAGTCAATATCAATGAATACTGCGCCACTCAAGAGCTTTGCGATTCAGTCGCGTAATATACTGAAGCAAGGCGTATTAAATAAAATACTGGAACTTGGTTTCGATTTGGAGGGAAACGTACGTGTAAGTGATCCCTCAAGAATTCAAGGTGGATCCATATTTATGGATCAAATTAAGGATGAAGGGTTTTATGAGGCTTGGATGGAACTGAAATCCAAGATTGTCGCTCATGGAATCAAGGAAGTTTGTGAGGAAGCCGCATACACTTGGTTCAACAGGATGATTGCCATCCGCATAATGCAGAAGAATCATTTCATCGAACCGGTGATGGAGTATGTCAATGATGAGTCCAGAGTACCCGTGATCGTGGCACAGGCAAGGGCAGGAAGGATCACGATTCCTCTCAAAGCAAGTGTTGCGGAATCGCTTAACAGGCTTTTAGCAGACCCGACTCGTATAGATGAGCAGTTTAAACTTCTGATAGAAGCATTTTGTGAATCCAATCCGGTGATATTCAACTGCTTTGGAGGTATAGAAAAATTTGTTTCCATTCTTCTTCCTGATAATATCCTCTCAAAAGGGGGCTTTGTGGATTTATTGAACAGCACATCTTATCTTACCGATGAGGATTATACTAAGTCGGAACTGATAGGATGGTTATATCAGTTCTATATTTCCGAGAAAAAAGACGAGGTGTTCGCCAGCAAGGCAAAAGTTGCGAAGGAGGACATCCCTGCCGCCACGCAGATTTTCACACCTAACTGGATTGTGAAATATATGGTCCAAAATACCATTGGACGCATATATCTGGACAATAATCCGGATTCTCCACTTGGCGATACCATGGAGTAACTCGTAAAAAATGACGAACGGACATCTGATGATGACATATTGAAGATAGACGACATTACAGACTACAAGATGATTGACCCTGCTTGTGGTTCGGGACATATCCTGAATGAGGGATTTGATCTTCTGTATGATATGTACATGGATGAGTTCTATTCTCCTAGAAATGCAATCGAAAACATTTTCAGGAAAAACCTCATAGGCATTGACATAGACACACGTGCCAAGCAGTTGGCGACATTTGCTCTTTTGATGAAAGCGGCTCAGAGGGACCGTTCTTTCCTGGATGCCAGAGTTATGCCTAGGGTTCTCGATATGCCTGAACCATTTGAATCATTATCGCATGAAGGTACATTGGAGAGTTACCTGCCACATTATTTTCTGGGGGCCGATTCAGAGACAATCAAAGAGACAGCAGACGCATTCGAGCTGTTAAGGCAATCCAAGAATCTAGGCTCAATAATGAAGTTCGAGATATCAGATACCACCAGATACAAAATAGAGGCACGAACCGCCGAATGGGAGAATTCAGACTTTGTACCCGATGCGATTAAGGCAGTACTTCCATCAATGGATTTGATACTTGCTCTTACAGATAAGTATACGGCTGTAGTGGCCAATCCTCCGTATATGGGACGGTCGGGAATGAATGAAGTGATCTCGCAATACATTA
>HF986048.1:15032-48102 GCA_000431015.1 Alistipes sp. CAG:514 | reverse complement strand
GAAGGAGGTATTTTGATGCGGTTGCCCTGGCTCTTACGGGATATGCATAGAAAACATTCAGCCTGTACTGCGTTTTGGCACAAGCTAAACCTATCTTTGCATCAGAAAACAAAACACAAAGTCATGAGAAACACTGAATATAGTCTCGAAAAGCTCGCATCCATGATCTCGTCGGAGTCATCGTTCAACGCCCTGATGGAGATTATGGGAGACATGGGGCTGGAGTTCGAGAGTGCGGTCAGGAACGCCTGATCATTTGACAGTCACGCCCAATGGCTCAGTCTTCAAGGACACGAGGGTGTTCTCCTTGTCAGCCGTCAGGCCGACCCTGAGAGTCCTCGGCCCCGGCAGGCCTTTTCCGCCCCGCCCCTGCAGAATCCTGTCGGAGATGATGAACTCCGACACCGGATCCTCGACATATTTCATCACGGCGCGTTTTAAAGGACGCGCGCCGAACGCCGGATCGAAACCGGCCTCGGCGATGAAACGTCTGGCCGCCGGAGTGACCACAAGGCGGTAACCGGCCTCCCCGGCCCTTGCGCGAAGATCCTTCAACTCAATGTCGATGATCTTCTCCATGTCCTCCTTAGTCAATGAGTTGAAGAATATCCTTTCATCCACCCTGTTGATGAACTCCGGAGGAAAAGACGATTTGATGGCCTTCTCCAGCACACTCTGGCGGTTCTTAGGGACGTTCTTCCCGGAAGTTGCGAATCCGACCCCGCTGCCATATTCATCAAGCTCGCGGCTGCCGACGTTGGAGGTCATGATGACAATGGTGTTCCGGAAGTTCACGACGCGGCCGTTGCTGTCCGTAAGGCGACCTTCGTCAAGCACCTGAAGCAGGATGTTGAATATGTCAGGATGAGCCTTCTCGATCTCGTCAAGCAGAACGACGCTGTAAGGCTTCCTGCGGACACGCTCGCTGAGTTGCCCACCCTCCTCGTAGCCGACATAGCCGGGAGGCGCTCCGACAAGTCTTGACACGGTGAACTTCTCCATGTACTCGCTCATGTCAATTCTGACGATATTATCCTGTGAGTCAAAAAGATATTCAGCAAGGCACTTCGCCAGCCACGTCTTCCCCACCCCGGTTGGGCCGAAGAACAGGAAGGTGCCGATCGGGCGGTCGGGATCCTTCAGCCCGGCTCTGTTGCGCTGAATGGCGCGCACAACCTTCTCGATCGCGTCGTCCTGGCCTATGATGCGGCTCCGGAGCCGGTCCTTCATCCTCATGATGCGGTTGCCCTCCGACTCCGCCACCTTGTTGACAGGTATGCCGGTCATCTTGGAGACCACGGAGGCTATGTCCTCGGCATCCACGACATTTCCGGACCTGCCGCTCTTCGCAAGATTGAGGCGGATCATCGACCCGGCCTCATCCAAGGCATCTATAGCCTTGTCCGGCAAGAACTTGCCGGTCACATAACGGTCTGTCAGACGCACACAGGCCTCCAGAGCCTCCTCGGTGTAGGTCACCTTGTGGAAATCCTCGTAGTTCGGTTTGATGTTCCGGAGAATCGCGACAGACTGGCGGATGTCGGTCGGCTCCACGACAATCTTCTGGAACCTGCGGTCCAAGGCACCGTCCTTCTCCACGATCTTGGAGAACTCATCCATGGTTGTCGCTCCGATGCACTGCAGCTCGCCCCGCGCCAAGGCCGGTTTGAGGATGTTGGCCGCGTCAAGGCTGCCCTGCGCACCACCGGCTCCGACAATGGTGTGGAACTCATCGATGAACAGGATGATGTCCGGATTGGATCCGACCTCCCTGATGATGGATTTCAGTCTTTTCTCGAAATCCCCACGGTACTTCGTCCCGGCCACCACAGAGGCTATGTCCAAGGATATCAGGCGTTTCTTCGCCAATGCCGGGGAGATCTCGCCGGCCGCTATCCGCAAGGCGATGCCCTCCACGATCGCGGACTTTCCTACCCCTGGTTCCCCGATGAGCATCGGGTTGTTCTTCTTGCGCCTGCCAAGAATCTCTATGACACGGGCGATCTCGGTCTCACGGCCCACCACCGGATCAAGCTTTCCCTCCGCGGCGGCCTTGGTGAGATCGAAGCCGAAATCCTCGATGACACTCCGGTCCTGCCTCTGCTCCTGCCCGCCTTCCTGTGCATCTTCAGCGCCTGGTTCGTCCTCCGGCCCGGGAACGCTGTTCAGCAATCCTTCATCACGCATGTAGCCCAGCAGACGGCCATAGTCCACACCATGCTGGCGAAGATAGGCCTGGCCGTAATTCTCCGTGGTGCGGCAAAGAGCCAGCAGAAGATGCAGGGAACCCGCTTCGGAGACCCCTTGCCTGGAGGCTTCCAGCACGGTGATGCTCAAGACGTTCTGGGCGTAACGGGAGAACGAGATCTTGTCCGATTCCGAGTACGGTATCGGCTCGTTTGTGAATATGTGGCTGTCGATGAACCGCTTGAAACCGTCCGTGTCCACCCCGAGGCCAACAATGACCTTGCAGGCGGCATTCTCGCCGTGGCGCAGTATCCCCAGGAACAGGTGGTCGGGGCCGATGCCGTAGCTTCCGGTCCTCATCGCCTCGTCCCTGGCGTAACGGATTATGTCGTTGAGTTCATCAGAGATCTTTATTTCCATAGTCGATTGTCAAAGTAAAAATCACACTAACAGGACGCTCTTATTTTACGAAGGTGACGTGCAGCTCGACATCCTCGGATCCGAGCCGGATCTTAAGCCATCGGAGAAGCTTCTCCTCCTCATCCGCCTTGAACCTGCGGGAGGCCTTGGCATTGACGAATGTGGTCTTGCGGACAGTCAGGCTGTCGGCTGTGACGCTGCTGCCCCGGCTGATGCCTATCGACTTGACGGACGGATAGAAGCCTGCCAGTTCCTTCGCGATCTGAAGACACGGGATGCTGTCTCTCTTGTATTCGTTCAACTCGTTGCGGAGAGCCTCCACCTCTTTCTTCTTGGCCATAAGCTGCCTCTCATTGTTGGCATAGATGTCATTCACGATGTCAGAGACGATCAGACTCTTCGCAGACTTGTTCTCATTGATGGCGACCTGTTCCTCCTTGATACCATATTCATTGGCGGAAGCGAACAGGGCCGCCGTCTGCTCCTCGTCCAGTTTCTCTCCACTCAGGTACAGCTCAATCTTGTCGCCTTTCTCGTGGGAGATGGTGTAGTCGTAGATGATCGCGTTCTGTATGGACTTGTTAGCCTGCACGAAAGCGGTCGCGCGCCTGTCGAAATTGTTGTTGTTGACGAGCATGATAGCCGAAAGAATGCTCGGTATGATGAACACCAGCGCGGTCGCCACCATGATCCGCCGGGTTCTCTTCTCCACCTTGGTGTCACGGTATTGTGCCTGCTTGAAACCCATTGCCTTGGTCATAATGTAGGACGCTATGGCGATGAAGACGCAGTTGATGGCAAAAAGATACAGAGCGCCGAGAAAAAACTGCATGTTGCCTTTGGCCAGTCCGAACCCTGCGGTGCAGAGCGGAGGCATGAGGGCGGTGGCGATGGCAACACCGGAGATCACGGTACCCTTCTCTTTCCTGCACTGCTCGAACATGCCGGCGGCTCCTCCGAACAATGCGATCAGCACATCATAGATGGTCGGATTGGTTCTGGCCAGAAGCTCGGTCGGGTTGGTGAGCGTAAGCGGTGTGACAAGAAAATACAACACAGACGCTATCAGCGCGATGGCCATCATCACTGCGAGGTTCTTCAGCGAGGTCATCATGAGTTCCATGTCGTTTGTCCCGAGCGAGAATCCCGCCCCGAAGATAGGGCCCATCAAAGGAGATATGAGCATCGCTCCGATGATGACCGGGATCGAGTTCACGTTCAGACCCACGGAAGCGATCACCACGGAAAACGCAAGAATCCATGCGTTCGGCCCACGTAAATGTACGTTCTTCCTTATCTGGCACTCAGCGCTCTCGGTGTCAAGATGACCGGCCAGGCTGGCTGTTTCCTTAAGAAGATGTTTCAGTCTTGTCGCAAATGCCATAATTGTCAGTTTTCCTCAAAAATACTAAAAATCCTTCAGAATCCAGTATGAGTAATCCTTAATAATGACATGTGACTCCCACAATTTTGGATTTCTGAAGCGTAAGGATTATCTTTGAGATTATGTTTTGAAAGGACAATAATCAACGTTGAATGAACATGAGATATTCAGAAATTGCAAAAAAAGCTTTGGCGGCGGCAGGGCTGGCGCTGATGCTTTCCGTAGGAGCGGCTGCGGCCGGGGTGTATGGCTGGCATAATCCACTGACGGAGAAGCCTAAAGGGCCGTTCGGAACCTGCTGGACATTCGACAGGGGGAACATTGACTTCGGAACCAACGCACCGGAAATCAAGGTGCGCTATGTGCTGGAAGGCAGGAATATTCCCAAAGGAGCGACGCGGATGGCATCGCTGGGGGTGGATCTTTTCGACATCGACAATGACGGCGGATTCCACCTTCTGAACGGGACTTCCGTCCTCGGTTCAGCAGTCGGCGACACGATAACATTCTATTTCCGTGTCGATTACGGCAAGTCAGCCAAAAACGGCAACGAGTTCAGACTCTATCTGCCGCTCTACAACGAAGTCAGCTGGATGGAGATCGGAGCCTGCGGAGGCACCTATTTCCATTTCGAGCCGGTGCCGGTGGAGAAGGCCGTCGCTTTCTACAATGTGCCGGTCGAGACGGTTGACAGGCCTTCGAAGGCTGTACGGAACATCATCCAGAGGAAGGCCGACTTCCCGGTCAAGGTAGTCTCCAGAAAGGCAAGCAAGGGACAAGGCTTTTTCGTCGCGGTCGATGGAGCCAAGGCCGACACGACAAGCACGCTGGAGGCGATCTACAACGCCCTCGGCACGACTACCGCTCTGCCGGACATCCTCAAGCCCCTGAGGCAGCGCAGGGACTTTACCTTCTACGACTGGACCGAGAGGCATTCCAGGATCCTCTACAGGGAAAGGCACATCGCCCCGAATCCTGAGATCGTCATGATCGGCAACTCCATAACCCATTACTGGTCAGGCGAGCCAAGCAATGTCGTCTGGCATGCCGGCGTAAATTCATGGAACGACATCTTCGCGGACCGCAACGTCATCAACTGCGGCTACGGCTGGGACCGCCTCGGGAACATGATGTGGCGCATGATGCATGAGGAACTTGACGGCTTCAACGCGAAACACATCTTCGTGATGGCCGGCACCAACGACATCTACGGCAGCCCGGAGGAAGTCATCGGCGAAGGCATGGTGAGGCTGATCGAATATATTCGTGTGAAGCAGCCGAAGGCCCGCATCCACGTGGTTCACATCTATCCGCGCAGGAAAGCGATCGACAGGGTGGACAAGGTGAACGCCGCCGCGGACAGGTTCCTGGAGGCAAGCGGCCTCACGAACTACGACATCGTCGATGTCAAACCGGTCCTGACCAAGGCTGACGGCACATTGGACGAATCCCTCTTCAGGGATGGCCTGCATCCTAATGAAGAGGGCTACCGCAGGATCGCGGAGGTCTATCGCAGGTACATTCAGGATTAATTTCCGTACATTTCCTTGCGGTTGGCAGAGCCGCTTGGAGCGGGAGCCTCAGGGTCGTCGATTGTGGAATCCACAGTTCTGGCGACCTTTCTTGTTATGTTGGTCTCCAGGAAGCGGATCTGATCCGGGAAGGTCTCGACCATCGAATCGGCAATCTCGTGAGTGTGGCCCTGATAGCGGTAGGCATTGTAGGTGTAGCCGTTTCTCTTGAATATCCTGACAAGCTGGTTCGTGCCGGCAAACACCCAGTTGAAGACACGGATCTTCTTGTAGTTCACCACCTTGTCGGCAGTGCCGTGGAAGAATGCGGTCGGAGCCGGGGTCTGGGCGTACTTAGGCATACCCTCCCTTGAGAGGATCGCTCCGGAGAACGACATCACTCCCGCGTAGCGGAACCCTTCCGGGAGAGCCTCGGTGGCCTTTCCGTTGCACAGCAGCCACTCTGTCTGAAGGACGGTCATCGCACCGGCCGACGAGCCGCAGATCACCAGGTTGTCGGGATCCACCTTCAGCGTCGCGGCATTGTCGATGATGTATTTGGTGGCGCTGAACAGATCCTCGCTGGCGATGCTGACAGAATGGTAGAACTGCTTGACGGAGCCGATGCCGCCCTTGGTCCTGACTCCCCTCATGCCGAGCCGGTAGTCGATGGTGAGAACGGTGTAACCCTCGTCATTGAGCATCCTGAACCAAGGCAGGTACTCCTTGTGGCTGCGCTCTCCACCCTTGAATCCCCCTCCGAAAACGAAGACGATCGAAGGTTTGGCATTGCCGTCAATGGCGGTCACGCTGCCAGGCGAGGCGGGATATTCATCAAGCAAAAGTTGGTTGCCGTCCTTGACGGCGAATTGGTAGGTACCTGACGGTGAATATGTTTCCTGAGCGTTCAGGGTTGCCAATGATCCGGCGATGACGGCGGCTGCCGCCATCAGTCTTCTGAGGAATGAGTTCATGTTCATCTATGATTTTTGTTCGTCATCCGTGGCCGAGATCAGCCTGCGGATAGGTTTGAAGTCTGAGAAAAAGCGCGCGGCCACGACTCTGATCACAGTGTAGGCCGGGATGGCGACGAGCATCCCGATGATGCCCCCCAGATGGCCGGCCATCAGCAGCACGATGAAGATCTCCAGCGGGCTTGACTTTATGCTGGTCGAGTAGATCAGCGGCTGGAACAGGAAGTTGTCAATCAACTGCGTGCAGATGAAGACGGCAAGCAGCGTGATCAGCACCACCATGAAATCCGGGTAGACACCGAGCGCGGCGGCGCTGCTGTATTTCAGCACTATTCCGAGGATTGTCCCGACAGCTCCGCCGATCCAGGGGCCGACGTAAGGGATGACGTTCAGAAGGCCGGTCATGAACGCGATGCCGACGGCCGGGTAGAGGCCTATCCTTGCCACCAGCCAGAGTCCCAGGAAGTTGATCAGAGCCACACCCAGAACCTCTGTCAGCAGGCCGACGAAGTAGCGTGTAAGAAGATGCTCAATGTCGCCGATGGCGCTGATCGCCGTCTTCTCGGCCTTGTCCGGCACGAGCGAGCCGACTATCCTGCGGAACAGGTTCTCATCCTTCACGAAGAAGAACCCGATGAACATCACGGAGAAAAGTCCTATGCCGAAAGCCCCGAGGGCTGACGCCACGGAGCCGACCACTGATGTCACGGAACTGATGTCGAACGCGTTGCGGATCCATCCGATCACTGCGTCCTGGATCTGGAAGCCACGGCCCAGGGCCGGGATCCTGTCGATCAGCCAGACATTCAGCCGGTCGAACCAGACGGTGATCTCCGAGGCCTTGAAAGAGGCCGACTGGAGGTTGCCGGAGACATTGGTGATTATGCTTGAGAAGACTGGTATGATCTGGGTGACTACTCCCAGGAACACGGTCAGGATCAGGAGCAGAGACACTATGGCGCACAGCCAGTCGGGGGCGCACCTGCCCTTTATCCGGATGCGCTTCAATCCTTTCATTATCGGTCTTCCGAGCAGGGAGACCACCGCCGCGATGATTATGTAGACCAGCACGCTTCTGAAATACCAGCAGAACGCGATCGTCACCGCCGCCGCGGCTGCCCAGATGATGTATCTCGCCAATCTGTCTATGCTTCTTTCCTCGTTCATTCTCTGTCCTGTTTCTTATGTTTACAAAAATAGTAAAATACTTTTGATTCCGAATCGGAATGTCACTTCGGAAGGTTCGCTTCGTCCGGTCCGGTGGCCGAGGAAGATGCGGCGGAGAAGAGGAATATGCCAGCCAGAAAGTAGAAAAGTGCCCCGGACACGGATCCGGGACACTGCACTAAAACGTCAATACATAAGTGGCTATACCCTTACTCCGGGAGCTGCGCGCCATAGCCTGGCATCGCGCCGAAGATCAGGAGGGCCTTCTCCCAGTTGTAGCGGTTGGCGTACATCGTGACCTTGGAGGTCATTGTGCCGATCTGGTTCATGCCGAGCGCCGAACGGAAGGTGTTCACCGCCGAATTCGGGTTGTGCTGCATCTCAGCCGTGTACGACGCATTGAGGAATCCCTTCAGATAGGCCTCGTCAATCTTGCCTTTGAATATGTTGGCGTCCGTGACGGTCGTGTTGCCACTCTCGGAGTCGATGTATTCAATGTCAGAGAAATCGGCGCTGCTGATGTTGATGAAATTGCCGCCGCCAGGGATAGAAAGGTCGCCCATCCTATTGAGGAAGAACACGTTGTTCACCACAGTGGTGTTGCGGGTGGCCTCACGGTTCTTGTCGCTGTCGATGTGCGTGTAGTCAAGCGCCGTGAACATCGAGCAGCCAAAGATGTTGTTGGCCAGATAGCAATCCGTGCCAGGCTGGAAACGGAAGCCATAGCCCATGGTCTCAAGGTTCTGCTTGAACGACCACATGAACAGCACCGTGTTGTTGGTGAAGTCAATCCTGGAATTCTCCTTCGGATCCGAGCCGCGGGCATCCATAGCCTCCATCCTACAGTTCACGAATATGTTGTTGTCAATCGTCAGGCTACCCCTGAAAAGGCCAAGGATCACATGGTTAGGAGCGTTGATGAACGCACAGTTGTGAACGGTCAGATCCACGTTCGAGTTGTTCAGGTAGAGGATGCAGGTCTCCTTCGTGTAGGTCTCCAGATTGGAGAGATCCGCACCGCCCATTCCCTTGGATCCGATAGGATTCATCTTGGTGGTCTCGACGCCTTCCGGCTGACCCTTCTGCTCCTCGTCGTTGCCGGCATAGTAGGAAATCGAGTTGCCGCGGTCGAAGATGATACCGTCGAACAGCACGTCCGGGCTCCTGTACTCAAGATTGTTGCCGTACTTGGCCACATTGACCTCCAGCTGTACCGTAGGAGCCTTGGCGCTGCCGTTGGACTCAGGAGTAGGCTGAACCAATGTACGGTAGGTCAGGATGTCACGGGCGGAGAAATCCTCGTTGAAACCGCCATAGATGTAGACAGGCTTGCGGACGAAAATGTTGCCTGAACGGAGCATGCCGTAATAGTTGCCCTCGGCCACATAGACAGTGGCGCCGGCAGGGGCGATGTCCAAAGCCTTCTGCAGATTCTTCACAGGAGTCTGAGGGCTGAGGCCGTCGTTCTTGTTGTTGCCGGCCTCGCTTACATAGTAGATGGTGCCGCCGCCGGAGTTGCCGGCCACTGATCCATTGCCAGCCACGGCTCCGCCGCCTGCAGCCGAACCTTTACCGACAGTCGGAGCGTTTCCCTTCCCGGAACGTCCTCTTCCCGCGTTGGTCACTCCCTTCTCAATAGCGTTCTCCGCTTTGTCCAATGTCCTCTGGATAGCTCTGTCAGCCCCCATGGTAGTTCTGGTGTTGACCGCGTTCTTGGCACGCTTGCCGATCTGGTTCAAGACGCTCTGCCCCTGGGCCGGAGCGCTCAAGGACAATGCGATAGCAAAGGCCAGAGCCAGGCCAAACGCTTTCCTCATGTTTGCTAGAATTTTCATAATTTGTTGATTTTATGCTATTTGATAATAATCATCACACGTAAGTAACCCTATCAGACCACTCACGCTGTCTGCACCTTTTTCTTTCCGCGCGCAAGGAAGATGACCAGCGCTACGGCGATCACAATGAGCGAGATTCCAAGCACTGGCCTATAGGCGAGCCAGGCGATGGCAATCACGATGAAAGACCAGGCGAAGCCGACAATCGAGCAGACCAGACCGACACCGGCCCCGATGATGTTGGCGATGAACGGAACCACCTTGGCGAGAGTCTCGATGAAGCCGAAGATGCCCTTCAGACCTCCGATCACAAGGAATATACCAAGAACTCTGAGAATCCAGAGCCAGATCTTGTTGGCCGAGTGCTGTCCCTCGTACATCTGGTCGGCTGACTTCACTCCCATCTCAAGCACGCTGAAAGACTTGCCGTTCTTGGCCGTGAATGGCACGAACGTGTCGCCGCTGACCTGAGCCATAAGGGAAACCTCTCCCGGAAGAACCTTTGTGAAGGTAACGCGCACATCACCGACCTGCGGAGTTCCGGAATTGGAGCCGAAGCTGATCACATTGTTCTGAACCTTGACAGTAAGTGTGGTGTCTATCAGGCATTCCTCCTTGAACAGTTCGTTGGAGATCCTTTCGCTGTCCTTCTCAGAGAAGACATAAGGCTGGTCGCCGGAAATGGATGAGATCTGGCTCTTTGTCAGGCGATAGGCGCCGAACGAAACGTTCTCGGCGGTCTGTCTCAGATCGTCAATCGCGATTCTGATCCTGTTCGCCCCCTGATACTCAGGATCGTGGAAATTCTCTGAAGCCACAGGGGAATTTACCCATTTCTTCTCATACGTGTAGGTCGTGACGGTCTCCTGGCCTCCGCCTATCTTGTCCTTGGTCTGACTCTTGGAGTTCTCCACCCACTGATAGTACTCAACCTTTCTGTTGAACTTAACCGCGGTCACCCCTACTCCGAAATCGGAATCGATGAGCGAGTCGATGGTGGCGGTCATTCCTGTCGCATGGACAAGCTTGCCGTCGAACTGAGGGTCGATGGTGCCGATGTCCGTCATCTCGACAGTCACACCCGCCGCCTCGTTCAGCATTTTGGTTGTCTTGACAGCCCTGCCCTCGTTCCACCAAAGGAGGATCGTGCCGACAATGAAGAGGAGGATACCTGAACCGATGCCTCCGAAAGATTTTTTCACGCGCTGACCATAGGTGGTCGTTGTCGTCTCTGTGTAAGCCATAATAACTTGTTTTTAGTTTGTATTATTAAATTGTATCAATAATTAGGTCATATCGCACCACAAAGTTACGAAGTATAGGACAAAAATAATATGGCAAAAGAGACAATTTATGCCTCTTTTGCCATATTTTTACCAAAAACCTCCTTCTGCGGGTCCTCCTTCCCCGCATTTCCGTCACGCCACTGCTTCGGAGTCACACCTGTGACCTTCTTGAAGACCGAGATGAAATGGGACACGTCACTGATGCCGCAGAACGCCGCGACATCAGAAATCGGCCTGTCTTTTTGAGAGGCCAGGATCTCCTTTGCCATGTCCACCCTGACTCCGCTCACCAGATTGCTGCTGCTCTCTCCGGTCTGCGTCTTAATCTGGCGGTTAAGATTCGCCCTGGACGTACAGAGAGCTGCGGCAGCCTCCTGAAGATCGACTTCCCTCCCCTCAAGGATCTGCCTCCTCACCTCCGCCTTCAGCATCTCCACCATGTCCTGCTTTCTTGGATTGTGCGCCGGCACACGATTCTTGGCCACGTCAAGCTTATCCATCGCATCGACAAGGGTAGACTTGATCGACCTGTTCCTGCGGACAAGAAGCAGGACAAAGAAAGAAAGCAACAGAACAGCCGCTATGCCGAACGCCAGGATCCTGCGCTTGGAGATCAGATGCCTGTCCCGTTCGCTGCTTATCTGCTCGTTGCGGTAAAGGGCGTTGTACTCGTTGAGTCCCTGGTTCATCCCGCTGTCGTAGAGCGAGTCCTTGATCTGGGTGTACTGCATCAGATGGGCCACGGCCTCGTCCGAGTTGCGCGGCACAAGAGCCTTGCTGAGTCCCAGATGGGAATGACTCATGTTATAGGCGTCCCCTTTCTCGGCGAACACCCTGAGAGCCGAGTTGAAATATTCAGCGGCCCCTGGTTTATCTTCTTTCTGAAGACAGATCTCCCCAAGCTGATTGCAGCAGATGGCCCACGACTGCATGTTGCCGGCCTTCTCAAGCTCCGGCAGAGCCTTCAGCAAGGACTCCTCCGCCTCATCGTACCGTTCCATGGCGATCTGCGCCGCCGCCATCTGCGACAGCCTCACCGCCGCCTTGTCCCTTAGTCCCATCGCGGTGTTGATCTCATAGGCGCGGCGGGAATACTTCAGGCTGACCTCATCATCCCCAAGGCTGTGGTAGATCTCGGCGGCCATGCCGCAGCGGATGGCCAATCTAAGCGAGTCCTTCTGCCTCTCACAGATCCCGATGGCCTCCAAAACGTACTTCAGACCTTCCGCCGGCTGCTTTGACGCGAGGCAGATCCCCGCCAAGGTGTTCAGTGAGCAGGCCATCAGCCCGTCATCCTTAAGCTCGCGCCCGAGCATCAGCGCGTCACGGGCAAGCTCCAAGGCCCGATGGTAGTCAGATTTGCGGAACAAGGCTATGGACAAGGTGTTGCAGCAGTCGCACTCTATCTCCTTCGTTCCGGCTTTCCGACTGGAGGCCAGTGCCTTGCCGGCATATTCAATGGACTTGTCGTAGTCCTGGATGTCATAGTATCACTCCGCGGCCCAGTACCAGGTGAGCGCCCTGACGCTGTCCGCGCCACTGCCGGGATGGATCATGATCCTTCCGTCAGAGAAATCCTCGTCCGCCAGGAAATCAAAGAAACGTTCGGCGGTGCCGACAGCGGCCTTCCCTCTCTGATGGTCGAACGCCGTGATCAGCGAGTCCACATTCTGCGAATATGCGGACACTGCGAGCAAAAGGAATATGTGTATCAGTAGCGGTCTAGTGTGTGTCATTTCAAATCTGTGGCAAAGCGGGCAAGTGGGTTGTTCCGGCTTTGAACTAACAAAGTTAGAAAAATATCCGAATAATCCTACACGCGTGAATAATCATTAGGAATATTCATTCCGCCAGAGTCCGTCAGGACACTTCTTGCCGACGGTCGCCAAAGAATATAGAAAAATGCTATCTTTGCAGCCGATTTTGAACAAGGAATATGGTTAGAGCTAAGGAAAGTAAGGCCAAAGGGTTCTTTTTCGGTATTTTGGCCGCTGTTAGTTACGGAGCCAATCCATTGGGTGCCAAGTACCTCTACGAGGAGGGGCTGAATGTCGAGTCCGTGCTGTTCTACAGGTACGGGCTGGCGGCGCTTATCATCGGAGTGATCATCGCCGGGAAGATGCTGCTCGGGAAGAGGAACGCCTCTCATCGCGCCTCGACCGACCCGGCGGCCACCGAAACGACCGGATCCTACGAGACCTTCAGGATCAGCCGCGGCGAGCTTTCAACGCTGACGGCACTCGGCCTGCTGTTCGTCGTGTCCTCCCTGACGCTTTATTGCAGCTTCCTCTACATGGACAGCGGAGTCGCCTGCTCACTGCTCTTCGTCTACCCGGTGATGACAGCCGTGCTGATGGCGATGCTCTACGGTGAGAAGATCACCAAGGCCACCGCCGTGGCCATAGCCCTCTCCCTCATCGGAGTCTTCCTCCTCTACAAAGGCGACGGCAAGACCCTCCTCAGCACAGTAGGAGTGCTTCTGGTGATGGTGTCGGCTCTAAGCTACGCCCTATATATAATAGTAGCCAACCGGGCCTCCGCCCCCGAATCCGAACTCAAAGGCAGCCACAACAGGCTTGCCAGGATAATTCCGCTGCCACATAGCGTCAGCATCCACCGGCTGGAGATGTCAGCGATGAAGCTCACCTTCTACGTACTGATAGTCTGCGCCCTGTCAATCGTTATCTTCTCGCTCACCTCGCCGGAACGCCACATCCTGCCGCTTGTCACAGGACGGGCGTGGGCATATTCATGGATGCTCGCAATCGTTCCAACCGTCCTCTCGCTTGTCTCGATGGGCATCTCCGTCCGCATCATAGGCTCCACCCCGACCGCCATCATGGGCGCACTTGAGCCTCTGACCGCCGTAGTGATCGGCCTGACCGTCTTCCACGAAGCAATGACCGTCAACCTGGCAACCGGCATCCTGCTGATCCTCATCGCTGTGGTCACCATCATCCTCAGCAAAGGCAAACCAGGGAGCAAATAAGTGGAGATGAACAAGATAAGAGAGATTCTAAGAATAGGTCTGCCCATCATGCTCGGCCAGGCCTGCGTCATCATACTGGCTTTCGCGGACAACATCATGATAGGATGGCACAGCGTGGACGAGCTGGCGGCATCCTCGTTCGTGAACAACATCCTTAACCTGTTCATCATGACAGAGCTTGGGTTCGCAGCAGGGATGACTCCGATGATCGGAGCGCACAACGGGACAGGAAACATCAAGGGAATAGGCTCCACGCTTAAAAACGGACTGACGGTGAACGGGATTCTCGGCGGGATAAGCCTTATCCTGCTGACCATCATCTATTTCTGCCTCGGACATTTCGGGCAGGATCCGGAACTCCTGCCCCTGATCAGACCGTATTTCATCATCGTGGGGATCTCGACACTGTTCGCCCTTGGCTTCAACGTCCTCAAGCAATTCACCGACGGCATCTGCCGCCCGATGATCTCGATGACCCTGCTGATGCTCGGGAACCTTCTCAACATATTCGGGAACTGGGTACTGATCTACGGCAAGTTAGGCTTCCCCGAGATGGGTCTCACCGGCGCGGGGATCAGCACCCTCGTCTCCAGGATCCTGATACTCTGCCTGTTTGTCGCCTACATATTCAAATCAAGAAAGATGAATGAATATGCCCGCGCGATCAAGGAGGCGCTAGTCTCGCGCATAGAGATGAAGGGTGTCCTGAAGATGGGCTACCCAGTCGGAATCCAGATGGCCCTGGAATCCTCCACCTTCACGTTCGCCGCCGTTATGGCCGGTTGGCTCGGAGTGCTGCAACTTGCCGCCCATCAGGTAGTCATCACCATCTCGCAACTTTTCTTCCTGATGATGCAGGGACTCTCGTTCGCCGTCTCGATCCTGGTCAGCAACGCCTTCGGCAGAAAGGACTTCAAATCCGTCCGTGAATATTCCCGCAAAGGCTACTTCATGACGCTGGGCATCTCCGCCACACTGTCGGTCCTGCTCTACTGCTTCCGCTATCAGGCCGCCGGTGTCTTCAGCGACTCCCCGGAGGTGACCGCGATGGCCGTCTCGCTCTTCTTCCTGCTCTTCGCCTACCAGTTCGGCGACGGCCTTCAGCTATGTTTCGCCAACGTCCTCCGCGGCATTCAGGATGTCAAGCCGATCATGTACGCCGCCTTCATAAGTTACTATCTGATAGCGATCCCCTCCGCCTACCTCCTCGGCTTCAAAGCTGGCCTTGGCCTCCAAGGCATCTGGATGGGCTTTCCCATCGGCCTGACCCTGGCCGGCGTCTTCTTCTACGCCCGCTACCGCGCCGACCTCCGCCGCCTCAGCCGTTAGCCGGCAGCAGATAGACGGCCACCGCCAGACGCCAGACGACAGACTGTTGACAATAGACAATAAACGATAGACAATAAACGATAGACGATAAACAATAAACAATAGACGGTAGCCGACAAACTATGGCCGGTAGCTGACGTTTTTCCGCCACATAATTCCAATGACGACACCGCAAGGCAACTCCGCAGTCACGATTAGGCGGGTTTTCTCGCCCGCGGAGGTGCAAATGAGATTCCGCGGGCGGGATTCGGCGGGAATCGCGCTCGCGGAGGGACTTTTGACTCTTTCTAAAAAAGACTCGGGCGGCTATAGGGTTGCCGTGCGGGCGGCTACGGCGGCGGCTGCCTCAGCGAAGTCCTCGGCGGAGGAGGCGTAGAGGACACCACGGGAGGAGTTGATCAGGAGACCGCCCTTGGAGTTGGCTCCGTTGGCGATCACCTCCTCGGCACTGCCGCCTTGTGCGCCGACACCTGGGACAAGGAAGAAGTTGTCGGGGCAGAAGCACCTGATCTCCTTCAACTTGTCCGCCTTGGTGGCACCTACCACGAACATCATGTTCTCGGGAGTGGAGATCTCCATCATCCTCTCCATCACAACCTGATAGAGGGGCTTGCCTCCTTTCTCGGCAGTCTGGAAATCAACGGAAGACGGATTGGAAGACAGCCCCACCACTATTGCATAGCGGCCAGGATATTCAAGGAACGGGGTGACGGTCTCGCCACCCATGTACGGGGAAAGGGTGACGGCGTCGAAGTCGAAGGTCTCGAAAAGGCTCTTGGCGTACATCCTGGCGGTGTTGCCGGTGTCTCCCCTCTTGGCGTCCGCTATGATAAACTGCTCCGGATGGTTGGTACGTATATGCTCGACCGTCTTGTCGAGAATGGCCATTCCGTCCACTCCAAGGCACTCATAGAAAGCGAGATTCGGCTTGAAGGCGATGCAATGCGGGGCGGTCGCGTCAATGATGCGCTTGTTGAACTCCAGCACAGCCTCGCCTACCGTCCTGCCGGCCTTCACGCACTCGGGGATCTTGGCGAAATCGGTGTCAAGGCCGACGCATAGCATCGAACTTTTTTTCTTTATCTGGGAATATAAATCCGCTGTTGTCATATTCCGCTATACATAATAGTCATAAAACTTGGCGATGGATTCCATGCCGGCGAAGAACTGCCTAAGGAGGTAACTCTCGTTCGGAGAATGGATTGTATCCCTCTCGAGGCCGAATCCCATCAGCAGCGGATCCACTCCAAGGATCTTCTGCATATCCGCCAGCACAGCGATGCTGCCGCCGCCACGACTCGGAACCGGCTTGACGCCATAAACCTCCTCCATAGCCTTTGAAGCAGCCTGGAACGCCGGAGACGAAATCGGAATGAGGAATCCCTCCCCACCCTCGCACGGCTTGACCTCTATGCGGCAATATTTCGGAGCGATCTTCTCCAGATGTTTCTTGAATATCCTCGTGATCTTGGCGCTCTCCTGATTCGGCACGAGACGCATCGAGATCTTGGCGTGAGCGACTGACGGGAGAACCGTCTTGGCCCCCTCACCGATGTAACCGCCCCAGATTCCGCACACATCCAGACAAGGCCTGATGCCGATCCTCTCAAGCGGAGTGTAACCTTTCTCTCCACGCAAAGCCTTGACACCCACCGACTCTTCGAACTCTTTGAGATCGAACGGGGCTCTCGCGAGCTGTGCCCTGTCCTTTCTGGAAAGTTCCACGACATCGTCATAGAATCCCGGAATTGTGACGCGTCCGTCCTTGTCGATCAGCCCTGAGATCAGATCGCAAAGCGTCTGGATAGGATTGGCGACCGTGCCACCGTAGTGTCCGGAATGCAGATCCTTATCCGGACCTGTCAGAGTCACCTCCAGATAGGACATTCCCCTCATACCGCAATTGATCGAAGGCACCTTGTCGGAGATCATCGTCGTGTCCGAAACCAGAATCACATCGGCTCCAAGCCATTTCTTATGTTCCTTGACCCAAGCCGGAAGGGATGGACTGCCGATCTCCTCCTCGCCCTCGAAGATGAACTTCACGTTATGGCGAAGTTTGCCGCTACGAAGGAGATATTCAAAAGCCTTGATGTGCATAAAGAGTTGACCTTTGTCATCGTTGGCTCCACGGGCATAGATGGCCTCCTGACCGGTCGGGTCCTGCTTGATCACCGGCTCGAACGGATCCGTGTGCCACTTTTCAAGCGGCTCCGGCGGCTGCACGTCATAGTGGCCATAAACCATCACAGTCTTCCACTCCGGGTTGATGATCTTCTTGCCGAACACCACAGGATTACCCTTGCTCGGATAGACTCCGGCCTCGTCGGCCCCAGCCTCCAGAAGCAGTTCCTTCAGCCTCTCGGCGCAACGTTCCATATCCTTCTTGTGGTCCTGCTTCGCACTGATGGACGGAATCCGCAGGAGAGAGAACAGTTCCTCGAAGAACCGTTCCCTGTTTTCTTGAATATATTCCTTCATTCCTTTGCGTTTTTTGCGTTTCACAAAAATAGCCAAAAGCAACGGTAATTTCAAGCGTGGAGCTTAGCTCGTTAATATTCAAGAAAAGAATATACCCTCCTCACTACCGTAACGGGCAGGAGGAGGGCACTTCATCTAATTAACCAACAAGCGGTTAGCCTCCGCGGAATTATTTACGGAAAGCCTGACGCCTCGCTGACTTATGAATATTCAAGGCTTTGCCGGAAGCGGCCGCCGCTCTGGTTGACACAGAGGTAGTATTGGCAGTGCCGTCATGGATGTAAGGCTTACCTGTGTAAGATCCCTTTACAGAAATCTTAAAGTCATCATCAGTGATGTCGAAATCAATCGTATAGGTATCACCTGTCTTCTTGACGCTGACTGTTCCTTTCTGGGCTCCACACAATGGCTGGAAATCACCACCTTGGGTGTCAGTCGCAAGATACCAAGTGCCATATATACTACCATCCTCGGCAGGCAAACCGGGAACCACAGTAAACGGAGTCAAAGAGGCAGCCGCGGTGATCTCCATAGGATTAAGGACATTGAACGTGCCGGCAGGAAGAACTTTGCCGTCTGAAGGAGCGGTGTTCAATTCAAGCATCAGTATCTTGCCCGGGCCGACCAGATTCTGCTTTGTGAAATCCACTCTGCTGTCAGCGAGGTAAATGAGCCAGTTGTTGGACACGCCGCCTGTTTTGTAGATGTCTCCGTCAAACTCAAAGTAGCCCTGTGTGAGTTCATTACCAAGATCGATCTCGGTGTAGTCCTGTGCCGGCGGATCTCCGGCATCCTTGACATCCTTGAGGGTCACAGCTCCGGTGTAACGGAACTTGTACTCCTTGCCGCCGGCCGTGACGACCGCGTTGATCGTGTACTCGGAACCATTCAACGTGATGTCAACAGTGCCTTGCTCGGCCATAATGTACTGCGGCTCGGCATCTCCTTCCTGATAAGAGTAGATGAATGATCCGATGATGCCCCAAGCGCCCATATCCGTACCGGGCAGCCAAGTGTAGCTCTGGTCCTGATCATCAGAGAGGAGCGGAATATAGTGTTCCGCTGGCAAGGTTGTCGCACCGGTCTTAGGAAGGTTGAGATCCAGCCACAGTGCGGTACCCTTTCCGGCCAGCGACACACCGCCTTCCTTCACGTTTCCGGAAAGCAGGAACAGGAAATCATTATCATATCCGTTTTCGTACTGATCGCCACAATAATAGCCACCGGCTGTAGTCGCCACGATTCCGTTGAACTCTTCCTCAACGACAACCTTGCACGCGGCGGCGAAACCTCCGTCAACGCTTGTGGCGGTGATCAAGGCCTCTCCCACAGCGATTCCCGTCACAACGCCGTCAGCGACAGACGCGATCTCAGGCTTGGAGGACACCCATTCGACTTCCTTGTTCGTCGCGTCGGAAGGAGTGAACTCCACGGTGATCTCCTGCATCTTGCCGACTATCACCTTAACCTGGGTCGGAGAGACGGAAATGTCCTCAACGTGCTTTACCACAGTCACCTTGCAGGTTGCCTTGAGGCTTCCGTCGGCGGTGGTGGCGGTGATCACTGCCTCACCAGGAGCGACAGCGGTCACAACATCATTCTGAACGGCTGCGACCGAAGGATCACTTGACTCCAATGAATATGCAGGATCAGTGGCGTCGGAAGGCTCGACCGTGACAGTAAGCTTTTGAGTCTCACCTGTTCCCAAAGTGACTTCCTCAGGCGTAATCTGAACGCCGGAGACCTTCACATCCTTGTCACAAGATGTGAACAAAAACGGCAGCATCACCGCAAATGCGGCAATAATCGATTTAATTTTGCTCATAACCAATTTGTTAAGTTAGTCTTTATCTTACTGACGGCAAATATAATAAAATATCGACTATTTTTGCAGCCTTGACTGAGATAAAAATCCGGGATGGATTTTTGAATATCACTAAATTTAAGGAAATGATTTTTATGACATTGCTGGCCCTGGCGGGTCTTGGTTATACACTGCGGCACATCTGGATGATTCTTCCATTGGACACTGTGTGGAGAATCTTCATAGTCGGGGGATGCCTCGGGGCTTTCCTTTTCTTGTTCCTGAACTTTATGCCATTCCTCGGCAAAGTCCCTCTCTGGCTGTCGTCCACAATCTACGAGATAGGCACGTCCTCCATATTCATCCTGCTTTATCTGGTGATGATTTTCGTCCTTCTGGATCTTGGCAGACTGGTTCACCTCGTGCCGAAAGCCTGGCTGGTCAGCAACGGATTGGCCTCACTCTGTGTCCTCGCAGCCATCGCAGGAATATTCATTTACGGGAATATTCATTACAAGCACAAGGTGCGCCAGCCGCTTGAACTGACAACGGAGAAGCATCTTGACAAGGATTTGAAAATCGTGATGATCAGCGACTTGCACCTTGGCTATCACAACCGGAGGGCGGATTTCGCCAAGTGGGTGGACATCATCAACGCCGAGAAGCCGGACCTCATTCTCATCGGTGGCGACATCGTGGATATCAACGTCCAGCCGCTCATAAGGGAAAATGTCGCCGAGGAATTCCACCGCCTTGAGGCTCCGGTCTATGCCTGCTTCGGCAATCACGAATATTATTCCGGAATCCCGAAGGCCTTGTCATTCTACAACGAAGCCGGAATCAACCTATTAAGGGACAGCGTCGCCGCGATAGGCTCTCTTCGCGTCATTGGTCGGGATGACAGGTCGAATCCGAAACGCAAGAGCCTGGACGATCTGATGAGCGGGACAACCGACAGTCTCTACACCATTCTGTTAGACCACCAGCCGTACCATCTGGAAGAAGCGGAAGATCACGGAATTGACTTCCAGTTCAGCGGCCACACGCACCGTGGCCAGATCTGGCCGGCCTCGTGGATCACCGACAGGCTCTTCGAGGATTCCTGGGGCGAGCATCAGCGCGGCAAAACCCGCTACTATGTCAGCTCAGGCATAGGCATCTGGGGCGGCAAGTTCCGCATCGGCACCCGATCCGAATATGTCGTCGCCACCCTTAGGAGCGTAGCGGCCAACTAATTATAAATGAATACACAGACATACCCTTCTTCCACCTGTTACGGATAGGAGAAGGGTATATCATTCTACTGATGGGCAATCAGTTGGCCGCCACGAAGGCTACAGCGAATTTTCCAGCTTGGATTTGGCGTAGTCGAGGGTGACGGTGAATGTCTTTTTGCGGGAGGACGGAGCGTCGTACATCGCGTCATCGAAAATCTGCTCACAGATCGAACGGAGGCCACGGGCCCCGAGCTTGTTCTTGATGGCGGTGTCAACTATGAGTTCCCTGACTCCATCCTCAATCTTGAGAGTCATTCCGTCAATCTCGAACAGTTTCGCATACTGCTTGAGGATGGCGTTCTTCGGCTCGGTAAGGATCCTCAGCAGGGCATCCCTGTCAAGGGCGTCGAGGTAGGTGATGACCGGGAGACGACCGATGATCTCGGGGATGAGACCGTAAGCCCTCAAATCCTGAGCATCGACATATTTCAAGAGGTTGTTCTTGTCAACGGCCTGCTTCTGGGCCGCGCCGAATCCGATGACCTGGGTGTTGAGCCTCTGGGCTATGCGGCGCTCGATTCCCTCGAAAGCGCCTCCGCAGATGAACAGGATGTTCTGCGTGTTCACGTGGATGAACTCCTGCTCAGGATGCTTGCGGCCTCCTTTCGGCGGGACGTTAATGACATTGCCTTCGAGGAGTTTCAGCATAGCCTGCTGGACTCCCTCACCGGAAACATCACGTGTGATGGACGGATTGTCGCTCTTGCGGGCGATCTTGTCAATCTCGTCGATGAACACGATTCCCCTCTCGGCCTTCGCCACATCGAAATCAGCCTCCTGGAGAAGCCTCGTGAGGATGCTCTCGACATCCTCCCCGACATAGCCGGCCTCGGTCAGGACAGTCGCGTCCACAATCGTGAACGGAACGTCCAACAGTTTTGCTATCGTCTTGGCCAGCAAGGTCTTTCCTGTTCCGGTCGGGCCCACAAGCAAGATGTTGGACTTCTCCAGCTCGACTCCGTCGTCAGGCTTGTCCACCAGATTGTGGTTGATCCTCTTGTAGTGGTTGTAGACCGCGACGGCGAGCATCTTCTTGGCGCGGTCCTGACCGATGACATATTCATCAAGAAACTCCTTGATCTCGACAGGCTTTTTCAGCGAGTCGAGCCGCCCCAAGGATTTCCCTTCCTTATTGGAAGCGCCCCCGAGAGCGTCCTCAAGGTAGTTGTGGGCGAGTTCGACACAGTCGCTGCAGATGAAGCCGTCGATACCTTGGAGCAGGAACGGAACATCACGCTCCGACCTGCCGCAGAACATGCAATGCCTTGCCGTGCCTGAATTCTTCTTCTGTGGCATTATTTGGATTTCTTTGTGAGGATCTCATCCACCATTCCGTACTCAAGAGCCTCCTGAGCTGTCATCCAGTAGTCCCTGTCAGCGTCGGCGAACACCTTCTCGTAAGGCTGTCCGGAATGCTGGGAGATGATGTCGTACAGTTCCTTGCGGGTCTTCTCGATCTCCTTGGCGGCGATCATGATGTCGGACGCCTGTCCCTGGGCGCCGCCCAGAGGCTGATGGATCAGCACCCTTGAATGAGGAAGACACGAGCGCTTGCCCTTCTCGCCGGCGCAAAGCAGAACCGAACCCATCGACGCGGCCATGCCGGTACAGATGGTAGCCACATCTGGCTCGACCAGCTGCATGGTGTCATAGATCGCCAGACCGGAAGTCACCTGACCGCCGGGAGTGTTGATGTAGAGCGAGATGTCCACCGAGGAATCCGTAGAGGCAAGGAAGAGCAGCTGGGCCTGGATGATGTTGGCGACATCATCATCGATCGGAACGCCAAGGAATATTATCCTGTCCATCATCAGGCGGCTGAACACGTCCATGGAGGCCACATTCAGCTTCCTTTCCTCGATGATGGTCGGATTGATGTAGGCGTCCGTGGCCGTACGATAACGGTCAAGGGTCATGGAACTAAGCCCAAGACCCTTGGTCGCATATTTCTGAAACTCCTTGTCCATAATTACTTAAGCGCGCGGAATTTCTCCTCGGAGATCTTCTTGTTCTGAAGGGTAACCTTCTCCTTGACGGCGGCGATCACCTTCTCGTTCTCGACGTTCTCCTCAATGTTGCGGATCTGTCTCTCGTCCTTGAGCAACTGGGCGGCAGCATCGGTGAGAAGTTCCTCAGGAACGTTACCCATTCCGTACATAGCGTACTGGTAGGCGGCGAAAGCCTTGGCAGCCTCAAGCATGTCCTTGTCCTCAACCTTGAGGTCGAACTTCTTCATCAGCGAGCCCCTGACAAGCTGCCAGCGGAAGTCTCCGAGGAAAGCGTCAAACTCTTTCTCGATCTGCTCCTTCGTGAACTTCTCCTTGTTGTTCTCATAGAGCCATCTCTTGAGGAACGCCTCCGGCACATTCACCGCGGCCTTGTCCACAAGGTACTTGCGGAGATCCTGCGAGAGCCTGTAGTCCGCCTCCTGCTTGTAGTTGGCCTCAAGTCTTTCGGCGATCTTGGCGTCGAATTCCTCGGCTGTCTTCACAGCGTCCTTGCCGAAGACCTTGTCGTAGGTCTCCTGAGACTCGGTGGCAGGAACGAAAGTCTTGACATTCACCACTGTCACGTTCCACACCGGATCAAGGGCGGCAAGCTCCTCCTTCTTCATCTTAAGCATGGAAGCCCTGTCGGTCTCGTTGGTGAAAGCCTCGTTGACATTGATGTCGAACTTGGCATCTACCTTGGCTCCGAGGAAGTTTTTCCTCGCGTCTCCCTCAACCTTGTCAACGGCGACATAAACGCCTTCCACAGTCTTCTCGCCCTGCTTGAAATCAACCACAACATAGTCCTCCTCTCCGGCGGCCTCGCCCTCTTCGAGCTGTCCGTACTGCCTGAGGATGCTGTCCTTCATGGCAGCCTTGGCCTTGTCGGTCACCTCAATCTTGTAGTGCGGAATCTTATCCTCCTTCGTGACATCTATGTCGATCGCCGGAGAGAGTCCGAGGTCGAACTTGAACTCGAAATCGTTGCCGTCCTTCCACTCCTGCTCCTTCTGGGACTCACTGGCGATAGGCTCGCCGAGGATGTGAAGGTCGTTGTCCTTGATGAACTTGTCGAGCTGCTCCGAAACCACCCCGTTGATGGCCTCGTAGAGAGCCTGCTCTCCGTAGATCTTCTTCACAAGTGTAGGAGGAACCATTCCCTTGCGGAAGCCCTTGAAGTCAGCGTTCCTTCTGTAAGCGGCGAGCCTTTTCCTCTCCTGCTCGGCATAGTCCTCCGCCTTCAGGGCGATTGTCAGTTCGATGTTAAGATCATCGATTTGATTCTTAATTACTTCCATAATTTGTTAATATTTATAAATCATTAATTATTCTTTCTGTTCGGGTAGATCACCCTTTCGTGGTAGATCTGGGAAAGATAAGCCTTCAAAATCTCCTTCACGGTGTTAAGTTCCTTGATCGAGATCTCGGAGTCGTCAAACTGCCCGATCTTCATCTTCGCGGCGACAATGTTCTCCACAAAGGCCGAGAACGTGGCCGCGGAATTGTCTTTCAATGTCCTGGACGCCGCC
Organism: Alistipes sp. CAG:514; assembly: GCA_000431015.1. Taxonomy (GTDB): domain Bacteria; phylum Bacteroidota; class Bacteroidia; order Bacteroidales; family UBA932; genus Cryptobacteroides. The sequence continues at coordinate 23,941 of HF986048.1, read as the reverse complement.
TCAAGCGTGTCGCAGATCATGAGTATCGTCTGCTCCTTTGTCCAAGGCCTGCGCCCCGGGTAGAAGAAATCGGCCACATCGCTCGGATCACCGCCCTCGTTCAGATACTTATTGTAGAAAAAGCTCGTGTTGGATGTTCCGTGATGGGTAAGGATGAACTCCCGGATGACATCCGGCAGTCCATATTCAGCAGCCAGATCAAGTCCGTCGGCGACGTGCCTGATGATCGCTCTGGCACTTTCCTTCGGGGAAAGGTTCTCGTGATAGTGGATCCCGCTCGGAGACATGCTCTCATTCTCTATGAAGCAAAGCGGATTCTTCATCTTGCCGATGTCGTGGTAAAGTGCTCCGGCCCTGACCAGCAGGACGTTCGCATCGATGGCGCGGGCAGCCGCGTCACACATGTTCATCACCTGCAGCGAATGCTGGAAGGTTCCCGGAGCCTTGTGCTCCAGCTCCCTGAGCAGCCTGTTGTTCGTGTCGCAAAGCTCCCTCAGCCTTGAACTTGAGAGGAGGTTGAACATCCTCTCGAAAAGATAGATCAACGGATAGCCGGCCACGATAAGCAGCGAGCCGATGAACATGTAGAGCACGGCCATGTACGGATCGTCATGAACCATGTCAATCATGCGGAAGCCGAAATAGGTCACAAGCTGGCTACAGAAGACGATCCCCGCCATAATGAACTGCTTCCATCCCTGGTTGAAGAAGCGGAACGTGAACACCGCCACGACACTTGCCGTAAGGAAGAGCACAAACAGCACGATTCCGTTGTCCGAGAAGAGAAGCAACGGAAGGAAAGAGACACAGCAGATCGGGAAGATCACCTTGTTCTTGAAGAACGCCTCAAGATAAAGAGCGGTCAGCGTAAACGGCACCATGTAGAGGCACTTCGGCGCGAACTTGTTGATGATCAACGCAAGAAGCGAGGAGGAGACAAAGATGAAAATCAAGTACCAGAACCTTCGGTAGTCCAGGAAAAGCCTCCTGTTCAGGAAATAGATCATCAGGAAGAACAGCAGTACCAGGGTAAAGGCCACGAAAGCGTTACCAAGCCAGAAAAGGATCTTCGGCCCGCCATAACCCATACTGTTCTCGAACTCAACCTTGTAGGAATCAAGTATCTGCGCCACCTCCGCCGTGACAATCTCCCCTTCCGAGACTATCAGCTGTCCGGCACTCACAAAACCCTGTGTCGTGGAGACCTGATTCGAGGACTCCGACCTCACCAGTTCCGTGGTCTTCTGGTCATATTCAAGATTCGGGACGATGAAGTCATAGATCCCTACCGCCCTGAACACGGAGTCCACATTGACCGCCGGGTACTTGGCGGAGACAAGGGCCAGCAGGCGGTTTTTGGCCTCCGACTCCTTGAAAACCTCGCTCACCGGCTTCTTTGCGGCTCTTTTGTCCTTCTGGACGTAAAGCACTGACGCGGAAGGATCGGTGCCGCTTTCCAACCTCACGCCCTCGTCCTGGACCACCCCGTTGGAGTAGATTCCCTCCATCGAAGAGATGACCGACGGACGGAGGTAGGAATATTTTCCCATCTCAATCCCGTCCGCAGCCTTCCTGCAGTTGTCCACGACATCCTGACGGAATCTGTAGTATGGAATCACCACAGACTTGTTCTTGCTCTTCTCCTCCCTTATCTGCTCGTCTGTTTTCAGTATAGGGAAATCGAACTGCGCGATAAGAGTCTCGTGAGACCAAGGGGATCCCTTCCTGTAGTCATAGCTGAACTTCGCGGTCCTTGGAAAGGAAAGCGTGAGGATCACGAACAGAACGGCCAGAGGCACAAGGATCTTGTAGTTTATGGAGACGTGAGGCAACTTCATTGTCATCAACTATTTGAACGGACTTCCCGCCTCCTTGGCGATAAAGCCGTAAGTCAGCTTGTCTGTAAGTCTTGGGAAAAGCCTGTGAGCCAGCACAGTGACCTTACCCAGTCCGGTGAGTATCATCTGAGACCTCCTTTTCTCCAAGCCCTTGGCAAGGTATTCGGCACATTTCTCGGCGGTCATCAGCTTTTCCTCCTTCAGAGGAGTCTCGCCCTGAGGGCTGCCGTCGGCTGTCAGCGCGGCCTTGCGGACATTGGAGTCCGTGTAGCCAGGAGCGAAGACAAGCACGTTCAGGCCATCCTTCAGATGCTCTATGCGGATTGTGTCAAGGAATCCCCGGACAGCATACTTGGATGCTGAATAGCCCGTCCTGGCCGGGAGCGCCGAGAATCCCGCGATCGAGATCACCCCGACAACCTGCCCCTTGCTCTGAAGCAGGTAAGGCAGGGCGAATTTCGTACATTGCACCGTACCCCAGAAATTCACATCCATCAGTGAATGGATAACGCTCAGATCCAAGTCCTTGAACATCGCCCTCATGGAGATGCCGGCATTGTTGACAAGGATGTCTATCCTGCCATATTTCTGCACCGTCCGGTCAATCAGGTTACGGCAGTCCTCCTCCTTCGTCACGTCGGTCTTCACGCATAGGACTTTGGCCGGATCGGAGTTCACTGACGGGGCAAGTTCCTGAAGCTTGTCCAGCGACCTGGCGGCCATCACGACATCCGCTCCGAACGAACCGAGAAGACGGGCGGAAGCCAACCCTATCCCAGAGCTGGCTCCCGTAATGATGACAACCTTATCCTTGAAATATTCAGGACGCATAGAAGTACATAATCTGCAATTAATTACATAATAGTCTTAACCGCGATGTCATCTCCGTCGTAGGCACCGGCGTCAAGTTTCTGCTTGATTTCCTTGAAAGCGTTGAGCGTGTACTCGATGTCTTCCTTGGTGTGCGCTGCCGTGCAGACGATTCTGAAGATGACCATGCCCTTCGGGATCACCGGATAGATGACCATGGAGCAGAAGATGCGGTAGTTCTCACGGAGATCCATCGCGATCTTGGTGGCCTGTGCGACACCTCCGCCGTCAATGTGGATAGGAATCACGCAGGCCTGCGCCTCGCCGATGTCGAATCCGAGTTTCTTGAAGCCTTCCTGAAGAGTGTGGGTCACGTGCCAGCACTTCTTGCGGAGCTCGTCGCCTTCCGGTGACATGATGATCTCCAGACGCTTGATGTTGCCGTACACGAACGCCATCGGCTGTGACTTGGCATACATCTGCGAGCGCATATTCAGACGCAGGTAGTTGATGATCTTGCGAGGACCGGCGATGAAGCCTCCGATCGAGGCCATCGACTTCGCGAACGCGCCGATGTAAAGATCGATGCCGTCCATACAGTGCAGTTCCTCGGAAGTTCCGCGTCCGTGCTCGCCCAGAAGGCCGAATCCGTGCGCGTCATCAATGAATATCCGGAAGCTGTACTTCTTCTTGAGTTCGACGATCTGGTCGAGGATTCCCATCGCACCGGTCATACCGAAAACGCCCTCGGTGATGAGAAGGACACCTCCGCCGCTTTCCTCGGCCTCTTTGCAGGCTCTCGCCAGAACCTTCTCACAGTCAACGATGTTGTTGTGACGGTACTTGTACTTGCTGCCGATGTGGAGACGGATTCCGTCAAGGAGGCAGGCGTGAGCCTCAGCGTCATAGACGATCACATCGTGACGGGCGGTAAGGCAGTCGATCGCGGAGACGATTCCCTGATAGCCGAAGTTGAAGAGGAAAGCGTCCTCCTTCTTCTCGAAATCAGCGAACATCCTCTCAAGTTTCTCGTGCAGGGCGGTGTGGCCGGAAAGCATACGGCTTCCCATTGGATAGGCCAGTCCCCACTTAGCGGCACCCTCGGCGTCAGCCTTGCGCACCTCAGGATGGTTAGCGAGTCCGAGATAGTTGTTCAGACTCCAGTTCAGGACCTCTTTCCCGTTGAATGTCATATGAGGGCCAAGCTCGCCCTCAAGTTTCGGATACATATAATAGCCGAAGCCCTGATTGAAATACTGTCCGATAGGACCGCCTGAGTCCCTTTCGATTCTGTCAAAAATGTCAAGCATTTTGTATTCTGTTTTTAATTATTTATGCGTCAATATTAGCGTAGTGGGCGTTCTCCTCGATGAACTGCCTTCTCGGAGGGACATCGTCTCCCATAAGCATCGAGAATGTCCTCTCGGCCTCGGCGGCGTTGTCGATCGTGATCTTGCGCAGCCGCCTCTTGGACGGATCCATCGTTGTGTCCCAAAGCTGCATCTCGCTCATCTCTCCAAGACCCTTGTACCTCTGGACGGTCACGCCCTTGTCGGATCCCTTACCGAGACGGGCCGTGGCCTCGAACCTCTGCTCGTCTGTCCAGCAATAGACCTCTTCCTTTCCTTTCTTGACAAGGTAGAGCGGAGGTGTCGCAAGATAGACATAGCCGTTCTTGATGAGGTCGAACATGTAGCGGAAGAAGAACGTCAGGATCAGACAGGCGATGTGGCTTCCATCGACATCGGCATCGGTCATGATGATGACTTTATGGTAACGCAACTTGCTCAGATCCATCCGTTTCTCGCCGTTCTCATCCTCCTGCGCCACGGTCACTCCGAGGGCGGTGTAGATGTTGCGGATCTCCTCGCTGTCGAAAGCGCGGTCTCCGGCGGCCTTCTCCACGTTGAGGATCTTTCCTCTAAGCGGAAGGATGGCCTGGATCCTTCTGTCGCGTCCCTGCTTCGCCGTTCCGCCGGCGGAATCTCCCTCGACAAGGAAGATCTCGCACTGCTCCGGATTTCTCTCCGAGCAGTCGGCCAGCTTGCCCGGCATGCCGGCTCCCGTCATCGCGGTCTTTCTCTGCACCATCTCGCGGGCCTTGCGGGCGGCGCTGCGGGCGGTGGCGGCAAGCACGATCTTCTCAATTATCAGCTTACCCTCCTTCGGATGCTCCTCAAGGTACTGATCCATGGCCGCGGAAGTGGCCTGCGACACAGCGGAGGTGGCCTCCGGGTTACCCAGCTTGGTCTTGGTCTGTCCCTCGAACTGCGGCTCGGCGATCTTCACGGAGACCACAGCCGTCAGACCCTCACGGAAATCCTCCGGAGCAAGGTCACCCTTGAACTTCGCGAGAAGATTGTTCTTCTCGGCATAGTTCTTCAACGAGCGCGAAAGCCCCATCTTGAAACCCAGAAGATGGGTACCACCCTCTATGGTGTTGATGTTGTTGACGTAGGAATATATCTTCTCGGAGAATCCGTTGTTGTACGAGAGGGCGATGTCGATCGGGATCACCTTGTCATTCTGCACACACACCGGTTCAGGGATGAGCTGCGTCGCGCCGGCGTCAAGATATTCAATGAACTCCTTCAGACCGTCCTTCGAATAGAAGACGTCCCTGCGGTAGTGCTGCCTGCCTGTCGGCTTGGAGTTGCCGTTCTCGTCGGTGACATATTCATCGACCAGCTCCCTCTCATCGGTGATGGAGATCCTGATGCCTTTGTTCAGGTAGGCGAGCTCGCGCATCCTGGCGGCGAGGGTGTCATACTTGTAGACATTGGTCTGCGAGAATATGGTCGCGTCCGGATGGAAGGTGATGATGGTACCGGTGTCGTCGCAGTCGCCGACAATCTCCACTGGACCCAGCGGCTTGCCTTTTGAATATTTCTGCACAAAGATGTGGCCTTCGCGGTGGACCTCCGCCACGAGGCTGTCGGAAAGGGCGTTCACGCAGGAGACGCCGACTCCGTGGAGTCCTCCGGACACTTTGTAGCTGTCCTTGTTGAACTTGCCTCCGGCATGGAGGACGGTCATCACTACCTCCAGTGCGGAACGATGCTCCTTCGGATGCATTCCGGTAGGGATGCCTCGTCCGTTGTCGGTGACCTTGATGGAATTGTCGGGGAGGATGGTCACACCGATCTCGGTGCAATAGCCGGCCATCGCCTCATCGATACCATTGTCAACAACCTCATAAACAAGATGATGGAGTCCCCTCTCGCCGATGTCACCGATGTACATCGAAGGTCTTTTCCTCACCGCCTCAAGCCCTTCCAGCACCTGGATGCTACTTGCGGAATACTGTTCTTCCGCCTTCTTCATCTCTTCGTTCTCAATCATATCCTAATTGTCTGTTTTTACCAACTGTATATGGTTTGTCCATAAAACTGACAAATTTACGAAAAATTGGGGGCAATGCGAAATTTTTTCCACATTGCCCCCAATTTAGAAGAATAATCCTAAACGGGTCTAAAGGCTGAGTCTCACTCCCAGCGATGCCCAAAGTCCTTTCTCCGCGTAGAAAGGATTCCGCTGGATCGCCTGGCAAAGCAGATTGCCCGACTCAAGCCAGAACTCCAGTTTTCTGTTGAACCTGTAGCCGCAGTTCACGCCAAGATCCACATAGCCCGGAACCCTGACCTTCACAATCTCCCGGGAGACCACACCGGCGCCGAAAGTCAGGCCGCCGTCATCCGACCCGAAAGCGACCTTCTCCACCCTGCCCTCACGCCAGGAGGAAGCCTCCAAAGCCAGGCCGGCATACAGACGGGAACTGATGTTGTACGTCACCCTCAGGTCGCCGCTGTACTTCGGAAGGGCGAATCCAAGGTTGTCCGCATCCTTGTCCTGGAACGACATATTCCTGAACCGCAGATCGGCATCAACCATGAACCGCTTTGTCCGCACCCCGTACAAGGCATTGGCATAGATGAGATTGGCATTTGAATATGCCACGTCTGGCGAAAAGACGGACTGGTCGAACCTGCCGGATTCCATCAAAAGGTTATCGTAGAGAGCGACACCGCCGTTAATGTCATATTGGAAAACCGAGGCCACGTTGCCTTTCACACCGATCCTCGCGTTGAGTTTCTCGACCGTGTTGTCAACCGGCGATGTCATCAGGCTCAGATCCGAAGGAAGAAGGAACGACGGATTGAAATGGCGGCACCGCGAGATCTGCGATGAATATGTGTTCAGACGGCTTCCGCCCGTGGCGTCGGCGTAGATCACCACATTGTCGCCGGCGGTGAACCCTACATGGACATCAGGGTAGACAATCTGCCCCTTGCCCCCGCCCATCCTGCGGAAAGACAATGTGTCGGAAGCGTCGTCCCTGAACATAAGCTCCAGTCTCACGCCCAGATTCAAGTCCCAGCGACCGGATCTGACCCTGTAGCCAGGAGTCAGTGCGACACGTCCTATGCCTCCGTCGTAGAAACGGCTATAGGAAGCGGACTCTCCCTGGAATCCCACGAGGATGCTGCGGTTTCTGTCAAACACCATACCGGCCAGACCGTCCATGGCGAGCATGGACTCGCTCAGCCTGTCGGCGGAAACCCGGGTCCACGTTTTGCCCGGCCCCGCCAGCGACAGCGGGCCGAGATCCAGATTGTCGCCGGCCAGCCTGCCCCTGAACGCCACATCGTAGAGGAAATATGTCTCCGCATCGTTGTTGGAACGGATCCTCGCATTGAAATCGAAGGCGTTGAAGGTGCGTGACATCACCGAATCCTTCGCGGCCACGCCGTAGTAGCCGAGGCCGAACGACAGGATCGCCCTGTCCCAATTGCAGAGTCCGTCGAAGCCGGCAGTGGTCAAGGCGTCGTGTCCGCTGTAGCTCTCCCCGGACTTCCTCAGGCGGTACAACCCGTCCTCCGGTTCCGTCCTGAACCCATGATAGCTGCCGAAATAGGACTTGTGCGAAGCATACACGCTCATCTGGAACGGACCCTTCAGCTCGGGACTGTACACGAACTCCAGCTGAGGCTGGAGCGTGTAGCCCGCTCCAGCCTTCAGGTAGAGCTTACGTCCTCTCCACGCGTCCTTCCCTGGTCTCATGTCAAGCATGTAGGGCTTGAAGCTGTAGGCTCCCTGATAGGGCTTGTTGAAGACCTCGTAGTCAAAGTCCAGATCGAATCTGAGCAGGGAATCCGGCACATTCATCGCCAGCAAAGGCTTGTGTGCCTCGGACGGGCTGCCCTGATAAGTGTTCGTGACCTCAACAGTAGGATTGAAGTTCTGTCCGAACGAAACCGCGGCGGACATCAGCATGGCCGCGGAGACAAGATATATTCTTTTCATATTCATTAGCGCTCCATATTCTTAAGTTTGTCGAGTCTCATCCTGACGTTGTCCAGCACGTCGTCACTCTTGCCGGAAGCTGGCTTGTAGCCGTTCAGGACGCTCTCGAAGGTGGCCTTTGCCTGCTGGAGGTTATCCTGCTCGGCGAACGAGTCGCCAAGTACTATGAACGCCTTGGCGAGCCAGTAGCTCTGGTCCCCGGCCTTCTCGGCGAAGGCATAGACCTTCTTCTCGACACTGTCGTACTTGCCCTGGTCATAGGCGTCCAGGATGATCATGTAGGCCGCCTCGGCACCCTCGGAAGTGGAAGGCTTGGCGCTCAGGGCAGCGAAAATCTCATAGGCGGCGGAGCGCTCGTTCATCGAAAGCAATGACTTCGCCTTTGAATATTCCGCCTCCCTGATCTCCTCGGCAGTACTCTTGCTGTCTTCCCTGACCCTGTCGGCGCAGGAGATGGCGGAAGTCCAGTCGCCGGCCTTGAATGCCGACCTGAGCATGCCGACCCTCGCGGTGTGCCTGTTGTTGTCGATCCTGGCGTCCTCAAGCAAAGAGGAGTAGCCGCCATAGGCGTCCTTATAGCGCTGGAGCTCGTACGACAGCCTTGAGAAATTCAGCATGGCCGTCTCGGCGAACGAGCTTTCGGAGCCTCTCGACAGTGATTTCGTGTACCAGTCGCACGCCTGTTCCTTCTTGCCTATGTTCCTGTAGCATTCAGCCACATAGAACTCCGCCGCAGGCACTTTCTGTCCGGAAGGATAGCGCTCCAGGTAGGCCATCAGGGAGGTCAAGGCCTTGTTGTAGTTCTCCGTCATGAAGATCTGCTCGGCGGCGTTGAAGTACATGGCCTCCTTCTCGCCGTCGGACTTATCCTTGATGACACCAGCCTTGTCGGCGAAGTCGATGTACTCATCCACACGTCCCTGTGACTGATAGATGGACTCGATGGCCAGAAGAGCG
>HF986048.1:0-15009 GCA_000431015.1 Alistipes sp. CAG:514 | reverse complement strand
GAAGAGCGTCCTGCGCGTACTCGGTGCAGGGCATCTCGGAGATCACCTGCTTGTAGTAGTCCAGAGACTTGTCGTACTCGGACATATTCCTTGAGATCATGCCCAGCTCGATCAGCGACCGGGCCACGATGGTCTTGTCACCGGTCGAGGAGCGAAGCTTGTCGAATGTCACGACGGCATCGTCATTCCTGCCGGCCGACACATAGGCTCTTCCAAGCTCGAACATCGCCTCCGGATAGTACTCGGTCGAAGGCTTAGCCTTCAATGCCCTGGAAAGCAAGGAGATCTTGCCATCCGTGTCGCCAAGCAGACCGTAGGCGATTCCGGCGCGGTAGTTAGGGTAGAGGTTGTCCTTGTAAGGGAACCTCTTAAGCGCCTTTTCATATTCAGCAACCGCCGTCTTGTAGTCCTTGCGGGCGAAATCGCAGTCGGCCCTGCGCGCGGCTGCATCCTCGCCCTCGGAGAGGCCGGAGCCGGAAAGATATTCATCAAACCACTTGGCCGCGCTGGCGTAGTCGCCGGTGCGGAAGTAGCAGTAAGCCATGTCGTAAGGGATCAGGCGTCCCTCCGCCTTGCCGTCGAGTGCGGAGTTGTTGTAAAGCTCCTTGAATGTGTCCAGCGCCTTGTCGAACTGGTCGCTGCGATAGTAGGACTCAGCCAGCCAGTAGCGCGACAGCTGAGAGAACGAGGACCTCCTGTCGGCGTAGAAGGACGACGCCCTGAGGAACGGAACGGCGTCGCTCCATGAACCCGTGCCGATCAGTTGCTCAGCCCGGAGGTAGTTGGCCTTCATGTAGTTGGCCCGCTGGTTCTTGTCCAGCAGGTCGATGTGCGAGTAGGCCTCGACGGCTCCGGAATAGTCGTGGTTGTACAGCGAGGCGAGCGCCATGTAGCTGAAGATCCGGTCGCCCTTCTTCTTGTCGGAGTACTTCGACATGTAGTCGTTGAAGACCGAAGGGTTATGGTTCAGGTCGAATGACAGCTTGGCGTAGTTGAAATGGGCGTCCTCCTGGATGTCAGGGTTGTACGCCCTTTGGGAAGCGTCCTTGAACGCGTCCAGGGCGGCCACCTTGTTGCCGGTCTTGATGTAGCTGTAGGCCAGCTGGTAGTTCGCGATCTGGCCGAGGGAGTCTGTCCTGTCCCTCATCATCGAGAAGTTGTCGATGGCACCCTTGAAATCCCCGGTGGCGTAAAGGACCGATCCGGCGTAGAAAAAATCATCGCGGTCCATGTCCTTGTCGCTCTTCCCGATCCTGTCATAGAACTCCTTGGCCTTCTCTGTGTCACCCTTTGCCAGATAGGACTCCGAAATGATCCTCGCCAGATGGCTCCTGCGCTCATCAGGAGCGTTGTCATAGAGGTCCAGGCCGTGCTTAAGGACGTAGGAATAGTCCTTCTTCATGAATCGGCAATCGGTCATGTAGTAGTCGGACATCTCCTTGAAACGCGGATCCCTGCCCGCCTTCGCGAACCACTCGTAGGCCTCGTCGAAATTCCTCTCGGTGTAGTTGATGTAGCCCAGGGAATACCTCGACGGCGCGGTGTAGTCCGAATGGGCCATCTTGTCAGCCTTCTCAAAAAGGGACTTTGCCTTCAAGAGGTCACCTTCCTCGAAGTATGAATATGCCTCCTTGAAGGAATACTCCGCCACCAGCGCGTCAGGAAGCCTCTCTCCGGCCACCTTCCCGAACTCGTGTATGGCGGACTTGAAGTCCTGGCGGTCGAAGGCGTTCAACGCCTTATAGAAATGGATCTGAGGGACGAGACCTGAGTAAGGATGGCCGGCCACATATTCATCGGCCAGAGTCTCGTTCCCCCTCGCCTGGAGCCTCACGGCGCAGAGAGCCTCATAGCCTCCCGCCAGCACGTCCCCGGTTTCCTTGTAGATCGATCCGAAAATGCTTCCGGCCCGCTCGAACATTCCGTGATCGTAGAGTTCCTCCGCTCCACGGAACCGGTCAGGGATGGCCTCCTGAGCCTGCAGCGCCGCCCCCGTCGTTAGGGACAACGCTGACAGAAGCACTGCGACAAACTTGCTTTTCATATCTGTTTTTTATGTTAATCTTACCAATAATAATATTCTACAAATTTACTAAAAATAAAGTATATTTGCGTTTACTATGGAAGAGAAAGCGCTATCAGCATCAAAAAACGAGCCGCTTGTTTCATTCAAGGGCGCGGACATCCTCAACGGGGAAAGCCCCGTGATCTACGGACTCGACATGGAGATATTCCCGGCGGACTTCGTCTACATCGTCGGGAAGGTCGGAACCGGCAAGACATCCATCATCCGCACGATGATCGGTGAGAACCCTCTGGCCGGCGGAACCGGAGAGGTCTGCGGGTTCAGGCTCGACAAACTCAAGGACAAGGACATCCCCTTCCTCAGGCGCAGGATCGGGGTGGTGTTCCAGGACTTCCAGCTGCTGATGGACAGGAGCGTGGAAAGCAATCTGGAGTTCGTGCTGAAGGCGACAGGATGGAAGGACAGGAACGAGACCGACAGGCGGATCAGCGAAGTGCTTCACGACGTGGGGATGGAGAACAAGGCCCACAAGATGCCTCACCAGCTTTCCGGCGGCGAGCAGCAGAGAGTGGCCATCGCACGGTCTTTGCTCAACAGGCCGCGTCTCATCATCGCCGACGAGCCGACCGGCAATCTGGACAACGAGACAGCTGACGGCATCCTCCGGCTTCTTACCGGAATCAACAAGGAGGACGGAACGGCGGTCGTGATGGTGACCCACAACAGGAACATATTCGAGAAATATCCCGGCAGGGTCTTCGTCTGCAAGGACGAGAGATGCAACGAGAGCCTCAACGAAGAGGTCATCGACCTGGCGCTGACCATTTAAGACCTTCCAAGGCCGCCTATGCTGAAGAAAGACAGGTACCACCACATACTATCATGGTTCGAGGCGAACCAGCCCGAGGTGCAGACGGAACTGCGCTACGGATCGCCTTTCCAGCTGCTTGTGGCGGTGATCCTGAGCGCGCAATGCACTGACAGAAGGGTGAATATGGTCACGCCGGAACTGTTCCGCCGGTTCCCGGCTCCCGAGGATCTGGCCGGCGCGCCGGTCGAAGACGTGCTGGCGGTAATCAAGAGCGTTTCCTACCCGAACAGCAAGGCCGCGCACCTTGTCGGGATGGCGGGCAGGCTGGTGGCCGATTTCGGCGGCGAGGTTCCGTCGGACATCGACAGCCTGATGACGTTGCCCGGAGTAGGGCGGAAAACGGCCAATGTGCTTGCCTCGGTGATCTACGACAAGCCGGTGATCGCCGTGGACACCCACGTGTTCAGGGTATCTCACAGGATGGGGCTCTCTGACGGGAAGACGGTGGACGCTGTCGAGAGAGAGCTTGAGGCAAACATCCCGGAAAGCCTCCGGGCCAGGGCGCACCACTGGCTCATCCTGCACGGACGCTACATCTGCGCCGCCAGGAAGCCCAAATGCGGGGAATGCCCGCTACAGGACTGGTGCAGGGACTACGAAAAGAAACACAGGACAACACTATGATACATTTTTCACCGGAGAACATACTCCTCATCGGTTCCATACTGATTTTCACGGCGACACTCATCAGCCGGGCCGGATTCAAGTTCGGGGTCCCGGTCCTGCTTCTGTTCATCGTCGTGGGAATGGCTTTCGGCGTGGACGGCCTCGGACTGGCTTTCGACAATTTCCAGATTGCCCAGTTCATCGGTACCATAGCGCTCTGCGTCATTCTGTACTGCGGCGGTCTTGAGACGAAATTCAACAGCATAAAACCTGTACTTAAAGAAGGAATAGTACTGTCCACGGTGGGAGTGTTCCTGACAGCGCTGTTCACCGGCGGATTCATACTCCTTCTCACCCGTGTAGGGCATCTGGACGAGGGCATGTCGATAGTGATGTGCTTCCTGCTGGCGGCAGTCATGTCCTCAACCGACTCAGCCTCGGTGTTCAACATTCTCCGCAACGCCAACATGAAGCTGAAGGAGAACCTCCAGCCGGTCCTTGAGCTGGAGTCGGGATCCAACGACCCGATGGCCTACGTGATCACCATCGTGCTGATCCAGTGCGCCCAGCAGCTTTTCGAGCCGGCCTCCGGAATCGACATCGACTACACCAGGATGATCGGCAACGCCCTTCTGACATTCTTCCTGCAGCTGGGCATCGGCGCCATCGTGGGCGTGGGTCTTGGAAAGGCTTTCGCCTGGGCTTTGGGTAAGCTTCAGCTCAACGGAGCATCGCTCTATGCGATCTTTGTCCTGAGCGTAGGATTCTTCATCTATTCCGTCACCGGACTTGTCTACGGCAACGGATTCCTTGCGATCTACCTTGCGGGAGTGATCATCGGCAACAAGACGATGCCTCACAAGCGGGAGATCTTCCGGTTCAGCGACACGGTGACATGGCTGATGCAGATGGGGATGTTCCTCACACTGGGATTGCTCGTCAACCCGAAGGAGATGCTTTCCGTCGCGCCGGTGGCCCTGCTCATCGGACTGTTCCTGACTTTCGTAGGCCGTCCGCTGGCCGTGTTCATTTCGCTCCTGCCGTTCAGGGATCTTTCGTTCAGGGCCCGCGTGTTCATCTCGTGGGTGGGACTGAAAGGAGCCACGCCGATCATCTTCGCCATATTCACTGTGGTGGCGGGGATTCCCGGATCCGGCCAGATTTTCAACATCGTCTTCTTCATCACGATGATCTCCATGCTGTTCCAGGGGATGAGCATTCCGGCGGTGGCCCGCAAGCTCAACCTCGCGCTGCCGCAGGAGAAGGCTCCGGAGACTTTCGGCATCGAGATTCCGGAGGAGGCCGGCAAGTTGATGGACCACAGGCTGACGGAGTCCGACCTTTCTTCCGGAGACACCCTCAAGGAGGTGGCGCTGCCTGAGGGGACGCGCGTCGTGATGATAAAACGGGACGGGGAGCTGATCGTTCCTGATGGTTCCGTAAGGCTCAAGGTGGGCGACAAGCTGCTCATGATTATGGGCAACCAATTTGACGAATCGGAATAATGATGTAACTTTGCATTCCGGTCACCGGGGGCTGCGGCCGCTTAGATTGCCGAAGCGCCGGAGCGACGGTGGATCAGCAGAAAGAAACTTATTGAAATATTCAAGAATATGAAAAGAATTGTACTTATCCGTCACGGCGAGAGCCAGTGGAACAAAGAGAACAGGTTCACCGGTTGGACCAACGTTGACCTCAGCGAGAAGGGCGTTCAGGAAGCCCTCGACGCCGGAAAGGCTTTGAAAGAGGCCGGAATCACCTTCGAAGTGGCCTACACCTCTTATCTTAAGAGAGCCATCAAGACCCTCAACAACGTCCTCGACGCTATGGATCTCGACTGGATTCCTGTAAAGAAGACCTGGAGGCTCAACGAGAAGCACTACGGCATGCTTCAGGGTCTGAACAAGGCCGAGACCGCCCAGAAGTACGGTGACGAGCAGGTGCTCATCTGGCGCCGCAGCTTCGACGTGGCTCCTCACAACCTTCCTGAGGACGATCCTAACAGCGCTACCAAGGATCCTCGCTACGCTCTCGTTCCAGACCAGTACATTCCTCGCACAGAAGCTCTTAAGAACTGCATCGAGCGTGTTATGCCTTACTGGGAGTGCGAGATCTTCCCTGCCCTCAAGCAGCACGACAACATCGTGGTTGTGGCTCACGGCAACAGCCTCCGTGGTGTCGTAAAGCACCTCAAGGGAATCTCAGACGCTGACATCGTCGGCCTGAACATCCCGACAGCGACTCCTTACGTGTTCGAGTTCGATGATGACCTCAATCTCGTAAAGGATTACTATCTTGCTGATCCTGAGGAGCTCAAGCGCAAGCAGGAGGCGGTGGCCAAGCAGGGTAAGGCGAAATAATTTTCCGACACATCCATTTGCTATCCCTCTGGAAATCTTTCAGAGGGATTTTTATGTTGTGTAGTCACTTCGGTTCAAGGGTTGGAACATTATACCCATACAGGGGTACACACAATCATAAGCCGGCTTCTACCGTGCTTGATGACAGCGGAAAAAAGGCAAATGGCGGATTTTGCACGTTACCAAAATCCGCCATTTGATTTTTCCGCTGTCAAGTGGCTATGCTTTGGGCTTGCCGAAGCTCCACCAATACAAACAATAGATTGTAACCGAAATGTAACACGGTTGCAATCGTCCGGTAACATTTTATGGTGAATTTTGCGTTCGTAATAGTAGAGAAAAATTATGAGTGAGATTTACCTTGTGTTTGTGGTGTTCCTGTTCGTGCTGGCGGTGTTCGACCTGATGGTCGGAGTCAGCAACGACGCTGTCAACTTCCTGAACTCAGCGATAGGCGCCAAAGTGGCCAAGTTCAGGACAATCATCATCGTGGCCGCTGTCGGAGTGTTCATGGGAGCGACGATGAGCAACGGAATGATGGAAGTCGCAAGGAATGGAGTATTCCATCCGGCGATGTTCTCCCTGAAGGAGCTGATGTTCATCTTCCTCGCCGTGATGATCTCTGACGTGATCCTGCTTGACATATTCAACAACCTCGGACTGCCGACCTCGACCACGGTTTCCCTTGTGTTTGAGCTGCTTGGTGGCACCACGGCATTCGTGCTTCTGAAGCTGGCGAACGACACCACCGGACTAACGGTAGGCGACCTGATGAACACAGAGAAGGCGCTCGGCATGATCATGGCCATATTCGTTTCCGTCGCCATAGCGTTCTTCTTCGGAATCGTCCTGCAGTACATCTCCCGTCTTGTCTTCACATTCACCTACAAGAAAAACCTCAAATGGAAAATCGGACTGTTCGGCGGTGTCGCCACCACAGCCATCTTCTACTTCATGCTGTTCAAAGGCATCAAAAGCATGTCTTTCGTCACGCCGGGAATCTACGAATATATCCAAAATCACACCCTTGCCATTCTGGGAATATGCTTTCTCGCGTCAACAGCCATCATGCAGTTTCTCTATTTCTTGAAAGTCAATGTGTTCAAGATTCTGGTACTGATGGGAACTTTCGCCCTTGCGATGGCATTCGCCGGCAACGACCTCGTCAACTTCATCGGAGTGCCTCTGGCGGGATATTCCGCCTACACTGACTTTGCCGCAAGCGGAGCCTCGGACCCTTCCACCTTCATGATGTCATCCCTTGAGGGACCGGCCAAAAGTCCGATGATATTCCTTGTGGCGGCAGGCGCGGTGATGGTGTTCTCGCTCGCGACATCGAAGAAAGCCCACAACGTGATCAAGACCTCCGTGGACCTTTCCAGGCAGAGCGAGGGTGACGAGATGTTCGGCTCGTCGAAGATAGCCCGGGTTCTGGTCAGATTCTCCAACAACACCGCCAATTTCTTCCAGGATGTCGTGCCGGACAACGTCAAGGCCTGGTGCGAGAAGCGTTTCAACACCGATGAGGCCCGACTTCCGGAAGGAGCGGCGTTCGATGAGGTCAGGGCCACGGTCAATCTGGTTGTGGCAGGTCTGCTGATAGCCCTCGGAACATCCCTTAAACTACCTCTTTCAACAACTTACGTCACATTCATGGTGGCGATGGGTTCTTCTCTGGCCGACCGTGCCTGGGGACGAGAGAGCGCCGTCTATAGAGTGACTGGTGTCGTCTCCGTCATCGGAGGCTGGTTCATCACAGCCGGAGCGGCCTTCATTCTCTGCTTCCTCGTGGCAATGCTGATGCACGTCGGCGGATTCGTGGCTGCCTGCGTGATGATGGCGCTCGCCATCTTCCTGCTCGTCCGCAGCAACATCCGCTACAGGAAAAAGGCGGAGGAAGAGAACGGAGACGTGACCTTCAACCAGATGATGCTCAGCACCGACAAGAGCGAGATCCTTACGCTTCTGAGCAAGCACATAGCCGACAGCCAGTCTGATTTCCTTGAATATGTCAACACAACCTTCCGCCAGATCACCGATGGCTTCATCAAGGAGGATCTCGGGATGCTGCACAAGGCTGAGAGCACCATGAGACGCAAGAGGGAGGAGCTGAAGAACAGCAGACGTAAGGAGATGATCGGGTTCCGTAAAATTGACCCGGAGGTCGCGATGGAGAAGAACACCTGGTTCCACCTCGGAAGGAACTCCTGTGAAGAGATCCTATACTGCCTGAGGCGTATCGCCGACCCTTGCGAGGAGCACGTGGACAACAATTTCGTGCCGCTGAGCAAAGAGCAGGTCAAGGAATATATCCCATTGAGGGACACGGTTCTGTTCCTCCTGAGACGCACCGAGAAGATTCTCCAGACAGATTCCTACGATGAGGTCGATGAGGTTCGCCGCGAGGCCGAGGAACTGAAGGATTGTCTTGAGAAGGCCCGTGAGGCCCAGATGCAGCGGATGCAGTCATCCAAGGAGAACATAGCTGTGGCCTACCTCTACCTGAACCTCCTTCAGGAGACCCGTGAGCTCACCAGCTCCCTCCGCCACCTCCTCCGCGCCTCCAAAGGCTTCAGGGAATAGTTAGCAGGGGTATGGTGGCACTGTGGAAGCCAATCGTCTGAATATCTTTACATTAACAAGGACATCCTCCTACATGGTGGGAGGACGTCCTTTTATCACGTTGATTATCTGTTATTTATTCCCCACGGGAGACAACAAGGATAGTCGCGCGGCGAGCCGCGTCAGAAGTGTCCTTGCCGGAATCGCCGAGAGGCTGGCGGAAAGCCCGGCTGCAATCAACTCCTTGCTTTCTCAAGTAGTCAAGAACGGTCTCGATACGAAGCTCGCTGAGTCTCAGGTTATGCCCGCTGGAGCCTGTTGCGGAAGCCTCTCCGACAACAACAAGTTCAGTTTCTTTCATGGTCTTCAAACGTTCCGCGAAAGCGTCAAGACTGGCCTTCGCCTCTGGAAGAAGTTTGAAACTGTCATTGGAGAACTGTACGGTAAGATCCTGAAGAACCTCATTGGTGCGGCGCGCCTTAAGCCCTGTGTTTTCTTTCTCAAGGGCCTCCACCCGGGACTTCAGCGCTGCGTTCTCGGTCTTGGCAGATGCGAGAGCCTCATCCTTAGCCTTTCCGGAAGCCTCACAGTCCGCCTTAGCGGCAGCGCCGGCCACAGTCATCGCGGCCAGAGCGAGCTCGGACTCACGCAACTTCCGTCCAGTGCTCTTGTAGCCGGATTTTGAGCCAAGAATATTCAGTCTCAAAACCACTGAGGCGGTGCCTATTCCCTTTGGAGCGTTGTCACATTTCAGAAGCCGTTTGTAGTTACCTTGCAGGCCAACCGTCACCACTGGACTCACGTCAAACTCGGCGGACAGCAGCATCGGAACATAACCGACATCGTACTTATGCCTGGTGTTCACGGCGTCCAGCCAAGTGTTGATCGTTTCCTTGTAAGGTTCGCTCCACCGCTCGTGCCCCATCGAGATGTCATAAGTGTTCCCTTTGGCGAAGAGCCAGCCGAAACCGGCTCCCGCATAAAGGTTGAAGCGCTTGTCCTCACGATTCCGCCAAAATTCCATCAAATTGAACTCTACAGTGGCGTCAGCCGCATGATAATGAGTCCACATCTTTGAATATGCAAGGCCACCGTATTGCTCTGAAAGCGTTCCATCACCGGTTGGAACACCCAGAGGCTGGAACTCGGAGAACCGCTGCTCACGGGCATATTTCGAGAAATCGTAGTTCAAGCCAAGCCGGATCCAAGGACGGATGTTGAACGAGACACCGGCTCCGATCTCCGGGAAGATATTCATACCCGGTGGAGCGTCCACGCTTGACATCCCCAGTCCGTGCACCATCGTTGCGCCGCCCTCCGCATAAAGGCTCCAGGTGGAGGTGCGGTAGGCACTGTTCCCCCGCTCCTGCGCCACCACATCAGCGAAGAGACCCGAGGACAAGGCCAACATTATGATTGTCAAATATCTTTTCATAAGTAGCGAATGGTACTAATTATCTTCGACTATTATAAACTCTACGGAATTATCCGGGTATCGATACGGGTAATACTGCAACTCTTGAAATCCCCATACTCCTGTTCTGGTCTTTACCGCATCAGACCGATGCCAATATTCAATGCATTCCCCAACTTGAGCATAAGTGACTTGAATGAAACGATCATTGGAATTCATACCCTCCACCTTGAGTTTCTTGCCGGCAGCCCTTTCGCCCACTTTCACTACAAAATTGTATCTGCAACCTTTATGGACTTTCTTAAGATAGTAACATTTGTGTCCATTTACAGTGTGCCACTTCGGATTGAGATAAGAGTCACAATCAACCGCAAGAATCACTTCTCCCGAGTTCATGATGTCTTTCATAATTCCTCCTTCGGTGTAAAGGGGGCCATAAAAACTTGTGTCCTCGGAGCCTGATATCGGGTACTTGCCGGAAGGTAGTTTGATCCAGAACTTATATTTATGTGGCACAGATAACTTAATCAACTCCTTAAGTTTCCTTACCACCTCATAGTTCTCGTGATTGGCCTCCCAGAAGGCGGCGTCAACCAATAAATAATCCTGCCCCTTCTCAAGAAGTTCATCATCAGTGAAATGGTATGTCGACGCACTGTTGAGTGCGGCCAGAATCAAATCCTGCTTCTTAGTCACATCAATCAGCCCCTGAGACAAAGCCTCTTCTATAGCCTCAAGCTTCACGTTAAGCCCAGAAGTAGGCGAGTCGATCGCATTCTTGATGGCGTCCAGTTTATCATTGGCCGTTCCCGCAGTAGCGTTCAAGGCATCTATAGCCTTCTTCACAAGGCCGAGCGTGCTGTCTTCTCCCACAAGACCGGCATCCAACGAACCCTGAATCGCGGCAAGTTTCCCGGACAGGGTATTGGTCTGGCTTTCTATTGTCTCATTGATAGCCTTAAGTTTTTCTTCGACAGTTCCTTCAAGAGACTCTACCGCCTGTTTCACAAGTTTAATCGCCTCAGCATTGTCCGCAAGACCAGTCTTGACCGCACCCTCGATAAGAACCAGCTTCGCGCTAAGATCCGTCGTCTGATCCCTCACCGCCTTCTCGACAGCCGCAAGTTTCTCCTCCAGCGACCCGGAAAGCGACTCAATCGCCGCCTTCACAAGAGCCAAAGCCTGGACGTTGCTGTCAAAGCCCTCACCGGCGGTCTTCTCGATAAGAGCGAGAGCCTTCCCTATCAAGTCAAGCTTGGCGCAAAGGTCGGAAGACTGAGCCTCGATGGCCTTCTTGACAGCGTCAAGTTTCTCCGCCGTGGATATATTCATGGAATTAATCTCGCCGATCAGTTTGCCGGTCATTTCCTCGTACTTCAGGACTCCGTTCTCATAGGCCTTTGTCAAGAGTTCCATTTTCTGGGAAAGGGTCAAGGATAGGTTCCTCAAGGCCTCATCAAGAAGATTCATCTTTTCAGAGATGGTCATTGTCTGGCTCTTCATGGCGTCCTCCATGAGTTCCATTTTTTCGAGAGAGCCAGTGTCTGATCCAGAAGGGCCTTCACGACCTCACTGTAGTCATTCGTGATTGTTGTGGTCTGCTGAAACCTGATGTCCGGCGAGTCATACTCGCACGAAACAACCGCTACCATCATCGCAAGGGCGGCAAGGGCGGCAAATACTTTTTTCATAAAAAAATGGATTTTGTGGCTTACGCCAGTTAATAAAAACAAATATATTATTCCCAAAGTAATAATTTTTTTTCCAAATTACAAGTGGTGACAAAAAACAGAGAAGAGCCACCACACACTTACAGCAAGCCTAAGCCGCCTTAGGCAGCGTGAAGACGAACTCCAGCCCTCCGGCGATGCCTAAGCGGACAGAGATGTTGCCATGATGAAGCAGCACAGAGTTCTTGACTATCGCAAGCCCGAGACCAGTGCCTCCCATCTTGCGGGAACGTCCCTTGTCAATGCGGTAAAACCGCTCAAAAAGATGAGGAATATGCTCGGACGCCACTCCTGGGCCATTGTCAGAGAAGCTGAAGGTATAGAAATCCGCGCTTTCCGACAAGACCTGCACGGTGATTGTAACCCCTTCGCCCCCGTATGCGATGGAATTGTCAGTCAAGTTTCTGAATATTGAATATAGCAACGAAGGATTGCCGTCCACAGCCACTTCCGGATCAACCAAAGCCCTGAATGTCACGTGTTTATCCTCCATCTGCATGGACACGTCCCGCTGGATGGACTGAAGCAGATCCGGGATATTCACTGGTTGAAACTCATATTCCTGAGGGGCGTCATCGAGTTTATTGAGTGTCGAGATGTCCGCGAGAAGGTTTGACAGACGGCGGCTTTGGGCATAGCAGCGCTGTATGAACTGGTCCCTTGTTTCTTTGTCAATGTCCGGGTTGGACACTATCGTCTCAAGATAGCCCTGGATGCTGCTGACCGGGGTCTTCAACTCATGAGCCACATTCTGAGTCAGCTGTCTCTTCAAGCGAGTCTTATCCTCCTCACTGTCACGCAGTTTGTCGTACATACTCACCTTCCCCTTATCTATGGATTTCTTAAGATGAACATACCGTCCTTGCATCGTAATCAACGCAAGAGCCAGCAATACAACGACTATAGACAACAGTATTATCATTGTTCCTCGTATAGATAACCGAACCCGTGGCGCGAGACTATCCTGTTCCCATATTCACCGATCTTCTTGCGAAGGCGGGTGATGTTGACATCCACAGTCCTGTCGGTGACAATCACATCGTCAGGCCAAACCTTTGAAAGAATATCCTCGCGCGGGAAAACCTTCCCTTTGTTGGTGAAGAGGAGTCTGAATATCTCATATTCAATCCTTGTAAGCGCCACAGCGGCACCATCCACCGTAACAACCTTCTTCTCATCATCTATGAATATGCCCGTGCTGGCATCCGGTATCGCGGCGGTCCGTCTCAGCACAGCCTTCACCCGGGAAACCACCTCCCGGATCGAGAACGGCTTGGAGATGTAGTCGTCCGCACCCAGATCAAGCCCTTCGACTGCGTCATCCTCCGTGTCACGAGCTGTTATGAATATCACGGGAACCCCGGCGGTCTTTGGATCGGTTTTCAACTTCCCAGTCAGCTCAAAGCCGGACATTCCGCCCATCATAACATCCAGAAGAAGCAGATTGAATGACGCGATGTCCAGCGTCAGTGCCTCCTCTGCGGAATTAGCGGTCACAACCTCGTAACCTTCCTTGGAAAGATTGAATTTCAGAATCGCGCAGATGTCCTCCTCGTCATCGACCACAAGAATTCGGGCATTCATATTAAAAAAGTTGTATTTATTTTGCTAAGGTAACCACATTTTTTCTAAATTTGGACAAACTACATAATTAATATGCCGAAGATTTCTATTCGTGGGGAAAAAATCCCCGCCTCACCAATCAGAAAACTGACCCCGTTTTCTGACGCGGCAAAAGCCAAAGGGGTAAAGGTCTATCATCTAAACATCGGGCAGCCGGATCTTCCTACGCCTCAAAAAGCGTTGGATTCATTGAAGACAATAACCAGAACGACTCTCGAATACAGTCCAAGCCAAGGTCTCAAATCTCTGAGAGACAAGCTGGTCGGTTATTACGACAAATTCGGGATAAAAGTAAATGCCAATGAGATCATTGTCACAACAGGAGGCTCTGAGGCTCTTCTTCTGACATTCATGGCCTGTCTGAATCCCGGCGATGAGATCATAATGACCGAGCCGGGTTACGCCAATTACCTATCGTTCGCCGTGACCGCCGGAGTGACCGTCAAGACCGTCACATCAAAAATAGAGAACGGATTCGCGCTTCCTTCAGTGGAGGACTTCGAGAAAGCGATCACCGACAAGACCAAGGCCATTCTCATCTGCAATCCGAACAATCCGACAGGATACCTCTATTCAGAAGAAGAACTGCAGAGACTTCGCGACATCGTTCTAAGTCATGATCTCTACCTCTTCGCCGATGAGGTCTACAGAGAATTCCGTTACACGGACGCACCATATCTTTCAGCCTTTTGCCTTGAAGGTCTTGAGCAGAATGTTGTGGTCATAGACTCTGTCTCGAAAAGGTACTCGGAATGCGGTACGAGAATCGGAATGATAGTCAGTCACAACAAAGAAGCGATGGCAGCGATCCTTAAATTCTGCCAGGCAAGGCTCAGTCCACCACTTCTCGGCCAGATTGTCGCGGAAGCATCAATCGAAGGATCCGAGGAATATTCAAAAGAATGCTTCGATGAATATCTCGCACGACGTGATTTCTTTATCGCAGGCTTGAACAAGATCCCTGGAGTGTATTCGCCAATGCCCAATGGGGCCTTCTATACAATCGCGTCACTACCTGTAGAAAACGCGGAGGACTTCTGTTCGTGGTGCCTGACAGACTTCTCGTACAAAGATGACGGAACCCCGGAAGGCTACACCGGTGAGACCGTGATGATGGCTCCGGCAGCAGGATTCTACAGCACCCCGGGACTTGGCAGGAATCAAGTCCGGCTTGCGTATGTTCTTAAGAAAGAAGACCTTGCCCGCGCGCTTCTGGTACTGGAGAAGGCTTTGGAAGCTTACAGATTGAAATAGGAGTATCCACTTATCCGACATCGCTTTATCAAATAGAAGCCGCCACCCTAGAGCGTTTCCAAACACGCCCGGGCGACGGCTTTGCCGCCTTCCGTCGCCCAAGGTGGCCGCACTTCACGCTCGGGGAACACTTCGGTCCCGTTCCGTCGCCTAACAGCACCACGACGCACGCTCGGGGAACACTTCCGCCCAATTCCGTCGCCCAAGGTGGCCGCGCCGCACGCTCGGGGAACATTTCTGCCCCATTCCGTTGCCTAACAGCACCGCGCCGCACACTCGGGGAACACTTCTGCCCCGTTCCGTCGCCCAACGGTGCCGCGTAGCACGCTCAGGGAACATTTCTGCCACTATCCGTCGCCCAACGGTGCCGCGCCGCACGCTCAGGGAACACTTCCGCCCGTTTCCGTCGCCCAAGGGTGCCGCGCCGCACGCCCGGGCAACACTTACGCTCGTTTCCGTCGCCCAACGGTGCCGCATCGCACGCTCGGGGAACACTTCCGCCCGTTTCCGTAGCCCAAGGGTGCCGCGCCGCACGCTCGGGGAACACTTCTGCCCCATTCCGT
>HF986047.1:12093-26329 GCA_000431015.1 Alistipes sp. CAG:514 | reverse complement strand
CCTCCCCCGAGGGGAGGGATTTAGGGTAGGGGTAACGTGAAGGTAGCCGGCGGCTGTTGAATAGTGAGATAAGTTTATAGTATTGATGAATTTAAATGAGTATATAAAGGTAGGGATCGTAGGGGCCGCCGGCTACACGGCCGGCGAGCTTCTGCGGATTCTGGCCAATCATCCGGCCGTGAAGGTTGTCTTCGCGCAGAGCGGCAGCCACGCCGGTGAGCCTGTGTGGTCAGCGCATCAGGATTTATTGGGAGAGACGGATCTGAAGTTCAGTGCGGAAGCCCCTGTGGAAGAGGCCGATGTGTTGTTTCTTTGCTCCGGTCACGGAAAGTCAAAGGGTTTTGTGCATTCGCTGCCAGAAACCTACAAGGGATCCATCATCGATCTCAGCAACGATTTTCGTCTTGCGGCAGACGCCGAAGACTTTGTCTATGGCCTTCCGGAGGCATTCCGGGACAAGATTAAGGTTTCTAAACATATAGCCAATCCGGGGTGCTTCGCGACTTCTATCCAACTGGCGCTCCTGCCTATGGCAAAGGCTGACAAACTTCCAGAGATCCATGTGACCGGGATCACCGGCTCCACCGGTGCGGGACAGGCTCCTTCGGAGACCACGCATTTCAGCTGGAGAGCCAACAACCTCTCGGTCTACAAGGCATTCTCCCATCAGCATCTGGACGAGATAGGGGAGACGCTACACACCCTTGCTCCGAGCTATGAGGGCGAACTCAACTTCGTGCCGGTCAGGGGCGATTTCACCAGGGGAATCCTGGCCTCGGTTTATTTTGACTGCGACCTTTCGGAGAAAGACGCCGTGGCCTTGTACAAGGATTATTACAAGGACGAGCCTTTCGTCCATGTGATTGACACCAACCCGGATCTCAAGATGGTCGTCAACACCAACAAATGTGTGCTCAATGTCCGGAAGTATGGATGTAAGCTACATGTTATCAGTGTTATAGACAATCTGGTTAAAGGTGCTTCCGGTCAGGCTGTCGAGAACATGAACCTCATTTTCGGCCTCCCGGAGGGCACCGGTCTTCACCTGAAAGGCACTCGTTTTTAATATTCGAATCATATTATGAACTTATTCGATGTATATAGCCTCTTTGATGTGACTCCCGTCAAAGCCAAAGGCACCAGAATCTGGGATGACAAGGGTCAGGAATATCTCGACCTCTACGGAGGCCACGCCGTCATCTCAGTCGGCCACTGTCACCCGAAATACGTGGCTGCCATAACCGACCAGCTGAACAAGATCGGCTTCTACTCCAACAGCGTGAAGAATCCGCTTCAGGTCGAGCTGGCCGGAAAGATCGGTGAACTATCCGGACTACAGGATTACTCCCTCTTCCTGATCAACTCAGGAGCGGAGGCCAATGAGAACGCCCTCAAACTGGCCTCTTTCCACACCGGAAAGGACAGGATGATCGCGTTCAAGGGAGCCTTCCACGGAAGGACCTCCGGAGCGGTGGCCGTCACCGACAATCCTAAGTATTCAGCGCCGTTCAACTCGCATCACAATGTCACTTTCCTGCCTCTGAATGACATAGAGGCGGTGAGAACAGAACTTGCCAAGGGCGATGTCGCCGGAGTAATCATTGAAGGCATCCAGGGGGTCGGCGGTATCGTCATCCCTGATGACCAGTTCATGAGAGATCTTCGTCAGGCCACCAAGGAGGCCGGCGTGGTGCTGATTCTTGACGAGATTCAGAGCGGCTACGGCCGCAGCGGCAGGTTCTTCGCCCACCAATGGGTCGGAATCAAGCCGGACATCGTCACGATGGCAAAAGGCATGGCGAACGGTTTCCCGATCGGCGGAGTCCTCATCTCTCCTGAGTTCGAGGCCACAAAGGGAATGCTCGGCACCACATTCGGAGGCAATTACCTCGCGATGGCCGCGGCCAACGCCGTCGCGGACATATTCAAGGAAGAGAATCTCGTTGCGAACGCTTTTGAGGTAGGAGAGTATCTGAAGAATTCCATTCCGGCCTCTCCGAGAATCAGGGAGGTGCGTGGCCGCGGACTCATGGTAGGCATAGAATTCAATGAGCCGATCGCCGAGATCAGAGGCCGCCTTCTCTACGAAAAGCACATATTCACAGGCGTTTCCGGCAAGAACATGATCCGCCTTCTTGCCCCGCTTACGCTTACCAAGGCGGACGTTGACATATTCATTGACGCATTAAAGGAAGTATTATGAGAAGTTTTTTTCACGTAAGTGACATAGGCGACCTCGGCAAGGCGCTTGAGGAGGCGAAGCAGGTCAAGGCGACCCCGTTCGCATGGCAGAATCTGGGCAGGAACAAGACGATCATTCTGATTTTCTTCAACAGCAGCCTGCGCACCCGCCTGAGCAGCCAGAAGGCGGCCATGAATCTGGGAATGAACTCGATAGTGCTCAATGTCAATGGCGACAGCTGGAAACTTGAGACCGAGATGGGCGTGGTGATGGACGGCGACAAGCCGGAGCATCTGCGTGAGGCGATCCCTGTCATCGGCAGCTACTGTGACATCATCGGAGTGCGCTCGTTCGCCGGCCTGAAGGACAAGTCCTTCGACTACAACGAGACCATTCTCAGGCAGTTCATCGAATATTCCGGCAAACCTGTCATCAGCCTCGAATCTGCCACGGTCCATCCATGCCAGGCCTTCGCCGACCTCATCACGGTCAATGAATATAAAAGCGTGGCGCGTCCGAAGGTGGTTCTGACCTGGGCTCCGCATCCGCGTGCGCTGCCTCAGGCTGTGCCTAACTCGTTCGCCGAGTGGATGAATGCCGCCGATGTGGATTTCGTCATCACCCATCCGGAAGGCTACGAGCTTGATCCTCAGTTCGTCGGCGATGCCCGTGTGGAGTACGACCAGATGAAGGCCTTTGAGGGAGCGGACTTCATCTACGCCAAGAACTGGTCCTCCGTCTCACACTACGGCCAGATCCTCAGTCAGGACCGTGCTTGGACAGTCGGGGCGCGCCAGATGGCCGTCACCAACAACGCCTACTTCATGCACTGTCTGCCGGTGAGAAGGAATATGATCGTGACAGATGAGGTGATAGATTCCTCTCGCAGCATCGTGATTCCGGAGGCCGCCAACCGTGTCGTCTCCGCCCAGGTGGTGATGAAGAGGATGCTGGAGGATCTGCAATAAGACTTTGTTGCGGAAACGGTACAGGAAAGGGGCCTCTCCTGTACCAAATGGCCTTTTGTCATCGTTTGGTACAGGAAAAGCCTCTTTGGTGTACGGAAATAATTTTGAGGAAAATGAATATGATAAAGGATTCATTGAATATTATTAAGGTGGGAGGAGCCATAGTGGAGAACGAGGAGTCTCTCCAGTCCCTCCTGATGTCACTGTCAAGCCTCAAGGGCAGAAAGATTCTCGTGCACGGAGGCGGCAAGATCGCCACTGAGATGGCGGCCAGACTGGGCGTGGAGACCCAGATGATCGATGGCCGCAGGATCACAAGCGCCGAGATGCTGAAGGTGGTAACGATGGTCTACGGCGGACTTGTCAACAAGAATCTGGTTGCGCGTCTGCAAGCCCTTGGTGTCAACGCCGTTGGCCTTACCGGTGCTGATCTCAATCTGATTATGAGTGTGAAGCGCCCCGTACAGCCAATCAACTTCGGTTACGTAGGTGACATCAAGTATGTCAACGCCAAGGCTTTGGAGAACCTCCTTGAGTCCGGCGCCGTGCCTGTTCTCGCCCCGCTGACCCATGACAAGGAAGGCTCGATGCTGAACACCAATGCCGACACCATCGCCTCGTCCGTCGCCCAGACACTTGCCTCAGTCTATGACGTGACCCTGACCTATTGCTCGTCCACGCCTGGCGTGATGAAGGACCTGAACGACCCGTCGAGCGTGATTCCGACCATAACCAGTTCCGATTTCGCCCTGATGGTCGCCGACGGCACCATCTCCGAGGGAATGATCCCGAAACTCCAGAACGCCTTCGAAGCCATCAACTCCGGCGTCTCCCGTGTGGTCATCACCTCCGCCTCTGCCCTCAATGCCGGCACCACCATCATGGCAGACCCCGAGACGGATGACTGATGCAGGTTGGTCTCCTTCCGATAGTCGGTGTTGTGTAGAGGGCGCTTACCTGATGTGCGCGATGGAGTGGACCGGAGCGATCTTTTCGAGACGGTTGCGGCCGTAGAGTCCGTCAAGCTCGGCAAGGAAGATGAACTCGGTGACCTTCACGCCATATTCCTTGCCATCGACATCGATTGTCAGCGCGTCAAGAGCCTTGGCTATTCCTTCCGCCGTGCCGCCGGTGGCGAGGACGTCATCGATGATGGCGATCTTGAATATTCCATCCTCAGCCTTGCCGGCCGCTATGTCGGACTTCCGGAAGTAAAGGTTGTCGGGGCCATATTCCTTCATAATCTCGATGCTTTGCAGGTCGTCGCCGGAGTGAGGCAGCTTGCCCTTCTTGCGGAACGGCACGACATTGGTCACTCCGCTGTCCGAGGTGAGGAGCGGCGCGCAGAACAGGAACGCGCGGGCCTCGGGGGCTGCAACGGTCGGTGCGGTCACGTGCCTGCCGATCTCGCCGATCAGCTTGGTGAAGACCTCCTTGTCCTGCATAAACGGCATTATGTCAACGAAATTGATTCCTTCCTTAGGGAAGTTTTGATAGAATTTCAGTGTCTCTTCAAACATGGCTGTTGATAACTTTGTGAATATTGTAGGGCAAAGGTATGGACTTTCTATGACATTTGTATTAATTTTGTTCTTTAATATTCAAAAAGGAACAAGTCAAATTCCTTAATATTTATGTCAAACAAATCAATCATCGCCGCCACAGTCGCAGCGCTTGCCTTTACTCTAGGAGCAAAGGCTCAGACCAACCTTCAGACTTTCTACGATTTCGGTAAGGATCGCGGTCACGTGACCACCACCCTCGAAGGTTTCTACGGGGACAAATGGGGTAACACCTTCTTCTTCGTGGATTATGACTACAACTCGAAGAACGAGAATGACAAGGTTTACGCTCCAAGCGGGACCTACTTCGAGATCGCGCGTTGCCTCAACTTCTGGCAGAACACAAAACTTGCTCCTTTCAGCTTCCACGTCGAGTACAACGGCGGCGCGTACAACGGCTACACCATCAACAACGCCTTCCTTTTCGGTGTTGACTGGTTCCTTCACAGCAAGGATTTCAAGAACACATTGAATCTCAAGGCCCTTTACAAGACCATCAACTATAACGGCGCGAAGCACGCTGACGGCAGCAAATTCAAGAGCGAGGTTCCGCTCCAGTTCACGGCTGTCTGGGGTATGCAGGATCTGTTCGGCGTTACCGGACTCCGCTTCAGTGGATTCGCTGATTTCTGGTGGGAGGACCACACTGTCTGCCCTTACATCAACGACAAGAAGGCCGGATACCGTGACTGGACAAAGGCGGAGGACGCTCACTTCGTGTTCCTTTCAGAGCCACAGCTCTGGTACAACATCGGCCAGCATTTCGGAGTTGACAACCTCAATATCGGTACTGAGATCGAACTCTCTTACAATTTCGGAACCGGAAAGGGCTTCTTCGTGCGTCCTTGCCTTGGTACCAAGTGGGTATTCTAATATTCAACGACACTTAACAATCCAAGACAATGGCAGAAACAAAAACTCAGGCCGCCGAGCCTAAGAAGTCAGGCTGGATGACCAAACTGTTCGGATTCGATCCGTCCACGATGAAGGTCTCCACCGAGATCGTCGCCGGTATCACCACATTCCTCGCGATGTCCTACATCCTCGCCGTCAACCCTTCAATCCTGGCTGACTGCGGAATGGACAAGAACGCCCTCTTCACCACCACGGCTGTCGCCTCCATCCTCGCGACCCTCGTGATGGCTTTCTACGCCAAGCTTCCGTTCGCCCTTGCCCCTGGTATGGGACTGAACGCCTTCTTCTGCTACACGGTCTGCCTCGGAATGGGCTATAGCTGGCAGTTCGCGCTGACCGCTGTCCTTATTGAAGGTATAATATTCATAATCCTGACTTTGACGAGTGTCCGCGAGGCGATTGTGAACGCCCTGCCGCTGTCGCTGAGAAAGGCGATCGGCGCAGGTATCGGTCTGTTCATCGCGCTCATCGGCCTGAAGGGCGGCGGCATCGTCGTGGATGATCCCGCCACACTGGTTAACCTCGGCGACATCACCGGCGGCGCCGGTCTCCTTTCCGTAATCGGTCTTGTCATCACCGGCGCGCTGGTCATCTTCAACGTCCCGGGAGCCCTCCTTATCGGAATCATCGCCACCGCCGTCATCGGCATCCCTATGGGACTCACGCAGTTCCATGGATTCGTCGACACCCCGCCGTCCATGAAGCCTATCCTCTGCCAGTTCAGCACCGACACAAGCCAGATCTTCAGCCTTGACATGCTGATCGTCGTGTTCACATTCCTGTTCGTGGACATGTTCGACACGATCGGCACTCTTGTCGGCGTGACGACGAAGGCCAACATGGTGGAGAAGGACGGACGGCCTCTGCGCATGAACAAGGCCTTCATGGCCGACGCCATCGGCACGGTCGCCGGAGCCTGCCTCGGAACAAGCACCGTGACCACCTATGTTGAGAGCGCCTCAGGCGTGGCCCAGGGTGGCCGTTCGGGTCTGACCGCATTCTCGGTCGCCGCCTGCTTCGTGCTGGCGCTGTTCTTCGCTCCGGTCTTCACCGCCATCCCTGGCTCCGCTGTCTGCCCGGCACTCGTGTTCGTGGGACTGTTCATGCTCAGCCCGATCAAGGACATTCCTCTTGACGACTTCTCCGAGTCCATCCCGGCTTTCCTTACCATGATCCTCATGCCGATGACATATTCAATCTCCAATGGTATCCTCCTTGGTCTTGTGGCCTATGTCATCCTTAACCTTTGCACCGGAAAGGTCAAGAAGATCGGTTGGTTCATGGCCGTTTTGTCAATTTTAGTAATTCTAAAATTCATATTCTTGTAATTAATTATCGCGCAACAAATTAACAATTATGTTGCGCGATTGTTGATAACTTTAGCGATAAATGTGACCGACAGGCCGAATTATCTGCTAACTTTGTGAAAGTCGGTTCGACTCCCATTGCGGGGATCGGGCCGGCTTTGTAACCTGGATAACCAGTCGGCAATACTTATCGAAATAAAATAAACTGAATATGGATGTAACTGTACGCAAGACCAATGGCTCTTATGAGGAGTACGACAAGGTCAAATTGATGAACGGCATACGCGAGGCCTACAAGACAGCTGGCGAGGAATGTCCCGAGGCTGTGGTTGTCTCGATCGCGGAGAACCTCTACATTTATGACAAGATCACCAGCCGTGAGATCAGGCGTCAGGTCGAGGAGAGCCTGATGTCCATCAACAAGAAGGTCGCCGTGGCCTACATAGAGAAGTTTGACGCGGGTCTGGATCTGCGCAAGAAGCGCGACTTCATCCGCGACTACATCGCCGCGTCCAACGCCGCCACCGGCTCCAAGTTCGACGCCAACGCCAATGTCACCCGCAAGAACATCGTGACCCTCGGCCAGGAGCTCTACAAGGAGAACAACATCAAGCAGAACCGTTACATCATGAAGGACAAGATCAAGGCTCTGTACGGACGCTCGCTCGCGGGCCAGTACATCAAGGATCTTGAGAGTCACGTCCTTTACAAGCACGACGAGAGCGGCACCCCTGGCTACCCTTACTGCGTCGCCATCACGATGTACCCGTTCCTTGTGGACGGCCTCATCAAGCTTGGCGGTGTGTCCGTGGCTCCGACCGACCTCAAGTCGTTCTGCGGCGAGTTCATCAATCTGGTATATTCAATCTCCTCCCAGTTCATGGGAGCCGTTGCGACCCCGGAGTTCCTGATGTACCTGGACTACTTCATCCGCAAGGACTACGGTGACGACTATCTTGATCACCTTGAGGATGTCGTGGAGATGAACGCCAAGAAGAGGACGCTTGTGAAAGTCATCGACAACTACTTCCAGCAGGTTGTACATTCCATGAATATGCCTGCCGGCAACCGTGGGTATCAGACGGTGTTCTGGAACATCAGCTACTTCGACGAGAGCTACTTCCGCGGCGTGTTCGGCGACTTCCGTTTCCCTGACGGCTCAGAGCCGAAATGGGAGACCCTTTCATGGCTCCAGAAGCATTTCATGAACTGGTTCAACGAGGAGAGGAACCGCTACATCCTGACCTTTCCTGTCGAGACGATGGCTCTGCTGACCGACGGCAAGGACGATTTCATCGACAAGGAATATGCCGACTTCACGGCGGAGATGTGGTCGAAGGGACACAGCTTCTTCTGCTACCTCTCCGACAGTCCGGACAGCCTCGCGAGCTGCTGCCGTCTGCGCAACTCGATCACCGAGCTGGACAAGATTGACGAGTCGCACAACCACACCACGCACCAATACTCGATGGGAACGGCCTCGGTGTCAACCGGTTCCAAGTCAGTCATGACAATCAATCTGAACCGGCTCATCCAGCTTGCCACAAGACGCTACTTCCTTGAGAGGAAGGGCATCGTGGTGGACGGCTCTAAGGCGCTGACCAGAGCCGACTATGACAAGAACCAGCTTTATGAATATATCCGCGCGGCGGTGACCGAGGAGACCGAGCGTGTGCACAAGTACCAGATCGCCTTCAACGAGATCATCAAGGACTTCCTCGCGGCCCGCATGCTGGATGTCTACCAGGCCGGTTTCATCGACATGAAGAGGCAGTACCTCACCATCGGCGTGAACGGCCTCACCGACGCCGCCGAGTTCCTCGGCCTTACTATAAGCCCTAATCCTGAGTACAACGAGTTCGTGGATGTCATCCTTGAGACCATCAACCGGTCCAACAAGAAGGACAAGACTCCGGACACGATGTTCAACACGGAGTTTGTTCCGGGAGAGAATCTTTCCGGCAAGAACTACAAGTGGGACCAGAAGGACGGTTTCTACGTCTCCCCGAAGCACAACATGTACAGCTCGTACTTCTACAATCCTGAGGATGACTCGCTTTCGATGATCGACAAGTTCAAGCTGCACGGCAACGAGTATGTCAAGCATCTGGACGGCGGCTCCGCCCTCCACATGAACGTGGCCGAGCATCTTACCAAGGACCAGTACCGCCAGCTTCTGAAGACCGCCGCCCACTACGGCACCAACTACTTCACATTCAACTGCCGCAACACCGTCTGCAATGACTGTGGCTACATCAGCAAGGACACCCTTGAGGTCTGCCCTAAGTGCGGAAGCCACAATCTGGACTACCTGACCCGTGTGATCGGTTACCTCAAGCGTGTGTCCTCGTTCAGCGAGATGCGCCAGGTCGAGGCCGCCCACAGGTTCTACAACCACGATGGCTCCAAGGCTGCGGCACAGGAGGAGGCTTAACGAATATGATCAAATATGTTCCTGAGATGACCTCGGTGGTCATCGAGGAGATTCCCGATAGAGTTACCTTGGCGGTTGACATAAGCAACTGCCAAGGTAATTGCATAGGATGCCATTCTCCTTTTCTGAAGACGGATGTAGGTGTTGAATTGACCGAGAAAGTCATTGATTCTCTGGTCGCTGACAATTTCGGGGTGGACTGCTTCCTGTTCCTCGGTGAGGGAAGGGATCCGGAATCTCTGCTGAGGCTGGCCGCCCACGTCCGCTCCAAAGGGCTTGCCGCCGCCTTGTACTCGGGACGGAACGCGGTGGAGGACAAGATATTCGAGAATTTTGATTATGTGAAGGTGGGGCCGTACATCGAATCATTCGGCCCTTTGAACTCCAAAACCACTAACCAGCGCTTGTATAAAGTCGCTCACGAAGCGGATTCATATTCATTGACGGACATCACCTCCCGCTTCTGGCATCGGGGCATAGATCAGAATGTTCAGTAGTCCTTGAACCGACACACTCCTTCTCCCCACGACATCTATCCTCGAAACTACTGCGCCAAATCTTTACCAACTTTTTTTAAGGATTACTTAATATTCCAGACGGATGTCGTCGATCCACATGATTGAGTCGGGGCTGCCGGTGAAGTAGTCTCCGAGCATGCTCGCGGCGCAGGAAACTATGATGTGGGTAGGACGGCGGGATGTGGAGACATATTCAAGAGGGATCTCGATCTTTGTCCACCCCATGTCATGATCCGTGACGAATTTGCCGTAGGCGATGACGTTCGGTCCCTTTGGATCGAAGAAGGTGTCCTCCTTTGTGGTGTTCACCTCCACCGGACAGTCGGCAGAGCCGCCGTAATCCTTTGATCTCCAGTCGCCGAGCGCCATCCACACGATTCCGCGGTCATTGTCACCGACCTTGACCTCATCACCCTCCGGGTAGCCTCCCAATGTCTTCTGCTGAATCTTTCCGCTTTTGTACTTGATCCAGGCGGTCAACTTTCTCGGACGCAGGGTGAACGGACGCCCCATCCGGATCTTGCCGCCGGAGATGCCCACGTTACCGGCATATTCACCGGAGAAGACATTGCCGGCCGCGAATTTGACGATGACGTACTGCGACTCCATCTTCAATGAATATTTTCCCTCGACTTTCTCCGTCTCATCCGGCTTTGTGATGGCGTAGCTTGATCCGACGGTCGTCGATCCCTTGTTGCCGCTGCCCCACCATTTGCTCTTGAGGGTAGGATCCGACAGGTCAGGATTGTAGAACGAGTAATATTTTGTGGACTCGGCGTTGCTGAACGTCTCGAAGCCGGAGTTCGGCAACTGGCGTTCCGCCTCCGTGGTGAATCTTTCGACCCCCGTCACCTCGTCTCCGCTGAAGGCCACACATTCGTAGTCCGTAAGCGGCTCAAGGCCGTCAGCCATCGCGGTGAAGGTGCCGCCGATGGATGTGACGTCTCCGATGTTCCTCCACTGTGTCTCACCGGTCTTTCTGATGCGGAAACCGTTGTCACGGCCCTCGATGCCGGAAGCCTTCAGCCAGGCCACCCTGGTCCACGGCTCCGGACGGGACATGGTGACGGATGTCTTCACCCTTTCCGCGAACAGCGTCCATTCCTGTGTCACGCCCTTGTAGGAAGCCATCACGACGACCGGATTTGAGAAGTCATGCAGTTCCGCGGCGGTCGGATTGTACCTCGTGATCTCCTCCGGGCCGAGTTTCATGGATGTCACGCTAAGTTTCCGCATGTCAATCCCCATAGGTATTTTGAACAGAACCCTAAGGTTTTCAGCGTCGATCACGGTCTCTCCGGTCTGCCCGGCCACGGTGAAGTAGCGCTCCACCGGCTGCTCCGCCCGGATCTTCCAGCCGAAATCCCTGCCGTAGAGATTAAGGGTGAAACTGTAAGGCGAGGACAGGTCGTGTGTGCCGGTCAGTGACACCGAAGGCTCGACGGCCTTCTCGTTGAAGGTGACCCCGGTGATGCTGACGTTGTGGATGTCTGCCGCCTCCTCAAGAGTGACCACAACCACCATGGCGTCTTTGTCGATGCTCACCGATTTGGCGCCCTTGACCTGAAGACTGGTTATCTCTGCCTTGACATCAGGGTATGGTATGTCATTCCTGATGCAGGACAGAGTGGCGATCAGCGCCATAAGAAATGATAGGAGTCTGTAGCACATAGCCTATAGGTGGAAACTTAGTCCGAATGAAATGTCGAGAATGTCAAGCATGAAGCGCACTTTGGAGAAATCCCTCGTCCCCACGACCTCACCGTTCTTGTAGTAGTCGATGTGGTTGTAGGTCGCTCCGCCGATGCCGATCGCCACGTGGGTGCTGATGCTGTTGGTCACGAAGACCATCAGGCCGGGATGGACGGCGAGCTTGAGTCGGTTTGCGATGGCATAGGTGTCCAGACTCTCCTCGTTGTAGGAGAAGGAGGTTCTGGTGTGCGAATAGCCCAGGGAGACATCGGTGAAGACACCGAAGCGGCTGCTCTTGTCCAGCGGGGCGTAGGCGCGGTGGTAAATCTCGGCCTGGATGGAGCGCGAGTCGGCCAGGATGTCATTCAGGGAGAATGAAAGGTCATCGCTGAGCATGGAGAGATCAGCTTTGGAGATACCGCCTTTCGCTGATGAATATTTCGCCCTAAGTCCTACGGAACGATTGTTCTTGTAGGAATAGTCAAGGTAGGGAGAGAATGTCATTATCGTGGCGTTGGCGTCCAGATGCTGGACCAGCATGAGGTACTCGCTGTCATTGCTGAGCAGGTCTACATAGGAGAACTGCGCTCCTGCCGAGAAATCTCCCTTTGGCATGAACAGGCGGTCCGGACCTCGTTTTTCCTCGGTCGGAGCCTCTTTAACTTTCTCCTCGGCCTGGAGGCTGAGGCTCGAAAAGCAGATCATTAAGATTGTCAGCGCTATCCTTTTCATCGGCTACAGGTAATAGTAAAGACTAAATCCAATCGCAAGGAGGTTGACCTTGAAGTTGATCAAGGTCAGGCTTCTGTCGCCTTCCGCGACGCGGTTGTGTGACTGCTCTGTCCATTCAAAATGGAGACCGAGCATGTTCACGCTCACGTCGATGGCGAGCTTGTCCGTGATGAAAGCCATGAATCCCGGGCAGACGTTGATTCCCAGGGCGTTGGAGGTCTCGTAGGAGGCGTTTATCTTGTTGCCGTGTCCGTCCATGACCTTTCCCTGGCCGTAGCTGTAGGAGAGTTGCAGCTCGTTGAACAGTCCCAGTCGCTTGAGCTGTCCGACAGGAATATAGTAGCGTCCGATACCCTGGATCTCAAAGGCGTGGCTTATCTTATGGAAGTTGTTCAGTGACAGGTCGATGTCCTCGAAGTTGACCTTGGCGGAATCCAGCTTGAACATGTTTCTCCTGTAGCCGATCCTCATTCCTACTCCCTTGTTGTCCTTGAGCATGTAGCAGAACGCCGGGCTGACGGACAGGGTGTAGCCGGTAGAGTTGATGCCGTTGACAACAAGCAGCCGCGAGTCATTGTTGTTGTGCAGCATGTAGCTGGCTCCGCCCCCGATCATCCACGTGCCTTTCTTGACGAAGCAGGGCTGGGATGTCAGATCGATGCCTCTGTCCATCCTCTGTCCACGGGCCGTCAACGGCCCAAGGATCAGAAGTACGACAGCAATTAGCCGGAATCCGTTTCTCATGACTATTCGTAGATCAGTTCCATCCCGTCAATCCACAGCTTGCTGCCGTCGTGACCGGAGAAATAGTCTCCGTACATGCTGGCCGCGCAGCTGATGATGATGTGGGTCGGGTAGGTGGTTTTGTTTCTGTAGTCGATAGGAATCGTCACCTGTATCCAGTCCTTAGCCGGATTCGATCCGTCGGACGGGATGATCCTCTCGCCCGAGGCGATGGTGGATTCGTCTGTGTTGTAGTCAACGAACGTGCTTACGTCGGTGGTGTTGACCTTGACAGGACTGTCCGGATCACCGCCGTATTTCCTGTAGTTCCACACGCCGAGGGCCACCTTGATGGAAGCTTTGTCGTAGTTGCCCTTCTTTCCCTCGTCCGGGACTCCGGATTCGGCGCAGTCAATGATTCCTCCGGTGTACTTTACCCACAGACGGAGCGCTGTCGGTCTTGCGGTGAACGGCCTTCCGAAGAAGACGGTTCCGCCTTTCGTGCCGATGGTCTCACCGAAATGCCCGCTGAACAGGTTGCCGGCGGCGAATTTCACGATGACATTGCGCGACTGCAGGCAGACTGACTGGCTCCCTTCCTTGAAATCAGAGGCGTCAGGGTAGCAGATCGCATACTGTGATCCGACGGACGTGGAGCCGGCGTTGCCGTTGCACCACCATTTCTTCTGCAGTGACTCTTCAGGGGAAGACGGATCGTAGAACGACTTGTACTTGCCGCTTTCGGCGTTCGATGTTGTCTCGAAGCCGCCATTCGGCACTCCCGGAGCGTTCTCGGTCGTGATGTCCAGTGATGACGGGATGTACTCAACCTCATTGGATTCCGTGTTCGTCAGGACGAGGCGGTACTCGTAGGTGGTTGAGGGTGTCAGTCCGGTTATCTCGGCGCTGTAGGTTCCTTCGGCCTCACGGGTCGCTTTCACCTGACGCCACTCCCCGGAGCCTTTTTCCCTGACCTCGAAGAAGACCTTGTCCTTGTCGTACTGGCCTTCGTCCACGTCGGCGTGGGCGGTGAAATGACCGGCCCAGACCTCGTAGCGGGAAGACTGGGCGACACCGGTGGATGTGGCCTCGAAGATGATGTTGTCGTAGATCTCGTTCGTGGAGTCATCCACGAGAAGCTCGAAGGCGAGCTGGCCGTCACTCTCAATGTATTTCAGATTCAGCTTGTATCTCTTTCCCTCC
>HF986047.1:0-12070 GCA_000431015.1 Alistipes sp. CAG:514 | reverse complement strand
TTCCCTCCTCGACGGCCTTGATCTCGCCGGACTTGGAGAAGGCCGCGCCGTTCTTCCTGAGTGTGCCCGAGAATGTCCAGAAAAGAGAAGGCTCGAAGCCGGAGACGATGAAGAAACCGTCCTTTCCCTTCTTGGCGGCATCGTAGACGAGCCTGCCGGAGGCATTGTCCGCAGCCAGTCCGACCGAGCAGGTGTAGCCCTCGTTGAAAGCCTCGGCCACGGTGTTGTCAAAAGTGAAGTTGGTGACCACGTTGCAGACCTTGGCCGTAACTGTGACATCGCTGGTCTTGCCGGCGATGATCTTCACGTCAGAGGAGCCTTTGTAGCTTTTCTGGTCCCAAGAGGCCGTCTCGGGAGAGGCCTTGACAATCTCTCCGGCGGCGACATCGACGCGGTAGTCATCGGCAGGCAGCATGATGGCGTCCGGAATCTGTGAATAGACATATTCACGGACCTTGCCGGAGAAGTCGCCTTTGAATATGCTGACCTTCGCTGTCGAGAGCAGCTCTTCCTGGCTCATGGCGGCCTTTGTAGCCGTTTCGCCCATCCTTACCTTAAGGGAGAAGGAGCCTTCCTTGCCAAGGGGAGCGGTCTTGTCAGCGGTGCAGGAGCCGAGGCACAGAAGAGTCAGAGCGGAAGCGAACACTATCTGGATGTTTCTTTTCATATTCATTCCTTCTCCTTGTTAAAGAACCTCAAGTGTGATAGGAATGCTCTTGCGGCAGCCCTTGTTGTCCACCACGTTCATCGTGAATGTGTGGGTTCCCTTGAACGCGAGCAGCGGCGTCTGCGCTCCGGAGAGGTCGAAATCAATCTCGGTCTTGCCGGAAAGAGCCGATCCGTGAGGGAATGGAACGATTGAGAATATTCCCATCGCGGCCTCTGACGGGTTAATCAGGTCGAGGCGCGTTCCGCCCACAGTGTTTACCGAATTGATGAAATCCTCGTTGGTGGAAGCGATGTCAACCGTGAACTTGCGGGTTCCGTTAGGAACCTTTGCCTGCATCGTGAGAGGGAACGCTCCGGTCGCAGGGACAACAACGGCCTTTGTGATGTCGTAGGAGCAGGTGCTGACTAGCTCGATACCGCCGTCACCAGTCGGTGCGTCAGGGTCGAAGCCGTCGCCCTGCTCATCGCCGGCCACGTTGTTCTCAAGTTCCATGTCCTCCACGAGGCCGTCGATCTCAATGGCGAAGGAGACACCTCCTGTCTCGTCAACCTTCTTCATGATGGTGACGATGTGCCAGTTCCTGGCCTTCACGCCGGAGATGGAGGTCTTCATCTTCTGGGTCTTGCCGTCCACCGAGCCTTTGAATGTAAGGGCAAGTGTGGAGTTGTCGCCGTTGACCAGAAAGTAGCCCATGTCGCGGCTGTAGCTGGCCTTGCCGCCGGCGTAGGTGAGTTTGTACTCCAGCGGGGAACCGGACGCCAGTTCGACTGTCGTACAGCCGTCC
Source organism: Alistipes sp. CAG:514 (assembly GCA_000431015.1). GTDB lineage: Bacteria > Bacteroidota > Bacteroidia > Bacteroidales > UBA932 > Cryptobacteroides. Next base: position 10,616 of record HF986047.1, on the reverse strand, counting down.
CCGGTCACTGATTTAAGGAACTCGTCATTATAGCCGACCGTCACGATGGCCTGAAGAAGGGTGCAGGTAAGGGTGGGCAGAGTAGTCTTCTCGCCGGCCTTGATGACAACCTCCTTGGTGACTCCGTAGACCGGGAAACTGAATCTGGCCTGAGGCACCGCCGCGCTTGTGGACTTGGCCTCCAGCCTGTAGGTTCCGGCAGGAAGAGTGATGTCGCCTTCCCCGCGGATCTCGCCGTAGGTCTTCTGCCAAAGAAGCTTGTCGGAATTGTCGTAGAGAGCCACGACGTACTCGTCGCCGGCCGCGTCTGCCCTTGTGGCTACCTTATTGACATCTTCCGAGACCTCAAGAGAGAGACCGGTGAGCGAAAGCACGCCGGTATTGTCCTTGTCACCTCTGCCGTAATTGAAATTGTCCTTCTTGCAAGACATCGCCAAGACGAGGGCGGATGCAAGGAATATGTAAGCTAACTTCTTCATTCTGATTAATTGTTAAGATCAACATCCTCAAGCGTCACATCCTCGACCTTGTCGTCGAAATCGATTCGCAGAGCGCCTGTACCCACGTTGGGCACATCGAACCTGATGGTGTAGCAGGTCTTCGGCGCGAGACTTGTGTCGTAGCTTTTCGTGAAGCGCTGTGTCTTCCCTCCCTGATTCGTGAGAGTCCCGGAGACTGTGATGGTGTAGGCGTCCACGAAGGCCGCCCTGTCCTCTCCCTTAGGGAAGTCGACCTCGGTCCCGGCACCGGTTGTCAGCTTGATGGAGTAGTCCGTGTAGTAGGTCTTGAAGTTGTCGGAGTAGCCCATCCTGACAATCGAGTTGGCCAAAGTGACAGGGATGGTGACATTGGTCGTCCCTCCGCCGGTGACGGAGAATGTCTTCTCTCCGGTGAGGCAAGGCTTGTCAAAGCCCTCGTCGCTTGTCGAGCCGTAGCTTGCCTTCACGGTGTAGTTGCCGGTGAGAAGATTTTCCGACTCGTCGTAGGCCTCAAGCAGGCCGTTATACACTTCGTTGCCGTTGTTGCCGGTTACCACTATCGTGAACTTTCCGATCTGTGGAAGCGTGGTGTAGTCGGACACAAGACTCCTGGTCACCTCGGTTACCTGACCGTCAGGGACGACGGAGAACGAGAGTCTTCCGCGCGCCTCGTCCTGTTGCTTGGAACACGACACCGACAGGAGCGCCAGCGTCAGGATTCCAACCATTGTTCTATTCATCTTCATATTCCTGTATCACTTTTTGATTTTCACTCTTATGTTGTCTATGTAGAGCCAGCAGGTGTTGTTGGCGCCCCAGTTGGTCTCGGGAACTGTCCTCCAGCTTAGTCGTAGAGGAGCGGAAACGCCGGACAACGTGGCGCTGGCCGTATGATTTATGTTTGTGTAGGAGCCAGTTGTCTCGTTGACGGTAAAACTCGTCGGGAATGTGCCGGTGTCATCGCCGCTCTTGAGATTCTCCGGTGTGGTGATGTAGCCGAAGTAAACAGTCTGGGAGATCTTCGGTTTACCCTCCCTGTTCATAGAGTAGTCATACCTGATGTCGAGGCTGACGGTCTTCTTTTCTTTCAGCCCGGACAGGAGCGGCGAGTCCGCCCTGGCGGAGTAGTTGGCCAAGCCGGTTTCCCTGCGGCAGGCTATCCTGATCGCTGTACCGGCCTGCGCCCCAGCTCTGGCAGCACTCCAGCCGGCGAGGAAAGTGTGCGGAGACTTGCTTCCGGCGCTTGAGACACCATATTCATCATTCGAATTGAAACTCTCCACGCCGCTGAAGTCCTCGAAGAATAGATAAGGGCAGTCAAGACGGCAGTCCGATCGGGTTGTGGAGGAGAGATCCGCGAGCGTGACGGTCTCGGACACGATCGCGCTTTCGGATTCGTAGATGACCTTGACCGGCAGTGAGGACATGGATTTGAAGGCAGCTTCGTCAATCGTCTTCATTTGGAAAGAGTCGCCGACCTTTATCAGCGCCCCGTCCTTTCCTTCGAAAGCGAGCGTGTCTGAGGAGGTCTCAGGCCAGTTCCTTCCTTTCGGCAAGGCCAGTTTTATGCTCTGCGGATCCTCTCCAAGGTTGTTGGAGGCCAAAGTGAACCTTAATGTGTAGTACGTCTTGACATCACGTGGCCTTAGCGGAACCGGGGTTACGTGACCTGCCTTGAATGACCTTCCTGCCAGGCGGACAGGCTCCAAAGAGGCCCACTTGCCTTCCGAATAGACGGTGATGTTCATGACATCGCCCTGTGAATAAGCTTCTTCCGGCGGGAATATTCCCGCAAGCGCGACCGACGATCCGTCCGCCGACTCTTCCAGAGGGTGACGTAGGGTCAGGGAGATTGCGTTAGTGCCGTCTGACAGGTAGGCCGAAGAGGGATCCGTGACATCCACTGACACCGTTCCGGCCACAGGCTTGGGCATGGTGAACCTGATCTCCGTGATGGGTTCCCCCAAGGCGTTAAATCCTTGCGGAATGTAGAACCGAAGGAAGTGTGGCAGATGCTTCATTCTGACCTTCAAGAGGTTACTTCCGTCTATCGGGGTTCCTTCCCTGACGGCGGAGAGGGCGGGACCGGAAACGGGTTCCGCCACAAGGATGTCCACGCCGCCCGAAGCCAGGCCATCCTGGGTCGCCGGGATCCCGAAGCGTGCGGTTCTTCCGCTCACCGACTCAGGAACAGGGTATGTCATGTAGTAGGAATATGTCCCCTCAGCCATCGGAGACGCTAAAGTGCTTGTGAAGCAGGCGGAGGACTCGTCCCGGTCCAGGCCTGACGCCATCAGGCGGAATTCTTGGCCGGCCAATGCGAAAGTCCCCGTCTGGGATTCCGCCCAGACGGCGGTCTTGTCTCCCGGACGCCAGACAAAGCGTTTGGCAGCCTCGTTGTACTCTGTTTTCGTGGCCACGCCCTGGCCGACAGCCAGAGCGACCTTGACAGGCCCCGGGACAGGGCGCTCGATGTCAATGCCAGTACAACCCCACAGCAGAAGCCACGGGGCAAGCAGAACTATTTTCAGAATCTGTCTCAATACCGTTATTTATACACAAATTACAAATGTACTGCATTTTTGGTTATATTCAAAAAACGCACCAGCCCGGACCGGCCAGGTTGGCGCGCTTAATGTCATGATCTGCTATTTTTCAGTCTATCTATTTGAAGATGCTCTTGACAGGTCTTCCGAACCAGGCCTGCGGCTGTTTGAGATTGAAGATGTAGGCCATCGTCGACGCGACATCGAATTGCATCACGCTGATGTCGTCGAAGCAGTAGCCCTTCCTGACTCCCTTGCCGTAGATGACAAAAGGAGTCTCCATCTCCTCCATGGTCCTGCCTCCGTGTCCTTTGCCGATGCCACCGTGGTCGGATGTCAGGATGATGATCGATTTGTCCATGATGCCGGCCTGCTCGATCGCGTCCAGAATCTCGCCGATCCATCCGTCGAGCTGTGTCAATTTCGCGTAAAGCGCTTCGGTGTCATGTCCTATGGCGTGTCCGACATGATCAGGATCGTCGAAGACGAATGCGGCCAGCTTCGGCTTCTTCGTCAGAATGTAGTTTCTGGCCGAATCGCTGAGCTGATCCTGGGGAACCGTCTCGTACCGGCTCATCGCCAAGGTGTCGATCAGGTACTTGATGCCGTCCCACTCATAGAAGGCTCCGATCTCGGCGTCAGGATCCTTGTCGCGGAGAAGTTTGAAGATTGTCGGGAAAATTCCGTCCTCCGATGTCACGCGGGGCACCAGGTCAGGTGTCTTCGAACCCCACTCGCAGAATCCGTGGATCTCCGGCGATGCTCCCATGAACATCGAGGCCCAGTTGGAGGCGCTGTGGGAGGGGAGTGTGGTTCTTTTCTTCAATGTGTAGGATCCGTTCTCCATCAGCCTTCTCACATTCGGCATGTCAGCCTTGGCCATCGAATAGGATCCCCAGCTGTCAAGTCCGATGAAGAAGACGTGAGATGCCGTCTCCTTCCTGGCGTAGGACGTGAACACCGCGAACACCGCGATAATCAGAGCGATTGTTTTTTTCATTGTTACCAGATTTTGTTCGTTTATGTTCAGCAAATTTACATAAAAACCCCGAAGAAAGCGCTTCTCCGGGGCTTTTCTTGCGAAAATAATTCAACCAGCAAATACTCCCGTTCCGCGCCTACTCCTCTTCTCCGAGAATCAGGTTCAAGGATGATTGCAGAGAAATTTGAATGAGATAAAAAGAAAGTCTACGGATTTCTTTAGATTTGTAAAAGAGAAACAACAAATACAAAAGAATCGTAGACTTATGGATTTCACAAAGGAACAACTTTCCGAGGTATTATGCAAGCATGCGGAGAGAGAAAATGGTCTCCAGGACCTGATGGAGATAATGATTGAGAGTATGATGGTAGCCGAGAGGCGTGAGTATTTACGCGAAGACGGCTTGCCGGGGGACAAGGGGAACGGCTTCAGGATGGGCGACACATATGGTCAGGGCAGCACCCTGACATTCAGGATACCACGTGACAGGTACGGGAATTTTCACCCACGCATCCTCGCAGTGCTAAGGAGCCAAGAAGAAGAGTGTGAGAGACTTGCAGGCACATTGTACAGCAAGGGCCTGACTCAGGAACAGGCTGGAAACATACTATCCAGTCCTGTTCATTGACTGCGTGCATATCAAGATTCACCGCAAGCGCAGCGTCGATACGGAAGCGTTCTATGTCCTGCTGGCCGTGAAGGCGGACAAGACGAGGGAGGTGATAGGCATCTACAACAAGCCCACGGAGAGTGCTCACGGCTGGGGCGAGATGCTCAATGACATATACGAGAGAGGCGTCGAGAGGCTTGGGCTGATATGCGCCGACGGTCTGAAAGGCTTGGAGGACGTGATTGCCGAGGTCTTCCCCAAAACGCCACTGCAGCGCTGCACGACGCATCTCAAGCGCAACATTATCAGCGATGTACGCATCGGGGACAAGCGTGAGGTGGCGGAGGATCTCAAGCAGGTGTTCCGGACCGGTGACAGGAACTACACCGTTGAGAAGGCCTGGACGGAGTGGCAGTCATTCTGCGACAAAAGGGGCCGTTATTACAGGGCAATCAAGCGCAGGCGTGACGACTGCTCCTACAAGCTGTACTTCACATACCTGAACTATGACCATCGCATCCAGGCCATGATCTACACGACAAACTGGATAGAGCGGCTCCAGAAGGACTTCCGACGGGTCACCAGGATGCGGGGTGCGATGCCTAACGAAGAATCTGTACCTCTGCTGATGGGAAAGACGGCCATGGATAAGAAATCGTACCTAAGACAGGTGCCTAGAATTGATCTGGATGAGACGCTGTTCCCTCCAGAAAAGGCGGCACCGCAGCCGGAATATACGACCTCCGGCTGCTACGATCCGAAGCTGCGCGAGCTCGCTGAAATGGCTCGCTCCGCTTCGGCCGTTGCCGAAGCGGCCTCGCTCCCCTTCGCCCGTTGCCGAAGCGGAGCGAGCCAAAAGAAAACTGATTATATTTGCATATCTAAAGAGTCCGAGGGACCGGCTCCGGACACACTCGATGAAACACTACCATATTAACTGTTAAAATCGAGATCCATTTTTATTTGGATTTCAACTGGAAAGCAATTGTGATGAGAAATTATTCACCCTTCTCTGCCGCTTATCTTTTGTCCGCCTACTCAGGTACGTCATCTTGTGTTGGACAGTGACAAGAAAAAGCGACAAGGAACTTTTTGATCCTTGTCGCATCTTCGTGCCTGTAACCGGAATATACCCATCGGTCTAAATGTGTTTTCTCATCAGTCATGTGCCACCGGCACACTCCTTCTACCAAAAGAGAGCTATCCTCGAAAATACCGCCAAATCTTTACCAACTTATTCATTAACGCTTACTTAAAACGCGAACTTGTAGCCGAAGCAGAGAGTCGCGACTTTCGGGTTCTGCCATGCGAGGGACTTGAGCATGGTGCCGGATTTGTCCGTGTCGATGTCCAGCTCGTTGTAGTAGTTGTACATGAACCGGAAGTCAAGTGCGTGCCGCAAGCTCAGGATCCATTCCAGACCGAGGGCTCCGCGGACACGGTTGACGTAGGCGTGGGTGTAGCCGAGGAACTCGTAGCCGCTCCACGTGCCGGTGGATGAGTCGTAGTTGGCGTCGCACTTGGGATCGTTGAATGTGTTCCGCAACTCGATGTAGGCATAGGGCGACACTGTCCTGAATCCTCTGTATTTTACCATCAGCCTTGATTTGAGTTCCAGATGATTGGGAACCTCCTGATAGTGATTCACACCATAGGCCTTGTGGGTGAGCTGAAGCCTTTCCCGCAGCGAGAAGCGCCAGTAGCCGGCGTCAACCATGCCGGTCAGATTGCCGGCCACCCTGTGACGGGGCTTGAATTTGCCTGTGGAGTTGGCATAGTGGCCGATGAATGTGTAGTCGGCTCCGGCCTTGAGGTACTTGTTGATCTTGTAGGATGCGCCGAGGGCGAACTGATTCCTTTCAATGCCCGAGAACGAGTCCTTGGTGCGTAGCTGGTACTCGGCGTTAAGGTGGAAGCCTTTGGAGACCTTCCAGTCAGCCTCCGCATAGACGCGGCCATTGATTTCCTGTGCGGATGCCTCTGTGTTTGAATATGCCAGCATAGCGAGCAGGAGAAACACACTGGTTGAGAGTTTGGTTATTCTGTTCATGAATCCTATAAAGTTTGATTATCGATTAATTGCTTGTCCCTTATGATGGAGTCAAGTGTCGTGTCGGCACAGGACTCTGTGTTGTAGTAGATTTTGATGTAGGCGGAGTCCTTGAGGAAGTCTATGTTGCCGATGGTGACATCGACAGGAGTTATCCCGCATCGTTCCTCAATGTCCTTGAAGAGTTCGTCACGTCGCTCCGGTACAATCAGGTCTATCCTGTCGTAGAGGATGATCTTTGAAGCTGACCTTCTAAGGCCGCGGCTGTTCTCCAGCACCAGTATCAGGATGATGGACAAGGCGTTGGCTGCCAAGGCAAGAAGCACGTCACCTGAGCTGAGAGCATAATGAGGATTGTTGTCCGGAACACCGGCGACCACGTACAGTGGAGTCAGACCATTGACGGCGGCGATGGCGATGATGACAAACAGATAGGTCATCTCACGGATCGGGACGGTCTCCGTCCTGTAGCGGATCACTCCGAAGATCGCGAAAAGTCCGAGGGTCAGACCTACCCCGACATCCACCCTGCCCATCGCATAGAGCAGTAGCAGCATCGCCGAGGAGAAAGTCAGGAATGTGAACACATAGTCTTTCCTGCGGCTCTTCGGGTAGTACAGCAGCCTGACAATCACCCAGCAGGACAAAAGATTGAGGAAGAACCTTATCGCAAGTTCCGACAGGCTCTGCGCTGTACTCATCACCGGGTCGGTGAGCGTCTGGATTCCGAGCAGTTCGCTTTCGTCTAAAGCGGTCGGTGTAAAACTGGATTGTAGCATATTGTGTAGCGGTTTTTGTTCAGTTTGTCAATAAATCTGATTTTGGACTTGAATCTGCCCGGAATTACTTTCGGGTCAGTGAGTGCGACTCCGAGGCAGTACTTGCTGACCCTCATCGGTTTGACCCGATGTTTGAGGAGAATGTCTTTCATCTTGCTTCCAAGCCTTCCGTCCTGTTTGATTTCGATGATCGCGGCGGTGCCGAGACTGGCCTCCGATGAGGTACGTAAATTCTTGAATGTCACCGAAATGTCTATCGTAAGCCTCTCGGTGAGATTCTTGTTCACCAGTGTTATGCGATTGAACATTGTCTCCACGGACGGGAAGATTTCACAGCTTTGATAACACGAGTGGGAGGCCAGCCACAGACATGCTTCCGGATCTTCCCGGAAGTCCAGGAAATCGTCCGGAGGCACTCCGACACGCTTCTTGCGTGTCCTTGAGTGGTTGTTCTTTTTCTTGACCTCAAGAAAGCAGAGACCGGAACCGAGGTAGACACGGGTGCGTATTTTCTGCCTGACGAGTTTCCCTCTGCGATGCTCTCGGAACATCCTGAGGTCGGAAGTGTCGAAGTAGATGCTGTCGTAGGCCTGGATCCGTTCCCCGTCTGACTCAAAGACAAGGTAGCCTTGTCTTTGCGCGTCTTCCAGTATTTCCCTGAGCAGCAGAATGTCAGTGACGTACTTTGTTTCGATGCGGTTCATGAGCCTTATGGAGTCCATCCTCTCAAGTGTGATGGGATCGAAGCGATCAAGAAGGCAGCGGTCAATCTCCAGAGGTCGCGACGGAATATTCATACACCTTGCATCGTTTGAGTTTCCCCTTGGAGTCATAGACATATTCAGTCTTTTTCCGGCCTAACTCGTTGAATTCGAATTTCCGGATGTTGTCGAGTCTGTTCGCGGAATTGTAGGTCAGCACGCGTTCCAACCTTCCGTCCCTGGAATATTCATACCGCTTGCGCCACTTCTGCCCTTTGCGGTCATATTCAGCCTCCTCAACCTTCTTGCCGTTCTCGTTGTAGATCGTCAGATGGTCGAGTACTTTCTGGTTGGATCCTGCGTCGATGTTCCATTCCCTGACGGTCAGGTTACTTTTCGTCGCTTTCATGTCCTGCGCTTCCAATGAAATGGCGTAAAGCGACAAGATGATGACTATGAGTGATTTAATTCGCATATTCCTGAATATTGCTGTATGCCGTCCTTCTCCCGGGCCGCCGCGTCCAGCCTCGCTGGATGTGACGGCATTGGCTGCTTCGCTTTCGGGAAAAAGTGTTTGTCAGTGGAAATGACTTCGCCGTCTTCGGGCTTTTCGTCAACGGCATCCGTCTGATTCCCAGCCGCTCTTAGTCCACATGAATCGTGCTTGATCGCCGGCAGATCTCCGTTGAGAGCCTTTGTTTACATGAATTGTGTCTGGCCGCCGGCAGATCTCCGTTGAGAGCCTTGCGGCGGACGACAGAATTTCACCATATGGCCGCATGCGAGGGGGGCTTTGCGAGCGTCGGATGCAATTCTTTCCGCCCTTTTGCTGTCAAGTGCCCATTTTCTGGACAGAATTTCAGCCAGAAGCATCTTGGAGTGTCTTTACATGCAGAACTGTTGCGGTAGGGGAAACACCTATTCTTCTCCGAGAATCTGGGAGGTGTGGTCTTTGGTGTTGACCTTGCCGATGGCGTCGGTGATGATTCCATCGCCGTCTATCACGTAGGTCGTCCTCAGGGTTCCCCACGACTCCTTGCCGTAGAGTTTCTTGAGTCCCCAGGCCTCGTAGGCCTTCAGGATGACGCAGTCCGGATCGCTGATCAGATGGAAGGGGAGTGAATATTTCTCGATGAACTTCCGGTGGGAAGCCGGAGAGTCCTTGCTGACCCCGAGTACCTGATAGCCAAGCGACAGATAGCGGTGGTAGTTGTCCCGCAGGTCGCACGCCTCCGCCGTGCAGCCCGGAGTGCTGTCCTTAGGATAGAAGTAAAGTACAAGTTTATGTCCCTTGAAGTCATTGAGGCTGACCTCTTTGCCATTCTCGTCCGTACCCACGAACTCCGGCGCCTTTGTTCCAATCTCCAACATATTCCTGAATTTCTATAATTTCTATATTCCTAAAAGTCGTCTTTGCCTTCCTCGATCAACTTGACAAGATCCTCGATGTCCTCGTTGGCTATGCTTGGATCAAACTCATCAGGATCGAATCGCTCGCCTTTCTCCAGCCCGAGCCACTCTTCGAAGGAAGCCTTCTCTTCCGGGTCATCGACCTTGCCGGACAGGACATCAAGCATCCGCGCATAGCCCCACACACCTCCGACATCCTCAGGAGGACAGGCTCCCTTGCCCGATGTCACTTGAATATCCTCGGCCGCGCACGGTTCGTCGCTGATCGATGTGACTTTGATGTTATGGATCCAGCTATCCCCGAAGTCATATTCCCAAATGATCTTGCTGCCTTTCAGTGGCAGAACGTCCTCGACAGTGACGCTCATCTCGTCGATCTGTCTGTGGTTGAAGTCAAAACCGAGCCTTTCATTCTCGTCGATGTTGCTTTTCGATGTGTAATCCACATTGCCTTGGGTGTACTGGGAAAGATGATATCCCGCCCAGCCAACCGCTGGGATGAGCATCTCGGACAAATTCCCCAGCCAGAGGTTTGACGGCACCCTAAGCCGCCTGAACACCTTGACCGGACACTGCTCGATTGAGATGTAGAGTATGTAAGTCTTGGACGGCCTGCCAGAGTCCACAAGCCGGTTGGCCTTGGTCTTTATCCCGTCCTCGTCCGTGGTCTTTCCGTTGCCCTTCGCTGCGGTCTTTCCGCCGCCATTCGCTTCGGACCCTCCACCGCCCTTCGCTTCGGTCTTTCCGCCGCCTTTCGCTGATGAAAAGCCATTAGCCTTAGCCTGCATCATGTCGAAGAACGAAATCATGAACGAGAATTCCGCCTCCGACACCCCAGAATAGCTAGCGCAGATCGCTTTCCTGAGTTCTTCCTTTTTTTTGTCAGTCATTGTCTTTGAAGAATTTTATGCAAGATAATGAATTTATTTCAAGATGCTGTTTGCCAATCATAAAATAAACCGTTTGTTGACCTTTAGAGCAACAGGGACATTGTCAAAGAAAAACTGGAATTGCGCGCCCTCTCCTCCGCGAGCGCCTTTCCCGCAGATTCCCGCCCCC
>HF986046.1 GCA_000431015.1 Alistipes sp. CAG:514 | reverse complement strand
AGTTGCCGAACTCGTCGGTGGATGACCAGGCGAACTCTATCGACGGGAACTTGCCCCTGATGAACTCCTCCATGTCGTCCGACTTGCCCCACGCAGAGACGGTTGAGAACCTCAGCCTTCCGTCAGCGTCGACGGAGAACTCTTCCTTCTCGTCAACGTCCGGCCCGCAGAAGCATGCTACGGCGTGGAAGTTCGGGTCGAATGTCCCTCGGCAGTAGATAGGGCTTTCGTCAATCTCCTCCCTCGTCATTCCGAAGGCGGCCAGGAGGTTTCCCATCCAGTAGCGTCCGAAGCTGAAAGGCTTTCCTTCCAGAAGGTTCGGCATTGTGTTGAGTGTGCTGGCGAACTCCTGGAGTTCGTCCATGTCGCCGGTGGCGATGTAGTTTGTGCAGGCCCAGTTTGGCATAATCTGTAGGTTTTAGTTGTTTGACGTTTGTCTTCCGGAGAGTTTCATCAGTTCGTTGAAATTCTCATCCGTGATGTTCCATTGCTTGCGGATGGCGCTCTTGAGTGTCCACGACGGCTTATCCTTCGGTTTCTTGGCAGCCCAACTTATGAAGGCGTTCCACCTCGGATGCTGAGGACTTAATTCAGGCAATCCTTTCGGCTGCTCCGGCAATGTAGGCGCACAGACAGGTGCAGTCGTTTCCTTCTCGGACGGGATTGCCACTGTTGACGTCTGACTCGCGTACTTACTATCGTTACGACCACGATAGATATCCGCTCCAAAGCCGAGCGACTTGCAGGCCACTCCCAAAGCATCCGTATAAGCCTTCTTGTAAGCCTCGTCATCAACGAAGAGTCCTTCGTCCGTCTTCAGTACCAGACGGTTGCCACCGGTTCCACGTATTGGCTTACTCCACTTGCCGGTCTTTGAGTCCTTGATGTAAAGATTGAGGTCTGTGAATACGCAGATCTCTCCGTTCTGAAGGGCTACCTGTTCCTGACGGGTAACTTCCGTGAACCATCCTTCTCCCGCTGGGCCGAACAGCCTAGTGAGCTGCTCTATTCTCCACATGGGGTCAATCTCGGTAAGGCGCTTTCCCCAAGGCGACTCGAACGGCTTCTGCGCGTCTTCCGGGACGCTCTGCACCTGCTTGAAGATATGCAGGTTGTCCGCATTTTTCAGTTCCATATTGCAGTTGATTTTAAGTTGTACTTTCTCTGCCTCAGGCATTGTTTTTCCTTTCCCTTGACGGGCTGCCTGTGATGCATTGAAAGGATACGGACGGAAGAGAAAGGCAAGGGCGGGCCACGGAAACCGATGCCTGAAAGGTGTCTGTTTCCCGGAACGAAGGAACTGTCCCTTGCCGCCGGACGGACGCGTCCAAACTTTGCGGAACAGGTGGACTGACAAGGGAACAAGGACAAAAAAATCCTCTTAATCGACAAAATTACCCTAAAAAAGGCCTCTTATCCGACAAAATTGCTTATTTTTGTTATCAATAACATTGTTATTGGAAAAATTTACGGAACATGATCAATATTCACGAGATAATCATGGCGACTTCCGATAAAACGGAGACAGCAAAGAAGACCAATTTGATAAAGAATGGCAAACTTAGAAAAATAGCGCCTAAGGTTTATACTACAAATATGGATGAAGATCCTATAATAATAGTGAAAAGGAATCTATTCTATATACTTGGTCAATTGTATCCAAATGCGGTGATAAGCCATAGATCAGCATTCGAGTTCAAGCCCACAGAAAATGGAGATATATATTTGACATATAAATACTCTAAGATTGTTTCTTTGCCTGGGATTAAGGTTCATCTGATTGAAGGACCTGCCGGAACTGAATATGACAGACCTTTCATTGGAAATCTGTTTGTGGCAAGCAATGAAAGACGCATTCTTGAGAATCTCCAAAAAGGTCGTGCCAGAAATGGCAGTGATTCAAAGTGCCTACCTCGTGAGATCATTGAAAACAGCCTTGAAAAGATGCTTCAAGTAAATGGCGAAGCCGGAATCAATGAGTTCAGAGACAAGGCGCGATCTACATCGATACTGCTGGGAATGACGGAAGAGTTCGAAACCTTGAATGGAATAATCGGCGCCTTGCTGTCCACTAAGCCATCTGCTATTCTCACGTCAGACAACGCAATAGCCCGTGCGGCTGGGCTTCCTTACGATGGTGACAGGGTGAAGTTGTTCGAAGTCCTGTTTGAAGCTTTACACAATGAGATATTCCCGGTTATTGATGAACCGAATCAGACAAATTCTGAATTCAGGAACTTCGCTTTCTTCGAAAGTTATTTCTCCAACTATATTGAGGGCACTGAATTCGAAATCGAGGAAGCCAGAGCAATAATTGATACAGGTCAGCCAATGCCGGCAAGAAATGCAGATTCTCATGACGTGTTGGGCACATTTCAGATTGTATCTAGCCGACGTGAAATGCGACGTACTCCACGCTCTGCAGAGGAATTGATAGAGATACTGCAGGAAAGACATCGAATCATGATGGCCGCTAGGCCTGATCGTGATCCGGGAATGTTCAAGATGAAGAACAATCATGCTGGAGATACGCATTTCGTGGACTATGGACTGGTGCGTGGCACCCTGACGAAAGGATATGAATATTACCGGACTCTTGAATCTCCTTTCTCAAGAGCTCTTTTCATGCTCTTTATGGTAAGTGAAGTTCATCCTTTCAATGATGGTAACGGACGCATATCGCGTATCATGATGAATGCTGAGATGGTCAGTGCTGATCAGTCTAAGATTATCATACCTACCGTATTCCGCGAAGACTATCTTAACTCTTTAAGACGGTTGACAAGACGCTGTGACCCGTCCGTGTTTATCAGAGCCATGTCCAGAGCACGCGAGTTCAGCGCTAATCTTATAGGTGATAATTTCATCGCAACAAAGACTTATCTTGAAAAATGCAACGCATTTAAGGAAGGTGAAGACTATATACTTCGCTTTTAGTCTTAATCGACAAAATTACCCTGAAAAAGGCCGCTTATCCGACAAAATTGCTCATTTTTGTTATCAACAACATTGTTATTGGAAAAAAATCAAGGAGTATATTTTTTAATTTACACCACATAGTCCCTGTCCAGTTCCACAAGTGTATCAACCCTGAAGCAGCGCCAGTCCCGGCGCTCAAGGTCGAAATATGAGAAGGTCCCATTGAACGCAGGCTTGCGTTTTGACGGGGCTTTCTCTTTATTCTCATGACGTTCAATAATGTCCGATGCTCTCGTGCCGTATGCGTCACGATGTTCTCCATTCACTTTAGTGAATACAAAGTGGCACATTCCATCTACCATTAGGTTTTTCATTTCTTCAATGTCGGAATAGATTTCAGCTGCTGCCTGGAGAGGCTTGCTGTCAGCGAGATATTTAGCAATCTTATTCAGTTCTTCATCGTTATCCTTTGTGTATCTATAGCTTAATCTTTTCATTTCCATTGTCTTTTTGAGTTGTCCATAATTGCTTTCTTGATCATCTT
>HF986045.1 GCA_000431015.1 Alistipes sp. CAG:514 | reverse complement strand
CCTCAGCGCGTCTGTGATGTCATAGTCGTCGGCGGAAGACCTTTCTGTGTAGCGAATGGACTAAGGCACGCCATCGGTACAGGAAACACTCTTCTGGTGTACCAACCAAGTTATATCTGGCGTTTGGTACAGGGAATGGCCTTCTGGTGTACCAACCAAGTTATATCTGGCATTTGGTACAGGGGATGGCCTTACGGGGTACCAACGGAGGGTGGGACAATAGTTGGTGCAGAAAAGCCGCCTCAAGAGTACAATGATTAAACTGGCATACCTTACTCATCCCCAGCCTGTCAGTTTCAGCAATGCCTCTCCTGTGTTACTTTATGAAAATCAGCTTCTTGTTCTTGTAGGACAGAATCGTCTTCTGTCTTGACAGGACTTCGTAGCCGATGAGGCCGTCGATTCTTTCGTCCTTGTCCCTGTTGAAGTGGCTGATGTTATTGAACACGGTTTGAGTGTGCCGGAAGGTTTTGCCACCAATCTTGAGACTCTTTAATTTCCCGACGTGGACCTCCGCACCCTCGTCATTGCTGATGCCTTTCAGCTTTGTCGTCTTCACTCTCCTCAGCATACTCTCGAACTCATCCCATCGCTTGGAGTCAATAAGATTATTTCCGGCTCCGCAGTCAATTCCCAATGTGAGGCTCGCCGTATCTATCTGAGCCTTGATGAGAGGAATATGACGCATAGTCTTGCTCATCTCAAAAGGAACTTCATCATATTCATACTTGCGCTCCTTCAGGGAAGTCTCCGTATAATCCGGATCAATGAGAGTCAGCGTCTTTTTCTTGTAGTCGAACATCAGATAATAGTCCTTGTAGACATCATATCCGATCAGTCCATAAACATCAGTTCCTTTCTCCAGATGAGACAGGTCAGAAGTCATAACCTTCATCCCATTCCCCCGTATTCCGTTGAAATCAAAGGAATCAACTGTAATGACATCCTGACCGCCGCTAATTTTTCCATTGACGTCCTCAGATGAACTCATGCGCGCTCCCTCTTCGTCATCATTTCCTCTGAAATACTTGCTGTTCAGATAAAGTATAGGGCAGCCGCTGTCAATGATGAAATTATGTTTCTCTCCATTGATTACGGCCTGAGTGACAATCATATTGTTCTTTGTCAATGTTATCGGAACAGTGATCACCTTAGCCTGTGGTTTTTCAAACTTGAACCCCTTGTCAGCCTGCTTGACCGTCGCCTTCAGCAACTCAAGACTTTTGATCTTATTCTCGTCGTTGAATACAAAAGTCGTGGTCCTTTCACCAAGTTTTGAATATGTGAACGAATATACCAGCGTCAGCGTATTGCCGCCATGACGCTCGGACACCTTTTTATATTCAGCGATGCTGTCATTCGACTGGGCCAGCATCCCGATAATTGCATTCAGCACTTGATCTGCGACATCGCCTTTCTGCCCGGAACACTCAAAATCCGAAGCCAGATACCGGCGAAGTGTCTCGACCGAATAGCCGTTTACGGCATTAACCGTCTCTTTGACAACATTCTCGCAATCAGTCAACGACTGAGCCTTCAAGCAAACGGCGCCGAAGAAAAGAAGCACCGCAATACAAACCTTTTTCATTTCTTTATGAATATACAAACTCACTAACAGCCTATGCCTTATGGTCACTTCGTCACGACCTTGATGACCGCGACATCTTTCCTGCCGGAAAGTTCCACGGCTTCCTTGCAGCCAGCCTTATAGACAGTCATCGAGGCGATGGATTCTGGCTTGATTTTGGTCAACGCCTCCTTGTCGCACTTCTTGCCGTCGATGACATAAACCGCAGCCTTAGAAGAGATTATCATGGAATTCGCATTAGAGTAAGTCTTCCCATCGATAGTGACGACTGTCTCAACGTTTCCAACGCCCCCTTCTTCACCGTCGGCGGATGACTTGACCTCAATCACTTTCGCTTTCCGGCCATCGGTACGGATCACGTGCAGTCTTACAATCTCGCTCTCAGAATTGCCTTTGGTGAGAACGATTTTGTAATAACTTATCGTCTTGCCGACAAGCTGGCTGCCGTCAAACCTGCCAACTGCCTGATTGTTGATAATATACCTGTCAAGCGTGTCCACACTTGCCGTCATCGCGGAGGCATTGATATTCAACGCACATATCGCACTCAAAAATATTCCTAACATGGTTTATTGATTTTTAGTAAGCGTTAAAAAATAAGTTGAACTAAATTTTGTGTCAGATTTATGAGGATAGATTTCTTTTGGAAGAAGGAGCGTGCCGGTGGCACATGACTGATGAGAAAAGAAATATAGCCCATTGGCAGAGCAACTTATTTCATCGCCGTGATAGAGACCGCACTGGCGCCGTCTTCCCTGCGCATCACGTAAGAACACTCGCTTCCGTCTTTCATCAATGCTGTGAGAATGACACGGTTACCTTCGGGAGTTGCGGTGACCGACCTGACGTTGTCAGTGTCGAGGTTCATTATCTGCTGGATTCCTTCCGCTATCTCGATTCCGTCGAACCCGCACTTGCTGTCGCGGAGGTTCAATGTGAGGATCAATGCCAATGAGGCCGCTGCCGCCAGCATTGTCCCCCAGACTATCGGTCTGCGCCTGCGGGATTCCGACTTCCGCACGATTCTGTCGAACTCGGCTGCGGAATCGTCTGAAAGATAAGCCTTTTCGAGTTCCGCCAATGTCCTGTTGTCCTGTTTCATAATCATCGCTCCTTTAAAATTTCCTTCATCTTGCGCCTAGCCTTTGAGAGCAAGGCCTTTATCACGGACTTGTCCTTGCCGGTGCTTGCGGACATTTCGTCCAAAGTACAGTTCCCGGCCTCCTTCATCCGCATATATTCCCGTTCAGACGGGGTCAAACTGCCGTACAATTCTTTTCTAAGTATGGACGCATCCTCCCGCTCGACTTCGACGGCTGCGGATGTTCCGCCCGGAAAGACATCGCCCGCAATCGATTCAGTCTCAAGGTGCCGTTTCCGGTAATGCGAGACGCAGATATTCTTCGTTATCTTGACCAGAAGCGCTTCGGCGTTCCGCACCGGGTAGCCTTTCTCGGAGAGGTTCCAGAAAGCGAGCAGCACCTCCTGAACAATGTCCTCCTCGTCAATGGCCGTATCGGCCGCCCGGCTGAAACGCCTTGCCAGCGCTTTCAGCCTGCCGTTATGCTCCCGTGCGATATTTCCGAATTCCTGTTCTGTCATATTCCTTCAAAGCGGCTTTCAGACCGCCTTCATCTGCAAGTCGCAAAATCAGTACGAAAGTTAACAAGATTCCGCTAAAGTTTTTCGCAATTGTCAAAAGCGGTGTCGTCAATTGTTGGTGTGGACTGGAAAATCACCTTTCCCAAAGAGGAGCAGTTCGCGAATGACCTGTAACCTATTTTTCTCAATGATGCTGGAAATTGAAGTTCCGTGAGGTTTACGCAACGCGCGAACGCAAAATCAGAAATTTCCTCCAGACCGTCGGGGAACTCGATCTTTTCAATATTCTTGCAGCCAGAAAACGTCCTGTCATTGATGACTCTCATCCTATTAAGAAACGTCAGTGTCCTGATGCCCTCACAACAGGTAAAAGCCAGCCGTCCTATGACTTGTACCGACTCCGGGATCACAGAAATCGCCACTTTAGTGCAATCCCAGAAAGCCCACTCTCCTATAGATACGAGGCTGTCGGGCAACGCTTTCAATTCAAGTTTCCTATCCATATTGAAAGCACTGTTCCCGATTTCCTTTACAGACGACGGCATCTCCACTGTAACCAGATTCTCGCAGGTGTTGAACGCCCGCTTGCGGATTATGGTCAGACCTTCCGGCAATAAGACCTTGCGAATATGGTTGTTCATTTCAAAGGCCATCTCTCCGATCACCTTTACCGAGCGCAGCGCCGGAGAACGGTTGAAATCAACAACGGATTCTTTTCCAATCCATTTCACAAGGCAAGGTCCGTCCGGGCTGTCTTGAATGACATAGCTCTCCTTGGCCGTCATTATTGCGGGCAGCATCAGGGCCAACGAAATGATAATCGCACGTAACATATTCATAAGTAATTTATAACATATCATATAGTCAAAACCGCAGCGAAGACGACCTCGCGGCCGCGCAGGGCATATTCGTAGGTGAAAGTGTTGATTGAGTCGTAGAGGGTGTAGCTGTAACTCCGTTGGTCTAGGACGTTGCGCAGGTCGAGGGACAACTTCCAGGCCTTGTGCTTCCAGACAAGGCCGAAATCGAGCAGCGTCATCGTCTTGAACACATCGTCCGTGAGTTGTTTTCTGGTGATCTCGGTCGCCGCGCTGAGAATCAGGGATTGCGCCGGAGACACACGGATGGACATCTCGTGACTTCTTGAGTCATAGCTTTTTGCCACGCCCTCGTATCTTGACGATGTACGGCTGAAGTCGCCGGAATAATTAAGTTCCAGCCAACCTACAGGATGTGAGGACACTGACGGCGAAATTACCAGACTGTTTCCTGTAAAATCCATCACCTGCCCGTTCTGCATTGTCCGGCCCTCATTGTGCAGATATGATCCGTTCAGGGACACCTTGGTCCTGATCGGCGCGATCTGTTTGGTCACACCGATCTGAGCGATTATATTGTCCGACACATTGGGGACAAGCGCGCGGTCATTCAATATGCTGCCGCCTCTCACCGTGACGGACGGAAGCAGGTTCCTCCAGTTCCTGACATAGGCAAGGTCGGCATTGACAAACCATTGGCTCAAAGGAATCTTGAAATCGTAATGAGCGTTGGCTGTCAGATATTTGCTGTCCGAGGCCATCCCCGGTACCATCCGCAAAGTAGTTCTGCCGATTTGAACCGGTCGTGTCAGGAAATCCAGGACATCACCGATGTTTCTGGAATATGACACTTTAGTCCTGACAGTGGAACGTGCGGAGAGCCGCCAGTTGAGATACAGCTCAGGACATACGGAAAAATATTCAGTCATATCACCTCCTCGCCAGATCGCGTCGCCACGGACCGGCACTTCCGCGCGCAGCACAAAATCCCGCAGACTGTACTCGTACTGAGGGGAGAAGGATAGCGCCGCCTTGGTCACGTGCAAATCGTTGTCCTCGTTCGTCAAGCCATCGCCAGTTCTGTCCGTTTTCAGCCAGTCAGTTTGAGTATTGAATATCAATGGTATATATATCCTGTTATGGCGCTTTTTCCACACTGCGGAGACTGTGTTCTCCGAAGAAAACACCTCACCTGAAACCGACTGCAATATGCCGCCATCACCTGACGATATATTCAATGAATATGACGGTGAAGCGGAATATGCCATATCGGAAGATACGCTCCACAGCAGCTTGTCCTTACGCCATCTGGCACTGAAGTCGCTTCCGAAATCCATACTGTTGAGGGATTGGGACTGGGATGACATCTCGCCGTTAAGTTCAACCGGCACGGCGGAGCGGGTAAAATCCATATTCCCGTGCAACTTCTCTCTGATGAAGCATTTGTCGGAGTTCTTCTGGTACTCAAGGGAAAGCCAAGGGCGCTGCGTCTTCGTTCTCGGAGAGGTAGTCTGCGACATCACAATCTCGTTGCCCTCATCATAATATTGCCCTTTGAATGAATATGAATAGTCACTCCTCGCCGAACTGTAACCTGCGTTGCCTTTGATCGTCGAGTATTTGCCGACCTTATGGATCGCATTGACTGTCACGGCCATATCTGACGGGCTGATGTACCTGTCGGCTTTCATTGGAGGGTGCGATGCAGACAAGCCTCCGGCCAGTCTTTTGACGGCGGTCACGTCACTCTCCGATTTAAGGAAGTCCGTGCCTTCATCCAAGGCGAACCCTTTGATGTTCCCGACATCCAACGACGCTATCACCTGTGTCTTCGCGCGGAACAGCATCGCCGAGCCCTTGGCTGAATACAGCCAACGGTCTCCATAACCGGCGGAGGCCTCGTATGAGCCGACCGGCTTTATCTTGGCCTTGTCATTGAGCTTTACATTGATCGCCACGTCATCGGAGAAGGTGTTCCTGTCAATGGCCGCCTCCTTGTGGTTGCTCAGAACCTGGACGTAGTTCACATACGCAGCCGGGATTCCAGAAGTGGCGATGTTGTACTTGCCGCCAAGCAGGTTCATTCCCTCGATGTAAAATCCGGATATGTCCTTGCCGAGGTACTTTATCCGTCCGGACTCCTCGACATCGATTCCCGGAAGCCTTTTCAGGGCATCCTTCAGGGTGTAGTCCGACCGTGTGGTGTAAGCAGAGACGGCATAGGAAAGAGTGTCGCCGAGCTGCCGGATCGCCGGAGCCCTGACAACGGCCTCCTTAAGGCCTATCCTCTTCTCTTTCAAGGAGAAGTCGCACGTCCCGGACGTGTCTTTGTGTAAGATCACGGAAGACGATTCATAGCCAAGGCAATCCACGGAAACGACGACATCTCCTTTCCTCTCAACGGAAAGCGAATACCCGCCTTTGTCGTCCGATGTCGTGTAGCCAAGAATCGTCGAGGACGATGTCGCCTTTATAATCGCGCCCGGCACGGGATTCCCGTCTGAGTCCTTTACGCAACCTTTTATCGCGTTCTGCTGCGCCAAGGCCATCACGGAGACGGCAAGGAATATGACACAAGCGACTATGCGTCTCATATTCAATTCTCAAAAGAAAGGGTTATTTCAGTTCGAGCGGCACATATCCGTTGGTGCGCAACCGAAGCTGCACCCCGTTGATGTGAATCGACCTGCTGCCGTCGTCATATTTATGGATAGACATCTCACTGATTGATTCCGGAGGCAGATTCCCCATTGGGTCGGACTCGAACATATTCTTCGCCTTCACGAACTTCTCCCTGGTCGTGGTGGTAATATTCTTGTCGGAAACGGGTGTTATGGCGGTGGTTCCGTTGCGTA
>HF986044.1 GCA_000431015.1 Alistipes sp. CAG:514 | reverse complement strand
AGAATTTTGGATTGATAAGGCTTCTCAGAGAGTGGCAGTGTAAGACTCACTGGGTCTGAGCCCTTATTGTCTAAATATTCCTTATTGTAGCGAAATTCATAACCGGATTCTGTTTCAGTAAGAATACCGGCAAGGTTGTCCTTAAAGTAAATCTCAGCGTTTCTCATTCAATTCATCTGTTCTTACCGGTGCAAGCTCGTAGCCGAACATTGCAAGCACCTGATTAACCTTATCCATCCTGAGCGTCGGTTTTCCTTGCTCAAGTTGACGCACGAAATTAAGTCCGACACCGCATTTCAGGGCGAGTTCTTCCTGTGTCAATCCATACTCCTTGCGGAGGGATTTGAGTTTTGCAGACAATAGTGTCTTCATAATATAATTACATCCTATCGGATGCAAATATAGTAAACTTTTATGAAATTATATCATATCGAATGTAAAATTTTCCTCTGTTTGAAAATTACATCGTTTCGGATATAGAAATATGACATTATATGATGAAGGTCCTTTTACGGAACAGACCGGCTAGAAAACGCCGGAAATGTAGCTTAACTCACTATCAAAACTTGAATGACAAGCCTGCCGACACGTAGCCCGCGTCATGGCCGCCCTCCACCCAGAGTCCGGCCTTGTTGCAGAAGTACCAGCGGAGTCCGGCAGTGGCCAATATGCCCATCTTAGTGTCCATCTTGTTGAATGTGGAACTGGCCTTCTCCCCGCTTTCGTGGTCAGTGGTGTGTTCTCCGATCAGTCC
>HF986043.1 GCA_000431015.1 Alistipes sp. CAG:514 | reverse complement strand
AGAAAAAGTAATATCTTTGCAATTATGCTGCTGCCTGTTTGCAAGCAAACAGAGACTGCTCTTTGAAAGCCCTGCCCTCTTCGAGGGGGTCAACATCATAAGAATGGGGGTCAATATCGTAAGAATGCACGCTTACAAAGTAAACACTTACATCTTTCATTTTGTTCCATCATAGTTTCAGAGCAGGAGGAGGGTTCTCAAATTAGCCAAGGATCTTCTTTGCTAGGGCGTTGACGGCGTCCACGTCGATTGGTTCGAGGGCGATTTTTTCTGGCTCCAGGTCCAGGAGGAACTGCATGTAGTTGGGGAGTGTTAGCAACTGACCTTCCCGGCCGACATTGTAGTCGCCGAATTTGATGATGTGTTTCACATGGTATTTGTCCGCATGCTTCAAGACAGTCTGGACGCTCTTGGCCTGGGCCGTTTTGGCCTTCACTTCAAGTGGCACACATTCGCCTTTCATCCGGACGAGGAAGTCCAGCTCAAGGCCAGAGTCCTTCAGGAAGTAGTACAGGCTTTGCTGCTTCTTGTGAAGAGTGTCTGCCATCAGATTCTCGAAGATGGCGCCTTTGAATCCTCCCAGGTTGCCCTGCAGGATATCCGCCCTGGTCCCAGGGCCCAGCATCTCGATGAGCAAACCGATATCTGCCGTGTAAACCTTGAACACATTGTCTTTGGCATTGCCTTCCATCGGGAGACCGGTGATATCGGTATTGTAGCAGCGGCAGATAATGCCGGCGTCTTCCAGCCACTGAAGAGAGCCAAGATAGGTTTCACCTCGTCCGCCGGGCTTAACCTTGCTGTATTGGAATTTCTTGTTCTCCTTGGCCAGCTGCTTGGGGATGGAATTGAAGCACTCGCGGATATGGGGCTTGTCTTTGTCCGGAGCATACTTGACCATATCGTCGCGGTACTCCTTCAAGATACCCTTGTATTCCTCACTGACGGCGTTCATATTATTGGTGGTCAGGAATGCGTTGATGGGGGCGGGGAGACCACCAATAGCGACATAGAGGTTCAGATACTGCCTCATGGCCACGTGGATTCCTTCCGGAACCGGCGTTTCCTCCGTGTAGAACTTCCGGAGAGCCTCGATGACATCCGGATTCATACCGTTGGCCCAGAGGAACTCCTCGAAGTCCAGCGGGTACATCTCGATGATGTCTTCGCTGCCTACAGGAACAGAGTTGATTCCCAGATCTTTCTTCTGAACCATCTTGCGACGCCGTTTCTTGAGCTCATCGCCGTAGCCCTGGACGCCCAGCAGGGAGCCAGTGGCAATCACGTCAAAGCGGCCGTCCTCTTTGAAGAACTTGAGCGAAGTCCTGGCCTCGGGGCATTCCTGGATTTCATCAAAGATCAGGCAGGTTTCTCCGGGGATGAACTTAACCCCTTTGATTTGCGCGGATAGGTTGAGCAGAATGCTGTCCACATCCTTTGATCCGACGAAGGCATTGATTCGCCCCGGCTGCTTGATGAAGTTCATGTAGACGACATTCTTGTAGTTCTGCTCAGCGAAGTGCCGTGAGATATATGTTTTACCGCACTGGCGGATACCCATTATTACCAGAGGCTTGTGCCCAGGCTTGTTTTTCCACGCAATGAGATCGTCTTCAATTTTCCTTTTCAGCATAGTATGACACTTTATCTGGAAGCAAAAATACACTTTTTTCAACGACTTCTCAAATACCCATCGTAATTTTTCTAACGACTTTTCGGCAGTTAGCCGTAATTTTTCCAACGAGTTTTGCCGGACTTGTACCAGAAGTAGACACGGAATTGCACTGCGCGCGAGAAGTAGACACGAAAAGATTATTTCGTTACACGTTGTTTTTGAAAGTAGACACACATGATATTTTCACGTCGTCTTGTTTTACAAAAGTAGACATTTTTCAACAGCCTGCAGGATGACAAAGAACTATACTACTGGATGACATACAAATATAGCATTATGTTTCGGCAATACCAATCATTTATACGTTTCCATGCTTGGATCATTCGAGAATCTTTTGTAATTTTGCATGCTCAATTTAATATTGAAATGCAAGACTTTATTTTTTATACCCCAGAAGGCAATTGTGAATCTCCGACCCAACATTTGGTGGAGAATTATCAGGTCTTAGGCATTGAGTCTGGGGAAAGTTCTTCTGAGGCTCTTAAAAGGCTGATTGAGAATAATCCGTGGATTGAAGAAAACGGTTATTTACGGAAAGAATCGTTGTTAGAGCGCTTGCATAGGCTATAGTGGATTATATATGGATAAAGTACGTGTCATAGAATTATTTGCGGGCGTCGGTGGATTTCGAGTTGGCCTTGATAGGGCTGATTCCGATTTTTTTAAGACCATCTGGGCTAACCAGTGGGAGCCTGCGACAAAGGTCCAGCACGCCGCGATGGTGTATGAAAAGAACTTCGGTCCGGACAGTGTTGTCAACGAAGACATTAATCAGGTAAAGACCGAGGATATTCCCGACCACGACATGCTCGTAGGCGGCTTCCCTTGCCAGGATTACTCTGTGGCCACGACCCTTAGCAATTCCAAAGGTATCGAAGGAAAGAAGGGTGTTCTTTGGTGGTCCATCTATCGCATCCTTAAAGAGAAAGGCGAAAACCGCCCTGCCGTCGTGTTCCTTGAGAACGTTGACCGCTTGTTGCTCTCTCCTGCAAAACAGCGCGGTCGGGACTTTGCCATCATTCTGGAATGCCTCAATGAACTGGGATATATCGTAGAATGGCGCGTCATCAATGCCGCCGAGTATGCAATGCCTCAGAAGCGGCGCCGCACGTACATAGTAGGTTATAAGAAGTACGGAGCCATTGGACAGGGTTTTACCGAGCCAGATGATTGGGTTTTCCGTTCTGGTGTATTTGCCAAGGCATTCCCGGTTCTCGTTGAGGGAAAGCTTTCTGCTCTTCGCAAGATTGCCCTTTCTAGCAAGAAGAAAGACCGTCTGCTGGATATTACCGAGTCGTTTAATAGTTCCAATACGGACCGTCCCTTCGAGAATAGTGGCATAATGGTGGATGGAATTGCATATTCCACTTCAACTATTCCGGCTTGCGATGACCCCCCCATGACCATACGTGACATCATGGTCCCTCCGGAAGAGGTTCCGGCAGAATTCTATGTTCCTGAAGCCCAGATTGAGCGCTGGAAATACTTTAAGGGCACCAAACGTGAGCTCAGAACCAGAAAGGACGGTGGCCAGTATTTCTACACTGAGGGTGGTATGGATTTCCCGGATTCGATAGACAAACCGTCCCGAACCATCATCACGTCTGAGGGCGGAAAGAGTCCGGACCGCTGCCGGCACGTCATCCAGGATCAGACCGGCCGCCTGCGTCGATTGGTTCCAGTGGAGTTGGAGCGCTTGAATATGTTCCCCTCCGACCATACCAAGCTGGCGGGCGTAGACAACGGCAAGCGAGCCTTTCTGATGGGAAATGCGTTGGTTTGCGGAATTATTACCCGGGTGGGTAAGGAACTGGAAGCCCGGTTGAAATAAGACAGAAAATGCGAGGTGTTGAGCCCCGCATTTTTCTATTCTGCACCTTCGACTATCGCTTTGATGTAGTCGTGGTTGAACCAGTAGCAGTATTTCTTGGCTGTGCCGCCATTGGGATTTGCCGTGACATCCGCGGCATTTTTACCTTTCGGGCGAACATGAAATTTCTTGTGGTCGCTCTCACGGTAGAAATACTCTGGCGCAATATGGTCAGCCTTCACTGCATTCTTGATGTTGAGCCAATATGCTGCTGCTTCATCCAGGTCCTTGACCGGCATTGTCCAGAAGAAGGCTTTCTTCAAGCGGACCACGTCGTTTTCATCCTCTTGGAAGACAATGAACAGGAAACGTCCAGTGAAGATGTCGTATAGCCGGGATTCAAACCAATCATCTTCCTGCAGAATGTCGAAGTAGTTGATATTCTCGAATGACATAGCCTCTGCAGGACGGCCATTCTTGTTGAGCCGGATGGTCTTGATGACGATACCGGATTTGACAAATTCGTCAGCTTTGGTCACGTCATCGCCTCTGGTATGGCTCTCTGTCAGAATTTCATTGGCCACAAGGAAGTATTTGCTCTTGGCACCAGTTGTCGGGGCGTGCAATTCCTTGACTAATTCGTCATAAGACATTCCGTAGTAAGGCTTGAATCGATCCAGGAGGATGTCTTCGAAACTCTTCACCCGCAGTTCAGATTCTTCGATGAGATGAGGGCCGTAGCCATGTACCAGCGCAGACGTGTTATAGGTTCCCTGGCCACCGGTTTTCTTCGCGAACTCCAGTATGGTACGCATGTACTGGGTCTTCAGGGAGAATGCACGCTTGGGCGCGGGAATAGCTGCCCGTGTTCCGTCCGGGAGATTATAGTACACGTCTGTATCTCCCTTCTGGCCCTTTCTGCAGGCGCCCAGATAAGTAGTATCACCCTCTGAAAGTTCGTGGGCCTTGCCGGCGCGAATCTTGGCAATAATCTTCTCATAGTCCTGCTTCATTATGAGCAGGTCCTTTTCGGGAATCTGCCACAGGACGGCATAGATGAAAAGGAGCTGCTGCACAGGAACATCTGCCTCGTGGAGGTAGAACAAGATGAGCATGTATGCGCACTTGAGATACACATGTGACTCCTCAAAGGCCTTGCTTTGGTCGGCATCATAGTCAATCATTGTGCAGACCAGACGCTCTTTGATGGCGAGAACCTTATTCTTGAGTTCCTTGAGTGGCGTTACTTTCAGTTCCAGACCGGCGTCAGAGAAATCTGCATCCGGGTTGGAGTTGACATCATAGCCGAAGAAATACTCCTCCACCAGCTGGCCAAGGCGTCCTTTACCCTTGCGGGCTTCAATTACATTCGGTGCGATAGCCTCTTCAAGGGTTTTTCCAAGAAGCAACTTGCTATACTCTAATATGGACCACTTACTTGTTCTGTCGTAATTGTAAAGCATCTTTATAGTAAGTCTTTTAAGAATCCGAAATCTGTATCAACAAGCGCTCTACGATCAAGCCCCATGTTTCTATACTCGCAGGAAGTTTCTGAAATCATACAGCAGGAGAAGCAGGCGGCATAATTGAGAGTTTCATCATGCTCCCAGCAAACAGGGTCAGATGAGCAATTCAGCGCTCTAATAAGGGCCTTCTTGATGATTCGCTCAATCAATTCTGGTTGCCCTTGCCATACAAGTCCTCCCATGCCTCCTTCAGCACCGTCAGTAGTATAGATTAAAAATCCACACATCCTGTTTGAATAATAAATACGTTCAGTCAAACTTGCTGATGAGTATCCGCAAGAGAACTCAAGTTCCTTTATTATCAAGTGGGCTAAAGTATGGAGGACGTAGAATGCTGGAGCTCCGTATGTGTCTAATACCATGCTGACTTGGCTCCCTAATTTATTGTCCCGGTTTTTGTACTTATCAGAATTTGTCAGACACCATTGCTTTAGATAGTCTCTGTTGAGCTCAAAGAACAGACCCTCTCCAAAAACCTGATTTGCGGGAAGCACTCGGACCTTAAATGGGGAGGAACCGTATATCTTGCATCCTTCAGGATAAATAATCCCATCATCTGTCCTAACGGGTTGTTGAATAGAGACGCGATAAAAGTTTGTTTGTGCTTTTGTTACGCACAAGGTATCAACTTGACTAATTTGGGAGAAAAACGGAGTTAATGAATCGGGCAAAACGACATTATGAAAACTTAGTTTTTTATGGGATAAGGATTTTTGTTTTGTAAAAGTGGCGTATTCCTGATAACGATATTCCTCAATTTTGTCACTTTGCCCTTCTCTATTCATCTTATCATCTTCCAGGAATCGACTCTTAACTTTAATAACTTCCTCATCAGATAGTTGTATATCTGCCGTCAATTCTAGCTCTTCAACAAAATCGCTATCATGATGATATGATTCAGTCCAATAATCCAATCTGGATTTTTCAGGGGACGTTACGAGAAAAGCCGCATAAGCGTTATTACTTAGCCATTCATAAGCTTTTTGTTCCTGCTCCGTCAATACAAAGCCTGAACACTGCGAAATACTAACTTTCGGAATATACAAACTACTGAAAGTCTCTGCGTAATAAACGCTATTACTCGTCACAAGGGCTACCCTCATGGTTTCATCTTCATCACGTGTCATTACTTTGCATTCTTTATCTTTCTCAAAACTTACATTCTCTTTGCCTAACCATGGCTTTTCCCGTGAGCACTTTGGTCTTAGGTTCATAATACCTTCCAAAGATACAACCTCTTGACACTTAGTGCATTTCAATAAACCAAAGCCCTCAGAATGGTTTTTGTTTTCTGAATAAAACAGTTCGTGTTTGCCTCCTTTCTCACAGTCGCACCCAGAAAAACCGAACAAATCATAGCCGCGTTTAAACACACCTTGTCCGTCCCTAAGCCTTGCACTGAAATACTTATCCCATGGAACATCGGAGATATGTCCGTTAGGACAAATCAAGACGAAGGGCATCTGGGTTAAAAGACAATACTCTTTTCTTTCTTCTCCATCTTTAATAAACACTCTACCTGTTGGACTCGAGGCATCCCTTGGAGGTGCAAAGGAAAATAGATTCCTAAACCTATTCTTCCAAAGGTCCCTCCAGTAATCATAAGGGAAAAGAAGATTTGTCTTTTGGCTTACCATCCATCTGGGAAAGACGATTCCTGGTACAACAAACCAATCTTCACAGGAATTCGCGGCGTAATCATTGGGCTCTAGATATTTCTTGTAAAGTGGATTATTCTTAACATCAACAGTATTAAATTTCTCGTTAATCTGCATATGTGGAATCGCGACCAGACAACTCAAATTTGGAAGGCCTTCATCTTTTTTAAGATATTGTAGAAACCTCTCGTCCTCGACTACTTCTACAGCGGCCTTTTCTTCAATTTCTTCGACCGTCATATTAGGGTTCTGGAGAAGACGTTTTTCGACACGCTGTATAAATTTCCAATTCTCTATGGATAAAGGCATCACAGAGAAGCCCAGCCGGGTGTTGATTACGGCACCTACACCAGCATTTGATGACAAGAGTTTATACTGATCTACGCTATGATTTAGCGCTTTTGCTGAATGAATGTTCATATCTCGTTGTCTACTTTAATTACGGAACCTGCAGGAACTGTACGCACACTCTTTGGGACTACCCAATGAGAATTGTCTTTTTCTTCATCGTAGGAGTCAGTTGAGATGTACAAGGCATTTTTGTCATAAGAATACTTGGTAGGCTGTTTGGCCTTCCATTCTGCAAATGCGTCGGCTATAAAACTACGTATATTCTCCAAAGCCTCTTTTGTGAATACCTCTCGTAACTGAGGATCATTTTCCTGACTATTTCGGGTAAGCCTTTCACTGAAGTACTGATTAAGCAACTGAGCAACTTTATTCGCTTGTTCATCAGTCAATCTGTTCGCATTCTGATTGCCTGCCAATTCAGGAATTACATGGCGTACGATTGTTCCCAGAAGCAGTGGCATATATCGGTCAATAGCCTTGGAGGAGAAAGGAGTGATTGAGATGGGCTCTACGTAATAATAAAGCTTCTCATGAAACTCACGGAATCGTTCAAAATGTGAGAGGTCTCTTGCTCTGAATGGATTATGCAGCGTGAATACAATGCCCAAGTCATCACGGGCAACTCGGGATGACGCCTGGATGTATTCAGCCTTATTCCTTGGCATCGAGTTGATAATCATAAGGTTAAACCTCGGAATATCAATGCCAACAGATATCATATTTGTTGCAAGTATAAAATCTGGAGGAGTCTTTATCGGATATTGATTTCCATCAAGGCTATACGGAAGGCGTCTATCAGGATTCCATTCTGTTTGGACTTTCTCTAGTGTCTTTACGACCTCCGGGCCTGTAAGCCGTCCAGTTAACTCCGCTTCATGCATAGAGCCATCGAACGAATAAAAGCATTGGAGCATCTTGCCGGGCCTCAGTACTCTTCTAAATAAACGTCTGGCGTATTTGGTAAATTCAGTATAGAACTGGACATCTGTAGTGCCAACTTCCTTTAAACTATTGAAATACGAGATTAATGAATAGTAGTAGTCAGCCGCCTTAACAAATTGTTTATCAGATAATAAGTCAATGTGTTCGAGTTCAAAAAGTGCGCGGTGGACAAAACAACAAGCTGCTAGTCGTACCTGGACAAACATTGCCGTTCTACCAGTAGGAAGAATGCCAACATACTTTCTCTTGGATAAAAATTCTTCCTGCCCATTAACTATCTTTCTCTTGTAAAATGCGAAGAAAGAGTCATCGTAATTGATTCCATTTTTAGGGAATATATTTACGCCTCTATCGTATAAGGCCTTAATTTGTAAAGCCGTGTTCCTTGTCGTTGCGGTTGAGGATATTACTTTGGGCCTAATCTTAATCGACTTCCCGGATTGGTTTACACCAAATCTTGTAGAAAGGTAGTCAATAGCACATTCAAATAGGCCTACGGCCGAACCAAGTGTACCTTGTAACAGGTGCAGCTCATCTTGGATAATCAAATCGGGAGTCAGACCGTCGGGCGTAATGAACAACCTGCGCGAATCCTTCTCTTTTTTGGCATCAACATTATGAGCAATCATCGCGAATTTATCGACAGTTCCAAAAAGAAGAGTCGGTGGGTTCTTGTAGATGAGTTCGTCACACAGTAGGACAGGAAGCTTTTCGTCGAAAGCACAGAACGAATTCTTGCAGTAAAAAACCCCTTCTGTATCATTCCACGCCAATTCTTTCCCGCACCATGGGCAATGCCCAAGTGGAATCTTTGAATCCAATCCGCTTTGCCATTTGGATGCTTCTGTTCTTAATCCGTCCTCTCCTGATAGTTTATTTGGTAAAGCATCATTTCCTACAAAGAGACCAATTGAAATCTCCTCCTTACCTAGCTTATATTTACCCCATTTACGTATCTGTTCCAGAGCGAAGATTAGCCTCGTTGCGCGCTGGAACTGTTGAGTGGCCAGCAGGCGTAAGGTGTACCGCATAATAGCCGTCGTTCCGCCTCCTCCGGTCTTCTTATTAGCGTTGGTAATCCTACGGTATAAAACTGTGAACGCAATGATGCCTAAATAAGATTCTGTTTTGCCGCCACCAGTAGGGAACCACACTAAATCAACTAAATCATTCCTAGAGTGCCACTCCGGGTCATCTTCCCTTTGAATAATACCATCAAGATTAAGAAGTATGAAAGCAAGCTGGAAGGGACGCCATGCTGCTGGTTGACCAGCCTTGAAGATGTCATCACTCTGGCTTATATAGAAGTCTTCATTTGTTTCTTCTAATTCTTCTCGTAGATAGTCCTGATTATTTTTCTGAGAATGCCACATCTGAATAAACATGGCAGTATTCATCAAGCGGAAAACTGACATGTTTTGTTCATTTGTAAGCAGATCAATGTTAGCCATTATTCGCTTATAATCCGAAATACAACCGGATTGAATACTCTCCGCATAAATGGGGAAGGATGAATCTTGTAAAGCGCTATCAATCCAAGCCTTATAAGTATTAGCGAATGATTTGAGAGCCGAGATTATTTCACCATTTTTTGTCTGTTTATTGAGCGTAGAAAGCCATTTTATCTGCAATGTAGTTGTGTCGGACAGTGCATTTACTACGGTCTTTACTCCATCTTTTAATTGTAAAAATTTAGGAGCGGTATCAACATCAGGGATATCATACTCTGGGAGGAATTCAGACCAGACAGAAACAGTATCCTGGTTTTTACTCCAGTTCACAGAACAAAAATGTCCTACGCCATAATCCTCTACGTTCCTATAAATGTATTTCAACTGTTCAGATTCCGTGTCGGCATCATCGAAGCTATCGACAGGTCTGTACGGTGATAGATAATTGCTTTCAATCTCAACCTTAACACCAAAGAATGAACGCTTGTTAACACCATCTGTTACTATTGAATAAAGCCGAGTCTGACTTTCTTTAAATGAGTCAGAGGTGTTCAGTATCTGTATCTTGACTCAAGTTTCGCAAGTGATTTAGGCCGCCGCCCCGGC
>HF986042.1 GCA_000431015.1 Alistipes sp. CAG:514 | reverse complement strand
GCTGAACTTGCGGAAATCGTATCACGGGAGAATGTGCTGAGAGCGGAGATTGACAAGATAATTAACGAAATTGAGATATAATGTCATTGTGCTATTTCGGAGTGGAAGGTAATGACGAAGCCGCTCGGGTGGGGAGCGGCTCCGATACTGACGGGCGTTCAGACAAGGCTGTCCGCCTACCGGTTACGGTAGTGGGCCTTCACGTAAACCTTTTTGCCTCCGACCATTCTGAAATGGCCTCTGACAAAAATAGGTTTGTGAGCTGCTCCGCACTCTGTGCCAGGGCGCTCGTCAAACTTGATGATAATGGATATTTTCATGTTGCATAAATGATTTGTAAGCTTGAGAGCTGAGAGCGGCCTTTGAGAGTACTTCCGTCAGTATATCTCTAAAACGCAAAAAGCACTCACCCGTGGGCGAATGCTTTTTAAAATAAGTTTGACGAGCCCCTCAACCATTCACATGAAAATCTCCAATGCAAAGGTAAGCAATTAAAAGGAAAAAGCAATACTTGACAGAAGGAAACATGAGCAAGTTAGAAAAGTTAATACAGCAGTACTGTCCGGATGGAGTGGAGTGGATTA
>HF986041.1 GCA_000431015.1 Alistipes sp. CAG:514 | reverse complement strand
AATATGTTGATGCATTTCATAATACTTATGTATACTCGTTGGCGGAATTAAAATGCTAATCCTCAAATCTCATCCACATATTCTTGAAGTTGATAATAAATTTCCTATGCGCCATTAACGTTGGTAAACCGATTCTGCAATCATATTCCTCATTCTGTTCTGAAGATGTTACTACTGGAATGTTTGTCTCGGTATATTGTTCGCCAGCAAGGGTAAATGTCCATGACACTGGTATCGTTTTTACAACGTTGACACCACCGACACCTGCCGTGCGCAATGAATCAGTTGCCGTTCTACCAGTAAAACAGTTTTCGTTCTTTTTATAATAGCGATTTGTCAGGATGGTTCCCGATGCGCCAGTATCAACTATTGCATCAATCTTTCTCCCTGAACGACCATCTGTTAATGACAAATGGTAAAGGCGCTGAGGCGAACGATAGAAATTGGGAGCATATGTAGGTGTTGGTGTATACGAGGCAGGGATTACAAGCTGCATTCTGTCAAAATCGAAACAAATCTCACCCAATGGCATCATTGTCTGGTTGCCTATAACGCATTCGTATGCAAGATTTCCAACTGATGATATTCCATCGTTTCCAAACGACTAAAAACAGAAGCATTGTTTACCATAA
>HF986040.1:14190-18850 GCA_000431015.1 Alistipes sp. CAG:514 | reverse complement strand
AAAGACTGCAACCGGCATCGCACTGATGCAAGTTGCAGTCAAACTTTATATGACGCACGTACTTCCTCGAATGCTTACTGAAAAGCTGTATAAGGGAATAATGCCCTTTGGTCAATCCCGACATAAACCTCAGGTGCCATAAGGCATCTGAGGAGAAGAAGAGGATAAGACAGCCCAGATCCGGCGGCACACTCCCGTGGTTTCTCTCGTGAGCAGGAACGCTTGTTTTACTCACGAAAGCCGTCGCGAGTCACGCTCGTGAGCCAAAGCGCCTGTTTTGCGCACGAAGGCCACCTGCTGGTCACGCTCGTGAGCCAAAACGTCTGTTTTGCTCACGAAGGCCGCCTGCGAGTCACGCTTGTGAGCAGGAACGCCCGTTTTGCTCACGAAGGCCGCCTGCGAGTGTAAGCAAATCCGTTGATGACCGATAACAAAAAACCGTTCTTATCGAAATCCGGCATTAGCGAGGTCGGATTGATCTCAGCAAGACATGTATTGATTACAATATCGAAGTTACAGATTTTATCCATGCATCATTGCTTACATTAACTATTATTATTCTGAATGTCAAAACTTATGATCTCAAACATCCAATCGGCACAACATACACTCCATCTGTTCGTTTATAGGCAAAGTCACCAACACCTGTCAGCACCATACAAAAAGCAGGGGCTTTCATTCGGGAGGTGTCTATGATATTTGAAAGTGCCATTAAGGTTTTTGCACCGTCCTCAATCAACTTTTCTCCACCTAACTTTATTTCAATAAGACCATATGAGCCATTACGCAAATGTACCACAGCATCACATTCCAAACCATTCTTGTCTCTATAATGATATACAGAGCCATCCAAGGCATCGGCATAAACCCTAAGATCTCGAATGCACATTGCCTCAAAAAACAACCCAAATGTATTCAGGTCATTAATTAAATCATTAGGACCTAGTCCAAGAGCTGCCACACCAACTGACGGGTCGACATAGTACCTTGTGTCTGATGTGCGAACAGCGGTTTTACTTCTTAAGTTGGGATTCCACGCCGGCATATCCTCTATTATGAATATTTTCCGCAAGGCAGTAAGGTATGAATCTATTGTTTCATCACTTACATCCTCCGGTTCATTTGCTGATATATCGGCAAGGATTGTCGCGATACTTGCTTGAGAGCCTTGATGTCTGGCATAAGAACGCATAATTCTCTTTGCCCGTTCGGCATCTCGTTTTACGTTGTCAACTCGTGATATATCGCTATTTGTTATCGCTTTATAATATTCTGTCGCCTGCAATAGTGCTGCCTTTTCTGTTTTCTTTTGCAAAGCCTTAGGCCACCCTCCACGGCAAACAACAAAAGCAAGCATCGGCAATGTAAGTTTATTCAAAGCTCCTATTTTATCAGGTGTAAGAAACAAATCCGATAGGCTTATCTCACCAGTAGAGTCGCCGGATTCCCACAAACTCATAGGGCGCATGGTAAGCCATCCGTATCTTCCAGTACCTGTATGATGAATATCTTTAGCTTCAGCAGGCACCGCAGAACCTGTAAGCATAAATTGTCCATCTTCGCCTCTATGGTCTACCTCAAATCGGATGGCATCCCAAAATTGGGGAACTTCCTGCCATTCATCAATCAAACGAGGAGTTTCCCCCTCAAGCAAAAAGCTAATATTTGTTTGCGCCATCTGTTTGTATTGCTGCTGTTTGGTAGGGTCATCCATATAAATAATGCTTTTAGCCTGTTGCTCTGCTGTAGTTGTTTTGCCACAAGCCTTGGGACCTTCTATCAAGACAGCACCCATTGCCTCTAATTTATCACGTAGCAGTTGATCTGCTATTCGATTCTTATATTCCATAGAATTATATTTTGGTGCAAAGATAGTACATTCCTTTGTAATTCAATTCATTTTGAATATTTTTTTGGAAAAATGGCGTATTTATATTTGGATATTTGGCTTTATTTTGATTGGGAATTTGGCGTGCACTTATTTTAAACACCGCAACAGGAATGATCATGATGGACTGGGTAGGCAACTTTAAGTCCGGACGCTACGAGGTCTATGGCGATCTCCTGCCTCAGGCCATCATCAACAACAACTTCAATTACTTCAAAAAATAGTGTTCCTTTGACACCGGACAAGGAGCATGTATTTTAGCCCCAACCCGGTGACCACACCATAGGCAGCGGCGGCCAAAAGTTAGGCCGCCGCTGCTATTTTCAAAACCATGCGCACAATGAGGAGTCTGAAGGCCGCCTGCGGGTCACGTTCGTGAGCAGGAACGCCTGTTTCGTTCACGAAGGCCGTCCGCGGGTCTCGCTCGTGAGCAGGAACGCTTGTTTTGCTCACGAAGGCCGTCTGCGGGTCACGCTTGTGAGCCAGAACGCTTGTTTTGCTCACGAAGGCCGCCTGCGGGTCACGCTCGTGAGCAGGAACGCCTGTTTTGCTCACAAAGGCCGCCTGCGGGTCACGCTCGTGAGCAGGAACGCCCGTTTCGCTCACGAAGGCCGTCTGCGGGTCTCGCTTGTGAGCAGGAACGTCTGTTTCGCTCACGAAGGGCACCTGCGGGTCACGCTCGTGAGCCAAAGCGGCTATTTTGCTCACGAAGGGCTTGGCACTTAGTACATATTCGACTTCTGACCTACTTTACTGGCGTGCTGTCGGGGTTACTGGCGGCGGTACCCATGAATGAATATTCCTTGGCGAACATATTCGTTAAAATTATCCGTGATAAGTGGGAGTTGTTATTGCGAAAATGGTTATTTTTGCAAAATGCTTTTTTGTTGGTAGATGCCTCGGGAAAGAAAGAGTGTGCCGGTGGCATATTATTGACGGCTAAGGATTATCTACCAAAAAGATTTGAACAGGTTGAACAGATTGAACAGGTTGAACAGATTGAACAGATTGAACAGATTTGTTTAACGAATACATAGACGAATACATAGTTAGTTAACCTTAATAATTTGGTAGAAAATGGTTAAAGTCAATTTGGGAGGATGCGCCTCCTTTGTCAAGGATGAAGATTACAAGAAATACGTCGGCAAGGCTCTTGAGGCCTTCGATGTACTTGAAAGCGAGAGCGGTGCGGGCAACGACTTCCTCGGATGGAAGCATCTGCCATCGCAGACTCCGGAGTCACTGATCGCCGATTGCGAGGCGGTACGTGACTGCTGGAAGGCAAAAGGTGTCAACCTGGTGGTCGTTATCGGCATCGGTGGATCCTATCTCGGAGCCCGCTGCGCCATCGAGGCACTCTCCCACAATTTCGCCAAGCAGCTTGGCGGGGCGAAAGAGGC
Source organism: Alistipes sp. CAG:514 (assembly GCA_000431015.1). Lineage (GTDB taxonomy): Bacteria > Bacteroidota > Bacteroidia > Bacteroidales > UBA932 > Cryptobacteroides. The sequence goes on along the minus strand of HF986040.1, from coordinate 15,562 downwards.
TCCGGAGGTTGTCTTCGCAGGTAACAATCTTTCCGAAGAGTACCTCGCGGAGCTGATGGATCTTGTGGCCGAGAGGAATGTCGCCACCGTGGTGATCTCCAAGTCCGGCACCACAACCGAGCCGGCGGTCGCGTTCAGGATCGTCAAGGAACACATCGAGAAGACCTACAAAGACGCTTCCGAAAGGATTGTCGCCATCACCGACGCTCACAAGGGCGCCCTCAAGACCCTCTCCACACAGGAAGGCTACAAGACATTTGTCGTTCCGGACAACGTGGGAGGCCGGTTCTCCGTCCTCACTCCGGTCGGACTTCTGCCGATCGTGCTGGCGGGATTCGATGTGCGCGAGATGATCGCCGGCGCAGTCGAGATGGAGAAGGCTCTCGCGGTGAAAGGCGAGGAGAACCCTGCGGTACAGTACGCGGCGATGAGGAACCTGCTCTATTCGGAACTTGGCAAGAAGATAGAGATCCTGGTTGCCTACAATCCTAAGTTCCAATACCTTGGAGAGTGGTGGAAGCAGCTCTACGGCGAGTCGGAAGGCAAGGATCTGAAAGGAATATTCCCGGCCTCCGTCAACTTCACCACAGACCTCCACTCGATGGGACAGTTCATCCAGGACGGTGACAGAGACGTGTTCGAGACCGTTGTGAGCATCGAGAAGAGCAACCGCGAGATTGTCATCGGAAGCGACGCGCAGAACCTCGACCAGCTCAACTACCTCGCCGGCCAGCACGTGGAACACTGCAACGCCATGGCCCAGCTTGGAACCAAGCTCGCGCACATCGACGGCGGCGTGCCTCAGCTGGAGATCGCCATCGAGAGGATCAATGCCCACAACCTCGGCGGCCTGTTCTACTTCTTTGAATATGCCTGCGGGATCAGCGCCTACGTACTCGGTGTCAATCCGTTCAACCAGCCTGGCGTGGAAGCCTACAAGAAGAACATGTTCGCTCTCCTTGGCAAACCCGGCTACGAGGAGCAGGGCAAGGCGCTTCAGGCAAGACTATAAAACAAAAGAATATGACCTGCGAACAGAAATTCAGGGAAACGTACAGACGGGAGCCGGAAGGGCTCTCGTTCTGTCCGTACCGTGTGTGTCCTCTCGGAGCCCACTCCGACCACCAGCTCGGAAAGGTTACCGGACTGGCGATTGACAAGGGAATCCGCATCGCCTACTCCCCAAAGCAGAACGGAGTCATCGAGTTCTCGTCGCTCCAGTTCCCGAAACGGGCGCAGTGGCACGTCAGTTCCGTCCCGGAGCCAAAGCAGGGCGACTGGGCCGACTATCTGCGGGGAGCCACACTCAAGCTCGGGGCGAGATACCCGCTCCGCATCGGACTCAGCGGGGTGATCGAAGGGTCTCTTCCGA
>HF986040.1:0-14167 GCA_000431015.1 Alistipes sp. CAG:514 | reverse complement strand
TTCCGATCGGCGGACTATCGTCCTCCGCGGCGGTCACGATCGCTTTCCTGAAGGCTCTGTGCACGGTCAACGGCATCCACCTCTCTGACGCTGAGCTGATCAGCACAGAGATGGCCGCGGAGAACGACTACGTGGGAGTGTCCTGCGGGAAGCTCGACCAAAGCTGCGAGGTCTATTCAAAGAAGGATCATCTTCTCTACCTTGACACCAAGGACGACAGCTACGAGTTGATCCCGACTTCCCCCGCCATGAAGCCCTACGAGATCGCGATTTTCTTCAGCGGCGTGGAGCGCACCCTGGCCGGGAGCAAGTTCAACATGCGCGTGGACGAGTGCCGCAGCGCAGCCTACGCCCTGAAAGCCTACGCCGGCATGGAGTACGGCAAGTTCAGCGAGACCAACCTCCGCGACGTCCCGGTCGAGGTGTTCCGAAAGTTCGGCGACCGTCTTCCGGAGAACTGGCGCAAGAGGGCGGAACACTGGTTCGGTGAATATGCCCGTGTCGAGAAGGGTGCGGAAGCGTGGAGAAACGGCGACATCGAGGCATTCGGCCAGCTCAGTTTCGAGAGCGGACGCTCATCCATCGAGAAATGGGAGACCGGCTCTCCAGAGCTGAAAAAGATCTACGAGATCATGACCAGAACCGACGGCATCTACGGAGGCCGCTTCAGCGGAGCCGGATTCAAGGGCTGCTGCATGGCCTTGATCGACCCGTCGTTCAAGGAGGAAATATTCAAAAAAATCGAGACTGAGTATCTTGCCAAGTTCCCGGATCTGCGGGGGCATTACTCGGCCTGCATCTGCCACAGCGCGGACGGCGTGAAAATTTAGAAGCCAAGTCATGAAATGCCTGATCCTTGCCGCCGGTTATGCGACGCGGCTTTACCCTCTGACGAAAAATTTCCCAAAACCCTTACTGAAAATCAAGGACAAAGCCATCCTTGACTGGCTGATCGACGACATCAAAACCTCCGGGGCGATTGATGAATATGTAGTCATCACAAACCACAAGTTCGCCGCGCATTTCCTCGACTGGGCCGCCGGACGACCGGATGACAAGATCACTGTCGTGGACGACGGCACGGTGACGAACGAGACGCGCCTGGGTGCGGTGCGCGACATCCAATTCGCGATCGATTCCCTCGGCATCGACGACGACATGCTGGTCATAGCCGGAGACAATGTGCTGGATTTCAGCCTCGTAAGGTTCATTGAATATGCCCGCGCAAAGGGTACGTCCTGCATCATGCGCTTCTTCGAGCCTTCGGAGCAGCGCCTTCGCAAATGCGGTGTCGTGGAGGTCAGCTCCGAAGACCTCGTGCTTGGCATGGAGGAGAAGCCGTCAGAGCCTCGCTCCCACTGGTGCTGTCCCCCGTTCTACTACTACACCCGCAAGGACGCAAGCCTGATCTCCGCCGGCATCACCGCCGGCTGCGGCACCGACGCTCCCGGCAGCTACATAGCATGGCTCTCCACCCAGACCCCTGTCCACGCAATGGAGATGCCCGGACACCGCTACGACATCGGCAACCTTGAAAGCTACCACACCGTCTGCGAACAGTACGACGGAATCCAGCCGACTGCCACGAAGTGACTCGTGAGCATCCTGACGGACGAGGACAAAAAAAAGAGAGGGTGTGAAATCACATCCTCTCTCTTATTATCTGATTATCATCTGATTATCCGATCGTCTTTACTGCTCGTCCGGGCCTTGGTCATCCGGGCCGTTCTGCGGTCCCTGAGGACCAGGCTGAGGGCCCTGCTGGGCACCGGCCTGTGCGGCACGGTTCATGTCCTCGGAGGCGGCGTTCCAAGCCTTGGTCAGTTCCTCGGTGTAGCGGTCGATGTCAGAAAGGTTCTGATTCTTGACAGCCTCCTTGAGGGAGCCGAGAGCTGACTCGATGGCAGACTTCTTGTCAGCCGGAATCTTGTCGCCATAGTCCTTGAGATTCTTGTCGGACTGGAAGCACAGGGCATCGGCGTTGTTGATCTTCTCAACCTTCTCCTTGGCCTCCTTGTCGGCGGCCTCGTTGGCCTTAGCCTCGTCACGCATCCTCTGGATCTCCTCGTCAGACAGACCTGATGAGGCCTCGATCCTGATGTTCTGCTCCTTGCCCGTGGCCTTGTCCTTGGCGGACACGTTCAGGATACCGTTGGCGTCGATGTCGAAGGTAACCTCGATCTGAGGTATTCCCCTCGGAGCCGGAGCTATTCCGTCCAGATGGAAGAGACCGATCTCCTTGTTGTCCTTCGCCATAGGACGCTCACCCTGAAGCACATGGATCTCGACAGAAGGCTGGTTGTCAGCCGCGGTAGAGAAGACCTGTGACTTGTGTGTAGGGATGGTCGTGTTGGACTCGATGAGCTTTGTCATCACGCCGCCGAGTGTCTCGATACCGAGTGAAAGCGGGGTAACATCAAGCAGAAGGACATCCTTCACATCACCTGCGAGCACACCGCCCTGGATTGACGCGCCGATGGCCACAACCTCGTCAGGGTTGACGCTTCTGTTAGGCTCCTTGCCGAAGAACTCCTTGACGAGTTCCTGTACCTTAGGAATACGTGTCGAACCACCGACAAGAAGAACCTCGTCAATGTCAGACGCGTTCAGACCGGCGTCCTTGAGTGCCTGACGGCAAGGCTCGATAGACCTCTGGAAGAGGTTGTCGCAAAGCATCTCGAACTTAGCCCTGGTAAGGGTCTTGACAAGGTGCTTAGGCACGCCGTCAACAGGCATGATGTAAGGCAGGTTGATCTCGGTCGAGGTCTGGTTGGACAGCTCGATCTTGGCCTTCTCGGCGGCCTCCTTCAATCTCTGGAGAGCCATAGGATCCTTCCTCAGGTCGATGCCGCCATTGTCCTTGGCGAACTCATCGGCGAGCCAGTTGATGATCTCCTGGTCGAAGTCGTCACCTCCAAGGTGAGTGTCACCGTTGGTTGACTTCACCTCAAACACACCACCACCCAGCTCAAGGATGGAAATATCGAATGTACCACCACCGAGGTCATACACGGCGACCTTCATGTCCTTGTTCTTCTTGTCAAGACCGTAGGCAAGGGCGGCGGCGGTAGGTTCGTTGATGATTCTCTTCACATCGAGTCCGGCGATCTTGCCGGCTTCCTTGGTGGCCTGACGCTGAGAGTCAGAGAAGTAGGCAGGGACTGTGATGACAGCCTCGGTGACTTCCTGACGGAGGTAGTCCTCGGCAGTCTTCTTCATCTTCTGGAGGATCATCGCTGAAATCTCCTGAGGAGAGTAGAGTTTGCCGTTAATCTCAATACGCGGAGTGTTGTTCTCACCTCTGACAACCTTGTAAGGCATTCTGGCGACTTCCTTCTGAACCTGGTCGAAAGTCTCGCCCATGAATCTCTTGATGGAGAAGACTGTGTTCTGAGGGTTCGTGATGGCCTGACGCTTAGCAGGGTTACCGATCTTTCTTTCACCGCCGTCGGTAAAGGCGACTACAGACGGGGTGGTTCTCTCACCCTCGTTGTTGATTATGACGGTAGGCTGGTTGCCTTCCATGACCGCAACGCACGAATTCGTGGTTCCAAGGTCGATACCAATGATTTTTCCCATATTCTTTAATCTCCTATTTTTTCTTGTTCCGCCCGGCTCGGTCTCCGAACCGGACGCAAGGAGTATATCGAATGTTATGCCATTGGCACGGGTATGTCAAATTGGCAGAAAAAGCCCGCTTTTGGCAGGATTCGATGATTGGCGGGAGGGACAGAAAGTCACTACTCGGCGGCTTCCTTTAGGCGCTCGGCGTTCTCGGCTATCTGGAGCTGGTTGATGCACTCCTGGATGTCACCGTCCATGAAGACTGGAAGGTTGTACATCGACCAGTTGATGCGGTGGTCGGTCACACGTCCCTGCGGATAGTTGTAGGTGCGGATCTTCGCGGAACGGTCGCCCGTGGAGACCATAGTCTTACGCTTCGCGCCGATCTCATCGAGATACTTCTGATGCTCAAGGTTGTAAAGACGGGTCCTGAGTTCCTCGAAAGCCCTGTCCTTGTTCTTCAGCTGGGAACGCTCCTCCTGACACTGAACCACAAGACCGGTCGGAAGGTGGGTCAGGCGCACGGCCGAATAGGTCGTGTTGACACCCTGGCCACCAGGACCTGAGGAGCAGAAGAGGTCAAGGCGGATGTCATCCCATTTGAGATCCACATCGAACTCGCCAGCCTCCGGGAAAACGGCCACGGAAGCTGCCGAAGTCTGGATCCTGCCCTGCGTCTCGGTCTGCGGAACCCTCTGCACACGATGCACGCCGGACTCATATTTCATGATCCCATAGACACCCTCGTCGTTGGAGGAAAGCTTGAAGACTATCTGCTTGTAGCCTCCGGCGGTGCCAGGAGTCTCGTCGTTCACCTCAAGCTTCCATCCGCGCTTCTCGGCGTATTTCGAATACATGCGGAAAAGATCACCGGCGAATATGGCAGCCTCGTCACCGCCTGTGCCGCCACGGATCTCGATGATGGCGTTCTTGCTGTCATCCGGGTCGGCAGGAATCAGAAGGATCTTGATCTGTTCCTCCATGTCAGGAAGCTTAGGCTCGATCTCCGCGATCTCGGCCTTGGCCATGTCCCTGAGATCCTCGTCCTTCTCGTTGATCATAATGTCCTTGGCCTCAGCCAGTTCATCGACCATTTTCTTGTACTCAAGACCAGCCTTGATGATCGGCTCCAGCTCCTTGTAGTCCTTGTTGAGCTGGACGTATCTCTTCATGTCAGCGATCACCTCAGGATCAGCAAGCTGTTTCTGAAGCGACTCGTATTTGTCCCGGAGAGCCAGGATCTTATCGACTAATGTGTTCTCTGCCATATTCTTAAAATATTCCTAAATCGACTTGAGGTAGCAGCGGCGGCGCATGAAAAGCTCATGCTCGTACTTGCCCCAGACGTTGACCGCCCCGTTGGATTCGATCTGCGGATTGGTAATCGCCCACTTCGTGCCGGTCTTCCTGTACTTCTCCGACATCGTGCAGTGGTAGATCGATGAGACTCCCGTGTTCTGCCATTTCGGCACGGCTCCGTTGATCATCAGATCGACGGTGTCATACCTGAACATCGCCATCAGAAGATGGAACCAGCCGAACGGGAACAAGTGCCCCTTCGCCTTCTGAAGAGCCTTCGAGATGGAAGGGAAAGTGATCCCGAATCCCACAAGTTCCTCATTGTCATCGAATATGATGCTGCTCGTCTTGTCCGAGACATAGGTCAGCACCTCTCTCGCCTCCTCCTCGATCTCCTCCTTGGTGAAAGGGATGAAGTTGTAGACGGACTTCGCGAAACTCTCGTTGTAGACATCGAAGAAATAGCGCACCATCTTCTTGTCCTTCTTGAGCTTGTCGAGACTGCCTTCGTGAAGGTTGTACCTCTGCTTCAAAAGTCCGGCTATCCTTGTGATCTTGTCCTGGAGAGGCTGGTCCGCCGCCACCTTGTACTGAAGCCAGTCACATTCCTTCACATAGCCAAGGGCGGTGACGAAGTCATTGTAATAAGGGTAGTTGTACAGACAGTTGAACGGCGGGATGTTCTCGAATCCCTCCACAAGCATTCCCTGTTTTCCCAACGTGTTGTAGTAGAGAGGGCCGTGGATCTCGTTCATGCCGTTCTCTTTCGCCCATGCCTCCGCCGTGCACAAGAGCAATTTGGCGACCTCGAAGTCATCGATAGTGTCGAACCATCCGAAACGGGCCCTTTTCTTGTCGTACAGCGCATTGTAGCGAGGATTGATCATCCCGCAGATCCGTCCTACCACGGTCTTGCCGTCCATCACCATCCACATCTTCCTCTTGCAATAGGAAAGCGTGGAGACCTTGGTAAGGGACTTGACTTGGTCACTGTGAAGCGCAGGAACGTACTGGGGACAGTCCTTGTACAACTTGTCCGGGAACTTGATGAAATTCATCAGACCCCTTCTGCTCACAACCTCAACTACTTTATAATCAGGCATAAATATCCATTCTACTACGTTCCCCTCACGGGAAGACCTCCACAAAATTAAGAAATTGTCTTGTTTTAGACAAATCTACCAGTGAAGTTTAGCAATAAGTTTATCGGCGGTCATTCATTTTCCCACTCACAAACTGCCTCCGGAGCCGCTTCTCCTTTGTCACAGCCCCTTGGCCTTCCCCTCGTCCCAGATCTCGTCCATCTCCTTCAGGGTCATGTCGTGAAGGTCACGTCCCTTGCGCAGGGTGTTCTCCTCCAGATAGGTGAACCGGCGGCGGAACTTGTCGCAAGCGCGGTTAAGAGCCGTGTCCGGATTTAGTCCGTAGAGCCTTGCCGCATTGATGGTGGCGAACATGAAATCGCCCAGCTCCTCCTCGGCCCTGTCAGCGGCGGCGGCGCGATCCTCCCCGGTGACGGCGGCGTCCATCGCCTCCATCTCGGCCTGCAACTCCTGCTGCTCCTCCTTGACCTTGTCCCAGACCTGACGCTTCTCCTCCCAGTCAAAGCCCACCCCGCGGGCCTTGTCCTGCATCGAGAAAGCCTTCAGGATCGGCGGCATGGCGTCCGGGATTCCGGACAGGATGCGCTTGTTGCCTCCTTTCTCCTTGGCCTTCAGCATCTCCCAGTTCTCGGAGACCTGCACGGCGTCAGCCACCTTGGTGGTAGAGAACACGTGGGGATGGCGGTAGATCATCTTCTCGCAGAGCTTGTTCATCACGTCGGCGATGTCGTAGCGCCCCTCCTCCTCGGCAATCTTGGCATAGAAGATCACGTGCAGGAACACGTCTCCCAACTCTTTCTCAAGGGCGGTGTCGTCCTTCTTCATCACCGCGTCACTAAGCTCATAGACCTCTTCCACGGTCATAGGGCGCAGAGTGTCAATCGTCTGCGCATGGTTCCAAGGGCATTCCGCCCGAAGCCTGTCCATCACGTCCAGCGCCCGCTCGAACGCCTCGACTTTCTTTTCCTTGTTGATCATATCCTGCAAAATTACTAAATTCTTTGAATATGTCAGCTCTGACGTCCGCACCTCTCTTCCACGCCTCTCTTCACACCTCTCGCACCTCTCGCACCTCTCGCACCTCTGTCCCCTTGAGTACATCATCGACCACAAACCAGCCATTAAGCGCCAAGCGACGGAACTCTACAAAACACGTTCACGGCAATAATCCATACAACGCCGCCAATCAATGAATATGCTGAAAAACTCTCATCTTTCCTCTCGACCTTTTCAGCAGATTCTTTGCCACATAGCCGTCCGAGACCTTCCCTGCTGAATGTGTTTCGTAAAATGTACCGGCCAAAGTCCAGCGAACATGTCGCTCATAGGCACACCCGCCAGGCCGCCGAGCCTGCCGGAGCGCCTATGCGCCGGAGCGGCGGAGAAAAGTGTCAAAACGGCTGAAAATTTGAATAACCATTCAAAAGCACTATCTTTGCCGCCACAAACATATTTAATAACAATGAAGGAGATTCGTTACGTTTCCGCTGACGAGGCGGTGAAGGCCATAAAGTCAGGCGACCATATTCATTTAAGCAGCGTCGCAAGCGTGCCGCACATTCTGATTGACGCTCTGGTGCGCAGAGCCGAGGCCCGGGAGGTTGATAATCTGCATTTCCACCACTTCCACACCGAAGGGCCGGCGCCATATTCAGACCCTAAATATTCAGGCATCTTCTTCGAGCAGGGGTTCTTTGTGGGACCGAACGTGCGCCCGAACGTGAATTCCGGGTACGCCGACTATCTTCCGGTGCATCTTGGTGAGTCTCAGAGACTTTACCGCTGCGGCGCCATCAAGCTCGGAGCCGCCCTGGTGCAGGTGTCGCTGCCTGACGAGAACGGCATGGTCTCGCTTGGCACGTCGGTGGACTGCTCGCTCGCGGCCGTCGAGACAGCCCGCGTGAAGATCGCCGTGGTGAATCCGCACGTGCCTTTCGCCTACGGTGACCTCGTCCCGCTGGACACTTTCGACTATCTCGTGAAGGACGACACTCCATTGGTTTCCAAGGATTTCGCCGAGCCGACCCCGACCGAAGTGCTGATAGGTAAGAACTGCGCCGAACTGGTTCCGGACGGAGCCTGCATCCAGATGGGCATCGGAGCCCTGCCTAACGCCCTCGCCGCGCAGCTGGTAGACCACAAGAACCTTGGCGTCCACACCGAGATGTTCGCCGACGGAGTGCTGCGCCTTATAAAGAAAGGTGTCGTGAACGGAGCCAACAAGAAGATCGACAAGGGCAAGATCGTCGCTTCCTTCCTTCTGGGATCGCAGGAGGTATATTCATTCATCGACCACAACCCGGACGTGCTGATGAAGGACATCAAGTACGTCAACGACCCGTGGGTGATCCGCCAGAACCCTAACATGATGGCGATCAACTCCGCCACGGAGGTCGATCTGACAGGGCAGATCTGCGCCGACTCCATCGGCACGAGGATATTCTCAGGCACCGGCGGCCAGCTGGATTTTGTGAAGGGAGCCTCGATGTCCGAAGGCGGCGTGTCCATGACGGCGTTCGCGTCCCGCACCAACAAAGGCAAAGCGAAGATCGTTCCGTTCCTCAACCCTGGAGCCGGAGTTGTCACCCCGAGAGCCGACGCGCATTGGATCATCACTGAATATGGCGCCGTGGATCTGTACGGCAAATCGCTTCAGGAGCGCGCCAAACTTCTCATCAGCATCGCTCATCCGGACGACCGCGAGATGCTTGACAAGGCGGCCTTCGAGCGCTTCGGGCCACACTGGCACGTGGTGAAGATCTAAGGATTGTCTTTCTGACTTTGACAGGGTAGCGCGCCCTGGCGGACAGGTCGCCGCCAGGCGCGCTTCGGCGTTTCTACGATACCAACTCCTCTAACAGGCTCGGTGGCTGAATGTGTCGGTCACCGGGCCTGTCAAAGTGAATGACGAGAACTGAGCGACCGGACCCGGGAATGCGTTACCTTCTTCGGACTCGGGAATGCGCTACCTTCTTCGAACCCAGGAATGCGCTACCTTCTTCGCAGCGATTTCCAGGAAACAAGCGGAATAAGGAAGCACAGAAGGCAGGACACTATCCAGAAGACAGAGACCGGAGCGAAATTGAAGTCATTTTCCCCGATCATGACCCCGCTGACGATGTTCTGCACTCCCGCGGCGGCGTAACTGGCCAGACCGACCACCCCGAGAGCCGCCCCGGTTGCCTTGCGCGGCACAATGTCAAGAGCCATCAGACCGGCCACGGTGCAATAGACCACTCCGATGGCAAGGCTGAAGACCGAGACATAGATGATGTTCAATGAATATCCTCCCGCAGTGAACAGGAAAGCTCCCAGCGAGAGCAGGCACAGCAGACCCGAAATCAGAACCGGCACGAAACGGTTGCCTCTGAACACCTTGTCCGAAAGCCAGCCGGCCAGCACAGTCCCCGCTATACCAAAAGCCTCCGAGAACGCGATGATCTGCGTCGCCCCCGCAAGGGAAAACCCCTTACCCTTCTGCAGGAACAGCACCCCCCACTCGCTGACAGCATGCTGGGTGATGTAGACAAACGCGCTGGAAACCGCGATTATCCAGATTCCGGGATGGCGCACCACCCCCTTATGCAACTCCTTGGTAGACATCGAGTCGGTCTTCTGAGGCGTCTCTCCCGTCAGCTTCTGCACAGAAGGCAGCCCCTTGCTCTCCGGAGTGTCGGAAACCATCAGAAGGATCATCGCCGAGCCGATCACTCCCGCCACCGCGGAAAAGATGAACCCATACTCCCAGCCGATCCACCCCACAATCAAGCCCAACGCAAACACAGACAACGCCTTGCCAAGGTACGGCGTAGCGCTGAGGATGCTGTAGTAGGTGCCGCGCCTGTCCAGCGGAAACCACCGCGAGAGACTGATCACCCCCGGAGGCGCACCCATAGACTGACAGTACCCGTTGACTCCCCAGATGACGGCAAAGACCACGAACAGCAGCATGGTAGGAAATCCCATCCACCCATGCACCAGCCCCAGAACCCCCATCAGAAGATTGACCACCGTAGAGATCAGCAGCCCCGTAGCCATGAAGCGGCGCACGTTGCAGTAGTCCGCGATGAAGCCGTTGGCGAACTTCCCGAAAGCATAGACAAAATAGAAAGCCGAGCCAATGATTCCCAGCTGCGCGGCCGTGAATATCCCCCCGTCGATCAGCGGCTGCTTAACCACGCTCATAGCCATCCTGCACACGTAGTACAAGGCATAAGCCCCCGTCACGCCCCAGAACGTACAGTTCCTCAGATGCCGGTACTCCCCCTCCACCGCCTCCGGAGCGACCTTCCCCTCCGACGGTTTAGAGATCCTATAGAATGAATATAGACTCATAATATTTCGCCCCACAAAGATAGTCAAAACAAACAAGGAGCACCAAAAAAAGATCCCGGAAAAGATCTCGGAAAAGATCCCGGAAAAGATCGCCCCGCAATCAGAAGAAATGAGTCCCGCACAAAACCCGCACACACCACATCATGCAATCACATTACATTACCGCATCACGTCACTGCATTACACCATCGCATTACGTCACTGCATCACACCACTGCGTCATAACACACGAAGCACCCGAAGCACCGCCTACACCCTTGGGCGACGTTACAAGCCTATATCGTCTCCCAACAGTTCTGCGCGACACCCTTGGGCGACACTTTGCCACTTTTTCGTCGCCGAAACGCACGCATTGATCCCGTCATGAATAAGCCCGGAGACACCTTCGGCACCCTTGGGCGACATTACAGCCTCAAAGTGTTCCCCAACAGAGCCATGCGACATTCTCGGGCGACATTACTGCCCCAAAACGTTCCCCAACAGGGCCGTGCGATATCCTTGGGCGACATTAAAGCCCCGTAACGTTCCCCAACAGTTCTGCGCGGCACCCTCGGGCGACGTTACAGCCCCAAAACGTTCCCCAACAGTTCTGCGCGGCACCCTCGGGCAACACTTCGCCACTTTTTCGCCGCCGAAACGTACGCATTGATCCCGTCATGAATATGCTCGGAGACACCTTCGGCACCCCTTGGGCAACGATACAAGCCCACATCGCGACCCCAATAGAACCGCACTGCACCTTCGGGCGACATTATTATGTCCCGGAACGAGTTGTTGTTGACGATGGAGCCGCTGGCTGTAATTGCAGCCATAAAAAAGGCTAATAATACATGTAATTGATTGAAGAACAACACATATAAAAAATATTTTATATTCATAAAGATTATTTTTTGCAGCCTTTCTTTTGCAAAGAAACATATATTCATTTTTTTGAATAGAATGTTTTTCTGTTTTTGAATATGAGTCTGCGATAAAGGTGTTATATTGCGGCAATCCTAAATTTAAATTATTATGGGTAGAAACAAAATCAGAAAACTCCTGAAGGAGTACAGAAAACAACCGAAATGGTACTATCACGTCACTTTCGATGCGATTGAGACGGGGCAGTTATTCAACAATGATGATGAATATGCCTGCGGAATGAACAGCGTTGCGATCGGGCAATATGTCTTCGGCCTGTCCGTGATCGCTTTCGTGCTTATGGTCAACCATTGTCATTTTCTTGTCTATGGATCAGGAGAGAGCATCGTTCGGTTTTTCCTGTTTGTCAAGAGACGCATTAACCGGAAACTCAAGGAGGACGGTTTTCCTCCGCTTCCGAAGGATTACGGATTCAAGATGGTGAAGGTCGAAGATGAGCGGCAACTGGCGGACACGATAGTCTACATTGCGAGAAATCCTTTGAAGGCGAGGCCGGATGTCACGGCGGAAGGGTACATCTGGGGATCCGCCAGATTGATTTTCAACGAGTGCGGGCGGTTGTATGACAAAGCAAGGGTAGCCGACGTTTCGTACAGGGAGTCGGTAAGACTATTCAAAACCAAAACCAGACTGCCCGAGGACTATCTTTTCAACCGGCCTTTGGGATTCATTCTTCCTGAATCCTATGTACTTAATGACAAGGCTGAGCGGGTGCTTCTGAGTTCATGGAGGTACAGTTCCGGTCTCGTCAGGAATTTCGACGCTTATCTCAGGATCGCTGAGGGTGTCGGAGAGTTGATCGTCTTTTCCGATAATGAACTGAATGAGATTGTTTATCAGATTCTTAGAGATCAGTTCAAGGTAGGTTCCGTAAAGGATCTTGGCGTGGACGACAAGTGCCGTCTCGCGTTGCTCCTGAAGAGAAAGTACCGCATTGACACGAAGCGCATAGCCCGCAAGATCCAAGTTGAAGTCTCTGTACTCAACAAGTTGTTCGAATAGTGTACCTACAGCATCCCGGGAGCGTTTCGAACAGCTCATGGGCGACGAAAAATCTTGAATATGTTGCCGAAGGAACCGTGCGCCACCATTGGGCGGCACTATAACTCTTTATTGTTCCAGAAGGGTATTGCCTGACACTCTCGGGGAACATTTCATGTCCTAATTGTTCCCCAAGCATACCGTGTGGCACCCTCGGGTGACGTTTCATGCCTTTATCGTTCCCCAAGCATACCGTGTGGCACCCTTGAGCGACGTTTTATACCATTATTGTTCCCCGAAGGGTATTGCCTGACACTCTCTGGGAACATTTCATGCCCTAATTGTTCCCCAAGCATACCGTGTGGCACCCTTGAGCGACGTTTTATACCTTTATCGTTCCCCGAGCGTGTAGTGCGGTGCTTTTAAGCGACATTCCAGATAGATTCCGTAGCCAAAGGTTCTTACTTGATTCCGCCTTGAATCCGCCTTGAATCCGTCCTGCAGGCGCTATAATCCTTGGGCAAGTTTCAAAGGCTTCCAGGGCTTGCCCCGGGATATTCATAGAGTCAATCAAAAATGACAGCCACTTAGAACGTAAGCCTGAACAAGTCGCCTTGGGCGTGGATGATGAGGTCGCCTTTGTAGTAGGCGCAGTCCTCCAGCTCGCCGAATGTGGCCTTTGTCAAGTCAATCACATTCTGCATGGTACGGGTCTCAAGGTTCCAGACATAAAGGATCGATGGACACTTCTCATTGCCAAAGCCGGTAGGCATGAAGAGTTGCCCGTTCTTGATGAACAGCCCTTGTCCGATCGGGTTGAAAGGAGCCGCGTAGGTGTCCTCGATAAGATAGTTCTCCAACAGATCGTCATTTGTCAAAGTCACGATACCGTCCGTGGACTCGTTCAGTTTCGGGATGCGGAACTTGACGATGCGGTGATGGTTCAGAGGATTGGTATTGTCAACGGTGTTGCCGTAGCCGTAAAGGTAGTTGTTGTCGGAATCGATAACCCACTGAAGCGCATAGCCGAAAAGATGGTCGGTGTCCTTGAAGTAAATAGTCTGCACCAATTCGGAAGACTTCAGGTCATTAGCCACCCGCTCGACATAAAGCACGTCCTTACGCCCGTTGATAGGCTCACGGTTGCACTGGCTGACATACAGAAGCGGGAAACGATCCTCCTTGCTGTAGAATGTGCGTCCGAAAGTGGCCACATTGGCATGGTTCACCTTGTCATAACTGGCCAGTTTAAACGGCTTACACTCCCGTTCAATCAGGCCGCCGTCAATCCTATAGACTGTCAGCCAACCCGAATTCTGACAACTGAATATGTAGTCTCCCCAAATGTCCATCCCCTGATAGCCCTCCTTCTCAACTCCCTGAAGCTTAAGAATATGCTCGCACCTGAACGTGTGTTCAGCAAGATTGACCGGCACCCCCGCGTAAGAATATTCCCCACCTCCCTTCGCCATGCCCAAGGAGCGGCTGAGAGTTGTAATGCCTGTAGGTTCAGTCGCCGACCCGGTCGTTGATCGCGACGCGGCGCCACTAGTCTGCGCCACCATCGAAGCCGGAACCAGCAATAATGCCAAAAGAATATACCATTTCATTTTGAATAATAATTTTCGCACAAATCCGTTATTGGAATAATGCCCACATTTATAGTACTAATAATAAACGAATTATCTCGGCCTGACTTCCGCATTGACTCCTGCAAACTCAAAACAGACAAAGTAACAAAATCCAAGATCGGCCTGCAAAAATAATGATTATTTGTCAGTTCACCTACTCCTCCCCACAACCATTCCGACCGCAGCACCATCTCCGAGGAACAAAAAAGGGTCTAAACGTCGCTCAAGGATGCCACACGTTATGCTTGGGGAACGATAAAAGCATGAAATGTCGCCCGAGGGTGCCACACGACACGCTTGGGGAACGATAAAGGCATGAAACGTCACCCGAGG
>HF986039.1:19431-91587 GCA_000431015.1 Alistipes sp. CAG:514 | reverse complement strand
AGACGCGTCCGTAGTACTTGCCCTTCACGATCGGAACAATCCTGAGCGTCCCCTTCGGAGCGTTCACAAGCGCCTCGTTCGCAAGGATGATGTCGTAGATGTTCCACTCGCCACGATAGGCCAAAGAGCCGTAACCGGCTTTCAACATTGAGGTAAACGGAGAGAAGAAGTCCATATTGCCGACTTCGGAGACATTCTCCTTGCCGTGCATATAGACGGCCATGCTCTCGTCCGTAGGGTTGTCGTTCATGTCACCCATCACCACGATCTTGATCCCGGGATATTCATTCATCAGCTTGGCGGAGTTCTCGTAGATGATTTCCGCGCCACGGCTCCTAAGGTCGCTCCCCTTGCCTCCGATCCTGGATGGAAGGTGGGCGACGAAGAACGCGAACATCTCGCCCTTGATCTCGCCCCTGACCATCAGCACATCACGGGTGCGGAAGTGTCCCTGAGACTCCTCGTCCATGTCGAACTTTATGTCCTTACTGTTGAAATCAAACGGAATGGATTTGCTTTCAATCAGTTTGAACTGCTCCGGCCTGTAAAGCAGGGCCACATCGACACCTCGGCGGTCCGGACCGTCATAGTGCACGATCTGGTAGTTCGCGTCGGCGATCTCCTTCTGGCTCACAAGATCCTCAAGCACATGGCGGTTCTCGACCTCGCTCAGGCCCAGAACCGTGTGGAAAGCCTTGTTCTCGTCAGCCATCGCCTTGATCACCGTGGCGATGTTGCGGAGCTTGCGGTTGTATCTCGCCTCGGTCCACCGGTTGGCGCCGTCGGGGAGATATTCATAGTCATTCTTGCCCTCGTCGTGGTAGGTGTCGAAGAGGTTCTCGACATTGTAGAAGCCGATGACATACCCCCTCGCGCCCTTGTCCCCCTTGGCGCAGGCCGTGGCGGCCACAACCAGAAGCAGCAGAGCGGAATAAAGTATTTTTCTCAAACGCATATCAGTTTAGTATTGTATTAATTCATGGTATCTTACCACCACCAGGAAACCTTGGACGGGTTCTCGGATTCAATCTTGGCGGCCATTTCCTCGCCGACAACGGCAGGCAGGTTCACAAAGAAATCCATGCCGACTTTCTTCTCAAGATCCTTGACGGACATCGAGTACTTCGAGTCTATGTTCTTCGTGCTGTAGACTTTGTGGTCCAGCCAGACGGCACAGGCGGAATAGCCCGAATAGCCAACCGTGGAATTCTTCATGTAGCGGAGGACGACCTTGTAGTACGCGGTCGGAACGGTAACCTTCTTGCCGTAGTTGTCAAGGGCGTACTTTACCGTCTGGCCTTCCGGATAGTCGATCACGCAACCGGTCACGACATAGAGGGTATCGGAACTGTTGGCCCAGGAGCGAACTTTGCCTTCGAGGGTAGCCCAGATGTCACCGTTGAAACCATCCTGTATCTGAGGAGTCATATTCGTGCCGTAGAATGTCATAGAGTTTGACTCGTACGAGGTGAGCCTGTCCGCCGAAGGGATCTGGTGACCTCTGGCATACCATCCGTTATTACCTTTGCTGAACCCTCTGTACAGCACCGGTTGCTTGCCTTCCGGAAGCAGAGGATCCAGCCCCCAAGCATTGGTTCTCTTGATGTTGTTGCCAATGTTCCATTTGCACAGAGGATAAGCCACCCACGGAGCTACCAGATTGTCGTAATCCCAAAGGAATGAATAATTTCGCGTGCTCACCGACCCGACAGTCATCGAATGCGTGAACGCATCCATCCCCTCCGGAATAGCCGGAAGTTCCATCCACCCTGTCTTCGGAGAGAGATTGCCGCCGGATGGTGTCGGATCAGGCTTCACTTCTGACCCTTTAGCCTTCTGACTGATAGTCTTCGAAGCCTTGCCCGCACTGTTCTCCACCGTGATCACAGCCGAGCGCTCCTTCTCCGAATTGTTCGGGGACACCGTCACCACCACGTTACAATCACCTTCTCCTGAGTCCTGGTCAACGGAAATCCAATCAACCGTCATGCCATTTTCGGAGACAAAGGACAGTGTCCATGAGATGTCAGATTTCACATGAAGGAATTGTCCTCCCCCTACCGCTTCTACCGTCGGGCTTCCAAGTTCAATAGTCGGAGGATACGAATTCACTTCTTCTGAAGAACCGCATGACACAATTGCCAGAATGGAAAGGCTCCACAGTCCAAACAGTATAGAAATATGTCTCAACGCAATTTTCAAGCGCATGTTGTTTTAGAGAGCAAAAGGGCTGCCCGAACTATGGCGGACATCCCTTTGCATTATTCTATAAATAAGCACTATTTAATGACTATGCTGGAAAAATCAAACTGACCAGCCTTTGAACTACCGTCTGAACCGAAATCTGCCTTATCCCCGACAGTGAAGGTAACGGACTTTGAGGATCCAGTCCATGTCACAGTCTTATCTCCAGCTTGTTGAGCCGCAACATTGCCATTGTCTGCCGTAATAGGCGCAAGGCGCTTCTGTCCTTGTGATGAAAGGTTGAATACAATCTGTGTCATAGCATCACCTGTTGTCGCAATTGTTACTGTTCCTTTTGCATAAACACGACAATCTTTCATGTTAGAATTGACAGTCGGAGCGGTAGAGCCGGAATTCTTGGTCGCTGTGATCGTGTATGCTCCAAAGGATAATGATATTGTGTTTTTATCTTGTGACACAGTCCAATCAGAAAGCCCGGACCACTTGATTGTACCTTCTTCTCCTCCAGGGTTGTCACCGCCGCCTTCGCCTTTCTCAAGCACCTTGACCTCTGTGACAATGACATTGAGAAGGTTGAGGTTGGTATTGAGCGTGTTGAAATAACCGGTAATCTGGACCTTGTCACCCTCAGCGAATGATGAATATATGGAAGTAGGGGCGCTTGACAAGGCACCCTTAAACTTTGTCGCGCCTTCCACCTCAAAGTTGGTGTAGTTGCCATTCTTCACAACTTTGGCCACGTAAGTGACATATTCTGCAACGCTTGAGGTATAGGAATCGAAAGTGGAAGTGATGTCCTTGGCGGCCGGATAGGTAACGGCATTTCCGGAAGACACCGTCGTTGTCTTAGGAGAGGTTATCTCTGGCAGACCATAGTAATCTTCCAAAGTGCCTTTAAAGGTGACCTTGTCTCCGACCTTGACGGTTGGAGTCGAATCGTGGAAAACATAAATGCTGGATGTTCCATCGGTGGCCACATATCCCTTGGTCGTGATGGCTCCAACCAGAACTTCCTCGGACTCAACGACTGTATTTGCTTTCCTGTCAGCCGTAAGCATCTGAACGAGAGTCATCTTGGTTCCCGGAACGTCAGGTGTGTCACTGCCACCGTCAATGCTTGTGATGTCCTTGCCATTGACATTGGTGGCCACTACCTGATAGTGGGTGCCACCGCCGACATACCAGCCTTTGACTTCGGTTTCTTTATCCAACAATGATTCAAGGTCGCCAGGGTAGTAAGACAGTGACAGGTCCTTGCTGGTGACATCGCCGACATAGAAGTTGACAAATTTCCCGTCAGAACTCTTCTTAGGCACAGCTTTGAACGTCACGAATGAGACAACACTGCTGCTGAAAGAAGTAATGTTGCTCGCGTCGATTGTAGTTGGATCAGGGTAGGTAACGGCGTTGCCTGATGAGACCACGGATATAGTCGGAGTAGCTATCTGCATAAGGCCGTTGTGTTTGCCGGTTGTTCCGGTGACATTGACCTTGTCTCCTACTTTCGCACCCGGATTTGCCTTGGCGAACACGAGGATGCTTCCGGTCGGGTCGGTGATGACGATGCTCTGTTTGGTCACACCCGTCACCAAAACATCTTTGATCTCCACAGCCTTGTTCTCTTCTCCCACAGAGATATCTCCAATCACGCCTTCAACCTTGCCGGTTCCGGCCTGATTGACAACCAACGTCTTGGAATCGAATCCGATGCTGAACGAAACTGAACCAGAACGATCAAATCCAGTATTTTCCAACACCTTAACCTCAACTTTCACTGGGTCAGCTGAAGCGCTCCCGCTCGTCGGCAAAACAGAAATCCACTTTGCGTCTTCTGCGGAGAGGTCGGTTGTCCACTCCCTGGTAGCGGTCAACTCAATAGTAGTCGTTGTCCCGGCTTTCCCAACGGAAATTTCTGACGGGTTCAACGTAATTTGAGGAGCGCCCAAGTCCTCTTTCTTGTCATCACAAGCCGTGGCCGCGAAAGCAAGCGCCGCCACAGACATGATGAAGCCTAAAAATCTATTTGTTTTCATATTCATTAGTGTTAATAATGTTCCACTCATTATGCCGCTTCGCCTCTTCCCCGCTCCAGTCCTTCCTTTACCGGCACTTCTATCGATACTTCGACACCATCCACCCCCGCAAACTCAGCTGTCGCATCCAGGCGACCGGCTATTCTTCCCCACAAATTCTTTGCCTGTCAAGCAGTCCGCTAAGTTACGACTAAATATTCAATTAAAAAATATGCCCGGACTGCGAGAACTATCGCAACATGTTATTTACTTACTTTCAAAGGTTTCCAAATAGCCACCGGGACAAATGGGATGGCGGTATTTCAGAGTTGACTGTCATTCAGTGCGTTATACGCCACGGGGCTCCGCCAATGTCATTGCGTACTTTACGCAGCGAAATATACGCAATAATATTCATTCTTCCCTAACAGCCTTTGAATGTGAGTGAAATGCCCATTTCCGCTCACGAAAGGCAGGGAAAGAGATCCCTCGTGAGCGAAGATGCCCTCTTCGCGCACGAGACCAATGAATATAGCACCCTCGTGAGCAGATGGCCTGTTCCCGCGCACGGTCTTGTCTTACAGATCGAGGTCGAGCTCAACGGGGCAGTGGTCGGAGCCGAGGATCTCGGTGTGGATCTCGGTGGCTGTGATCTTGTCTTTGAGGGAGTCGGAGACGAGGAAATAGTCCAGCCGCCATCCGACGTTCTTCTCGCGGGCGTGGAAGCGGTACGACCACCAGGAATATTTCACCTCGTCCGGGTGCTGTAAGCGCCAGGAGTCAGTGAAACCAGAGTCCAGAAGCCCGGAGAACTTGCAGCGTTCCTCATCGGTGAACCCGGCATTGCGGCGGTTCGTATCCGGATTCTTGATGTCTATCTCATTGTGGGCCACGTTCATGTCACCGCAGACCACCACACCCTTCCGGGCGGCGAGGCCGGCAAGATATTCCCGGAAATCATCCTCCCACCGCATCCGGTAGTCGAGCCTCCGAAGACCGTCCTGAGAGTTCGGCACATAGACGCAGACGAGGTAGAACTCAGGCATCTCCAGAGTGATTACGCGTCCTTCGTGGTCGTGTTCCTCAACGCCGATGCCGTAAGTCACCGACAATGGCGTGTGCCTTGAATATATCGCCGTCCCGGAATATCCCTTCTTCTCCGCCGAGTTCCAGTACGACGTGTACCCCAGGAACTCCAGATCCAGCTGCCCCGGCTGCATCTTCGTCTCCTGCAGACAGAAAAAATCCGCGTCCAGCGTGTTGAACACCTCATCAAACCCTTTCCCCGCGCAGGCGCGAAGCCCGTTCACATTCCAACTTATGAATTTCATACTATCTCAAATTATCGAATATCCATTTTCCCGTAAAGATACCGAATATTTCCGTCATATTCATCCGAACAGGTCAGCCAAGGTCACCTCGTTCTGGACCACGCCGCTATATTCATTGGGCTTCAGGCCATAGGTTGTGATGAAGACAAGGTGGATGGTCCGGCGAAGCTTGAGGGAGTCGCGGAAGGAGTTGATCTTGTTGTCCAGTTCCTGACGGTATTTTTTTGTGATTGAGAAAGGGCCTTCCCAGAATTTGATCTCGCAGAGGTCTATGACACGGTCGGCGCGGCTTATCACCATATCAATCTGAGCGCCCTCCGAGCGCCAAGACGAAGTTTCCGTCATAACACCCTGAATACCAAGCGCTTTTTCTACCTGAACATGATGGTAAATGCACAGTCTCTCGAACGCGATTCCTGCCCAAGCATTATGAAGGGTGGTGCCGGTCTGGTAGGACCAGAAAGATTTGTCCGAAGTGCCATATTTCTTGATGAACTTGTAGTAGAAGATTGTGTAGAAATCCGTCAGTTGATAGACAGCATCATTTTCTTTTTTACCGAAGGCCTTATATTTCCGGATTATGTCGCAGTCATCCAAGTCAGACAGGATAGTGCTAAGGCCTCCTCCGTCAGGAAGCCCTGTCGCCGCGATGACCTCCTTTCTGGTCAGGCCGGCGTTCCTGCGGCTGAGCGCCTCGATCACTTTCATATAGTCCTCGCTATTCTCAAACAGGGAGGCGTACAAGTTGTCGAACTCTCCGTCCAGTTTGCCTTTCCTTTTGAAGAACATTTCGTCCACATTCTGCGCGAGATTTTTCCCTTTCTCAAAGAGGCTGAGATAGTAAGGAATCCCGCCCATGATCATGTAACATTCCGCGATATCCTTCTCATCAAGGCTGATGCCGGCCGACTTGAAATAGGCCTTGCACTCCGCCAGATTGAACGGTCTGAGGTAGATCTTTCCTGTCACCCTGTTATGCAGACCGCCTTTGTTCCGGAGGATCTTCTTTGTTATCCACGATGTGGCGGAGCCGCAGACAATCAGCATAAGATTGTCTTGCGTGCATCCCCAGTCATTCCAGAAATGCTCGAGGGCCACAACCAGATCGCATCGATTGGTGTACATGAACGGCAACTCATCAATGAACACGACCTTGCGTCCATTCACCTTTGAACTTTCGATAAGCGTCTTCAAGAAGCCAAACGCTTCCATCCAGGATTTCGGGTAAGGGCAAAGGGGCGAGCCCTGTTTTTTGAGAGCCTCTCCGAAATTGACAAGTTGTGCGGCCTTGTCCTTGACCGCAAGCCCGGTCACCTTGAAAAGGAATTTATTGTCGAAGAACTGGTTCACCAGAAAAGTCTTTCCCACGCGCCGTCTTCCATAGACAACAACAAACTCTGATTTTCCGGAATCATACAATTTCCGGATTTGCCCAATCTCTGATTTTCTGCCTATTACCTTCATGATATTTATTGGTAACCTTGCGCAAAGTTAAAAAAAAATCGACTTTCCGCAAGGTTTATTATGAATAACTCTGCTGTAAGTCGATAAAAAATGGGCTTACCGCAGAGTTTGCTTCAATTGGCTTATAGATGAAATATCTAACTCAACTAAACGTTCTTGGATTCGACCGTCTCCGACAAGATCATCCGTGTCGTAGATCTGCCGAACATCCGACTCTGTCGGAGGACATCCTCTACAGATAATCGCTGCCGCCGTAAGGACTGAAGATCCTTTCGACAGGCCTGGCTGTTGCGCTTGTGGAATTCGTTCAGATAATGCGGTGCCATCGTTAAATATTACAAGTCATCTTTTCGAAGCGCTGTCATTAATCCGTTCATTGATGAGTTCGATCAATTCCCTTACGGTGATCAAAACAGGCTCCATTTCTTCTTTACAGGTATAATAAAAGACATCATAGTCACAATTCTCCCTTATAGACCTCATTTGAGAAAGAACCTTTGAATATTTCGGATCAATTTTTCCTGTAATAACATACTCCCGGCCAAACTCGGTAATAAGGCCACTATGAGTCTTGGGCAAAAATCCATCATTAACCATCATCGCCATCACTGCGTGATAAAGCGCATAATACGCCCTGTTCGCCACCACGTTCCACATTTCCAACCTTGCCAATTCTTCGGCATCAGTCAGAAATTTCAGAGCTTTCACCATTTCCTGATCAACAATCACCCGTCTCTCCTCTTCATTCATGGTTAAATAATTTTTATTGAGTCTGTTTGAACATTATGATAGAACAAAGTGCCCTTACGGTTGTTCCAATCGTTTTCCGTGTAGATGACAGGCACAAAATCAAGACCTAACTTCCATCCAAGGAGGGTCAATGGATATATCACACTGTCGTAGTCGCTTTTCTCAATTCTGTCTTTTTGAAGAATGACCAGAAAATCCCAATCCGAATCTGCTCTGAAGTCGCCCCGTGCCCGTGATCCGAAGAGAAAGACGCGCCCGCCCTGCGGAACAGTCTCATTGGCGACCTTCCGCACCTGATCAAGCACCTGTGACAAATCTTCTCTCATAACTGCAAAGAAAATGATTTTCAATGAATATTACAAATCCGTGAACTGATGGACGATAGATGATGTCGGCATATTAACAGGTAAAAAGAATTTTGATATTTCCATTAAAATGTTATTATTTGCAATAAACACATATAGGCTATCGAATGCTTACGCTTAGCGCCTGAGGGAACTTCGACAGGGTGGTGCTTTACAGAAAAATCCGGGTGGCCTGTGGGGAGGTCGCCCGGATTGGGAAAGGGACGCCAAGGGGTCACTTCCTTTTCAGGAGAGGGACACTGGCATATTCATAACTACTTCTTGATGAAAGTAATGCCATCGTTATTGTTGAACTTGTTGCCCTGATAAACAGCATCCCAGTTCGTACGGACATTCGCAGAGCTGATGTCAGCTGACTTGGACACGGCCACAGTGATCGCACAAATCGCATTAGCGGTTTTCTTAGCATCAGTGTTAAGATACTGAAGACCAGCCGAAGAGTTAGGCGAGTAATTCAAAGTGGTGAAGTCACTGCTTACAGTGAACCAGAGCCAAGTGTAGTCAGCTGTGTCGGTCGTTGAAAGATCCGGCTGAACAAAGTTCCAAGGTTCGGCCCAAAGTGATTTTGGAGTAGTTGTACCCATACCTGGCAGGAAGCAAACATACGGATAATCCGCAAGTTTACCGCTGTTATGAAGCTGACCAGCTGTGGATCTTGCGTCAAGGAACATTCCGACACGAGCCGTCATAGCCTCGTAGTCAATCGCCACAGTAGCATCCATAATTCCGTCATAGTACAAGCCTTTGACACCTATCTGATTAGTGTAGGTCTTGCCATCAACATCCTGAAGTGTCTCACCCTTCAACGGCTCTCCAAACACAATACCAGCAGTCTCGACAGCCGCCGAATTATCAGAAGACGCATAAGGAGAGGTGGCTGTACCAAACCTCTTTGACCAAAGGCTATAGTTGCCCTTGAAGTCAGCAGGACCGATCTGAAGCACCTCAAAAGTAGAGCCGTTGGCGAAGACGAGCTTGGCGGAACGAGGTTTGCCTGTCTCGTTCTTGGTCCAGGAAATCTTCCCATCCGCGTAAGAGAGGAAGCCTTCAGTGACAGCGGCGGCGCCACCGTTAGGGAATTCAACAGAACCGGCCTCATCAGCGATCCACTTGGTTTCCATGGACACCTTTGTCACAGCTCTTTCCACAGTGTAGGCCTTTCCTGCGGCAATTGTCGCAGAAGGCTTAAAGTCAGCGAGGAAAGAGTCCTTATCAATGGTCACGAATATCTTTGAGTTCAGATCGTCGGCGGCCCAGACAGCGGCGTAGGCGGTGACAACACCGTTGGCTACAGTCGCACCAAGATTCAGATCGCCCTCCTCACTCTTGGCGCCGAGAACGCCACCGGAGATGTGGAGTTTATTGTGGATCTTGCCGTTGGACAGTGTTACAGAGACAGCGGCCTTCGGGTCAACCTCGGTCCCTTCCGGAAGAGCGAGGCTGAACTTCAGCAGACTTGTCTTGTAGGAGAAAGGAATGCTGGCCGCAAGGGCGTCAGGGTTAGTGGAGGTCAGATCCTTGAAGTCAACGGCTCCGTAGATGACCTGATTGTTCAGGGCTGCGGTGAGGTTGGCCTGTGAGCTGATGTCGGACACAATGTCGTCACCACCATCGAAGTTCGTGGTGTTGGCGGTGTTCGCAAGATAAGCGATGATCTTTGTGGAGCCTTCAGGGATGGACACAGCGGGCTGGCGGAAGCAAGCCGTCTTACCGTCAAAAGAGATAGATTTCGGATCGATGGCAAGTTTCGTCACCGGACCGGCTACCGAATTGTCAGCCTTGGCGAAGTATGCCCAAACCACATCGTCGTTGTTGAAACTTGCCTTGTAGCTGCCGTCCGTCGCCTCTGAATATGAAAGGCGGGTGTCAGGATCCCCGATAGTGGCGGTGATCGTCAATGTCTTCGCACCGTTCTCAGGAGCCACGACCTCGTTCTCAACCTTGTTGCAGGCGAGAAGCGAAGCGGCGAGAGCGAATATTGTCAATATTTTCTTGTACATAGTATTATCCTCCAAGATTAAAGTTTACCACCGTTGCCAAGGTCAAGGCCGTCGCCGATGCTGACCTTGCCGGTAAGAGAGTATTTAGGTCCAGTGGTCCAATCATAATAGAAGTCGTTTGTCGGCCACATAGCGTTAAGAGCATCAACAACATTGGTGCAACTTACGTTATTAACCTTAACCGCAGCAGCCAAGACACCTTCAGCGGTCGCTGAGCAGACTGTACCTTCTGTAACCTTTCTGGCTGACTCCGTGCCAATCGCATTCGCGGCCACACCTTCAAGATAGTATGAATATGAGCATTCAGCGTTGGCATTCAAAGACTTACCTGCAATTGCACCTAAAGTGAGTTCTACATTCTCTACAGGTGAACCAGAAACAGGTGTAACGGTTCCACTTGTGTAGCAATTGTAGATACGTCCACCACTGAATGCACCTGCTATTCCTCCTACTAAAGGTTTTGCTGTTTCGGCATTCGCATATTTGACAGCACCTGTATTCAGGCAATTGTCAAGACGAGATCCGCAACCACCTACTGTCTGATTGGTGCGTCCGCCGCCAAGAATACCACCGGCGCGGTCTGAATTAGTGATGATCTCACCACGATTCTCACAATTGTTGATGTCAGTGCGAGACTTTGTGGCTCGTCCGTCAAAACAGCCTAAGATACCTCCCACAAACTGACCACCGTGAATTTTACCAGTATTGAGACAAGTGTAAATCGGAATCTGTGTCCAATTGTTATTATCATAGGACTGACCTACAATACCACCTACATAAATACCAGACTGCGCTACGGAACCACCTTCCTTACCGGTCACAGTGACTTCACCATTATTTGTACAATAGTAAATCTCAACCCTGTTCGGCGCATTTGAGTAAGACCAGGTATGGCCTACAATACCACCTACACCCTGGGTGCTGCCCTCGGTACCGGCGACATTGACCTTACCGTTGTTCACACAATTCTTGATCGCGATGACTCTTTTTCCTGTCTTGCTGGCCGACCTTGCAGAACCGACAATACCGCCGGTCCAACCAGATTTGAATGTGCCATTGACCTCACCATCGTTCTGGCAATTCAGGATGTTTGCATTGTCCCATGCGGATCCGACAATACCACCATTGACTCCGAATCCGTTACTTGAGACAGTACCAGTGTTCGAGCAATAGGAGACAGTGAACCAGCTTCCGTGTCCGAGGATACCGCCACCCTTGTTGACACAAGTGACAGTCCCTGAGTTGGAGCAACGGCTTACAAAAGAGCCATTCGCAAAGCCGACGATACCGCCGACTCCATTTAAATCAACGCCCTTGTCAGAAATATTATTGTTGGTCAAAGTGGCTTCAACCGCTCCGGAATTCTTTGAATTGGTGATGTTTCCTGTCCTGACAGAACCGCAAATACCTCCTACAGAACGGCCACCCTTGATGTTTCCCTCGTTTGAGCAATTATCAATAGCGAAGTTAGATTTGGAATCCACCCAACCGGCGATGCCTCCGACATAGCTGCTTGTTGATGTCACATTAGCCTTGTTGACGCAATTGGTGATCTTAGCACCGTTATCCGCATTGACGAGACCGCAGACACCGGCAGCGTCATCAAATGTTGAATTGACAGTACCCTCTACAGTAACATCGTGGATGTTGGCGCCCTCGGCGATGGCTCCGAAGAGTCCGCAGGATTTTCTGGCTGTCTGGTTGATGTTGAGGCTTACGGTCTTGCCGTTACCGTCAAAATCACCGATGAACTGCTTCTTGACATTGATGGAGGCATCGTAGTAACCGACAGGAGTGGTTACATTCTTGATGTTCTCCATCAGTCTCACATACTGATCCTTCATATTGTTACCGTCGTTCACATAATAAGCGAAAGCAAGGAAGTCAGCAAGGCTGGAGATCTGCCAAGGGTTACCCTGTGTGCCTTCTCCGGCAAGTGGCTTAAGAGCATCACCGATAGTTCCGAGATCATAGTAGGCATTGACAGCCAGTTCCTTGTCGGAAACCGTGGATTTACTCTCACTGGCGTTGTGAGGGTCAAGTGTAACGGCGGTCATAGTGAAACCTGCCGTGTAAGTTCCAGGAATGACGGTGGCATAGAAAGCGTTACCATTGTTTCCATCGACAGCGACAGTGACATCTGATGAATATGTGTTACCCTCGATTGTGCTGACTACAGGAGAACCTGATGTCATGTCAACACTGAAAAGTCCGGAAACCTTGTTGTTCACAGAGTTGATAGACACAACCTTCACCGCAGCTGCGGCATCGGCTGAAACCTTGAAGCGAAGGACTGACGTGACGTTCTTCATCTTCACATAGCGGTCTTCGGCGACGGCGCAAGCGATATTGGCACTGCCGAACAATCCATTTTGGTTGCTCGGAACCTCAAGAGTGAACTTCCCGTCCTTGACTTCTTTGGCGGCGGTGCAAGGATAGACAACATATATCTTACCCTCAAGAGTGGTGCTGAACTCGAAATATCTCTGACCGGCGAACTTGGAGTCAACCGTAAGGGTGTCTGATTCTGTTCCGTTGGTGACGAAAATCTTGTCACCCTCTGACCAGACTGTCTTACCCTGCTTGGTGATGTCGGTCTTTGTCTGGGTCTCCTCGTCAAAGGAGCAGGTGAAAGTCCTGAGCTCTCCTCTGGTCTGCCCGCCATCGAGAACCTCTTCACGGGCGCAAGCCGCTGAAGCTATCGCAAGAGCGGCCACGAAAAGCATTTTTATAGTCTTTTTCATCTTGTATTCAATTAAGGATTACTTGTTCCAGTCCCAACCCGGTTTGTCATAGTCCTCTGTACCGGATGAGTTGTCCGGCTGGGTTGGCTCCTCGCTCTTCTTGACCTCAACCTTGAGGATCTGCCAGGTACCGGCCTTCTTGCTCTCGTCGCTGACATACTTGAAAGCGATCTGGATTACAGAACCAATGTAAGAGTCAAGTTTGATCTCCTCGGAAGTCATCACCTCTGAACCGAGTTCATCAGGATAGGAGAATATGATGGCTATCTGATTCCAACTGCCTCCATCCTTTCTTACCCAAAGGGAAGTCTGCTCTTTTGCAAGCTCGATGCCGGCGAAATCTCTGACAATGTGATCGAACACAAGGATAGGCTTCTCGGCGTTCTTCAGGTCAATCTTCTCTGTGTAGAGAGTGGCCTCGGTTGTGTAGTCGGCGTTCTTGTAGCCGGAAGCTCTCCAACCTGTCGAGGCGCTCCAAGACCAAAGTGCGTCAAACGCATAAGGGAATATCGCATTGTTGACAACCACCCCGTTCTCGGCGGTTTTGTAGTCGGCGGTGTAAGGGAATGCCTTCGTAGCGGCCGTGTCAGGGCTTGGCTCTGAATATTCCTCATACTTCACAAGGTAGGCATAGACAAACTTGCCGCCCTCATAGTAACCGATGATCGTGACTGTGCCGCGCTCCTTGACATTGTCAAGCTTGCCGCCCTGGGTGCCGTAAGCGACCTCAGAGGCACTGAGACCTGCGACCTGAACGGAGCCGGTGCCGTCAACGAGGTTGAACGAGCCATCGGACTTGAGGCTCTTCACAACTCCGGTGAGCTGGAAGCGCTGGTATTTGTAGATGTTCGCCAACTTGCTCATCGACGAAACGTCGATGGTTTGTACCTCAGGGATATATGCTTCCTGATTGATGGTGAGTTTCGCGGTGAGGGCACCGTCGGT
Source organism: Alistipes sp. CAG:514 (assembly GCA_000431015.1). Taxonomy (GTDB): domain Bacteria; phylum Bacteroidota; class Bacteroidia; order Bacteroidales; family UBA932; genus Cryptobacteroides. The sequence continues at coordinate 77,771 of HF986039.1, read as the reverse complement.
CTGCTTGAATGTGACGGTGGCGGTGCGTTCCACATCCTCGTTCTTTGAGACGGTGACTTTCACAGGCTGGAGTTCCTTGGAAGGATCTCCCGCCATTGGTTCAACCTTAACCCAGGACGCCGAGTTCTCAACGGTCCATTCGACCGTGGCGGTGAGGTTCACTGTCTCGGAACCTCCGTCCACCTTGAAATTCAGCTCACCCGGATTAACCTTAACTGCAGGATCGCCGTAGCCGGGATCCTTTTTGCATGAGGAAAACGCGAAAATCGCGAGAACCGCTGCGGTCAGTGTTAACAAGTGTGATTTCATTGTGAATAAAATTTGTGATTAGAGATTAATGTTTTCTGAATATCATTTCCTGTTGAATACGACCCCAATGTTGCCGTTGTCAACATTAAATTGGTAAACATAGTTGTAGCCTGTCAGATTGCTGCCAAACTTGGAGTTGGCCGCAGTCACATCCTCAGCCTTGAACGACACGACAGAAATCCCGATGATGTACGGGCCATAGCCCTTAGGATTGCTTGTTGACAAGGTCTGGGCTTTTGCCGGCGTGTAACTGAATGTCGTGAAGCTGGAATTCACATCAAACCAGATCCATTCGTAGTCAGGATCACCAAGGTCAGGCGTGTTGAAGTACCAAGGAGCCTTGAAACTGCCAGGAGTCCATGTCTTGCACATCTCCGGAAGGAATGCGACATAAGGCGCGGAGGCATCAACCGGAGACGGATCTTTCTGAGCCTTGCGCGCATCTGTGAACACACCGAAACGGACAGATTTGGCTTCATAGTCAATCTCCACAGCAGCCTCGGCTATCAATCCCTTATGGTACAGACCGTCAATTCCGAGATTGTTCGTATGGGAGGCTCCTGTGCCATCCTTCAACGTTTCCCCTTTCAGCGCACCTCCAATTGTTACATCAATAACTTTCTTATCCGTCGCCACAGCCTTGGAGCCTTCGTTGTTGAACATCTTGGAAGTCAATGAATATTCTCCTTTGAAATCCTCCACCGAAATCTGGGTCACAGAATATGCCGTGCCGTCCGGGAGGGTGACCTTCGCCGTTCTTGGCTTGCCGGTGGTGTTGGCGGTCCAAGAGAGCGTGCCATTGGAATATGTCAGCCAATCTTCCGAAGCGTTGCCGCTGCCTCCGGAGACAGACTTGCTTCCAGCCTCATCATTTGTCCAAAGACTGTTGGATGTAGAACCAACCTGAAAAGTCTTCTTGAGCGGTTTCGCGGCTGCGTCCCAAGAGTCGAAAGCCTCAAGGGTCAGCTCGTAAGTCCCATCCGTGACGTTGCCGAGTGAGCGGGTCCACTCCTTCCTCATCCCGGAGGTCTTGGCGCTCTTGTAGAAGTCGGCGAGGATCTTCATGGTCGTCACGACAGCGCCACCCTTCTTGAGGGTGAGCACGTAATGATGCACGAACTCGTCATCCGTGCCGGCGGCCCACTTAGCCGTGGCGATTCCATCTGTAACATCAACGTTTAACGTTGACAGTGACGGAGCCGCGTTGGCAAGGCTGAGTGTCGTGTGATTGTATTTCGTCAGGTGCCCCTTGTCGGATGTCGGATAAGAGGACACGATAGGTTCCCCGATGACATCTTTGTTGTAGAAGTCCATCCTCAGCACACGCATGTTGCCGCTGGCGTCGAACTGGAGCAGGTTGCCCTGCGAGAAGTCGTTGCAGTCCTTCATCACGGTGGCGCTGGACATATCCTCGTACTTGCCGTTCTCAAGCGCCATATAACGTACAGAGGCGCATCCGAAGACGGAGAAATCGCCCTGCCATACACTGCGAGGGTCGTTCAGAGGGAAATGGAGGTGGCCTCCGAACACAATCGCCTGAGGATATTTCCTCAGTACCGGCGTCAACGCATCGGTCGCCCAGTAATGCGAAAGTGTGGAGTCCCATATTCCACCCTCCTCACCGAGACGGCTACCATAGACGGTGTTCTTGATCATCGGATGGGTGATCACGATGACATATTTCTCAGGCTCGGCCGAGGTGATGGCGGCCAACTGGTTGTCAAGCCAAGTGACGACCGTCGGGTCATAGACAATCGGCTGGTCTCCGTTCGGAGAAACGCACAGGATGTGATAATCCCCGATTACGCAGTGACGTGCCTCGTACTTTGTCCTCATCTCCTGATCCTGGTCTGTCTGGAAATAATCGTTTCCGAACATATTCCTCATATAAGCGACATCCGAGACCATTGTGGAGGCCCAGGCATATCGAGGGACATCGTGATTACCAATTGTGTAGATCATCGGAGTCTTCTTCACGTCAATCTCTGATTCGAGGGTCGATCTGAACAGGCTCAACTGATTGTTGCTCGGCTGATCAATCAGGTCACCTACCACAAGGACTCCGGCCATTCCGTTGGAATCGTTCTCAAGAGCCTTGGCCTTGAACTGCTGGAGAGCGGACTTCCATTTGTTCGCCTGTGCCTGCTGGTTGACGTGCACATCGCTGACCACACCAAGCGAAAGGACAATGTTGCTTGCGTCAAAGTTCTTTGTCTTGTCCGTCGGTTTTGTTATGACGAACTTGGCGGCGTTGTAGATCTTCCCTTTCTCCACTGTAAGCGAAGAATTATTCTTGGAGTAGCCGATCTCCTTTCCGGCGCTGTTGTAAACCCTCAAGGTATATCCCTTTGAGAGTTTAAGTCCAGGGTAAAGCCCGAACCAATAGGTCTTATCCGGTTCGATGGTCTTCTTCAGGGATGTCGTGGACTCAAACGCGGGGGTTGTGTTGCCGTTGACATTCTGACTGGAGAAAGACACAAGCATATTCTTGCTGATCCTTTCAGAATTGTTGCCTTCGAGCACCACGTATGAAGAGGCAGGCTCGTCAACCTTGAAAGCGAGGAGCGAGAATATGTTCTTGAAGGCAAGCGTGCCGGAACCGTCCGCGCAGCTTGCCACGGTGACAGTCGGCTTCTCAATGGTGTTGCCGTCAAGGTTGCTGGTTGACCAGTTGGCTTTCTGGCAGCCGTCTATTCCCGTGCCAGGAATCATTGCATAATAACCGGAGGCTCCGGCAGGAAGAGTACCGTTGGAAACAAACTTGGCGGTACGCCCGTCAGATGATATGTCTGTGGCCTTGATGGTTTCTGTTACAAGTGTTTCGCCATCGAGACAAGCGACCTCTATCACATCACCGTCTGTCCAAGTGGATTTGAATTCCGGAATCGTAGTGTCCTCAAACGAGGCGGTGAACTCAACCGATTCCGGCTGAAGCTCTCCGGCTGCCATGACTTTTCCATTCGGGACTGTGAGCTTGTCGGAATAGACAGACTTGCTGACAACCTTGCCCGAAGCGTCATAGGCGGTGACGGTGTAACCCTGTCCAAGTACGGTTCCCGGCACAAGGCTGATGTAGCAGTCTCCAGACCCGCCGACATTGACCTTGATGACTTTCTGTGCCTCGAACGTAGGTTTTGAGGCCAAGGAAACGGAATAGTCGGAAGTCGAGACCGTGACATCGTAGTTCAGATCTTCCTCGTTGTTGCCTTTCAGTTCGATGGACTTGACAGAAGCGTCGGAGACCTCAACCTTAAGGAACGAGAATATATTCCTGAAGCTCAAGGTTGAAGAGCCTTTGCCGCACTTTGCCACGGCGATTGAACGGGTTGACGAGGTCGATGACGAGACTGTCCAAGAGGAAGCGGGATCACATCCGCTGACACCGGTCTCCGCAATGAACGCGTAATATTCATCGCAATCTTCCTTGATGCTTCCTTTCGATGTGAAGGTAGCGCTTGCCGAAGACACGGATGAGGCGGTGATGGTCTCGGATGTGGATTGGCCGTCCTTGACTCCGATGAGACGAATAGCGTCACCGTCCGTCCAGGATGTCTTGAACGGTGTGGCCGCGGAAGCGTCAAGCGTGGCCGTGAATGTGGCGGCATTCACTTCCGGTTCCGGCTCAGGAGTCGGCTCCTGCTTCTCCTTGCAGGATGCCGCCGCAGAGAGAAGCACAAGGGCCGAGAGTAGTATTGAATGATACATTTTCATCTGATCCGCCGTTAATCAGCCAACGAAGGGATATAACCGTAAGGAATGAGCTCCCAAAGATCGATGAAGCCGTCTTCGGCGTTCCAAGAATTTTTGAACACAATAGCGATGTAACGGCCGGTGGCGCCCTGGGTCACATTCACTGAATATTGGTCCGCAGATGTGGAGAGTGTCCCGCCGATGAACGGGATACCGAAATTCTTCTGATAATCAGCATCATCAGGATTGTAGTAGGATGAACCGACATAGATTGTGTAATCCTTGATATAACGCAGTGATGCCGCCGTGTTATTCTCGCAGAAGGTAAATCCCGTGAAAGCAAACTCTTCTCCGGCGGAAGTCTGAGTGTCAACAGAAAGGATTTTTGGGAATGCTTGTTTGTTATTATCAGATTTGGAGCTGTGCCAGCTGTATGCCGGACGATCATACCTGCCGTCAAAAATCTTATCTGGAGTGTTGATTCCGAAATCCTGTCCGTTTGTGGCGGTAACATTCCAACGGCTGCCGTCAATCTGATAGGAGATGCCGTCAACAGACTTTATCCAAGTGCGCCAAACCGTGTCCTTTCCGGCCTTAGGACAGAAAGAGGAAGAATATTCAAACCTCTTGCCCTTCATGGCATCCTTGAAAGTGACTTCGTTCTCTCCTGGTTTGAGGACAGTCTCGCTTTCAACCCACTCATCCTGAAGGTTCTTGTAGCGGAATCTTGTAGCGACCATCTCATCGGTGGCCTTGGACATCACGATTTTTGCGTCCCTGCCTTCCATCCTTGCGGAAGTGACAGTTCGCTCGGAGCGGGAGACCATCCAGCCATCTCCGTACGGAGAGACCGTAATCTCTGCGGCAAGGGACTTGTTGCCTACATCATCATAGTTGACAATGTCAAATGTGTAGGATCTGTCCTCGAGCTCTCCAACTTCTATGGAAACCTTGCCATCAGGGTAATCAGCATAGTCCACATCGATGGATTTCGCATAATTATCCCAGAACAGAGTGGCTGTCCGGACCGCCGGATCCATCGGTTTTTCCCAATTGACAATGACATTTTGGTAGCCGATGACGGAGGACAGGTTAATGGCCTTCGCAGGGTAGTCATAGCCGCCCTTCTTGACCCATTCCTTATAGATTTCATCCTGACCTCCGCAAGAGACCGCCAAAACGGCCAAAACCGGCACTGTCAGAATATTGAATGCTATCTTGTTCATATTCATAGTCTTTAAGTATTATAAGGATTCTTTCACAACCTCACCGTAAGGTGTGACCTCACCGAACTGAAGAGCACCGACAGTAGCGTCAGGCATCGCCCAGGAGGCGAAAGATGTGAGAACGACCCTCAAATAACGAATCTGATCATAGGCGTGAGGATATTCATCGCTGTTCAGCTCAAAATCATTGCCTCCGTTGAATGCCTCCACGTCTTCCGGTGTGACAATTCCGACTGAACCGTCAGGATTATAGCCGGAAGGTTTGTACTGAACGAATTTGCCAAGGCAGAACCAAGAGTCGTCAAAACCATGCTCGCCCTTGCCCTCTTTTCCTGAAGGGTTCATGCTGCCCCAGAACTCGAAGTTGCGCGGGTGCGCGTCACCGAAAAGTTCCGGATAAGCGATACGCGGGAGTGTCGCGATACGGCTGAGCGCAGCCACACAGCCGAGGTCGATCGTGAACCAGCAAGGAATAGGAACCTTGTCAACCGCCAGAAAGCGGCCTGTCGAAGATGCGCCGGATCCATCCCAAAGGCCTTTGAGAGGATAAGTTGAGCGTTCATCCTCCATAGAGAAGACATTGTCATCCTCAAGATACGCACCTTTGAACCCGGACTTAGGAATCTGCACTTCCAGCGCCGGAGTGAGCACTGCGGTCAGGGTGTCGGACACATTGCCCCAACGATCTCTGACATAGACTCCGAAGATTGCCTCTTTAGGCTCGATTCCACGTCTTGTTAGAGTGATGCTGTCACTGGCCGTGAACAGAGTCGTGACCTCCTTCCATTTGATTTCAGAGACAGGCTTACCGGCATTGTTGACATCCCCGTCACGAAGGATGCAGACGGCGATGTTCGCCTTGCTCTCATTGCCTGTGATCTTCACCTTGACACCGCCCGCGGCTGAAATGATAGTCGGGGAGACAGTCTGTATCGCCGGTTTCAAAGGGTTGAATTTGACTGTGACAGGGGTTGATTTATCTTCATTGATGTTGAATGAGCAGACTTGAATCTCATGTTCCTGGGTGTCAGCGAAGCCTTCAACCTCCAGGCTATCGACATATCTGGAGATTTTGGATTCGACTTCCACTCCGCCACGTTTATAGGTGGCGACAACGCCTTTTATGTTCTTGTCATCAGGGATCCTGACCCAGAGGACAGCCCCACCGCTCGTTGGTTTGACACCGGTGACCTCAACTGGCTGTGGAGCCGGGAGGCCCTTGTCGAGCTGGTCAATTCTGCCGTGGTTGTCATCGGCACAGCCGGAAACCAGCAGCAAAGATGCGATTAATGTTGTTGATAATAATATTACTTTTTTCATTTGCGATGATTCTTAAGTTACCAACCGATGTTCTGCACAAGGTTAGGGTTGATCTCAATGTAGCTTGTCGGGATTGGCCAGAAGTAGTCTTTCAGTCCGAACTTCTGTTCATAGATGAACTTCTTTACGTAGTAGTCCTCAGGCAAAGCGGATACAATGTCGAATCCGTATATTCCTTTCTGGTACTCGGCGGCGGCCTCCTTCCATCTGCGAAGATCCCAGAACCTCTGACTTTCGAAAGCCAGTTCGTTGAGACGCTCCCTGTGGATGATGGCGCGCATTCCGACCTTTGTGTTGTAATAACCCGGACTGTTGCTGTAGGTGTCCCAGGCGGTCTTCACGTCAGGGATCTTCGCGCGCTCACGGACGGCGTTGATGTACTTGAACAGGTCATCACTGTGCGCTCCGTTCGGGCCTTCCGCCTCGTTGATCGCCTCGGCATAGAGGAGGTAGAGGTCGGACAGACGGATCATCGGCCAAGGGTACCATGTGGTGCCGGAGCCGGTGAATGTGTTGTTGCCAGTCCAGGTCGCCTGAATCGGGAAATGCTTCTTCGGGAAGAATCCTGTCACCGGACCTGTCTGGTTGCCTCTCTTGGCATGTGTACCACCCATCCTGCAGGCCACATAGTGAACATCCTCCGGTTTGAGGTCGTTGAAGTTACCAAGCTGCCCGAGCCAGTTGCCTCCGTCGAATCCGAGAGAGGCGTAGTACCTCGGCTCTCGGTCGAAGTTGAGCTTGATGGTGGTGTAGCCCTTGCAGATGTAGTAGGCATGCTGGTCATCGCCGACACGCAGATCCATCGGGTTGATGTTCGCCCATTCGGAATCGTTGGCGATAGGAAGCCCGTGCACGGTGTAGAACTGCTCGGCTATCTTGAGCGGAACGCCGATGAATATGTAGCCTCCGAGCATGTCGGTGTACCCGTTGAGGATCGGCATGCAGAGCTTGTGGTACATATTCATTGTTCCGGGATTCGGCTGTGTGTTGCCCCAGATGAGCTCGCTGTTCCACTTCTGGTTGAATGCGTTGCGGAGGGTCAAAGTGGTCTTGAGGGAGTCTGTCATGCGGTAGGTGATGTCATCGCCCTCGTAGAGGGAAATGTTGGCCTCCTCGGAGACTGCGATGGCCTCGCGGCAGGCCTCCATGGCGGCTGTCCAACGGACGAGCTTCTCATCATCTGTCTTCTCCGGAAACAGCCTCGTGGTTCCGTCTGTGTCCACGAGAGCCGCCTGTTCGGAGTTGCCGTTGAAAAGCGGGCTGGCGGCGTAGACCGCTACCTTGGCCTTGAAGGCGGCACAGATGGCCTTGTTGACGCGACCATATTCATCAACCGATGGATTGATGAGCGGAAGGTCAGGCATCGCCTTGTCCAGAAGTTCAATGATAAAGTCGAAGCACTCATCGATGTTGTTGCGGTGGACACGAACCTCATCGACAGAGGAGTCGATAGGGAGGCTCTCGCGTACAATCGGGACCGGTCCCCACTTGCGGACAAGGTTGAAGTGGAAGTAGGCCTTGAGGAATGTCACCTCGGCGATCCACTGCGCCTTCTCCGTCTCATCCATGTCCGGGACCTTACCGATATTGTCGACAAAGATGTCACAACAGCGGATTCCTTGGTACATGTCTGCCCAGTCATTGGCGAACACGCTGTTGGCGGTCATGTTGCCTCTGGCGATGTAGGACATCGTGAACGGCACACGGCCGGTGGTGTTGGTCGTGGTACGGCCATAAAGATCCCAGTACTCATCGCTTCCGAGCATGGCCGGGTCGTTGCCCATAGAACCCTCAAGGGTCATGTAGGAATAGCAGGTGGCCAGATAGCGGATAGCCGAGGACCTGAGGTTGAACGCGGTCTCGATCGACGGCAGACCGTCGTCAGGAACCACGTTGAGGAAGTCGTTGCAGCCCGCCGACCCCAGCAGCAAGGCCGCGGCCGCAAGGGAGGACGCTATTGATTTATGAATATTCTTGCACATGTTCATAGTCGAAGATTATTTGAATGTCACGTTCACACCGATGTTGAAAGTCCTCTGGATCGGGTAGTTGAATCCCTCTCCGGCGAGCTCCGGATCCCAGAGTTTGAACTTGCTCCAGCACAGGAGGTTGTTGCCCTGGAAGTAGACGCGGAGATTGTCGATGTGGATCTTGTTGGTAAGCTTCTGAGGAAGGGTGTAGCCGAACTCCATCTGCTTGAGACGGACGAAGGAGCCGTCCCTCATCCACCAGGTGCTGACCTGTGTGTTGTTGTGGTTCTCGTAGGCGCTGTAGCGTGGGTAGAGGGCGTAGATGTCACGATTGTCCTCGCTCCAGTGGCTGTCGGAATAGGCCTTCAGAAGCTGTCCGTTGTTGACAAACGGAGCTGTTCCGTACTTGTTGTACTTCGTGCTGTAGGCGCTTGTGGCGTCAATCCAGAAAGACTCGCGTCCCAGACCTTGGAAGAACACCGAGAAATCGAAGCCCTTGTGACCGAGGGACACACCGAACCCGTAGATGATCTCCGGGGAGGTCGGATAGCCGATCGGCACCATGTCCGCGTTAGTGATCACACCGTCACCGTTGACATCGGTGTACTTGATGTCACCTCCACCGTACTGGCTACCGAAAGCGGCCTGCGAAGGGCTGTTGGCGGCATCCTCGTCATCGACGAACAGACGCTCGGCGATGTAACCCCATGTCTGCCTGATCGACCTGCCGGCGTGCTGGCGGTAGGACTCCGGATAAGTAGGCTCCTCATAGACATCATACTTACCGGTGGAGTAGGTGAAGTTCGCCCTCGCGGACGCCCAGAGGCCGCTGGCCCAGGCCTGCTTGTAGTCGGCCTGGATGTCGATACCCTTAGAGCGGGCCTGGCCGATGTTGCCGTAGACGGCGGCCTGGAGACCCATGGTGTTAGGGATGTCGGCGCGCTGCATGAATATGTCGGTGCGGTGTTCGGTGAAGTACTCGGCGATGATGTCGAGCTTTTTGAATAGACCCAGCTCGAGGGCGTAGTTGCTCTTGTAGGACTTCTCCCAGGTGATGGCCTCGTTGGCGTAGCGCACGACTCCGATACCGTTGTAGCTCACGTTTCTGGTCTCGCCGAAAGATGCTCCCAAACCACTGTTGTTCATGCTCATCTCCGACAGGTAGTAGAAACGGTTGGAACTTGAGCCGATGTTGTCGTTGCCGACAAGACCGTAGGAGTAGCGCAGCTTGAGATTGCTGACCACCTTGGTCAACGGCTTGAACCACTTCTCGTTGGACATCATCCACGCGAGACCCGCCGAAGGGAAGAATCCCCAGCGGTGGGATTTGTGGAAACGCTCGGAACCATTGTAGCCGAAGTTATATTCAACAAAATACCTCTTGTCGTAGCCGTAGGTGAAACGTCCGGAAAGGCCGGCGTTGCGCGATGGCAGGGACAGCTGGAGTGAGCCGGCGTTGGCGGTCAGGGACTCGCTGGCGGTGAAAACCAGAAGTCCTGTCACGTCGTGCTTTCCAAATGAGCGGTTGTAGTTCAGGCGGGTCTCGGAGTACATCGTGTTCTTCACCGTCTTCCCACTCTCGGAATATGTCAGGTAGTCCGTTCCGTTTTCGTTGATGCGGTTGACGTGGTACTCTCCCGTGTAGGAGTCGTAACGATCCAGCCTGTACCAATAAGGATTGAACTGGCGGTTCACTGTAAATTCGGACAACCTTGTGAGGTTGAACAATGTCATGAACGACAGACCCTTGGTGATGAACTTGAGATCCTGCTCAAGCTGTACGGCGGCGATCATCTGGGAGCGCTGGTAGTTCTTGTAGCCCTTGACAAGGTTGGCATAAGGGTTGATGTAGGAGCCATCCTCGTAGTTACCGAACATGATGTGCTGGATCCCCACGTGCTCGTCGTCCACAGGGTAGTAGGCCGGGAAGAGCACAGGGTCGGAGTGCATGACCTGGCGATAGACATCGCTACCTCCGTTCAGAGGGCCTTGATAGTCCCTGAAGTTACCGGTCAGACGGACAGCCAGCTTCGTTGTCGGGGTGACGTTGATGTCCACGTTGGAGCGCAGGGTGTAGTTCTTGTCGTCGATGTTATTGTTGAAACTGTTGCGCTTATCGACTTTCAGAACACCCGTGTCCTCGGTGTAGGCACCGGACACATAGTAGGTCGCAACCTTGCCTCCACCACGCGCTGAAACGTTTGCGCGGTAGCTTGTGGCAAAGTCCTTGAAAAGCATGTCGTACCAGTCGTTGGCCGGATAGATGAGGCGGTTGGCGCCCGGTTTTCCGGTCTGCTCGATCTTGTCGTAGGTGTACATCAACTCTCCGAGAGGGTCACGGGTGGAGATGGCCTCGTTGTACGACTTCATGTAGGTCACAGGATCAGCCAGCTCGACCACATCGGTCGGGGCGGAGATCGAGGTCTCGACACGGGCGAAGATCTTCGCCGGACCTTCCTGGCCGCGCTTGGTGGTCACGAAGATCACACCGTTGGCTCCGCGGGCTCCGTAAAGGGCCGTCGCCGTGGCGTCCTTCATGATCGAGAAGCTCTCGATGTCGTCCGGCTGAAGGCGGGCGAGGTCAGTGGAGGTAAGCTCGATGTTGTCGATGAGAATCAGAGGGCTGGTGTTCGCGCCGAACGTGGTGATACCACGCACGAAGAAGTCGGCGTTGTCCTGTCCAGGCTCACCGGTACGCTGGTAGGCGATCACACCTGCCACGTTTCCGGCCAGGGCGGTTGTGAGGTTGCTGGAAGGAACCTTCAGGGTCTTGACATCAACCGTGGAGATGGAGCCGATGACGCTCTCCTTCCTCTGTTTACCGAAGGCGACCACTGTCACCTCGTCAAGTTCGTTTGCCGCGTTTTTGAGTTTCACGACGAAGTTGGTCATAGTACCGACCTGCAGAACCTGAGTCTCCTTTCCAAGGCACTCAAACTTGAGCTTGTCGGTAGGCTTGACACCGGTCAGCTCGAACGAGCCGTCAAGGTCGGTCATCACACCTCGGGTAGAACCCTCGACGGAGACCGTCGCTCCCGGCATAGGCTCGCCAGTCTCCTCCTCGTAGATCACACCCTTGACGGTCTTGGTCTGAGCCACGGCCACCATTGATGCGAGGATGAGCGCAAGCGACAATGCGATTTTTTTTAAAGACATAAATACTTAATTTATAAATTTAAAGCGTTATTACCTTATAGCAGTGCTTCACAATCAACCCTTTCTTACAAACCGATTTAATAAACAGAAAGCATCTTAAAACAGTAAGGGTATGAACACAAATTTAGCCACAATTTAACAAAAAACAATAGTTTTACGTATATTTGACCTATGAAATTTAAACTGTTTAACGCAGGACTGTTCCTGCTTCTCTGCGTCGGGGCAGCCGCGCAGCAGCCTTCCTCCAAGGCAAGTTATGTAGATCCGTTCATCGGCACCGACGGAATGGGACACACTTTTCCGGGGGCGTGCGTGCCTTTCGGCGGAGTCCAGCTTAGTCCTGACACGGACACCATCCCTCACAATGTGAACGGGAAATACCAGCCGAGGGCTTATGAATATTGCGCCGGCTACCGTTACTCAGACCCTACGATCGTCGGGTTCAGCCACACCCACTTCAGCGGCACGGGACACTCCGACCTGGGCGACATCCTCCTGATGCCGACCACGGGAGCGCTGAGACTGAACCCCGGCACGGCGGACAACCCTGACGGCGGCTACCGCAGCCGCTTCTCGCACTCCACGGAGAAAGCCTCGGCGGGACGCTACGAGGTGACGCTGGACGACTACGGCGTAAAGGCCCGTCTGACCGCCACCACCAGAGTCGGAGTCCATGAATATTCATTCCCTAAAGGCGTTGACGGGCAGGTGGTTCTGGATCTCATCCACGGAATCTACAACTACGACGGCAAAACCCTCTGGGCGGAGGTTCAGGTGCGGAACGACACCCTCCTGACCGGCTACCGCATCACCAACGGCTGGGCCCGCACCAACTACACCTACTTCGCGATCTCCTTCTCGCAGCCTATCACTGAATATGGCTACGCGGACCGCGAGAAGATCAATTATAAAGGAGGCTGGAGCAAGTTCGACCAGTACCACAACTTCCCGGCGATGGCCGGACGCAAGCTGGTGGCCTGGTTCAAGTTCGCCACTTCCAGGAACCCGGAGCTGACCGTGAAGGTTGCCCTGTCGGCCACAGGCGCCGAAGGGGCGCTGAAGAACCTTGCGGCGGAGGCCTCCGGAAAGTCTTTCGACCAGATCGCCGCCGAGGCGACATCGGCTTGGGAAAAGGAACTCTCGCAGATCGATGTCCAGGGAACCGAGGACGAGAAGAGGATGTTCTACACTTCCCTTTACCACACGATGATCAACCCGTCCGTCTACATGGACGTGGACGGGAAGTACAGAGGCCTCGACCACGAGATCCATCAGGCCGACGGCTTCACGAACTACACAGTGTTCTCACTTTGGGACACCTACCGTGCCGAGCATCCGTTCCTGGCCCTGTTCAAGCCGGACCGTGACAGGGACATGGTGGAGTCGATGCTGGCCCACTACGACCAGAACGTGCTGCACTTCCTTCCTGTCTGGAGCCATTGCGCCAACGAGAACTGGTGCATGAGCGGCTACCATGCCGTCCCTGTGCTGGCCGACGCCATCACCAAAGGGCTGGACATCGACCGCGACCGCGCCCTTGAGGCGATGGTAACCACCTCAAAGGCAGACTGGTACGCCGGGCTTGGGGAATATATGAGGCTCGGCTACGTGCCTTACGACAAGATCTCCACCGCCGCCAGCAACACGCTGGAATATTCCTACGACGACTGGACCATCTGGCACACCGCCCGGCTCGTGGGTAATGACAAGGTGGCCGATGAATATCTCGCACGCGCGCAATATTACAGGAATGTCTTTGACACGGAACTCGGTTTCGCCCGTCCAAAGTACGCCGACGGTTCCTTCAAGAAGGATTTCGACATCATGCAGACGATGGGCGAGGGCTTCATCGAGGGCAACTCGCTGAACTTCTCTTTCCACGCCCCACAGGACGTTTTCGGCGTGATGGCGCTGATGGGCGGCGAGAAGAAGTTCATCTCCGCGCTGGACGAACTCTTCTACCACGACCTTCCTGAATATGCCTACGCAACCAACGAGGACATCACGAAAGACTGCCTGATCGGTGGCTATGTACACGGCAACGAGCCGAGCCATCATATTCCTTATCTCTATGCCTGGACAAGCCAGCCGTGGAAGACACAGTACTGGATGAGGGAAATCATCAACAGGATGTATCGTCCTGATATTCACGGATTGGGAGGGAATGACGATTGCGGTCAGATGTCCGCTTGGTACATCTTCGGCGTGCTTGGATTCTATCCTGTCTGCCCCGGAAGCGACCAGTACGTGTTCGGCGCTCCGTACCTTCCGTACGCCCGTATCGCCCTTCCTAACGGCAAGACCCTTGAGGTGAAGGCCGACGGCGTCAGCGACACGAACCGCTATGTCAAGAAGGTACTGCGCGACGGTGTTGAGTTCAAGAAACTCTACATCACCCACGATGACCTCCTCCAAGGAGGCACCCTCGAGTTCGTCATGGCCTCCAAGCCGAACAAGGCCCGCGGCCAGAAGCCTGCCGACAAGCCATACTCGCTTTCCGCAAAAGCAAAGTAACTTCCCGCGGAGGGTAAGCCTCTGTTTCATAGTATATTAAGCGAAGTCCTTCAGCTGATATCAGCTAAAGGGCTTCGCTTTTGTAATTGATTTTCAATCGCTTACTCCCCACTGCGTTCGGAGAAAGTTTTTGGGCGCTGTGCAGCTCTTCGGTTCTGATACGCTGGTGGTCGCTGAGCTCGTCAAAGCGTCTGCCAGCGTACGGCAACAGAGTCTGCCGAACCATGGTTGGTGAGCCCGAACCATCGGGCTAGCCGCTTAGATAGGTTCCAAGTGGTATTTAGTAACCTTCAAAAAATAACCTGCCTCATCTTAAGGAATCTTTTCGGTCTATATCTGTTTTCTCATCAGTCATGTGCCACCGGCACACTCCTTCTTCAAAAAAAGATCTATCCTCGAAAATCTTCTCTTAATCTGAAGCAACTTATTTTTTTCATGTTCCTAAAAATATTCAAACCTAAATCAAGCTGTCAAAATTGAATATACCGGATCAGGAATTCGGTTCCTTTGAATAGTCCGGGCCGGCACCAGGATCAACCCTGTCAGATGAAGAATCAATGACATCCAGACCAAGTTCCAGACGTGCCTCGTCAGAGAGCATCGATTGATCCCAAGCCGGGTCAAAGACCAGTTCCACGTTGCAGGCCTTTATTCCGGGAACGTCGGTGACGTTTTTCTGAACCTCCTCCAGCACCTCGTCAGCCATCGGGCAGTTCGGGGCGGTGAAAGTCATTTTGATGAAAGCCTCGTGGTTCTTGTTGATGACAAGCTCGTAGATGAGGCCGAGGTCGTAGATGTTGACCGGAATCTCGGGATCATAGACCTGCTTCAAGGCAAGAACCACATTGTCATAAAGCGGTGCCAATGCCTTTACATCCTCAGCGGAAAGCACCTCACTCTCCTGCTCAACATGCGGCTCGGCGGCGGTCGCCTTTTCCTCCTCTTCCTTATTATTCTTGAATATGCTCATTTCACAATCGCTTACAAAGTTATCTTACGGATCGTCTTTAGAGCCACTCATCAGGCTCGAAACGATCCCGTTCTATTTACTGTTCTCCAGCGCCACAGCCTTGATGGTGTCGATCATCGAGACCAGTCCGTTGGCTCTGGTCGGCGAGAGATTCTCCTTAAGACCTATCTGGTTGATGAATCCGAAATCGTCCGCGGCGATCTCTTTCGGTGTGCGGCCAGAATAGACATTGATCAGAAGGGAAATTATGCCTTTCGTGATGATCGCGTCGCTGTCGGCCTTGAACCAAAGTTTTCCGTCCTCCAGGCGCCAATCCAGCCAAACCCGGGACTGACATCCCTTAATCAACTTATCTTCAGTCTTTTCCGATTCAGGATACGCCTCCAGATTCTTTCCCAAGTCGATGAGATACTCGTATTTGTCGAGCCATTCATCGTACATCGAGAAATCCTCAATCACAGACTGTTTCGCTTCCTCTAATGAGTTCATATATTATCCAAGTTTATATCAAAATAACATCGCAATACATCAGCGCTTCGACAGGTTCAGCGACCACTCATAACTACACCAACATCGCGGTCGCCATGTCGAGCGACTTGATGAAATATTCAGCCTCCTCCATCGTGTTGTACGGAGCGAGCGAGGCACGGAGCATCCCAGTCACTCCAAACCTGTCCATCAACGGCTCGGCACACATCTGCCCGGACCGCACGGCAATCCCCATCTTGTCCAAAATCAAGGCCAAGTCCTCATGATGCGCCCCCTCAACGCTGAAAGAAAAGAGCGGAATCTTTGTCTCCGTTCCACGTGGAACGCCATAAAGACGGACCCTCGGGTTGCTTGTCAAAGCGTGGAGAAGGTACTGGGACACAGCCTCTTGAGCATTAAGTAACTCTTTATCTTTCATCAATTTAAGCATCTCGATAGCTGGTTCCAGCGTCGGAATGGCATTGATGTTCTGGGTTCCGGCCTCAAACTTCTCCGGAAGTGGAGCGTAAGTCGTTCCGGAAAACCTGACGGTAGAGATCATCTCTCCCCCGCCCTGATAAGGAACCATCTGATCCAGCCACTTACGTTTTCCGTAAAGTACCCCGGTTCCGGTGGCCGCATAGAGTTTGTGTCCGGAAAAAGCGTAGAAGTCACAGTCAACATCCTGAACGTCAACACCTTCGTGAACCATACCTTGCGCTCCGTCGATAAGAACAGGGCAACCAGCTGAGTGACAAACACTTACAATCTCCTTAACAGGATTCAAAATGCCAAGAACATTGGAAATCTGAGTGACGGCGACAATCCTGGTCTTGGGATTTAGCAAGGATTTCAACTCCTCAAGATTCAGATGGCCATCCTCGTCCACGTGCAAGACCCTCAGAACAGCGCCTTTTCTCTGGCAAAGCATCTGCCACGGAACAATGTTGGAATGGTGCTCGGACTCGGAAACGATGATCTCATCGCCCTCATTGACGAATGTCTCTCCGAAAGAGAAAGCCACAAGGTTGATGGATCCTGTGGTTCCGGAAGTGAAAACTATCTCTTCGCGTGCGGCGGCGTTAATATATTCCTTGACAGCATCGCGCGTGCTTTCATATTCATCAGTGGCATCGACGGCAAGTTTATGGACGGCGCGGTGGATGTTGGCGTTCGCTCCGATGGCAAGTCCGGTCCATTTGTCGATCACCGTCTGCGGACGCTGGGCAGTGGCCGCATTGTCGAAATAGACAAGCGGCTTGCCATAGACGGTGCGCGAGAGCGCCGGAAACATATTCCTTAATTCTTGAATATTCATGGTCAAAACTCCGTTCAATCTTACAAAGATAATGAAAACCATTGGAAGAATGGAGGGTTAGCGAATATTCCTTCATATTCATCCGAAGAATGTTGAAAGGGAACATTTTTCGGTGCAAAAGTGCTAATTTTGTATTCAATAAAATCTTTGAATATGATTGACTACATCAAAGGAACTATAGTGGATCTCTCCCCTGCCGAGCTGATTCTGGAGAATAACGGCATCGGATACAGGATTCTGATTTCATTGCAGACCTTTCAGGCTCTGCAGGAAAAGAAAGACGCTAAGGTGTTCATCTTTCATTATCTTCGCGAGGATGCAGAATTGTACTACGGATTCGCCACAAAGGAGGAGCGGGAGTTGTTCGAACTGTTGATCAGCGTGTCAGGTATAGGGGTAAATTCGGCCAGGATGATGCTGTCTTCGCTATCGGCGGAGGAAATCAGGCAGGCTATTCTTTCGGAAGACATCGCAAGGATCAAGAGTGTGAAGGGTATCGGGGTCAAGAGCGCCCAGAGGCTTGTTCTGGAGTTGAAGGATAAGATCGTCAAAGGCGAGGGGGCGGATTCCACAGAACTTTTCGGTGGCAACCGAAGCGAGATTGTCGAGGAGGCCAGCAGGGCTCTTGTCATGCTTGGATTCGCAAAACCAGCAGTCAACAAGGCCATCCAGGCCGTCCTCAAGGCCAATCCTAACGCCAAAGTCGAACAGATTATCAAGTCGGCATTGCAGATGATGTAGGCATTATTTCGCTGATTGCGGCAAAAATATAAAGACTTTGGCTACCTGCGCTTCGCGCCCTAACCGGGTAAAGGGTAGCCAAAGTCTTTATATTTTCGCCTTATAGAATAATAAGGCGGTCATTACTCCGATAGGCGAAATGTATATGACTTGAACCACCTGCGCTTCGCGTCCTAAACGGGTAAAGGATAGTCAAAGTCTTTATATTTTCGCCTTATAGGATAATAAGGCGGTCATTACTCCGATAGGCGAAATGTATATGACTTGAACCACCTGCGCTTCGCGCCATAACCGGGTAAAGGGTGGTTCAAGTCATATACATTTCGCTGTTGAATCACCGTCCGAAATAGACAAGCAGGACGGAGATGTCGGCGGGAGAGACACCTGAGATGCGTGAGGCTTGGGCGATGGTGGTAGGCTTGTAGCGGAGAAGTTTCTGGCGACATTCTATGGTTAGACCGGAAACCATGTCAAAATCGAAGTCTTGTGGAATCTTCAAATCTTCAAGACGGGCGATTTTCTCCGCTATGGATTTTTCACGCTCAATGTAGCCTTTGTACTTAACTCCGATCTCGACAGAATCAATGATTTCCTTTCGACGCTGCGATGAACCAATGTCCTCCCCTTCCGGAAGAACCACAGAAAACTTATCAAATGTTCCACGTGGAACAAAATTTAATAATTCTTCAAGTGAAATCTCTGGACGGGAAGCAAGATCAGAGATACGTTTCGACTCGGAAAGGGTGGCAGAGTTAGACTCGGAAAGATAGTCATTGATGACATCGGCACGAAGATTAACCTCGTCACACATTCGAGCAAGATCATTGACCGTCTCGTACTTTTCCGTCATAAGTCGGTACCTTTCTTCTGAAGCGAGACCTATTTTGTAAGACTTTTCCGTCAGACGCAAGTCGGCGTTGTCCTGTCTCAGAAGAATACGATACTCCGCACGAGAGGTGAACATTCTGTAAGGTTCGTCAACGCCTTTTGTGATCAGATCATCAATCAGTACTCCAATATATGACTCATCACGACGAAGGACAAAAGGCTCCTTGCCATGAACCTTCAAATGAGCGTTAATACCAGCTATAATTCCCTGAGCACCTGCCTCTTCATAACCTGTTGTACCATTTATCTGACCAGCGAAATAAAGCCCTTCAACATCCCTAAGTTCAAGAGTGTTAAGGAGTTGAGTAGGGTCAAAGTAGTCATATTCAACGGCATAGGCAGGCTTGAATATCTTGGCGGACTCCAAACCCTCGATAGTGTGCAAGGCATCCAACTGAACATTCAGCGGAAGTGAGGATGAAAAGCCTTGGAGATAATATTCATTGGTGTCCCTCCCCTCCGGCTCCAGAAAGAGTTGGTGGGATGTCTTGTCCGGAAACACCCTCAACTTATCCTCGATGCTCGGACAGTACCTCGGCCCCTTGCCGGTAATCAGACCACTGAACATCGGAGAATCCTTGAAGCCCGAACGGAGAATGTCGTGAACTTTCTCATTGGTGTGGAGAATGTAGCATGGCATCTGACTTCCCTCCCCCTGAACAGAGGAAAGAATATTCAAATAGGAAAACTTCTCCGGCGACTCGTCTCCGAGTTGCCTCAAAAGTTTCGACGTGTCCACTGATGAAATGTCGATCCGGGGTGGGGTCCCCGTCTTCATCCTCCCTGTCCGAAGACCGAGACTGACGAGTTGTTCGGTCAGACCGTGAGAGGACAACTCCCCTATCCGGCCTCCCTCGAAAGTAGTGCGACCGATGAACATCCTTCCGTTCAAGAACGTTCCGGTGGCCAGAATAACCGTCTGAGATTTAAAAATTGCCCCTGTATTTGTCTTGACTCCACAGATTTTTGAATTCTCAAAGAGGAAAGAAGTAACAAAATCGGCGTAAATATCTAATCTACAAGAGTTTTCAAGAATATTCCTCCAGTACGCGGAAAAGAGCTGTTTGTCGCACTGGGCGCGCGGACTCCACATTGCCGGACCCTTGGAACGGTTAAGCATGCGAAACTGAAGGGTCGAAGCATCAGTGACACGACCCATCATTCCTCCGAGCGCATCAATCTCCCGGACAATCTGCCCCTTCGCGATTCCGCCGATCGCAGGGTTGCATGACATGCGCGCGAAACTCGTAAGGTCGGCGTTGATCAGCAAAACGGAGGAACCAAGATTCGCAGCGGCCATCGCAGCCTCGCAACCGGCGTGTCCCCCACCGACCACAATCACATCGTATGAATATGTCATATTCAAGAAAAATCAATTTTTACGGAACATCCGCCGAAGTGGCGAAATAAAATGCTAAAAATGAATATTCCCTAAAAGCATCAGGCGTTGCCTCGAAGGCCAAGGTAATAGTCCTCCTTCTCACGCATCAGCTTCTGATCCTCCGGAGTGTGGTCGTCGTAGCCGATAAGATGAAGAAGCCCGTGGACGATCACGCGGTGAAGCTCATCATCAAATTCGGTTCCGAACTCGACGGCATTCTCCCTCACGCTGTCAACGCTGATGAAAAGGTCACCGGAAAGCCGGTTGCCCTCGCAATAGTCGAAGGTAATGACATCGGTGAAATAGTCATGATGCAGGTAGCGAAGATTCACATCAAGAATGTAATTATCTGAACAAAAGATAATTGAAATGTCTCCAAGAGTCTTGATCTCGCTCCCGGCAACCATCTTCAACCATCTGTTGTTGGCAAGTTTGTTCTTGAAAATAAACTTTATGTCCTCGCAATAGTACCTGACCATAACCCTATAATTTTACGCAAATCTACAACTAATAATTCAAAAAATTTGAAATGACAATTATTATTTCTATCTTTGAAAGCCTATTGGAAGGTTTTGCCTTCCGGTAAGTTGTAAATGATTGTTAAAATTAATTACTGATATGGAGATCAAGAAAACACCAAAAGCCGATCTTGAGAACAGAAGGACTCTCTTCACGGAGATCGGACTCGTGGTTGCTCTTCTCGTAGTCTGGGGAGCTTTTTCCTACAGCACTAAGGAGAAGGCGGTAGCCAGCCTGGGTGAGGACACTCAGGTAGTTGAAGTTGAGGACATGGTTCCTATTACCGAGGAGACCCCTCCACCGCCACCAGAGGCTCCGAAGATTCCTGTTCTTTCCGACCAGATCGACATCGTTGAAGACGACATCAAGGTTGACGACAACTTCATGAGCCTTGAGGACGATGCCAGTCTCGGAGTCGAGATCATGGACTACGTAGAGGAAGTTAAAGAGGAAGTAGTTGAGGAAGAGGCAATTCCGTTCCAGCTCGTGGAGGAGAAGCCTTCATTCAACGGTGGTGACGCCAACGAGTTCTCAAAGTGGGTAAACTCCAAACTTCAGTACCCTGAGATCGCGAAGGAAAATGGTGTTCAGGGTCGTGTCACCCTTCAGTTCACCGTTAATCCTGACGGCTCTGTGAGCAACGTGAAGGTTCTTCGTGGAGTAGACTCATCACTCGACAAGGAGGCCGTGAGAGTTGTCTCAATGTCTCCGAAGTGGAAGCCGGGAAAGCAGCGTGACCGCGCTGTGAAGGTAACCTACACCTTCCCTGTTATCTTCCAGTTGAGATAGTAGTAAATCAATGAAATTCAAGGCCGTCCCCAACCGGATGGCCTTTTTTTGAATAAATATGGAAGAACTTAAGGAAAAGGCCGTCTTTGTCGGCATCATCAGGCAGAACGATGACGACAGAAAGGTGATGGAATATCTTGACGAACTGGAGTTCCTGGCGGAGACTGCCGGGGCGAAAGGCGACAGGAAATTCGTACAAAGGCTTGACAAGCCGGAGAAGGCGACCTACATACGAAGCGGAAAACTTCAGGAGATAGCACAGTACTGCGAGGATAACGAGATCAATTATGTGATCTTCGATGACGAACTGACAGGTATGCAACAGAGGAACATCGAGAAGGTAATCAGTTGCAGTTCAGTGATTGACAGAACCAGCCTCATTCTTGAGATCTTTGCTCAGCGAGCCAAGACATCCTACGCGAAGATGCAGGTTGAACTAGCGCGCTACAACTACATGCTGCCAAGGCTGGCCGGTATGTGGACCCACCTTGAGCGACAGAGAGGTGGCATGGGCACGAGAGGCGGTATGGGTGAGACCCAGATCGAGATCGACCGACGGATAGTAAAGGAGCGTATCGCAAGACTTAAGGAACAGTTGAAGAAAGTCGATAAGCAAATGGCCACACAAAGGGGCAATAGAGGCTCTATGGTGCGACTTTCATTGGTGGGCTATACCAATGTAGGTAAAAGCACAATAATGAACCTGCTGGCCAAATCTGACGTATTTGCGGAGAACAAGTTGTTTGCCACACTTGACACCACTGTCAGAAAGGTAGTAATAGAGAACGTTCCGTTCCTTCTGAGCGACACGGTAGGATTCATAAGAAAATTGCCTACACAGCTAGTGGAGGCCTTCAAAAGCACTCTTGACGAGGTGCGGGAGGCTGACATTCTGCTGCATGTCGTGGACATCTCTCATCCAGGATTCGAGGAGCAGATGGAGGTAGTGGAGAGGACGCTACAGGAAATAGGTGCGGGAAACAAGCCTGTCTATGTGATTTTCAACAAGATAGATGCCTACACCTACGAGGAGTACGATGAGTTCTCGCTGACTCCGAAGGGTAAGGAGAACCGTTCGCTGGAGGAGCTGAAAAACAGCTGGATAGCGCAGGAAAAGACTCCTTGCATATTCATGTCCGCCATAAACAAGACCAACATCGAGAAACTCCGCAGCGACATCTACAAGATGGTAGCCGAGATCCACGCCGGCCGCTACCCGTTCAACAACTTCCTTTGGTAATTTATCAATAAAGGTCTCTGAACGACATAAATAGCCAAAAAAGTCTCTATGTGAAATTTTTCACGTGACAAAAATTTCACATAGAGAATTTTATTGGCTTAAAAAGCAAATAAATAATATCAAGTAATTATTATAGAATTACTTACAGCAATATAAACTCTAAAGGGAGAATAATGTCTTACAGTAATATAACCAAAGGACAGAAGAATAAGTTACAGTAACAAAAAAGAGTAGAGAAAATATTACAGTAGTATAACCAAAAGGAGAGAAGAATAACTTACGGAATCAAAAACAAAGAGTAATAATATATTACAGTAATATAACCAAAAGGCAGAATAATAACTTACGGAAATATAACTAAAGGGCTGAAAAATAAAATTTCAAATTTTGATAACGTGCAAAATTTGGAATTTTCTTTTTTTCAGCCCTCAAAGAAATTGCATCAATAGCCTCAAATAAATTACATCAATAATATATTCCACTTCGAAAAAAAATAGGCAACATATATTATCAGCTAAAAAGAATAATACGAGTATTTGGGTTACAGGCAAAAAAAAGTCGGAAAAGCAGAACTTTTCCGACTAAAATATTCAGTGATAAACTCTTACTCAGAGAATTTCGCCTTCAGGAACTCTCGGTTGAGACGGGCGATGTGGTCGATGGAGATTCCCTTAGGGCACTCCATCTCGCAGGCGCGCGTGTTGGTACAGTTACCGAAACCAAGTTCCTCCATCTTCGCAACCATATTCCTAGCCCTACGAGCAGCCTCCGGCTTACCCTGAGGAAGCAGAGCGAGGGAGCTGACCCTTGCGGCCACGAACAGCATTGCGGAACCGTTCTTACAGGTCGCCACGCAGGCACCGCAACCAACGCAGGCAGCCGCGTCCATGCTCTTCTCAGCATTCTCGTGAGAGATAAGGATGTTGTTGGCATCTTGAGCGGAACCAGTTCTGACAGAGATGAATCCGCCAGCCTGAAGGATCTTGTCAAAGGCGCTGCGGTCAACCACCAAGTCCTTGATGATAGGGAAACCGGCGCTTCTGAAAGGCTCTACCGTGATGGTGGCTCCGTCCTTGAAATGACGCATGAACAACTGGCAGGTCGTCACGTGATCGTCCGGACCGTGGGCACGGCCATCGATGAACAATGAGCAAGCACCGCAGATACCCTCGCGGCAGTCGTGGTCGAAAGACACAGGACCGCTGCTCTGGCAGCCTCTGTCAACGGCTACAGGATCATTACCCTCACGGATCAGCTGCTCATTGAGGATGTCAAGCATTTCGAGGAAAGAGGCGTCCTCCTCTATTCCGGAAATATGATAAGTCTCAAAATGACCTTGTTCCTTGGCGTTCTTCTGACGCCATATCTTAAGATTGAAATCCATAGCCGATTCTAGTCTTTATAATTTCTTGTTTTAACTTCGATGAACTCGTACTTGAGAGGCTCCTTGTGAAGCTCAGGCTCCTGGCCTTCTCCCTTGTACTCCCAGGCGGCGACATACATGTAGTTGGCGTCGTCTCTCTTGGCCTCTCCTTCCTCGGTCTGGCTCTCGATACGGAAGTGACCGCCGCAGGACTCGTTCCTGTTAAGGGCGTCACGTGCCATCAGCTCGCCGATCTCGAAGAAGTCCTCAAGCCTGAGAGCCTTCTCAAGCTCCTGGTTGAACTGTCCCTGCTCTCCAGGAACGCAAACATCCTTGTAGAACTCAGCCTTAAGGTCGCCGATCTCCTTGATGGCCTTCTTAAGACCTTCCTCGCAACGGGCCATACCAACGTACTCCCACATGATGTTTCCGAGTTTCTTGTGGATGGAGTCAACAGTCTGCTTGCCCTTGATGGCGAAGAGTCTGTCGATTCTGGCCTGAACATCCTTCTCGGCCTTGTCGAAGGCAGGGTTGTTGATGTCGGTCTTAGGCTCGGCGAACTTGTGTGAAAGATAGTCGGCGATGGTGATAGGCAGCACGAAGTAGCCGTCAGCCAGACCCTGCATGAGGGCGGAGGCTCCAAGACGGTTTCCACCGTGGTCAGAGAAGTTGGCCTCACCGATGGCGTAGAGTCCAGGGATGGTGGTCTGAAGATCGTAGTCAACCCAGATGCCGCCCATCGTGTAGTGGATGGCAGGGTAGATCATCATAGGCTCCTCCCAAGGGCTTACGTTATTGATCTTGAAGTACATGTCGAAGAGGTTGCCGTAACGCTCCTGTACCCTCTGGTGTCCGAGGCGCTTGATGGCGTCGGAGAAGTCGAGGAACACCGCGAGACCTGTCTCGTTGACACCGAAGCCGGCGTCGCATCTCTCCTTGGCGGCTCTTGAGGCCACGTCACGAGGAACGAGATTGCCGAACGCAGGGTAACGGCGCTCAAGATAGTAGTCACGGTCCTCCTCAGGGATCTGCGAAGGCTTGATCTCGTGCTTGCGAAGCTTCATCACATCCTCCATCTTCTTAGGAACCCAGATACGTCCGTCATTACGCAGGGACTCTGACATAAGGGTCAGCTTGCACTGCTGCTCGCCGTGTACAGGGATGCAGGTAGGATGGATCTGCGCGAAGCAAGGGTTTGCGAAATAGGCTCCCTTCTTGTAGCACTGCCAAGCGGCAGAACCGTTGCTGTTCATGGCGTTGGTAGAGAGGAAGTAGGTGTTGCCGTAGCCGCCGGTGGCGATCACCACAGCATGGGCGCCGAATCTCTCAAGCTTGCCGGTCACGAGGTTACGGGCGATGATACCCTTTGCCTGACCGTCGATGAGGACGAGATCAAGCATCTCGTGGCGAGGATAGCTGGTCACAGTGCCGGCTGCAACCTGACGGTTGAGGGCGGCATAGGCTCCAAGAAGAAGCTGCTGACCGGTTTGTCCTCTTGCATAGAACGTACGGCTTACCTGAACACCTCCGAAAGAACGGTTGGCGAGATAGCCACCGTACTCACGGGCGAAAGGAACACCCTGGGCGACGCACTGGTCGATAATGGCCGCGCTGACCTCGGCGAGACGATAGACATTCGCCTCACGGCTGCGGTAGTCACCTCCCTTGATCGTGTCGTAGAAGAGACGATAGACAGCGTCATTGTCATTCTGATAGTTCTTAGCGGCGTTGATACCACCCTGGGCGGCGATGGAGTGCGCGCGGCGAGGTGAGTCACTGATGCAGAAAACCTTGACATTGTAGCCAAGCTCACCGAGAGTAGCGGCTGCGGAAGCGCCGCCAAGTCCGGTACCGACAACGATGATTTCAAGCTTTCTTCTGTTGTTCGGATTGACGAGTCGGAGTTCCGACTTACGTTTGGTCCATTTCTCGGCCAAAGGACCGTCAGGAATCTTTGAGATTAATTTATCGGCCATATCTGAAATATGTTATTTATAAAAATCCTAATGAATTCGCAATAAGTCTGCAATTTTAGTCATTTTTCTCGTAATCAGCAATTTTATGAGCCATTTTCAGCGATTTACTTACACATTTCCTCTTATACCGACGATAAATATGATTTGTGAAGCGATCGTAGCTCTTTTCCGACATGTCATTAGAGAAACGGCTGTCTACGAACTTCTCAACCTCCCTGCAAGAATCCGAGCAGCCATATTCAAAACCTAAAGCTTCCTTCAAGGCGAGGGCGGTGTCACACATGGCGGCATTCCCGCTCCCCTGCGAACTCTTCATATAGTCAGGAATATGATCGCAGCCGAAGACCTTAAGAGGTACGTAGACAGTGCTGGTCGGACTTCCTAACAGTGTCCACATCACTGTTTTAGAGGGATCCTCCTCCTGCGGTACCCCTTCAAAAACCACCGAGGAGGAAGTAATGTCCCGCATTATCGGCTTGCCGGAACGTGAGATCTCATTGAAAAGAAAACGGTGGTCAATGACGGAAACGGCGGCGGAATCCATTATCCTTGAAGCCTTTTGGAACCTGTCAACTCCTTTCCTGTCCTCCTTGCGTCCGCTTCGGGTGAAGTTCGTCACGACCATGTACCCTCCTGGCTGGTCTGCGACGTCGAACCTCTTCCACGAATGGTTGTCAACCTCGTAATAGGCCGCCTCGCCGAGCGCGTCGATGATGCCGAAATTGGCCTCCACACCCCAAGGCTTCGGAAGCGAGTCGAGCATATTCTCAAAGTCTTGCAGACTGCGGCATATTCCAAGAGCCTTGTACATCACAATTCCCTCTTTGTCCATTTCAGAGGAAGGAACGTCGTCATCCTTGAGGTCGTAGGTGGCGGTGTTCATGATGCAGAAGCCGGCGGAGTTGACCCCAGACCACACTTCCCCACCCCGCGACGGAGAGTTCACGAGTCCGATGAATGAATATCCGGGACCTTGGAACCATTCCATCCTGTTGTTCAGCTCACCGGTGTCGCGATGCTTGAGCATCACCGGCCGCCCGTCAGCCCGCACTCCCCCGGAAATGATCACGGAAGTGCAGCAAAATGCTTTGAATGAAATGAATATGAAAGCCAACGAGGCTATGAACTTCTTAGAAAAGCGTGCCATTCTCATCCTTTTTAGATTCCAGTTCCGCATCCAGTCCAAGGTGGTGGTAGGCCATCTCCGTGGCTATTCTTCCACGCTGGGTGCGCACAATGAAGCCTTCCTTGATAAGGAACGGCTCATAGACCTCCTCGAACGTGCCTTGATCCTCGCTGATGGCCGTAGCGATCGTGTTGGCTCCCACAGGCCCACCCTTGAAGGTGGTGATGATCGTGCGGAGTATCTTGTTGTCGATGGAGTCCAGTCCCCTCTTGTCGATCTTTAGCTTGTCGAGAGCGTAACGTGAGATGTCCAGATCTATGTGGCCGTCGCCCATCACCTGCGCGAAATCCCTTACTCTTTTAAGAAGGGCGTTGGCAATACGTGGCGTTCCGCGGCTTCTGAGAGCTATCTCACGGGCAGCCTCGTCGTCAATGGCGACATTGAGGATGCGGGCGCTGCGGCGCACGATACGTATCAGGTCTGATGTGTCGTAATACTCGAGGGCACAATTGATTCCGAACCTTTCACGAAGAGGCGCGGTGAGCAGTCCGCTTCTTGTGGTGGCACCCACGAGCGTGAACGGGTTGAGAGAGATCCTCACGGATCTGGCACCCGGCCCCTTGTCGATCATGATGTCAATCACATAGTCCTCCATCGCCGAATAGAGGTACTCCTCCACTTCCGGCGAGAGGCGGTGGATCTCGTCGATGAAAAGCACGTCACCCGTCTCAAGCGATGTCAGAAGACCCGCCAGGTCACCGGGCTTGTCAAGCACCGGGCCGGAGGTCACCTTCATGCTGACTCCCATCTCGTTGGCGATGATGTGCGCGAGAGTTGTCTTTCCCAGGCCTGGAGGCCCGTGAAACAGCACATGGTCAAGTGCTTCGCCTCTCATCTTGGCCGCCTTGACATAGATGTTGAGGTTGGACACGATTTCCCGTTGTCCGGTGAAATCTTCCAATCCTTGCGGGCGGATTATTCCGTCCAAATCCTTATCTTTGCCAGCGTTTGTATTGTGCGGATCAAATTCTGTCATCAGAAAGTGTTTTAATCAGTACAAAGATAGTGAAAACCGACGGAAGAAAGAAAGTGTCGGACGGGAAGCAACAAAAATCATTTCCTAAAAAATATAAATGATAGATTTATTTAGATTTGTTGATTCTATTTAGATTGTTAATATGTTGATAACTTATTCAATGGTTTGATAATCATTTTATTATGTGCGGCATAAATTGTTGGTTACCCTATTGATAAATTTTTGATAAGCTGTTGATAAAGTCACCCGCCTCCGTAATCAACTTTCACGTGCCTGTTTTCAACAAGGTTTTCAACAGGTTTTGAACAAGAATTTGACGCTTATGTTGATAAGTTCCGCTTCTGTAAAAATACTCTCGGAAAGACTGCTCCGGAAAGGTGATGTCTACTGCAAAGGACTATTTCTGTCTGCCAGATGGTTTGTGGTCAGTGTGGCCGCTCCTTGCGGGACCAATGTGATAGTGCTTCCTGATAGGGAGAGCGCTGAATATTGCTGCTCGGATCTTTACGCTCTGACTGACGGGGATGTTGTCTTCTATCTTCCGGACAGCGGCAAGGGCGTGGAGAGAAGCAACTACAAGTCATCTCTTGGAGTGCAGAGGACTTCGGCCATAGGTAAGATAATGGCTGGCGCCGACAATTCGTCCGTTTTGTACATAGTGACTTATCCCGAGGCTCTTGAGGAACCTGTTCCGGCTCCTGACGCGATCAGCGCCTCCATCCTTAGGATTTCCGAGGGACAGGAGATCTCGCACGATGACATTCAGAGGATTCTTTCCGCCCAAGGGTTCGAGAGGGTTGATTTCGTGTCCGCTCCGGGACAATATTCAATAAGAGGAGCCATCGTTGACATATTCTCATATTCCTTCAACCAGCCTTTCAGGGTGTCATTCTTCGGGGATGAGGTTGAAAGGATCCACGTGTTTGACTGCAACACGCAGCTTTCGGTCGAGGAGAGGAAGGAGGTAGAGATTTTTCCTGACCTTACCGCCGAGGCTTCGGACGCGGGAAGCGTGAGCGTGTCGAGCCTGCTTCCTAAAGGAACCGTTGTCTGGCTGGACTCCTCTGACATGTATAAGGAAAGGGACTTCTTTTCCGGTCTAAAGGATTTCAAAAGGGTTTTTCTTGAGGTTCCGCTCGGGGTTGACGCTGATGACGCTGTCGCTTTCAACATCGCTCCGCAGCCTGTGTTCAACAAGAATTTCGAGCTGCTGACCGCTGACATCAGGCAGAACATTGAGCATGGCTACAAAGTCTTCATATTCAGTGATAAAAACTCGCAGGTGGAGCGTCTTAAATCCATTCTGATCGAGAACAGCGGACTTGTGCCTCAGTTTGTGGCGGGCAAGAATATTCATGCGGGGTTCATCGACCGGGATGACAGGATCTGCTGCTACTCCGACCATGAGATTTTCGACCGATTCCACAGGGTGAGCGTGCGAAGGACGGTCGAGAAGAGTGAGCAGTTGACGCTTAACGACTTGACTGCTTTTAACATAGGCGATTACGTGGTGCACATAGACCACGGTGTCGGGGTGTTCGGTGGATTGGTCCGTATGCGGGATGACAAGGGACGGATGCATGAGGTCGTTAAGTTGATGTACAAGGACGGTGATGTCGTGTTCGTGTCCGTGCATTCGCTGAACAAGATTTCACGGTTCCGGTCGAAGGATGGCATTCCTCCGAAGGTAAACAAGTTGGGATCAAAGACTTGGCAGAATCTAAAGATGAGCGCCAAGTCCAGGATAAAGGACATCGCCAAGGATCTAATCCAGCTTTACGCCAAGAGAAAGACCACGCGTGGCTTCGCCTATTCCCCCGACAGTTATCTCCAGGAGGAGCTTGAGTCCTCATTCATGTACGAGGACACTCCGGATCAGGAATCGGCGAACAAGGCTGTCAAGAAGGATATGGAGGACAACAGCCCCATGGACAGGCTTGTCTGCGGTGATGTCGGCTTCGGCAAGACCGAGATTGCTATCAGGGCGGCTTTCAAGGCTGTCACTGACGGCAAGCAGGTCGCCGTGCTTGTGCCTACCACTATCCTGTCGTTGCAGCACTACACCACTTTCTCCTCCCGGCTCAGAGATTTCCCTTGCACTGTCGATTATGTGAGCAGACTCCGCACCACAAAGGAAATCAATGACATAAAGGAAAGATTGGGGAGCGGACAGCTGGACATCGTGATAGGTACTCATAAACTTCTCGGCAAGGGGTTTGATTTCAAGGATTTAGGTCTTCTTATCATCGACGAGGAACAGAAATTCGGTGTCTCCACGAAAGAGAAGTTGCGTCAGGTCAAGGCTTCCGTGGACACTTTGACACTTACGGCCACTCCTATCCCCCGCACCTTGCAGTTCTCTTTGCTCGGAGCCAGGGATCTTTCCATCATCAACACTCCCCCGCCGAACAGGATCCCTACCCAGACCGAGATCATCCTTTTCGACAAGGACGAGATACGAAGCATCATCAACTACGAGTTGAATAGAGGCGGCCAGCTTTTCTTCATCCATAACAAGGTGGAGGAACTTCCTTCCATCCACGAGATTCTCCACAGGCTCGTCCCGGACATGAAGATCTGTGTGGCTCACGGTCAGATGGAAGCCAAAGAGTTGGAAAACAAGATGTTGGATTTCATCCGAGGGGACTATGACATGCTTCTTTGCACCACGATCATCGAAAACGGACTGGACATCCCTAACGCCAACACGATCATCATAAACCAGGCTCAGAACATCGGTCTGAGTGACTTGCACCAGCTCCGGGGACGTGTCGGCAGGTCGGACAGGAAGGCTTTCTGCTACTTGATCGTGCCTCCGCTGATCACCATCACCGACGATGCCAGAAGAAGGCTAAAGGCCATTGAGGAGTTCTCTGATCTCGGAAGCGGATTCAACATCGCCATGCAGGATCTGGACATCCGCGGAGCCGGAAACCTGCTTGGGGCCGAACAAAGCGGCTTCATCATGGACTTGGGCTACGAGACCTACCAGAAAATCCTTGCCGAGGCTATGGAGGAACTCGGAGTGGAGACAGGAATATCCACAGCCCGTTCCGAGGAGTCTTACGTCGAGGACTGCACCATCGAGACCGACCAGCCGGCGATGATCCCTGATTCCTACATAGACATAACAGCAGAGAAGATAAGAATTTACAAGCAGCTTGACAGCATGACGAGCGACAAGGAGATCGAACGTGTGAAGAGTCAGCTGGAGGACAGGTTCGGAGAGATGCCTGTTGAGTCCGACAATCTTTTCTATGTGGTGAAGATCAGGAATCTTGGCGGAAAACTGGGCTTCGAGAAGATCATCATAAAGAATGGTATGATGATAATGTTCTTCATAGCCAATCAGATGTCTCCTTACTATAAGTCGAAGGTATTCAGCGGGATTCTTCAGAACATCAATGCCAATGACCAGCTTTTCAATCTCAAGCAGTCGGAAGGAAAACTGAAGATTGTGAGCCGCGGGATAGATTCTTTGCCGAAAGCACTTCAGACACTTAGTAAATTGCAATAAAATTGCTACCTTTGAAAGTTTGCCCGTTTTGACAATGCCGAATCTTTTGGTAGAAATAGGAAACACAGCCCTGAAAGCTGCTTGGTCCGAAGGTCTCACCCTCGGAAAGACTTTCCGTTATCAGGGGGAGAGGATGTTCGACTATGTGTACTCGCTGGTGGAGAAGGAGAAGCCGGCGGTGATGGTGATCTCGTCAACAGTGGAGATAAGCGCCGGCACAGAGGGAAATCTTCGTTCCAAGTGCGGCGAATTGATCATCATTGACAGGAACCACACGGGAATATTCAATGAATATGACGTACCCGCGTACCTGTCTCCCGACAGGCTTGCGTCAGTGATAGCGGCAAGGTACCTGTTCAAGGAAAAGGGGAGTGTGGTGTTCGATTTCGGAACCACTCTTACCATCGATGTGATAGAAGCCGACGGAAGGTACTCAGGCGGCAATGTGTCCCCGGGATTCCGGACAAGGTTCAAGTCGCTGGCGAGATATTCAAGAACCCTTCCGATCGTTGACACGCCCAAGGAAATAAAGCGTCTTGGGGATTCTTTGAAGTCGTCGATAGAATCCGGAGTGGTGTCAGGCATAATGTTTGAAATACAGGGCTATATCTCTTTATTTCCCGAAAAAATGATAGTTTTTACGGGGGGAGACGCTTTATATTTTGCAAAAAGAATGAAAAACTCCATCTTTGCAGTTTGTAATCTTGTACTGATGGGTTTGGCCTTAATCGCTGACAAGTATTATGTTAAGAGAAACGTTGAATAAGATACTCCTTTTAGTGGTGCTGTCGTTCTTTGTGCTCCCTTTGAGCGCTCAGAACGAGGCTTACAATGCCTACACACCGTACTCCATGTTCGGAATCGGAGAGATTTCGAAGCAGGGGACATCCTACAACAAGACCATGGGTGGTGTGGGGTTGGCCACGCGCGACAAGAGGAACATCAACATTCTCAATCCTGCCTCTGTCACCGCGAGGGAGGAGAAGTCTTTCATGGCTGATTTCGGTCTGGCGCAAGGTAACAGGTATTATGCCCAGCATGACATGAGGTCGTCCAACAACACCTTCAATGTCTATGACTTTGTGATCTCTTTTCCAGTGTACAAGTCTCTTGCGATGTATGCCGGAGTGACTCCTTACAGCGATGTGGGTTATGATGTGACTTCCAAATTGACGGATCCTTCCATCATCGCGAACACCGGTGTGATCACGAACAGCGTCAAGGGCTACGGCGGCATGACCAATTTGTTCGTAGGTGCCGGAGTGGATGTCATGAAGGGACTTTCCGTAGGGGTTGAAGGTCAGTATTATTTCGGTAATATTCATAAGACCAATAAATTTACAATGACAAATTCCTCTTACAGGAGCATCTCAAGCGGATTTAATCTGGATCTTAGCGCTGTGACCGCCAAGTTTGGTGTGCAGTACGAGACTGCCCTGTCGCAGAATTTGTCCGCTGTGTTCGGAGCCACCTACAGGCTGGGAACGAGTCTTAAAGGTAATGTCGAAAGGTATGAGATACAGTCAATATCCTCATTGAATGATTCGACACCGGCTCCGAGAAGCTACATTGACACATTGGGAAGAGGCAAGGTGAAGCTCGCCGGCGAACTTGGATTGGGAATAGCCTTGAAAGGGGGAGACAAGTGGACTGCCGAAATCAATTACATCCGTTCTGACTGGGGTTCGAGCGGAATGGACAAGATTCCGGGATTCGCGAGCGTCGGCAACGCTGTCTTCAGCGCCTCCGTCGCGCAGTCGCTCAGGGCTGGCTTCGCGATAGTGCCTAACAGGAATGACATCCGGTACTACAGGAAAAGGATAACCTACCGCGCCGGTGCCTACTGGGATCAGGCCTCGTGTAAGTTGGACGGCAATGTGATCAACGCCGTCGGTGTCACGTTCGGCGCCACTCTGCCGGTTTTCACCTGGAGCAACGGACTGACCCTCGGAGTTGACTTCGGCCAGAGAGGCTCATTGAAAGGGAATATGGTGAGGGAAAGATATGTGAACTTTAACATCGGAATCAATATTTTCGACATCTGGTTCCTGAAACCTAAGTATAATTAATAAACAACAGATACAATCATGAAGAAGATTTCATTAGTGCTTTTAACTCTTGTGGCGGCGGCTTTCGGAACAAATGCTTCGGCCCAGGGAAAGTATGGTGCTGACAGTGCGGAATGCATCAAGTATTTGTCTTACTATCAAGAGTACTACAAACAGAAGAATTACACCGAGGCTCTTCCTAACTGGAGGAAGGCTTTCAGTCTCTGTCCTCCTACGGCAAGTCAGAACATGCTTCTTAATGGTATGACACTTATGGGCAAGGAGATCGTCAAGACCAAGGATCCTCAGGTCCGCGCGGCGATGATCGACACTGTCCTCACGCTTAATGACCTCAGGGCTCAGTATTACCCTAAGTATGCTGTGGCCGCCTACAACTCTAAGGGTCAGTACATCACACAGTACTTCAAGGATCCTAAGGATGTCTACGGGCAACTGAGCAAGATCATAGAGATCAATCAGGAGAACACGAAGCCGAGCCTTCTTCTTCTCAACCTCAACTCCGCCATCGAACTTTACAAGAAGTCCGCTCTTGGAGCCGAGGATGTGATCAACACCTATCAGAATGCAATCGCTTTGCTTGACAAGGCAGGTAACGCAGAGGAGAACGCGAAGATCAAGTCTGACATCGAGGGTCTCTTCATCACCAGCCAGGTGGCGAGCTGTGACAACCTCATCGCTCTGTTCACTCCTCGTCTTGAGGCTGATCCTGACAACATGGATCTTGTGACAAACATCGTCAAGATGCTTGGATCAACCGATGGATGCCAGAACAATGACCTGTTCCTCAAGGCTGTGACGAAGATGTACAAGAACGATCCTTCTGCTTCGTCAGCTTACTATCTTTACAAGCTTCATTCGGCAAAGGACGAGTCCGACACCGCCATCAAGTACTTTGAGGAGGCTGTATCGCTTTGCGCGGAGGATGATCCTGTAAAGGCGGACTACTTGATTGAGCTTGCGACATATTGCCTTAAGAACAACATCACCGGCAAGGCGTTTGACTATGCCAGGAAGGCAGCCGAGCTTAAGCCGGATCATCAGGGCAAGGCTTACTACCTCATCGCCACCATCTGGGGAGCGGCACGCTGCACCGGAAACGAGATCGAGAGCAGAGCCAAGTACTGGGTTGCCGTTGACTATCTGCAGAAGGCAAAGGCGGCTGACGCTTCCCTTACGGATGACTGCAACAAGCTTATTTCAGCCTACAGCGTTTACTATCCGCAGAAGGCAGAGGCTTTCATGTACGATGTGGTTGACGGACAGTCCTACACGGTTAACTGCGGCGGTATGCGCGCTACCACCACTGTAAGGACTCAGAAGTAGTTTTGAATTGAGACTGGACATACATAACGACCTTATGATGATTGCAACCGCGTTTGCGGTTGCTTTCATCGTATATTCCTGCAAGGGAAAACTGTCCGAGGCGGAGCATCTGAATCTTTCGGACACTCCTGTCCAGACGGTTGACAGCATGTTTGTGGTCCAGACAAGAAACGGCGGTGTGCAGATGAGGGTCGAGGCGGATGTCATGGAAAGGTACGAGAACGACACATGTTCCTATGAACTCTTTCCTAAAGGGCTTCATGCCTTTGCCTACACAGAGGGAGACAAGCTTGAGACGATTCTACATTCCGACAACGCGAAGCATTTCAAAAGCAAGAAAAACGACAACGAGTACTGGTCTGCATTCGGTAATGTAGTGGTTCAGAATGTGATAAACCAACAGACTCTGGAGACGGACACACTGTACTGGGACCAGGCCAACAAGGAGATCTACACGGACTGCTATGTCAGGATGTTCTCAAGCGATGGCTTCATCCAGGGATTTCATGGCATGAGGTCGGACGAGATGGCAAGGAATGTAAGAATATTCAAGGCCTTTGACAGCGATGTTGTCATTGTGCAGGATTCCACCAAGGTTGTGATAGATTCTGTAAACTTTATTGGACCTTTGCTCAAAAAGTAGTGGTTAATTGAATTAAAATCACTATCTTCGCACCCCATATCTGATTTTTTTGAAATATTAAAAAAAAACAATAAAACGATGGCGATTCTTCAAAAAACTCGCGAAAAGGCTGGCATGGCAGTGTCTATCATCATTGCCTTGGCCCTTTTGTCATTCATTATCGATCCTCAGACTCTTGAGACCGCTTTCAACGCGATGTCTTCAAGAAACGATGTTGGTGTAATCAACGGTAAGACCATCTCTTACCTTGATTTCCAGCAGGATGTTGACAAGTTTACAACCATCAATGAGATGGTTACAGGTTCTTCTGCCCAGAGTGAGCAGCAGCAGGAGCAGGTGCGCAACGCCGCTTGGCAGAGCCTTCTTGACAGGTATCTGTTTGTCAAGAACGCCAAGGCCGCTGGTATCAGGGTAGGTGAGGAGGAGATGAAGGATCTTCTCGCCGGCGACATGATTTCCCCTGTGGTTTCACAGAATCCTGCTTTTATGGATGAGAACGGCAATTTCTCCAAGGATGCTCTCCAGAATCTCATCAACAACATCTCTCAGGATCAGACCGGCAGGTTGAAGGAGTACTGGAACTACATTCAGAACACTGTCTACACGCAGCAGTTCTATGCGAAGTATGGTTCTTTGTTCACCAACAGCAACTTCCAGAATCCTTTGATGCTCAGAAGAGCCATCGCAGAGAACAACAACACGACGAACGTTGACTTCGTGATGGTTCCTAATTATGGAATGGACACAACCGTCAAGGTGAGTGGCGACGAGATCAGGAAATATTACGAGTCTCATAAGAACATGTTCAAGCAGAACGCTTCAAGGGACATGGAATATGTAGTCTTCGAGGTAAAGCCATCAGAGGCTGACATCAATGCCACCAACGAGGCTATTGGTAAGGTTTACGACGAGTTCTCTACCACTGACAACATGAAGTCTTTCCTCGCCAGAAACTCGGAGAAGGGCCTGAACGAGTACTGGTACAAGGCAGGTGAGCTCTCGACCGTCAACTCCGGCATCAGCGAGTTCGTGGACGCCAACGCCCAGGGAACCTCTCCTATTGTCTCGGACAACAATGTGTTCTATGCCGCCAGAATCATGGCTATGGCCCAGATTCCGGATTCAGTCTATGTAAGGCACATTCTTCTTCAGGGGGCCACGGAGACAAAGGCTGACAGCCTTCTTAATGTTCTCGTGAAGGGTGAGAATTTCTCAAACGTTGCAGCCTCTTATTCAGCTGACACGAAAAGCGCCGCTGACGGCGAGCAGGGAAATGTGGGCTGGATGACCCAGACCTACATGATTCCTGGATTCGAGTCTGTGCTCACAGCCCAGGTAGGCAAGCCTTACATTGTAAAGACACAGTACGGAACCCACATCGTTGAGGTTGCCAAGAGGACAGCCCCAGTCGCCAAGAAGCAGGTGGCCATCCTTGAGAAGACCGCCCTCGCAAGCGGCGAGACATTCAACAGCTACTATGCCCAGGCAAGCAAGTTCTCCAAGATCGCTGCCGGCAAGTACAACAACTACAAGGCAGCCGTTGACTCGATGGGCCTGTACTCTCATCCTATGAAGGTTACCGAAGCCACATCCAGCTACGGCTCCATCTCCCAGGCCAAGGAGGTTACAAGATGGGTGTTCGACAACAAGGTCGGCAAGGTCTCCGAGATCATCACCGTCAACAACAACTACCTGTTTGTGGCCACGGTGACCGGAATCCACAAGGAGGGCATCGCCAAGATTGATGAGGTCAAGGAAGCTATCCGTCAGCAGCTCTATGCCCAGAAGGCAAGCGAGAAGGCCGCCGCCGACATTGCTCAGAAGATCCAGGGCATCAGCGATCTTCAGGCCATCGCCGACACACTCCACTCGTCTGTCAGCACCGGGGTAGACGTAAGATTCGCATCGCTTGCGGGTCAGGGTCTTGACCCTAAATTCATCGGAGCCGCTTCCGTTGCTCCGGAGGGAAAGATCTGCGGACCTGTCGCAGGAACCATCGGAACCTACATATTCAAAGTCAATTCCCGCGACACCGGTTCTTTCTACACCGAGGATGACGCCAGGAACGCCGCCACCCAGATGAACAACTACACCACTCAGATGATCCTTCCTGTGATGATGATGGAGTCTGACGTAAGGGATCACAGAGCGCGCTTCTATTAGTAGATTGGGTAATAAACATACTTACAGATTGTGAGGATATACTGGTCTCTGGTATATCCTCTTTCGTATTTGTGGCCCTTATTGTTGAAAACTGTAGTAGTCACTTTTGATTTTGTCGTTTCTACTTTTAATTTTGCCAAGCTGAATACAACTTACATTTTCTTGTCACTATATTTACAAAACGATTAAGAGTAAGAATTTTGTGTCATCATTATAATTAATGGTCAAACACTAAACTGCCAGTTTAACTTAAATAATTAATATGCACGAACAAATCAAAAAAGTTGCGTCCTGTCTTTATAGTGTGAAGACGGTGATTGCGGCGGTTCTCATGCTGTTTGTGGTCGGGACTGGTACAGCCTTCGCCCAGCAATCAGGCAGAACAATCACTGGTAAGGTGCTTGATGAGAACAATCAGCCGATGCCTGGTGTAACCATCATCATTGATGGCACAACCAAGGGTACGATGACCGGACCAGACGGAACATTCGTTCTTGAACAAGTTCCTGCCGGTTCAACTGTCATTGTTTCTTGTATCGGATACACCAACCAGGTTCTTCCTGAAGGTAAGTCCGACTATCAGATCAAGCTTGTTCCTGATTCCGAGATGTTGGAGGAGACCGTTGTCGTGGCCTTCGGACAGCAGAAGAAAATCTCTGTGACCGGCGCCATCTCGACAGTTGCCTCAGCCGATCTGCGCAAGACCACATCCACCCGTCTTGACAATGCCCTTGCCGGTCGTGTGACAGGTCTTACCTCAATGCAGAGCGGCGGTGGTCAGCCAGGTGTCGATGGTGCCACAATGTACCTTCGTGGTGCGGCCACAACGAACGGCAAGAGCCCTCTGATTCTTGTAGACGGTGTCGAGAGAGACAACATCCGCACCGTAGACATGAATGAGGTCGAGAGCATCTCCGTCCTCAAGGACGCTTCCGCGACCGCGCTTTACGGTGTTCAGGGTGCGAATGGTGTGATCCTCATCCAGACCCGCAAGGGACAGAAGGGAAAGGCTCAGTTGAGCATCTCTTTCGACCAGAGCTGGACATCCTTCACCAAGGAACCTGACAGGCTTCATTCGTGGGAGTATTGCGAACTCAGAAACGAGGCGTTGTCCAACGACGGCATTGACGCTGAGTTCTCAGAGGAGATCATCGCCAAGTACAAGAATCCCCTCCTTGGCTTGGACCCTACATCACCTGACTACGATAATCAGGTCGCCATGCGCAAGGCTGTCTACTGTGACAATGACTTCTACAGGATGTATCTTAAGAAGAACACTCCTCAGTCACGAGCCAATGTCAACATCTCCGGAGGTACCGACTTTGTCAATTACTTCGTGAATGTCGGCTACATCCATCAGGGAGGTAACCTTAACACCGAGAGTCCGGACTATCTGGGGTACAATCCTCAGTGCTACATGGACAGGCTCAGCCTGCGTTCAAACCTTGATTTCCACATCACGAAGAGCCTTACCGCCTCGCTCAACATCGCCTCTTACGCCGAGAATGTGAACATGCCTGCGGTTGGCGCTCTTTACGGTGGTAATCCTGCCGCTGACGGTAATCAGCAGTGGATGATTACTGACCTTATCTATCAGTCGCAGACCATCCTTCCTATCTCTCCTGGCCCTACCACAGACTCAAGATTTGGAGCGGAAAGCGGTGCTTTTATAGGCTATAATTACCTTGACCGCTCCGCTTTCGAGATCATCAACCGCAGAGGTTTCCACACCAACAAGAGGAAGAACCTCAACACCCAGTTCTCTTTGAACTGGGATCTTAGCGAGCTGGTCACCAAGGGATTGAGCATCACAGGAATGGCTGCCTACGACACCTACAACAGAGGTATACTGGAAGGACTCAAGCAAGAGCAGTTCTACTATGCTAACGTTGACTACAAAAATGACAGTCTTTCCTATTCATTGCACGAGAGAGAAACCTTTCCTTTGACAATGTCTTCATGGAGGTCATCCAACTATCAGTTGTATGTGCAGGGTTCCGTGAACTATGCCAGAACCTTCGGCAAGCACAACGTCACCGGAATGGTGACGGCGTACAGAAAGTTCTGGGAGACGACAGCTGCAGAGATTCCTTACAACGTTATCGGTACGGCGGCGCGCGCCACATATTCATTTGACGACAGGTATCTTGTCGAGGCCAACCTTGGTTACAATGGATCGGAGCAGTTCGCCCCTTCGAAGAGGTTCGGTCTTTTCCCTTCGGCGTCACTTGGATGGATCGCCAGCAACGAGTCGTTCCTTAAGGACAACGAGTACATCACCTGGTTGAAGTTCAGAGGGTCTTACGGTCTTGTGGGTAACGACTCTATGGGTGGCTACAGGTTCTTGTTCCAGGATAACATTGAGGTTGGTGGTGGCACCCATGTCTCTGGACTTGGCGGACATACGATCAGCGAAGGTCTCCTTGGAAACAAGAGCATAACTTGGGAGCTTTCCAAGAAGATGAATCTCGGTTTCGAGATCGGTCTCTTCAAGGATTTCAGAATCAATTTCGACTACTTCACGGAGAATCGTGACCAGATCCTCATCTCCCGTCAGACCATCCCTTCATTCCAGGGTGTAAGCTCAAGCTACATTCCTAAGGTGAACATGGGTGTTGTCAAGAACCACGGCTATGAGATCGAGGCAAGCTACAGCCACTCGTTCAACAAGGACTTCTCCCTGTCCGTCAAGGGCAACTTCGGATTCAATGACAACGAGGTTGTTGAATTAGACGAGCCTATGCGTTCAGAGGAATATGCCTATGAGTATCGCACAGAAGGCTTCCGTCTCGGACAGGCTTGGGGTTACCTGATTGACTGGAACTCCCCTGGAAAGGGTTATTTCACATCTCAGGAGGAAATAGATAATTACTACGATTATGGATTCGGTGTTCCGAGAGTCGGTGATTTTGTCTATAAGGATGTCAACGGTGACGGCGTTATCGATGACAAGGACTTGTCTCCTATCGGTTACTCGACAAGCATCCCTGGCATCAACTACGGTGTCACTTTGGGATTCAACTTCAAGGGTATCGACTTCAATGTGCTCTTCTCCGGTTTGGGAAGATATTCCAAGTACTATAGCGGCCAGGGTGTGGTTGAGTACACCAAGAGCGGTACTTACTTTGAATGGACAAGGCACGGCTGGACCGAGGAGCGTTACAACAATGGTGACAAGATCTCCTATCCGGCAATCTCCACCGCTCAGACTGTCAGCCATACTACCAATGACTTCTTCATCCAGAACCGTTCTTTCCTGAGATTGAAGAACATTGAGTTAGGCTACACCCTTCCTTCCCGCTTCCTTTCACGCGCGGGAGTCAACAGTGTCCGCGTCTATGTCAGCGGCCAGAACTTGTTCGTATGGGATAATCTTCGTGTGACCCATCTTGATCCTGAGCAGAATAACTCTTATGGTTATCCTATCACCAAGAATGTCAGTCTTGGACTTAATATTAACTTCTAAACTGACGATGAATATGAAAAATAAATTCTATATTATTGCAGCTTGTGTTTTGTCTCTGGCCTTGTCCTCCTGCTCTGACGCATTGGATCAGGCTCCTTCCGGAAAGATCTCGCTTGAGGAGGTTTTCAAGGATAATGACAAGACGATGTACTATCTCAACTCCTGCTACTCCAGCATCAACGTCAAAGGATGCGTGTGGTTTTTCTGGAACAGAGGGCCAGTGAATTGGTGTGACGACGCATGGGACGCCGACGATCTTGATGTGGATTGGGCTGGGTCCAGAAAATACTATGACGGGAACGCCACGGCCGCTGACCATCCGGCAAGTTATAATGCAGGTGATGACGGAAACCAGAGCGCCTCATGGTCACGTTATTTCCAGAGGATACGTAACTGTTCCGTGTTCCTTCAGAACATCCCTACAGCAAACGTGACCAAGGAAAGCGACCGCTCCAGATGGACAGCCGAGGCTCATCTTCTGAGGGCTTACTACTACTCGGAACTTCTGATGTGGTTCGGTTGCTCCCTTCCTA
Organism: Alistipes sp. CAG:514; assembly: GCA_000431015.1. Taxonomy (GTDB): domain Bacteria; phylum Bacteroidota; class Bacteroidia; order Bacteroidales; family UBA932; genus Cryptobacteroides. The sequence continues at coordinate 36,057 of HF986039.1, read as the reverse complement.
TCATCAAGGAGCCTTACACCCTTGACGCGGACTTCTCCAAGGTTGAGCGTGGCTCGTTCCACGATGTGGTTCAGTTCATCATCGAGGATTGTGACGCCGCCCTTGCCTGTGATGAGCTTCCTTGGCGGATTACCACTGACAGCGAGGCGTTGCGTATGACAAAGGCTGTCGCATGGGCGATCAAGTCAAGGATGACAGTGTTCGCCGCCAGTCCTTTGTACAACGACGGCAACAACTATTGGGAAGAGGCCTACACTGTGAACAAGGCTGCTGTCCAGGCTCTTGAGAGCAACGGCTACGCTCTTTACAACAAGGTCAACCAGACTGCGGTCTGGGGAGCCGAGAGAGCTTACCTTCCTAACACCTATGCCCAGTTGTTCAATGAATATTTCTGTAATTCCGGTGCCTATGCCGCAGACCCTGCCGACAAGGAGACAATCTATCAGTTGAGAGATGGCGGTAACTGGGATCTTGCCAACGTTGACGCTCCTGGTGCCATCCTTGGTTACAAGGCTGGAACCTGTCCTTCCCAGGAGCTTGTAGACGCGTTTGAGACCGCCAATGGCAAGACCGTCCTTGATCTGAGCAAGCCTTATCTTGACGAGCAGCACCTCAAGCCGAACTATAACAGTTCCAACAAGATGTATAACCATAACGATCCTTATGCAAACAGGGATCCAAGGTTCTATGCCACTGTCTATTACAATGGTGCCAAGAGGTACTGCAACTGGGCGACCGAGGCCCAGGAAACCTCTTTTGAGAATTTTGGCCAGGGTAAGGGAAGCATGACAAGAACCATCACAACTTGGGATGCCTACGAGGATGAGAAAGGTAACATTATCAACAAACCCGAGCCTCTTATGGGTAGGGCTCTCACCGGACGTACCGTCACCAGAACCGGCTATTTCCAGAGGAAGTTCCTGCACCCTAACAGCGGTGTGGAGATGAGAATCCAAGGTGCCCGCCACAAGGATTACCGTCTTGCGGAGATCTACCTCAATTTCGCCGAGGCGGCCATGGAGGCCAACCATTCAGCTGAGGCCATCACTTACGTGAACAAGGTACGCGCCCGTGTCGGGATGCCGGGTCTTCCTGCCGGACTTACAGGAGACGCGCTTCGCCAGAGGATCCACAACGAGCGTAGGGTGGAGCTGGCTCTTGAAGGAAACCGTTACTTCGATGTCCGCAGATGGCATAAGCCGGACGAGGATCTCGCAGCCACTGACCGTTGGGTCACCGCGGCTCACATCACCCACATGAATGACGGTTCCTACAAGTACGAACGTACAACAATCAAGGAGCGTCAGTGCTACACCAACAAGTGGCTTAAGATGCCGGTTCCTCTTTCCGAGGTCAACAACATGAGAGCCATCACCGGTGAAGACTGGCAGAATCCGGGCTGGTAATGGTTAAATCTTACAGAACACTTAATTAGAGCATTAAATATGTTGAATAAGAATATATTCACAGCAGCGGCGCTTATCCTGCTTGGAACATCCATCCAGGTCAAGGCGCAGGACATCACTGTCGCCGGTACCGTAAAGGATGTTTACGGCAACCCGTTGCCTGGCGTGATTGTCTCGGCTAATCATAAGGACTTGTACATTACTGACAAGAATGGCCAGTACACCGCCAAGGTGGGCAAGTCCGAGGATTTGGAGTTTTCCCTCCTTGGTTACAAGCCGACATCTGTCAAGGCATCCTCACAGGCGGATGTCGTCCTTGAGGATGACGCCCACAATCTTGCCGAGACAGTCAACATCGGACTGAGCAAGCAGAGCAGGGAACTTCTGACAGACGCGGTCTCAACCGCATCCGGAGAGCAGCTCGGAAAATCCTTGATGTCCCGTCTTCAGGGATCATTCTCGGGAATGTTCTCAGGACTCACCACGATGGAGACATCGTTCGAGCCTGGCTATGAGTCACTGAATATGTACATTCGTGGATTCTCGACTTTCCACGGCGGAGTCGCCGGTGTGGTCATCGACGGTATCCTCTATGACTCTTTCGCCCATGACATCCTCTACCGAATCTCTCCTGAGGAGGTTGAGTCGGTGTCCATCCTCAAGGACGGAGCATCACAGGCCATCTATGGTGTGAAAGGCTCCGACGGTCTGATTGTCATCAACACCAAGCGCGGTACTCCCGGCAAACTCAAGGTCGGAGTCAACATTTCCGAGACAGTCCAGACACCTACATCCAAGATTCGCAGTTTTGACTCCTACACATTTGCCGGCCTGAGAAACCAGGCCGCCGCGAATGACGGACTCGGCGAGTTCCACTATTTCCCGCAGGAGGCTCTTGAGGGCTTCAAGAACGGAGGAGACGAACTCTACCCTAACACAGACTGGTACGACATGCTTGTCCGCGATTTCTCAAATCAGCAGAGAATCTCGCTGGACGCTACCGGTGGTAACGAGAACGTGAGGTTCTATTCCAACTTCAACGTCCTGCGTCAGGGCAGTTTCTGGAACACCGATCAGAAGGACTACAAGTCTGACAACGAGAAGTACAGAGTGAATTTCCGCTCGAATGTCGATGTCAAGGTCAGCAAGTACATCAGCCTTTGGGCCAACCTTGCCGGATCTATCGTGAAGTCCCACACTCCGGGCGGTGCGGTCAACAACAACGGAAACATCTACAACCTGATCACCAGGATGCCTTCCTACATCTATGGACCGGTTACTCCTACAATCTATGACGAGGAAGGAAATGTTGTGGAGCAGGGCGGTGAAGTCACGACTTCAACCAACATCAACGCCTCTCCTTACGGAATGTTGAACCGTAGCGGCTACAGCAACGAGACCAACACCAACATCTACGGTCAGGCAGGTATCAAGCTGGATCTTTCATTCCTGACTCCTGGTCTTTGGGTTGGTGGCAGCGTGGGCTATCTGTCCTACATCACCGCCAACATGGCCACTACCCAGAACTATGCGAGATTCATCAGAAACGATGATTGGAACAATCTCGAATTCACCAAGTTCGGTACGACAATCAATGATAACCTTAAGTATTCGAAAGGGGAGGCATTGTACGGATACCTCTCTTACAAGGGAGAGGCCGGATGGCAGAGGGATTTCGGCAAGCATCATCTGAATGCCAATGCCTACGCCACCTATCAGGAGTTTGACAATTTCACAGGTAGCGCCACCTACGATTTCAGACGTGTCTACACCGGAGCCGAGCTGGCTTACGATTTCGACAAGAGATACGCTGTCAAGCTTTCCACCGGCTATTCCGGATCGGACTATTTCCCGAGAAAGACACGCTTTGTGTGGACACCTGGTGTCTCCGCCGCATGGATCGCCTCCAACGAGAGCTTCATCAGGGAGAGCATGCCGTGGTTGTCTTTGCTGAAGATCCGCGGATCCTACGCCATCACCGGTAACGACGCCACAGGATTTGACAGGTACGCCTACAAGGATCAGGTGACCAGCACCACGGGTGGCCTTATCCCTTATCTTGGCTACTACACCAACGAGTCTGTCTATGGCAACCCTAACCTTGAGCCAGAGAAGATCCACAAGGCCAACATCGGTATTGATCTCGGTGTCGCCAACCAGCTCCAGGTTTCCTTCGATGTGTTCAAGGAGAAGATGACCAACGGTGTGATCAGCTCAACCGCCAAGGTTCCTCTCTACCAGGGTATTCCTCTTGGAGCCTATCCTATCACCAACATGGGTGAGTACGAGAACAAGGGATGGGAACTCTCCGTAAGCTACAAGAAGCGTTTCAACTCTGACTTCGCCCTGTTCGTGGCCGGTCATCTTGACTATAGCAAGAACAAGGTCATCTTCGTCGGAGAGACCGCTTACAACGAGTCCTACGCCTACCGCTACCGCACTGAGGGCTATCCTGCCGGACAGTCTTGGGGCTACCTTACGGACTACAGCAACGGCAGCGGTCTGTATAATTTCCAGGATGAGATCGAGGCAGGTCCTAAGTACTCGTTCGGCACTCCTCGTCTGGGTGACATCAAGTACAAGGATCTGAACAATGACGGTGTCATCGACGAGAAGGATCTCGCACCGATCGGCAATGGATCTCTTCCTAAGTACAATTTTGCCTTCAATGTAGGTTTCAATGTCAAGAACTTCGAGGTCAGCCTCCTGTTCCAGGGAATCGGTGACTACGACAAGAACTATGGCGAGCTGATCTCCAATCAGTCTGCCAACGACGGAATATTCACTGAAAGCCATAAGTCTGCATGGACTGCCGAGAAGTGGCTCAACGACGAGGAAATCAGCTTCCCGGCTCTTTCCACAACCTCGACGACCAGCAACAGAACGAACGACTTCCTCCTGAAGGATGCGTCATTCCTTCGCCTGAAGACAGCCGAGATCTCCTACAAGATGCCTAAGAAGGTCTGCGATTTCCTTAACGCAAGTGCCTTCAAGGTCTATCTGAGCGGTCAGAATCTCTTCACCATCGATGGTATGAAGACAAACGACACTCCTGTCGAGGGCAGTGTGCTCAACTTTCCTGTCTATAGGATGTACAGACTTGGAATCAACCTTACATTCTAATGGAAATGGTTCATATGTTAAATCTGAATGTTATGAAAAAATTCCGCATAATTATTCTTGCAATGGTGGCCGCCGCGGCCCTGTCCTCTTGCCAGGACAGCTTGGATCTCCGCTCTAACGGAACCATTGACATGTCCGAGGTTTTCCAGGATCGCAACAGGACCAGAGGCTACCTCAACGCTTGCTACAACTACTTGAAGGCGCCGTATGTCCATGCCGGAGCGTACACCGACGACGCGCAGAACAGCGAGAGCATCACTGCCGGCCACTACTTCGACATCTGGTACAATTCCGATGTCACTTCAAGCAACTTCGCCGCCAACAACCTTGACGGCAATCCTTGGGGGCAGTTCTTCCAGGGTGTGCGCAAATGCAATGTCTTCATCGCCAACATCGACGGCGCCACGGCTGAAATTACAAACGAGGAGAGGGCCGGCTGGAAGGCTCAGGCTCTTACCCTCAGGGCTTGGTACTATCTTCAGCTCATGAAGAGGTTCGGTCAGCTTCCTCTGATCACTTCCGATCTTGGCACCAGCCATGACTATACCGCCGACAAGAAGGCGTCTGTGTCCGAGATCGCGGCTCAGATCTTAGCTGACTGCGACGCGGCGATCGCCACTGAGGATTCGGATGCATATTCCTATGTCTATCGTACCCAGCAGTGGGGAATGGCGACCAAGGCTCTTGCCCAGGCCATCAGATGCGAGACCGCGACCTACGTCATCAGCCCTCTCTTTAGTGATGGCGGCTACACCGCTGACCAGGCTCTTGACATCGCCGCCGACGCTCTCGCCAAGGTTCTTGCCAATGACTACAGCCTCTGGACAACAGCCAGCGGCGGCTACAATGCCTACGCTTCCTACTTCCTCTACAACCCTGATGATTACAGGGCCAAGGACAAGGAGACAATCTTCGGAGGCGTGCGCACGACTGTCTGGAAAGATTGTGGTCTTCCGATTGTCAGCGGTAGCTCCACTGCCGGCACCTGCCCTACGCAGGAGCTCGTGGATGCCTACGAGATGGCCAACGGAAAGCCTGCTATCACGGGCTACAGCGACGAGCAGCACCTTAAGCCGATCATCAACACCGAGTCTGGCTATGATGAGTCCAAGCCTTACGAGAACAGGGATCCTCGTTTCTACGCTACCGTGTTCTACAATGGCAGCAGCAGAGGAAATGATGAGATCTCCACTGTCGCCGGAACCAACTGCGGACTGAATGCGACAAGCATCAGGTACACCCACACCGGCTACTACATGCGCAAATTCGCCCATGACGCATCCAACAGAAACTCAAACTCTGACGGTTACATGCGCGGAGTGCGTCTCGCCGAGCTTTACTACAACTTCGCCGAGGTTGCCTATCAGGCAGTCGGACCGGACAAGGTTGTAAGCGTGTCCGGACTGAACCTGTCCGCCCGCGACGCCGTCAACAAAGTACGCGCGAGAGTCAACATGCCAGGAATCCCGAGCGGTCTGTCAGTGTCTGACTTCGAGAAGAGGTACCGCAACGACCGTAGGGTCGAGTTCGCCCTTGAGCCTGACCGTTATTTCAGCCTGCGCCGTTGGAAGGCTCTCTCTTCCACAGCGGTAGTGTCTGGAGTGAAGGTTTCCGGAACCGGCAAGAACATCACCTACGAGCGCTTCTCCTTCGACAAGCGTATGACATGCTCTGACAAGTACCTTCTCTATCCGCTCGAACTCTCCGAGGCGTCCAAGATTCTCGAACTGACCGGAAACGATTGGCAGAATCCTGGTTGGTAGTAGGTTTGTATTTTTGAATTGAAAAAAATTGATGAATATGAAAAAAATCATCTACTTGATATTGATAGCCTGCTCCGCTATATTCTTTTCCTGCAAGGATGACGATGGGATGACGAGAGATGGCGACATCGTTCTGTCAAACCTGACGGCGGAGCCGAGAATCGGTGCGGTTGTCCTCAAATGGGACAATCCTGCCGCAAGCGACTATTACTATGCGACAGTGACTTACAACAACGCTTCCGGAGAGGAAGTGAAGCAGAAGGTAAGTGTCTATAGCGTGGATCCCGACAAGGGAGAGGGTCACACAGCAGTGAGGATCGGTGGTTTCGCCGACACCAACACCTACGAGTTCACTGTCACTCCTTACACCTCTGACGAGCGCTATGGCGACGCTGTGACCGTTTCCTGCACCCCGGAGGACGCCTCAAAGGCCTTCAAGTACATCACCGGTACGGTGGAGACCAAACCTACCGTAGAGGGTGGCGTGGTCAGCTGGAAGAATGACTATGACGTTCCGGTGACCGTCACCATCACCTACAAGAACCTTGCGGGTGAGACCATTACGGAGACCCGTAAGGGCAGTGAGGACGGCAGCGTGGAGATCTTCCCGTTTGTGGACAAGACAAATGTGACGATCACGGCCACTGATGAGAGCGGCAAGAACACTTCGGAGCCAAAGGTTGTCGAGGTGACCCCGGAAAGGGGGGAGATCCCTCAGTCCAGAATGACGGCGATCGGAGCCTCTGGGGTGGAAGGTAACAATGTTCCCGCAAATCTTTTGGATAACAATGTCTCAACCGCTTGGTCAGGATCGAATAATGACATTGTGTGGGTTGCCATTGACCTTGGTGGGGTTCATCGGATCAACTGGTTTGAGCTGGTAGGTAATTCAAAGGATCGTGAAAGCCAGCCTACGGCTCTTATGGTTTTCCACTCAAAAGAGCCTGTGGCAGACTTGTCACAAGCTAAAAATCTTGGCATTTTTGAATATAATCCTGAGCACATCTATAACCATGCTTACAAATTGGAGAATCCGATAGATACCAGATATATTCTTATCGCCTTCCCAGGCGTGCAGCGCGTGAGCATCACCGAGTTCTGCGCCTACTATGCCGACGCGGCCACCCATTACGCCAAGGAGTCCGAGCTTGAGCTCCAGCCGGATCCGGATGATGACCCTACCTACTATCCAGAGATTGAGTACATGATACCGCTTGACGGTCAAAATAGCTTGACATTTGAGGCAACTAATCCAGACGATCCTTCGGAATATACATTCAAGACGACAGGCGGAGACCCATTTGTCAGTCTTGCTCCACTTAAGAAGGCCGCGGCGGGAACAGTACTTGTATTCCAGTATAAGGCAAGTGCTGATCTTGCATGTGAATTCTTCTGGTGTAAGAAAGGCACTGGTCCCGCTGGTGGAAAGGAGACATTCTTTAACTTGAAAAAGACAGACGAATGGAAGACATTCAAGATTAACATGGTTGGTGCATGGAATAACGGTTGGTGGGATGGAAAAGAAGGAGACAGAGTCCGTTTCGACATCGGTGATGGAGGAGGAAACACGCTTGTTGTCAGACTCATGCACTGGCGTGCCGCCGTGGATGGTGAATAATCCAATCAATCTTCTAACTTGCAAAGTGTAAATGAAAAAAAACATTCTTTTACCCATACTTGCTTTTGTGGTTATGTCCTGCGCGCTTTCAGCGCAGGACATAACTGTCAAAAGACCAGCCGTTGACCTTTATCAGGACACTTGGGTTGCCACCGACGCGCTGGGAAGGACCATGCCGGGCTATGATGCCGTCGGGCCGGTCAAGACAGATCAGAGACGTGTTGTGGGCATCTTCTACATCACGTGGCACACACAGAACCTTGCGAATATGCCGGCTCCTTATGACGCCGACGTGACTAAGGTTCTCCAGGCTGATCCAAACGCCAGATTTCAGGCTGACAATCCTAACTGGAAGAGAGGCTCCTACCACTGGGGCGAGCCGGAGATGGGCTATTTCCTGAGCCAGGACGAATGGGTCATCAGAAAGGACATGTCGATGCTCTCCGACGCGGGAGTGGATGTGCTTGTGTTGGATGTCACTAACGCCGTGCGTTACTGGGACGAGTGGGAGGTGCTTTTCTCCACGATGGAAAAGATGCGCGCCGAGGGCAACAACACCCCGCAGTTCTGCTTCTGGGCGTTCAACGGAGAGGTCATCACGGTCGTCCAGCAACTTTACGAGCGGATCTACAAGGAGAACAAGTATCCTGACCTGTGGTTCTACTGGGACGGGAAGCCGCTCCTTCTCTACAATGCGGATCCTGTCCATGACGCCAACGGAGGCCACTCTGCCTACAAGGACGGCAAGCATGACTATTCCGATGAGGTCAAGAACTTCTTCACGCTGAGGAACATGTGGTGGGGCTACTACGAGTGGGCCGGCAAGCGTTTCATCGGCACGGAGGACAACTGGAGTTTCGGCTACAGCATGGCCGACTCACGGATCAAGTCGATGACTCCGGAGCAGCTGGCTTCAAAGCATGACGGTAAGATCGAGGAAGTAGCCGTCACCCCTGCCCAGCATCCTGTCACCATGACTGATGTCCCGATGGGAGTAGGAAAATCCTGGTCGAAGCGCGACGGCGAGCCTAGGCTCAATGAATATGATCTCCCGGATTCGGCCTGCGTTCCTTGGCTTGGCCGCAAGGTTTCCGATCCGGAAGGCTATGGAATATATTTCCAGGAGCGCTGGGATGACGCTCTGGCCGCGAATCCGCAGTTCCTTTACCTGAATGACTGGAATGAGTGGACCGCCGGGAAGTACAACGGAGACGTGATGTGGCTTGGCCGCAAGAATCCGTTTATGTTCGTGGACCAGTACAACGCCGAGTTCAACAGGACCATACAGCCGATGAAAGGTGGCTACACCGACAACTACTACATGCAGATGGCGCAGAACATCCGCCGCTACAAGGGAGTCCGTCCGGTTCCGGTGAACAGGCATATTCATAAAATGGCGGTTGACGGGTCGTTCGCTGATTGGGACAGGATCGATGTCGTGTACCGCGACACCAAAGGCGACGTGTTCCATCGTGACGCGAAGGGTTACGGCGGGCTTCACTACAAGGACTCTTCGGGAAGAAACGACATTGTGGCCTCCAAGGTGGCTGTCGGGAAGAATGAAATATTCTTCTACGTCGAGACCGCCGACGCGCTTACACCTTGCACCGATCCTGACTGGATGTTGCTGCTGATTGATTCCGACGGGGATTCCTCCACCGGATGGTATGGCTACGACATCTTGATCAACAAGGACATAACGTCATCCGGTAAGGGTAATGTCCTCAAATATGCAGACGGAAAATGGATCAAGGCAGGGGAGTATAACTTCGCTGTCAGCGGCAACAAGTTGGAGCTTGCGGTACCGAAGGCCCTGCTTGGTGTCTCCGGAAAAACGAAGACCTTTGACTTCAAATGGGCCGACAACACCGGAGAGCTGGTGGATCCTATCTCCCTTTGTCTGAAGGGCGACACCGCACCGAACCGTCGTTTCAACTACCGATTCATCTGGAATAAGTAATATTCATGAAAAAAGTTCTTGCCTCTTTGCTGCTGCTTGCGGGTCTTTGCGCCCAGGCCAAGCCTACTGTCTTCCCTGTTTCGCTGAGCTGTAACGACATGGTGAATCCTGTCGCCGTGAGCGATGTCAGCTTCAGCTGGAAGCTCCGTTCGGATGTGAGGGCGGCCAGTCAGACTGCCTATGAGCTCTGGGTCGGTTCGACCCCGAATTGCGGCGGTGACGTGTGGAAGTCCGGGAAGGTCGTCTCCGATGACCAGCTTGACATTACCCTTCCTCCGACAGTGACCCTTGAGGAAGGGAAGCGGTACTTCTGGAAGGTAAGAATTTGGGACGGCTCCGGCAAGGTCTCTCCGTGGACAAAGGCGGCCAGCTTCACAAAGTCGATAGACAACTCCTGGGAAGCTGACTGGATTGCGACAGGGAAGACTGAGGACGGGCCGTTCCCATATTTCCGCAAAACCTGCTTGATCGGCAAGGGTAAGGTCCGCAGGGCGGTTGTCTATCTCTGCGGCCTGGGCTGTTCGCAGCTTTACCTCAACGGCAGGGCGGTCGAGCCTGACAGGATTCTCGATCCGGCGCAGACCGACTACGACAAGAAAGCCCTTTACAGCGCGTTTGACGTGACCTCTCTTCTCGTGGGCGGCAAGAACTGCATCGGTGTCATGCTGGGCGCGGGATGGTACAACCAGGACAAGGTCTGGGGAGGGGGAATGACCTACGGCAGACCTATCCTCCGCTGTCAGATGCGCGTTGAATATGCTTCCGGCAAGGTCGAGACCATCGGCACGGACACATCCTGGAAATGGGCGGACGGGCCGCTTGTCAGCTCCAATGTCTATCAGGGTGATGAATATGACGCCACCCGCGAGATCGACGGCTGGTGCGAGGCTTCTTTCGATGACAGTTCCTGGAACGATGCCGTGAAGGCAGGAGGTGTCATTCCCGTGAGGATGGCCGCGCAGGAGATACCTCCGATGAGGGCTTTCGCTCCTCAGAAGGCCTCCGCCATGTGGCGGTCTTCAAAGGAAGGAAATGTCTGGATCTATGATTTCGGAACCAACCTTACGTCGGAAGTAGTGTTCAGCGCGTCTCTTCCTCGCGGAGTGAGGCTCCAGACCATAGGCTCCGAGGAGATCGACCCGAGGACCCGCGAGATTGACGTGGCTTCAACCGGTGTCGAACATGTCGGACTCCAGAAGGATTCCTACACTTTCGCCGGCAGGGGAAAGGAGACCTGGATGCCTGTCTTCACCTACCATGGAATGAGGTATGTGGAACTGACCGTGGAAGGCTCGGACGAGGAGCCGGCCTTGGACTGGATCACCCGCGCTCCGGTGCACACGGATCTGGCCACGATCGGATCTTTCGAGTGTTCTGACCATCAGATCAACTATCTGCACGACATCGCCGAGCGTACCTTCATCAATGCTTTCGTCGGGCTTCCTGTCGATTGCAACCAGCGGGAGAAGTGCGGCTGGCTCGGAGACACCCATGCCTACGACCGCGCTGCCGACATGCTCTTCCAGATGAACAACTTCTGGGTCAAGTACCTTGATGACATCCGGACGACATCCGATGTCAGCCTCACCAACACCCTGTTCCACAAGTACTACAACAATCAGTTCTACTTCGCCGACAAGGAAGCCGGCCTGCCTTTCATGATCGCCCCCGGAAAGCGTCTTTGCGGCGTCGCTTCCCCTGATTGGGGAACGGCGGTGGTGCAGCTTCCTTGGCATCTTTATGTGTACTACGGCAACAAGCGGATTCTCCGGGACTATTACGACATGATGAGCCACTGGGTACGCCACATAGCGTCCACGGCTGTTGACGGAATAGTCTATGAGGGTCTGAGCGACTGGTGTCCGACATTCAGCAGCCACGAGCATAACGGCACGGTGGTCGAGTTCTCTTCTTCGGCCTTCCATCTTCTTGATCTCGGGATCATGGTCAAGACGGCAAGGCTGCTCGGCAAGGAGGAAGACTTGGAATGGTTCGAAAAGCAGGAGGAATATGTCCGCAAGGCCATCGTCTCCAAGTTCTTCAACCCTCTCAAATGTTCTTTCGGCGGCCAGACGGCCGACGCTATGGCGCTTGAGCTCGGACTTTTCCCTGAGGATTGTCGTCAGGAGGCCACCCAGGCCATTATGTACGACATCAACACCGGCCATAAGTTCTTGGATGTAGGGGTCTTCGGCCTGTCAAGGATAGGAAGCGAACTCTCAAGGAACGGAGCCTCTGCCCAGGCTTTCGGCCTCTTCACAAAGAAGGGCGAGAACTCATTCGGCGTGATGGTGGACTCCCTCAAGGTGACCACACTGTGGGAGATCCTGCCTGTCCAAGGTGACATCTATGCGAAGTCCCACGGATCGCACAACCATCCTATGCAGGGTGGTTACGAGTCCTGGATTCTTGAGGATGTCGCCGGATTAAGGCCCGTTGAGGATAATCCTGGTTTCAAGACCGTCATGTTCTACCCTCAGCACACCGCCGACCTTGAGTGGGCGAAGGCTACCGTGGACACCCGCTACGGAGTCACATCCACATCCTGGAGGAAGGAGGCCGGAAAACTTGTCTGGGACATTGTCATTCCTGCCGGCGCCGACGGCCTCGTACATATTCCTGAAGGGAAAAAGGCAACCGTGGACGGCGAGGCCGTGTCCTTTGGCATAAAGTCACTGAACGGCGAGGACTTCCAGGTCTTCCCGTCAGGATCCTACCACATTGTGGTGGAATAATTCAGAATATTCATTAAAAACCGCTTATTTGATTGTGAAAAGATTTTTTATTGCTTTTGCGCTTTTGTCCCTGGCGATGTCGCCGTTGTTCTCCCAAGGGGTGAACAGTGACTCATGGGCCGCTACCGACGCTCTTGGCCGAAAGGTCAGATCCTACAAAGACGCTCCGTCGAAGCGAGACGGAAAGTTTGTCGCGATGTTTTTCTGGACCTGGCATCAGGGCAACGATGACACCACCTACCGGGTGAAGAACATCACCGAGATCGTCCGCAGGTATCCCGAGGCCATGAAGGATTACAATCATCCAGCCTGGGGAAGCAAGAAACCAGGATTCTTTTTCTGGGAGGAACCGCTGTTCGGCTACTACAAGACCACGGACAAGTGGGTTCTCCGCAAACAGGCGGAGCTTCTGGCAGACGCCGGCGTGGACGCTGTGTTCTTCGATTGCACCAACGGCTCGCTGACCTGGAAGGAATCCTACGAGGCTCTTCTCCAGACGTGGGACGAGGCTCAGAGGGACGGCGTGAATGTCCCGAAGATCGCTTTCATGCTTAATTTCGGCCCGTTCTCCTGGACTCGCACTTCCCTTCACGAACTCTACAATGATCTTTACAAGCCGGGCAGATACTCTAACCTGTGGTTTGTCTGGAAAGGCAAGCCTTGCATCATGGCTTATCCAGAGGCGCTTGATGATTCGCCGCTTGACAGGGAGATCGCCGGGTTCTTCACCTTCCGTCCAGGTCAGCCGGACTACGTTGACGGCCCTACCAGAAATGACCAGTGGGGGTGGCTGGAGAACTATCCTCAGCATGGCTATGTGGCCTCCAAAGGGGCTGACGGCAAGGTTTCCTACGAGCAGGTGACGGTGGGAGTCTCCCAGAACACGAGTCCTGACCGCAAGGGTCATTGCGGGGCATTCAACGTCAAGGATTCCCAAGGACGCAGTTTCTCTGTAAGGAACGGATTCGACCCTCGTCCCGACGGCTATCTCTATGGCTGGAACTTCTCCGAGCAGTGGGACCGTGCCTACGAGCTTGATCCTGAACTGGTGTTTGTGACCGGATGGAACGAGTACACTGCCGGAATATGGCTTCCGCAGCATGGCTGGCAAGGGGATCCGTTCTCGTTCGTGGATCAGTTTGACTGGGATCACAGCCGTGACATCGAGCCGAACAAAGGCTGGGGAGACAAGGGGGATGTCTACTATCTCCAGCTGGTTGACAGGGTAAGGAAATTCAAGGGAATGACTCCTGCCGCGTCGGCAAGCGAAGAGAAGACGATCAGCCTCAGGGATGTCATGGACTGGGATGATGTGCTGCCTTACTATCAAAGCTACAAAGGCAACACCATGCACCGTGACGCGCGCGGACGCTATGACATGTACTACACCAACAATTCCGGACGCAATGACATCGTGGGAGCCAAGGTCGCCCGTGACCAGGAGAACATCTGGTTCTATGTCGAGACCGCCGGGGAGCTTTCTCCGCAGTCCGACCCGCACTGGATGCAGCTGCTCATCGACGTTGACAGGGACAAGTCCACTGGCTGGAACGGCTATGATTTCATCATCAACCGCGTCAGTCCAAAGGGGCGCAAGGCTGTCATGGAGAGGAATATTCAAGGAATATGGATGTGGGAGAAGTCATCCGAGTGCGAGTTCAGGACTTTCGGCAACAAACTTGTAATAAAGATTCCTCGCAAGGCCCTGGGATTGTCTTCCGGATCACTTGACTTTGAGTTCAAGTGGAACGACAACATGCAGGAAGAGGGTAACATCATGGACTTCTACGTCAATGGCGACACCGCTCCCGGAGGCAGGTTCAACTATGTATATACAACACAGTCTAACTGATTTTGAACATGAAAACAACTTCTTTGTCCCGGCTTTTCTGTGCCGCGATGTCACTTGTCATCCTCTGCTCGTGCGGTGATGACAAGCCGGAGCCTAATGTTATCGTGAGACCGAAGGATCCGAAGGCGGTTATGGCCGCCAATCTTGGGGAATATCTTTCAAAGGACTATCCCTCAAATGTTTCCTATGTCGAGGTGACCTCCGACCAAGTCATCGTGAAAGGTAGTTGCTCCGGCTCCGGAAACTACGTTCTCGCCGAGATCACCCCTTGGCAGGACGTGACCGAGATGGAGATTTTTCCTTACACGGAAAGCATTTCCGGCAAGTCCTTCACTGTGACCATGAAGAGAATCGTTCCGGCAAGGGAGGGCATCAGGTACGACCGGGTGTTCTCCAAATGGGCCGTAGTAAAGGTGGACGGGGACAAGCAGGTTCTTGACTCCCACGCCCGCTATGCCGACGAGGTGGCTCCGAAAGCCAGTCCCGCGGCTCTTCCGCTAAGAAACAAGAAAGGTTTCGGGGCTGGAGACATAGACCTCTATTTCAGTGACTGCAAGGAGATGAACGTGGGCAGCATCACGATGAATGTTGTCCTCAATGACTACATCAAGGGAGAAGGCTCCGGTTACTCCTATGGCGGCCAGAACTATTCTTTGGGTGCCTTCAAGGACTATGTTGACCGCGTTACCCGCCGGGCCGGAGAAATGGATCTCGTGGTGTCCGCCATCATCCTCTGCCAGACGAACTCCATATTCAAGGATCCTGAGAATAAGGGGGGCAACTACACCATGCCGAACCTGACGACTGCAAAGGCGTTCAATCTCTACGCCGCCGCCCTTGAGCACATGGCCTCGACTCACTGCACACCGGGCAACAGGATCTCGCATTGGATCATGCACAACGAGGTGGATTTCGCCAACGAGTGGACAAACATGGGTGATCAGCCGATGCTGCGCTATCTGGACCGCTACATCAAGTCGATGAGAATCTGCTACAACATTGCCCGTCAGTACGACCAGAACGCATCGGTGCTTGGCTCCTACACCCATTGCTGGGCCAAGGCGGACGGCAGCTTCGCTCCGAAAATGATGCTGGAGAAGACGGTTGAATATTCTTCCGCCGAGGGCGATTTCCGTTGGGGTGTGGCCTATCATCCTTATCCCCAGAATCTGACAAAGCCGTCGTTCTGGATCGATGACACGCAGGCGACCTATTCATTGAACTCCAAGTACGTGACTTTCAAGAACCTGGAGGTGATCGACGCTTGGATAAGGCAGAAGGAGAATTTTTACAAGGGCAAGACGAAGCGCGTCCTGTTCCTTTCCGAGCAGGGTACAAACTCGCCGTCCTATTCCGAGAGCGACCTCGCCCTTCAGGCCGCCGGAGGTGCCTGGGCTTGGAAAAAGGTCTCCAAACTTGACGGCATCGACGCGATCCAGTGGCACAACTGGGCCGACAACAAGGCCGAGGGAGGCCTCAGGATAGGCCTTCGCACCTTTGGCGAAGGTAACATCCAAAGTCTCACGGCAAAGCCTGTATGGTACGTCTGGAAAGCCGCCGGCACCTCAGAGGAGGATTCCGTTTTCGACAAGTACAAGGAAACCCTCGGCATCACCGACTGGAACTCCATAATGGGTCAGGTCGAGTAGACCATGTCCGGCTCCGTCAGGTCGCCGGGCCTCCCTTCAGGGCGCTACACGTTGAAGAGGAAGTGCATGATGTCGCCGTCCTGGACGACATATTCCTTGCCTTCGGTGGCGAGTTTGCCGGCGGATCTGACGGCGCTTTCGCTGCCGAGGGCGACGTAGTCCTCGTACTTGATTACCTCGGCTCTGATGAAGCCTTTCTCGAAGTCCGTGTGGATGACACCTGCGGCCTTCGGGGCTTTGTCGCCCTTGTGGATTGTCCAGGCGCGGCACTCGTCTGCTCCGGCGGTGAAGAAGGTCTGAAGTCCGAGCAGGTGGTAGGCACCCTGGATCAGCCTCACGACACCTGACTCCTTGAGTCCCATTTCCTCAAGGAACATCTGACGATCCTCGTAGGAGTCCATCTCGGCGATTTCGGACTCGGTCTTCGCCGAAATCACGAGGATTTCGGCGTTTTCCTCCCTGACGGCTTCGCGGACAGCGTCCACGTACTTGTTGCCGTTGACGGCGGAGGAGTCGTCCA
>HF986039.1:18950-19365 GCA_000431015.1 Alistipes sp. CAG:514 | reverse complement strand
TTGGTCAGCAGGAACAGATCCTTGGCCATCGCGGCCTCCTCCTCGTTGAGGAGTTCCACTGTCCTGCACGATTTTCCCTGCTCAAGGGCCTCCTTGTAGCGGAGCAGCAGAGCCACGAGCTTCTTGGCGTCCTTGTCTCCTCCTGTCGTGGCCTGTTTCTGGCTCTTGGCAAGGCGCGACTCCACCGTCTCAAGATCCTTGATCTGGAGTTCGGTGTCAACAACCTCCTTGTCCCGGACCGGATCCACGGTGCCGTCCACATGTACGATGTTGCCGTCGTCAAAGCATCTGAGGACGTGGAGGATGGCATCGGTCTCTCGGATGTTGGCAAGGAACTGGTTACCAAGACCTTCACCCTTGCTCGCACCTTTGACGAGTCCGGCGATGTCCACGATGTCCACCGTGGCCGGCGCGA
>HF986039.1:1103-18918 GCA_000431015.1 Alistipes sp. CAG:514 | reverse complement strand
GCTCTTAGGCTTGCACATGTCGGCCAGCACCTCCAGCCTCTTGTCCGGAACGTTTGTCGAGCCGAGGTTAGGCTCTATCGTGCAGAAAGGAAAATTGGCGCTCTGGGCCTTGCCTGAGCTCACGCAGTTGAACAAAGTTGACTTTCCGACGTTAGGAAGTCCGACTATTCCGCATTTCAATGACATATCTTGTTAATTCTAAATTCGATTGACAAATCAGACGACAAAGATACAAATAGTAAATAAGTAATCCTTAAAAAATAAGTAGGTAAAGTTTGGCAGAAAGGGCCAGTTGTCTTATCTTTGCAAAATAGTAAAACATTATACTAATTTTTCTACAGATGGAGAAAGGTAAGACTGTTCCCGCATTTTGGGGCAAGGAGGACTGGCAGGCAATCTGGATCGGCGGCATCGTGATCGTCATCGCCTGCATCGCCGTCCTGACAAAGGCATTCGATTTTTCAGCGGTTAAATTCGCCACCTGGACCCTCGGGGAGAATCTCTCGGAGGCAGCGGCGGCAAAGGTTGTCCCACTTGGCGAGCAGCTTGGAGCCTGGGTTTTCTGGCGCAAGTTCCTGGTGACCTTCATCACGCTCGGAGCGTTGTTCACGATTGGTGTCAAGCTTCAAGGCGGAAGCGTCAGGAAATATGTCCCCGCAATCATAGGACTCTTCGTCATCGCCCTTGTGGTGCGCCTCATCAGCGCTGAATATACCCTCAACCGCTACCTCGAATGGGCCTTCTGGGCGCTTCTGGTCGGTCTTCTGATCTCCAACACGGTCGGAGTCCCGAACTGGCTGAAGCCAGCCATCAAAACGGAGTTCTACATCAAGACCGGCCTGGTGGTCATGGGATTCTCCGTACTGTTCTCCAACATCGCCAAATTCGGCCTCTACGGCCTTGGAATAGCTTGGATCGTGACCCCGATCGTGATCCTGTTCATGTGGTGGTTCGGAACCAAGGTTCTTAAAATCGGCAACAAGCCTCTGGTCATCACCATGGCCACAGCTACAAGTGTCTGCGGAACCAGCGCGGCGATCGCCACAGCCGCAGCCTCCAACGCCAAGAAGAACGACCTCTCGATCACGGTGTCCATCTCCATCATATTCACAATCATCATGATGGTGCTTGAGCCTGTGATCATCAAGGCTTGCGGAATGTCGCAGATCATGGGAGGATCCCTGATCGGAGGCACCGTGGATTCCACCGGCGCGGTCGTGGTGGCGGGTACGGCTCTCGGCCCTGAGGCTCAGCAGGCCGCGGTGCTCGTGAAGTCCATCCAGAACATCCTGATCGGATTCATCGCCTTCTTCGTGGCGGTCTTCTTCGCGACAAAGGTTGACAACACAGGTGCGAAAGTCGGAGCCGGCGAGATCTGGTACCGCTTCCCGAAGTTCATCCTCGGATTCTTCATCGCCTCGATGGTAGCCTCCTTCCTCATCCAGCCGCTTTGCGGAGCCGACCAGGTCGGAGCCATCAACAAGGTGCTTGACCAGTACAAGAACTGGGCTTTCGTACTGGCTTTCACCAGCATCGGACTAGACACGAACTTCAAGGAGATCGTAAAGCAGATGCAGGGCGGCAAGGTGCTGTGGCTCTACATCATAGGCCAGTCCTTCAACATCGTGCTGACATTCTTCGCGGTGTGGCTGCTCCTCTCGGGCAATTTCTTCCCGATCCCGACCCTTGACTAACATCAATGCTTCCTGAATGAACATCACAGGTAAAAGAATCGTCAAGGTTCTTACCCTGACCGTCATAGGGGCGACCGTTCTGGCCGCCCTTTACATAATGGCGAACGGCCTCGGACTCCAGGACTCGCTCGATTTCGGAGCGGGGGCATATTACTATGCCGACATCCCGGAGTTCGACAAGTACACCAAAGGCACGCATTATGCAGCCCGACTCCCGTTCTGGGTCTATGTCGTCCTGTTCCTTGCCTGGGGAGCGCTGATGTACAAGGTCTGGAAATGGCTGGACAAGTAAGGGGCTGGAATATCCTTCCCGCCAATCTTACCAGCGGTCCGGAGAATTATTAATGAGTTTTTAGTTAAATGAATATGCCAGAGAAGGTCACGGCAACTTGTTCCGATTGCGGAGAAAAACACGGAATTGAAGTCTGGAACCGCATCAATGTCGGTGAGAACCCCGAACTTAAGGAAAAGGTCAAGAACGGCTCACTGTTCGTCTGGGAATGCCCGCACTGCGGAAAGGCCAACCTCGCGCAGTCCCAGACTCTCTATCATGATCCGGACGAGCGTCTGATGATCTGGCTGATGCCCTACGGGATCATCCCCGAGGTTCAGGAAAAGGCTCTCGAATCACAGTTCGAGAAGATTTCACAGACCCTTCAAGGCTACACGCTCCGCCGCGTGAGCGATGTCGGCTCGCTGATTGAAAAAGTCAACATCATCGACGCCAGTCTGGACGACTGCGTGATCGAGATGTGCAAGTACATCACCAAGATGGAGATGATGGAGAAAGGCGGTTCCAAGGACTTGCTAAGCACTCCGTTCAAATTCTACCATGTTGACGGCCCGGACAACGACATCGAGTTCTCATACCCGAAAGACGGCCAGATGCACGGTCTCCGCATCGGCTTCAACGTCTATGAAGACTGCGCCGGCATTATCCGCCGCAACCCCTCCGTCAAGCCCTCCCCCGGCTTCTCCCGCATCGACCCCGCCTGGGTCGCCCGCTTCTTCAGGTAGACACTGCATATTCTTTTTTTAGAAACAATCCCCAAAGGAGCGGACTACCTATAACACGTTTATTGAATAGCATAAAGAGGGTAGCAAGTCATCTGCGGCTGCTCAATGTAGGGTTTCATTGAGTATCTTATTGCATGAAGTTCCGGGTTTTGTTTCAAGAGATTGCTCAGGGAATTCGCTCTTACATTACCTTCAGCCTTCACCTCAATTGGCAGTAATTTTCCGTTCCTCTGAATCAGAAAGTCAATTTCAAGTCTTGTTCCGTCATCCGTCTTGTGATAGAAGATATTCTCTTCGCCGTGACTCTTCATTTCTTCGAGTATGAATTGTTCTGTCATACCGCCTTTATATTCACTGAAGATGTCGTTTTTGACAAGGACCTGACTGGCTTCTGTTCCGACCATGGCTCCCAGCAGTCCCAGATCCAATGTAAATAGCTTGAATGCAGATGGATCTTCATATACTTTTAGAGGGAGTTTTACCTCTTTGCAGAGAGGAACCTTATATACAAGTCCGGCATCCACTAGCCACTGGATTGCAATTTCAAAGTCTTTTGCCCGTGCACCATGCTTAATTGAGCCATAGATAAACTTCTTGTTTTCTTTGAATAATTGTGACGGAAGTGTCTGCCATACAAGTCTTATTCGTGCAATCTGGTCTTTAGGGGCATGCTTCGAGAAGTCTCTCTCATATCCATTGAGAATGGCCTTTTGGATATTGCGCACGGCTTGAAGTCCATCCGTTTCAATATATACCTTTACGGCTTCCGGCATACCTCCGACATAATAATACTGTCTAAGCAAGTCGGTATACTTCTCATGTATCAGATTTGTGGTGTGGAAGTCTTTGTCTTTTAGTAGTTTGTATGCTTCTGTCTCACCTTTTGCCAAAAGGAACTCGTCAAAGTTGAGAGGATAGACATTTATTTCATCAATTTTTCCTACCGGGTATGATATGTCCCTATGCAAGGATATCCCCAATAGAGATCCGGCTACTGCAATATGGTACTCAGGAGCTTCCTCACAAAAGTACTTTAATGATTCAATGGCCTCTGGAATGTCCTGCACTTCATCAAGAACAATGAGAGTGTCCCCCGGGGTGATATCAACTCCGGACAATGCTCTGAGGGCCCGGAGTATTCTGTCCGTATCGAAGTCCAGAGAGAACACATCCTTCAAAGTTTGGTTCTTACGACATACCAGATATGCAACCTTTTTAAAATACTGTTTTCCTAATTGTTCTAACAGCCATGTCTTGCCGACTTGTCGGGCACCGTTGAGGATCAGCGGTTTTCTGGTTGCGCTATCTTTCCATTCGACAAGTTTCTGAAATACAATTCTTTCCATATGTGCTACTACATTTTCTAGCAGGAGTCTTGTTAACAAAGTTACACTTTTTAGCACATAAAACAACTATTGTACTACATTTTATTGCACTTAATTGTGCAGAAAACCTTCCCCAGGGCAGGGGTTCAACCGTCACAGCTTAGTTCAAGAACAGATCATCCAACGTGACTTCGCTTTGGACGATATCGCTGTGGGAGTTGTGTTTGAGGCCGTTGGCGGTGATCAGTGTCAGGAGGACGGACTTGCGGGTGTTGGTCTCGGAGCGGAAAGTGTCAAGGCGTGCGGAGAGTTTCTGTTCTTCGGCGAGCGAGATCTCAAACTTTTCCTTGCTGTACTTCATCTCGCAAAGGTTGATTGTCTCGTCCTTGCGGTCAATCAGGAGGTCGATCTGAACGCCTTTCTTGGATCCGTCTCTCTTGCCGCGCCAGGAACAGGCCAATGTCTGGACACCGGAAATACCTAGAGCCTGCTTGATCTGTTTCAGGTGGCACAGGCACAACATCTCGAACGAGAGGCCGCACCAAGTGTTGTGCAGCGGACTGTTGACGGAGGTTGTCCAGAAGTGCTCATCCTGATAGCTGTTTTTCTCTATGAACCTGAAATAGAATAAGGTGTAGAAATCAATCATTTGATAGAGCGAGGAACTGTCCAGTCTTTTCCTGTTCTGCGACACGTTGCTGCCGAATGGGGAATATTTCCTTATGAAACCGCAGTTCTCAAGTTCTTCAAGAACCGTGCTGAACGCTCCGTTGTCCGTCAGACCTGTGGCGGCAATGATTTCCTTCCGTGTCAGCCCTATCCCTTTTGTGGAGAGGGCTGTGATGACTTTTATGTGTGGACCTGCATTCTTGAACAATGCCTGATAAAGGTCGCTGAACTCATCTTTCAATTCCGCATTCGGAGAAAAGAAGAGAGCGTCAATGTTCTGCGCAAGGCTCTTTGACCGATCCATCATAGACATATAATAAGGTATACCACCCATCACCATATAGCATTCCGCAATCTGTTTTCGGGAATATGAGAAACCATATTCCTTGAAATACTCTTCGCTTTCTTTGAGGCAGAATGGCTCAAGGAACAGATGGTGTGTGAGGCGGTTGTGAAGCCCTCCACGGCTGTGAATCAAGTTGTTGATCATCCAGGATGTCGCCGATCCGCAGACTATCAGCTTGACATCATCCCGCAGCGCGGCCCAACTATTCCAAAAGTTCTCCAAAGCCGCGATGAACCCGGATTTAGGAGTGTCCATCCAAGGCAGTTCGTCAATGAATATCACTTTCTTCCCCTCCGGCAGCGTTTCCAGATAGCGGGACAGTTCATGGAATGCCAGAATCCAGTTTTTCTGGATATTCAGTCTCTCCGAGCCCGAACATTTCTGTATGGCGATAGCGAAGGCTGTGAGTTGCTCTGCCTTTGTGGCCCCGTGTACGCCTGTGACATAGAACGAGAACTTGTCCTCCGCCGCCATTCTGATAAGGAATGTTTTCCCCACGCGCCGTCTTCCGTAGAGTGCCACAAACTCGGATCTCCCTGAATCCAAGTAACTTTTCAGAGCTTTCATTTCCGCTGTCCTTCCGATAACTTTCTGTGCCATATTCAAGTGATTTTCTGCGCAAAGATAGCCTTTTTGATTCAATTGCGCAAATTATCGAGATATTCTCTGCGGTACTATGGTGTTTTAAAAAGTATTGCGCAGATTATTTAATGATAATCTGCGCAAATATGAAGCTTGGGTAAGACATCAAGTCGGAGACAGCTTTTTTCTTGGGGAACAGAGGAATGAAATAAAGGGGCGCAGAGGAACAATCCCGTGCGACCCTTTGTCGTATTAAGTAATAATGTTTATTCCACTTTTCTGGCGCCGTCGCTGATCACTACGTCGTAGAACTTCGCGTCGTGACCGAACTTGGCCGGGAACTGCTCCTTGACGGCGGCGATGAACGCGTCGTAGAGCTCATCCTTCACGAGGTTGATGGTGCAACCGCCGAAACCGCCACCCATCACACGTGAGCCTGTCACCTCGCACTTGCGGGCCAGCTTGTTGAGGAAATCAAGCTCGTCGCAGCTGACCTCGTAGAGTTTGCTCAGTCCGAAGTGCGTCTGGTACATCATCTCGCCGACAATCTCATAGTCTCCTCTCTCAAGGGCGTCGCAGACATCAAGGACTCTCTGAACCTCTCCGATTACATATTCAGCCCTGAGAAAATCCTCCGCAGGAATCTCCTCCCGAACCTCCTCAAGCCAAACTCTCTTGGCATCGCTGAGGAACTCCACTTCCGGATGATTCTTCCGGATGGCCCTTGCGGCGTTCTCACAGGACTCCCTCCTCTTGTTATACGCCGAAGAGGCCAGTTCATGTTTCACGCAAGAGTCAATAAGAACCAGTTTGTAGCCCTTCGGATCGAACGGGAAGTACTTGTACTCCAGGGTTTTGCAATTAAGGCGGATAAGGCTGCCTTTTTTTCCGAAAATCGAGGCGAACTGATCCATGATTCCGCATTTCACACCGCAGTAGTTATGCTCGGTGGACTGACCGATCTTGGCAAGGTCAAACTTGTCGATCTTGTTGTCGAACAAGTAGTTGATGGCGTAGGCGAAAGTGCTCTCAAGCGCAGCGGATGAAGACAGACCCGCTCCCAGAGGAACGTCTCCCGCGAACACGGTGTCAAAACCCTCGACCTTACCGCCGCGCTTCACAGTCTCACGGCAGACGCCAAAGATGTAGCTTGCCCACTGCTGCTTAGGCTTATCCTCTTCCTCCAGGCCAAATTCAACATATTCATCATAGTCAATAGAGAAAGCCTTGACTTTCCTTGTGCCATTGATTTTGACCTCGGCCATGATGCCACGGTCGATCGCGCCCGGGAAAACATATCCTCCATTGTAGTCAGTGTGCTCACCGATGAGGTTGATACGACCCGCCGAGGCGAAAACTTCGCCTTCCGCGCCGAAGAGAGTGCTGAATTTCTCCCTGATTCTGGTTTTCATTTCCATATTATGTGATTTTTAGTCTTGTCCGTTAAAGAAAACGTCAGCTCAGGACGTTTTCCAATAAGGCAAATTTAACAAATATTTATTGATTCCCTTCTAAATCCGCAAAACAATCGGACAATGATCACTTACTCCTCCGACATAACGCGGCCCGGTGTACGTACGGAGCGGCTTTTCCCCCGAATGAGCGTTGTCGCGCGTCATCAGGAACGGAATCCTAAGCACCCTCATCTCAGGAATATTCCCGCCCTGCGCCACGCTCTCCGAAACAAAGAACATGTCAATCATCTCCCATTTTCCTGAGTATCTTATTGTTCCCTCTCCCCTCGAAGCGAGCGGCAACGCCAGATTGATCAAAGGATGTGAATATCCTTCCGTCAATATTCCGAAAGCCGGATTCTCCGGAGTGTCGTTGAAGTCACCCATCGCCACCATATTCATCAATCCTGCATCCTGAAGCGAGTCTGTCACCTCACGCAACCTTCTGAGTGCCGCTTCCCTCCTGCCTCCAGTCCTGCCGCCGTACTTGGACGGATGATGGTTCACCAGAAAGGCCAGGCTGTCGCCGTCCGGCTTCCGGAACCTTGCCAAAAGAATATCCCTGGTCCTGAATGGAGGATCTGTTCCGCCTCCTACAGCAATAGGCTTTGCCTGAATTAGTTCCAATCTTGATGATCTATAGAGCAAAGCCACATCGATGCCCCTCGGATCCGGAGAGTCGAAATGCACAATCCTGTAGTCCGTCTTGTAAAGAGGTGTTTCTCTCAGGAGCCTTTCCAGAACAAAGCGGTTTTCCACCTCGGCTATTCCTATGACATCCGGAAGAATGCCTTCCTTATCTTTCACCCAGAATATTGACTTCGCTATCGCATTGCATTTCGCCAGGAACCGCCTCTTTGTCCAATGCTTCTTACCGAACGAGGAGAACTCCGCCTCGGACTCATTCCCGCCAAGGGTGTCCCGACACCAGTCAAACAGGTTCTCAAGATTCCAGAACATCACAAGAGTCTGCCCTTCCTCTCTTCCTGCATCCTGAAAATGTGTTCCTAAACCATGATAGCCATAAATACAGTAAACCGGCAGCAAGAGAAGAATGGCAGACAGTATGATGAGCGTCCTTTTCATTCCACCGGCAAATATGCGGCACAAAAACGTAAAAAACGAAAAGAAACAGAAAGACTTCCATAAGAAACGTAAAAACCACCTTCTTTACCCCCAAAAAACAATCATCCAAACAAGGCAAAGGATCTGCTCCTGCTTACGAACAAGGTGACACATTAAGCGTGGCGGATAACGCCGTGACAGTCAAGTAAAAGAGTCATCCCGTGGTGCGGCATTCCCGACCACGGGATGACTCCTTGTTTTGATAATCAGTTAATTAAGTGCCACGGAAATCAACTGGCCGGGCTTGACGACATATTCCTTGGTCTTGCCGCCGGCTTTGCTGACGGTGACTTTGATTTTCGTAGGGCTTACGCGCACCGCTTCGATGTCGAAATCGCTGTCGAAGGCCTTGATGTGGCGAAGTGCCATCCTGTCCCATCCGGAAGGTAGCTGCGTCTTGAGGCTGAAAGAGTTGAAGCCTGTCGGACGGATGCCGAACAGACCCTCTGTGATCACTCGGCAGAAAAGCCCGCTTTCGGCGGAAAGGTGCCGCTGGGAGCCTTCAGGGTAGGCCTCGACGGGATAAGGAACATGGGTGCCGAGAAGTCGGCGCTGCGAATAATGGCTCAGCTGTTTGACGGCCTCGTCGGAATGGCCGGCGGCGAACGCTCCGCGCAGGGCGTAGAGGGTGGATCTGTCCCAGAATGTGGTGCTGCCCTGCTGGGTGAGGATGCCGTCCTCGGTCATCATCAGAGGAGAGAACAAGGCGTCCAGGGTACCTTTCGCCCTGTCGTTGATGCCGAAGCACAAAGGCAGGCAGATCCAGGATCTCAACACATCATTCCCGTCGTAATACTTGTAAGTGTCATAACCGCTGACCGTTCCGCCGAAATACCTCTCGACCGCGGCTTTGAGTTCGGTCGCCTGTCTGCGATAAGTTCTTGTCACGGAGGCCGGCTCTCCCATCAAAGGCGCAAGATGGGTTGCCGACACCAGTCCGTCGTAGTAGAGGCAGGCTGTCGAGAGATTGGCCTTGCCGGCAGGGAAGCGGCCTTCCAGCTCATCGGTGTCGGATTCCGGAACACCATCGGCGTTCAGCTTGCGGTGGCAGTACTCAAGGCACCATTTGAGGAACGGCCAAAGCTCACGGGCTTGTTCAAGGTTCCCGCTGGCGAGCAGGTAACGAGGCAGACCGTGTGCGACCATCGCGGCGTCACCCCTGTCGCCCGCGCCGTCCCAGATGTCAAGCCCTTCGGCGATGATGGAGCTTGGGATCGGCTTGAATTCATCGTTCATGAATCTGGCGAAATGACGGTAGCAGTTGAAGGCCGACTCATTACCGTTCGGGTTGCCCAGGAACGGGAAGAACGGGTTGACGTACTCACATTGGTCGTTGCACCACAACGCGGCGTAGTAGGACTCTCCGCCCGGGCCGTGCATAAGCCCGCCTTTCGTGCGGTAGATGCTTTCGGTGGCCCTGATCTTGGCGAAGCGGAACTCGTCATCAATCGCCGGATCCGGAGTCTCAAGGACAAGGGAGGAATCCAGGGAGCGCACGAACGACATTCTGGCGGCATATTCATCACTCACATCCGGGACGGTCATTTTCTCCCCGCTGTCTCGATAGGCTTGGAACGCTGCCTGAAAATCAACCGTTTGCTGCGGTTCCAAGACGAAGGTGCCGCTTCCGAAGATATCGCCTCTCACGACGTAGGCACCGTCCACGCCACTGTCTTTCGGCGTTTTCACAACTTGCTTGAATTCAGGAATATTCACAATCACCGGCTGCCCCGTGATGTTCCTGACGCTGTAGGTCTCGCAAAGCATCGGAAGGGTGGTGCTCGGGAATATTCTTGTGGTGACTTCGATCACCGGAGCCGGAGAGTCTCCGATCTGGCCGTTGACGTTGGTGTTGCGGAGGCCGTAGTCGCAGACAGCGGAAAGCGTGCCGTCCAGAGTCACCTTCTTGGCTGACAATTGCTTGACCGCCACAGAGTTGACTCCTATCAGCGACATTATGTCGGTACTCATCCTGTACATCAGGCTGGCGTGGGTGTTGTTCGGCACCGTCCTCAGCATCGGAAAGACCAGCGAGCGCATCTGATTGAAGTGTCCGCCTCCATCGACTTCCCATCTGATGACACAGGAGATCTGCTCGCCGCTCATCTCGATGTGGTCTGAATATGGCAGACTGACATTTCCGATGTTAAGCGAGATGGATTCATCGTCCTGGATTGTCCAACACGTTTGGGCGGACATGGAGATCATTGCGGCGGCCAGTGCCGCAAGTGTGGTAAGAAAACGTTTCATTATGTTTTAGAGATTAATGCTGAATATCCAGCCTATGTAGTCCTTGTTGAGGTTGGCGATCGGGAAGCGGTCGATGTAGTGCCAGAAGTTGCGGGCGTAGCGGATGCCGATCTGCGTGTCGTAAGGCAGCCAGAAGAAGTTGCCGAGCCTGACGGTGAGGTCGGCTCCGACGCTGAACAGGTTCTCGCCCATGACCGCTCCTGGATTGTAATGAAGTTCGTGGTTCCAACTGAATGTCTGGTAGGACCAGTCGAAGAACGGCGTCAGCTCGAAGTTCTTGACGTAGGCCACGGGGCTGAGGAACGACCAGTCCACGTCAGCGAAAGGAATCGCATAGTCTGCGGTGACCCTCCATCTGGACTCCGAGCAGGAGTTGATGATGCTTTTAAGGTTGGTGTCCACGAACCCTCTTGGAATGGCAGTCAATGCTCCTTCCATGATTCCACCCTCTTCGTATGGCCCGTACCACACCTCCATCGATGCGGTGAGCCTGAGTCCTTGACGGGCCGTGAACCCTGGAAGATAGCCGTAGGTGTAGAGATAAGCGGTCGGATTGTAGGCCTTCATGTGGCCAGGTCTGAAGTGAAATCCCAGTTCCGCACCGAATCCGAGCGACGGAAAGACCTGTGACGGCGCTTTCTGTCTCATGACATAGCCTCTTATCGATGCATCCAGAGTCTGAAGCGGAGAGATGTTGTTTTCGCCGATTGTGCTATAGGTCTCGGTCACATCCTTTCCGTCTTTTTTCACGATGTGCTGGAACAGAATCTGGTCATTGTACCTGTCGTTGGTGAACTTGTACTTGACCTGCGGGATCAGTCCCCGGTTGATGCCGCCTGACGAGAAATTGAACGGAATATAGACTTTCAACCCTCCTTCAAAATAAGGCTTGTCGGTCAGAGTGCCTTTGTTGTAAAGCCTGTACATCCTTTCCTTCGTGACTTGGATTTTCTGAATGTCCATCGCGGCTCTGTCGTTGAAGTCGGCGGAAATCTCAAAAATCGGGAGAAGTCCTGTGTAGCAGTACTTGATGTGGCCGGAATGTCGCCATTTGCCGTCTTCGTAGGGGTCTTCGTGCGCTCCGTAGCCGACCATGCCGTAGCCTGTGCCGAGCAGGTTCTGGAACAGGGCCGTGGCTCCGAGGGAGGCGGTCTTGTAGTAGTCGTCGCCGCTTATGGACTCGACGTTGTCGTAGTTGAAATAGACCGGCGCCCAGGAATGAATATGCGGGAGTCTGATCTTTGAATATCTTTCCGGTTGCGAAAATTTTACCTCCGCGGCAACGGCGATTGAGTCGCCAAGGGCGGTTTCCTGCGCTGTAAGCGCGTCTGCGACAGGGTATTTATGAATATTCTCGTAGCGGACTTCGGTAATCGGCAGGTCGCTTACCGCTGTGGCGTACATCATCCGGCCCTGCTTGTAGTCCTCGGGCCTGTCCGATGCCGCCAGCGAACTGTAGTACAATGTGTCAGCACTGAACACCGGCGAGCTGATCCCGTAACGGGTCGATGTCAGCTGCCGCAGTTTCGAGTTCTCAACGTCCAGTGAATATAACTCCGTCACGCCCGTTCTGTCGCACAGGAAGGCAAGCAGTGTTTCCTCTTCAGGAACAGAACGCGGATGTGAAAGGGTAACAGGCTGAGGATCAAGCAATCGAATGAGCGCGGCCTTCCCATCGGCCATCCTTCCGACAATCTCATAGACTCCCATTCCGTTCCCGGAAAGCCCGGCAGCGAACAAGCGTTCCCCGATCCAGGCGGATTCCGTGAACTGGAGCGAGTCCGGAGCGATGAACGCCTTTCTGGCCGAACCGTCGGCGGCATCCAGAAGGACAATGCGCGAACCGCCTGAGTGAGGATATTCAGTGGCAGCGATGACCTTTCCGTCCCGTGACGGGGCTGGATTGAAGTACCGTCCGCTTTTGGTCAGGTCGTGTACCCTGCCTGGTTTCGAGAGATTCACGTAACGGATTCTGGATGCTCCTCCAAGACTCCACCGGAGTCCCGGAACGGACTCGCTCCAGAATATTCTTTGACCTTCAGAGTCGAGTGAAAGATCGCTCGCATAGGATGCGAAAGACCGGATTCTCTTCTCGTTACCCGCTGGATCGATCCTGACAAGACTCTTGGGCGCCGCGATCCCGGACTTGAGGGAGAATATTCCCGAACCATCCGTGGCGACCGCTCCCGCGTACTCCGTGTGCCTCCAAGGAGTTCTCGTCACCTGCCTTGACGGCATGAACGGCCCCCTCCGAGCCGCTTCTTCGCTCCAGATGTTCCGGAAATTCTCCTCTATCGCGCGGAAGGACTCCTTGAAACTCATTCCGCTGGCCTCCCTGACGGTCTTTTGGAGGTTGAGGATCCAGCCTTTGCTGACAACGCGGCTGAAATATTCCTGAGTGAAAAGCGGATCGTCGAAGAATACCCTCGCGCCGGCGATTGTGAGGTAGCCGACTCTGTAGTGGTCAGGAGTGTAGTGCCTGTTGGATCCGTAGCTCCATTTGTAGAAATCCCTCCAGTCACCGCAGTCGAACGCCGGCATCAGGTAGCCCAGGAAGTCGGCCTGCCGCCCGCGTCCGCTCCTGCTGAGCGCCGTCTCCGCCACCACCGCGTCTCCTTCGAGGAAAGCCGGTCCCGGGAAGACCCCCGCGAAGGCTCCGGCTGCCATTTCTCCGAAAAACCAGTGGAACGGTTTGAGGCCGCCAGCCGCGCCGAACTGCATCTGCGCCGCATGCCGCCCCTCGTGGATCGCCAGGTTCCGCACCCAAGGCATCGCTGTCGGAGCATAAGGATCATTGACAGTGAATATGTCCATCCTTTTCGGCGCCCATGTGACCGATGCGTTCGGCAGGACGTGGCGGCTGTGCAGCACCACGGGCATCTTAGCCCTGTAACTTTGCCCGACGAGAAACCCTGACGACCGGGCGTTCCTGAGCCTTGCGCTTTCCAGCTCAGCTCCGTAAACCCTTGCCAGTGAATCCTCTCCCGCCGGAAAGATCAGCCTGAAATTCTCCGTCTCCATCTGCCTCCAGCGCAGGGCCGCCGGATCGTCCCCCGTCAGCGAGAACTGCGCGCTGGCATTGGTGCAGAACAATGTAATAAAGGCCGCCGCCGCTATAATCTTAAGACATCCCTTAATCATAAAATCATCTTCAAATAGTACTTCCACGAATATAGTGATTTTAGCACAAGACCTGTTCTCTTTGCCTCGAATTATCCCGAATATTCCAGAACATTATCCTGATTATTCCGGGGAAAATGGAATAATTTGTATAATTTTGAACGGAACGATTATCTTTGTATTCTTATGTAAGGAATTGTTTATTACGGCAATTTCCAAGTGTGCGGAAGGAACTTGTGTTGCCGCGGAAGAGGCGGATTTATTATTGGATTACTAAATCAGGAGCGACATGAAGAGAGTGCTGATAGTGACATATTACTGGCCGCCGTCCGGAGGATCCGGAGTGCAGAGGTGGGTCAAGTTTGCGAAATATCTTCCGGCTCAGGGCTGGCAGCCTGTGGTCTACACTCCTGAGAATCCGGAACTTACGACGATCGACAAGACTTTGGCTGCGGAGATTCCGCCTGAGGTCGAGATTGTCAAGAGCCGCATATTCGAGCCTTACGGGATTTACCGCAAGCTGATGGGAAAGGGGAGTACGACCGATCTTAAGACACTTACCGCCGCCAATGCGGGGAAGGACGAGGTCAATCCGATCAACGGGCAGAAGAAATCATGGAAGCAGAGGCTGTCACTGTTCATCCGAGGCAATTTCTTCATTCCGGATCCACGTGTGATGTGGGTGCGCCCGTCTGTGCGCTTCCTTAAGAAATACCTTGCGGAGCATCCTGTGGACGCCATCGTCACGACGGGGCCTCCGCAGTCCATGCACCTTATCGGGTTGAGGCTGTCCCGCGCCACCGGGATACCTTGGATCGCCGACTTCCGTGACCCGTGGACCAAGATGTTTTATTTCAAGCATCTTGGGCTGACTTCCTGGGCGGAGGAAAAACATCATAGGTTGGAGCAGTCCGTACTGGACGGGGCGACGAGGGTGATTGCTGTCTCCCCGCTGGTGCAGGACGAGTTCAAGGCGATGACCAAGACTCCCGTGGAGTTGATAACCAATGGCTTCGACGAGGAGGACTTCAAGAAGGATTTTGAGTTGGACGAGAATTTCAACATCACCCACACGGGATTGTTCGCCTCGGACGGTAATCCTGAGACCCTCTGGAAAGTCCTGGCCCAGAAATGCGAGGAGGATGAGGAGTTCAGGAGGTCGCTGAGAATCAGGCTGGTGGGGAAGACCGACAGGGAGATCACCGCTTCGATCGAGGCCGCCGGGCTTGTTGGCAACCTGAAAGACTTTGGCTATCAGGATCACGAGACGGCTGTCAGGGAGCAGCTCAATGCCTCGGTGCTGATCCTGCCGCTGAGGAAGGAACCCGAGTACCGGGCGGTGCTGCCGGGGAAGCTGTTTGAATATCTCGCCTCGCGTCGTCCGATTCTGGGAATAGGCCAGACTGACGGTGCGATGGCGCGGATTGTCAGCGAGACCGGCTCTGGAGTGGTCTATGACTGGGACGATGAGAAAAGAATCCGGGTTTGGATAGATTTCTGCTGGGAGGAGTTCAAGAATGACGAGCTTCACGACAACACCTCGGACATCTCGCGGTTCTCGCGCCGCAACCTTACGGTGAGGCTGGCGGAGCTGCTGAATCAGATAACTGAAAAATAAGATTCAAGGATTATGGACAAGACTTTGATAAGGAAGATAATGTACTACGCCGGGACTGTGCTGCTGTTTCTGGTGCTGGCATATGGTTTCGTGCCGGAGGTGCTGACCGGCAAGGTGGTCAATCAGAGCGACATCACCGGCTACAGGAGCATGTCGCAGGAGGCTGTGACGTGGAACAAGGCGCATCCTGACGATCCTACTTACTGGACGGACTCGATGTTCGGCGGGATGCCGACGACCTCGTTTGAACCTTCGAGCGACGGTGACTGGACACAGTCGTTGTACAATCTTCTTATGAAGGGCAAGAGGCCGGCCAACTGGCTGTTCATTTCTTTGCTTGGAGCGTTTCTGCTGATGCTTTCACTTGGGCTTGACAAGGTTCTGGCCATCGGCGGTGCGGTCGCGGTCACTTTCTGCTCGTACAATTTCCAGATCATCCAGGTGGGGCACAACACCAAGATGCAGGCGATAGCGTTTCTGCCTTGGGTGCTGGCGGCGGCGATCTTCACTTACCGCTCGGCACTACGGCAGACCCAGCGTGAAGGCTGGAGGGACTGGCTTCCTAAAACCCTTCTCGGCGCGGTTCTGTTCGGCTTCGCGCTGAGTTTCCAGATCAAGGCCAACCATCAGCAGATCACCTACTATCTGGCGCTGATGATCGTGATCTATGCGCTTTATGTGTTCTTCAGGGTCTGCTTTGAGAGGCGCGCCGCCTTCGGGCGCTTCTTCGCGGCAAGCGCGCTGCTTCTGGTCGTGGGTCTCGCCGGCATCGGGACCAACACCATCAAACTGGCCCCTCTTTATGAATATACCAAATACACCATGCGCGGAGGCTCCGAACTCTCCCATCCGGAAGGCGGCGAGATCAACAACTCCGGCCTTCAGCTGGACTACGCCACAGCCTGGTCCTACGGCTGGGAGGAACTCCCTAACCTGATGATTCCCAATTTTAACGGAGGTTCGTCAGCCGGAGCGGTGAATCCGGACAAGTCCGAGGTCGTGAAGCTGTTCAGGCAGGCCGGACAGGGCAATCCGAACGAGATCGCCAAGGCGCTGCCGCTTTACTGGGGGCCTCAGCCGTTCACCGCCGGGCCGATGTACATGGGAGCGATAACGGTCTTCCTCTTTGTCCTTGGACTATTCCTTTACAAAGGCAAGGAGAAATGGTGGCTTCTGGCAGCGACCCTTGTGGCCGTGTTCCTTGGTCTTGGCAGCCACATGATGTGGTTCACGAAACTGTTCTTCGACTACGCCCCGATGTACAGCAAGTTCAGAACCGTGTCCATGGCCTTGATAGTGTTGCAGTTCACTCTGCCGATGCTCGGCTTCGTCACTCTGGACAGGATCCTCAGGCGGGAATATTCAAAGAAGGAGTTCCTGAGGGCGGGTTGGATCGCTCTTGCGCTGACCGCCGGATTCTGCCTCCTCTGCGCCCTTGTTCCGAGTGTGGCTGGTTCCTTCTCAGGCAGGGGTGACGCCCAGATGCAGGACATCATCGTGGATGCCCTCAAGGCTGACCGCCGTCACCTTCTCACCTCCGATGCCATGTGGTCTATGGTCTTGATAGTGATCACTTTCGGTCTGATACTCTGGGCCTACAGCGTCCCGAAAGACGCACCGAAATCCTACGAGAGCGACCCTCACATCGGCAATGCCCGCAGAATGCAGGCGATGGCGGGAATATGCCTCCTCGTGTTCGTGAATATGTTCACGGTCGGCAAGCGCTACCTCAACTCGGACAGTTTCACGACCCCGCGCCAGTTCAACAACCAATTCACCGCCAGGGCAGTGGACAAACTGATTCTGGAGGACAAGTCCCCGTCCTACAGGGTTGTGGATCTAAGCGCGGACATATTCAATGACTCCTTCAACCCTTACTGGCACAAGTGCATCGGTGGCTACAGCCCGGCGAAATTGCAGCGCTACCAGGATCTGATCGACAGGCACATTGTCAAGGAGTTGCAGGCGCTTTCGGCCAACACAAGTGGTGCCAAGACCATTGAGGAATTCCAAAGTGGAATCAGGAATATTCCTGTGCTTTCCGCGCTGAACACCAAGTACTTCATACTTGGCGCGGAGATGCCGCCGATCGAGAACCTTGGGGCCTTCGGTCCGGCGTGGTTCGTGGACTCGTTCGTTCCCGCCGGGACTCCGGACGAGGAGATCGCCCTGATTGATTCCGTGGATCTCAGGCGCACCGCCGTCATCGGAGCGGACTTCGCCGCCTCCCGCGCCGCTTTCGCAAAGACCTACGCAGGAAGTTCCGTCGAGGGTTCTGCTGAGGAATCTGTTGATGGAACCGCTGATGACATGGGTATTGACACCATCCGGATGACAGCCTATGCTCCGAACGAGCTTCGTTACCACTACAGCGCCTCAGCCGCCCGCACCGTCATATTCAGTGAGATCTATTACCCGGACGGCTGGACCGCCACGGTTGACGGCTCTCCTTTGGAACTGTTCCGCGCCGACTGGATCCTACGTGCCGCCACCGTTCCCGCCGGCGACCACGAGATCGTGATGCGCTTCGAGCCGAAGATCTACGCCGCCGGCGAGACCGCCTCCAGAGCCTCGGCCCTCACGCTCTTCGTCCCTCTGGCGAGAGCCACATCCGC
>HF986039.1:0-1098 GCA_000431015.1 Alistipes sp. CAG:514 | reverse complement strand
GTCCTTCTGGCGATAGCCATAGCAGGACTGGCTCTCCCTCGCCGTTAGAGAGAATCTATTCGCCGTCCGCGGACTTGGCCAGAGTGGAGGCGAGATCGATGAACGCCTGGCCGTCAGGGCGGGAGGACAGGGCGACAGGCTCGCCGGAGTCTCCGCCCTCACGTATGCTCTGGACGATCGGAATCTGGCCGAGGAGAGGGATGCCGTACTTTTCTGCCATCTGCTGGCCGCCGCCCTTCCCGAAGATGTAGTACTTGTTTTCCGGCAGTTCCTCAGGAGTGAACCAGGCCATGTTCTCCACCAGACCGAAGATCTTGCGGTCGATGCTCTTGTTGCGGAACATGTTCACGCCCTTCTCCACGTCCGAAAGAGCCACCGGCTGAGGGGTCGTGACAATCAGCGCGCCCTCCATCGGGATGTCGTTCACGAGGGAGATGTGGATGTCACCGGTTCCCGGAGGCATGTCGATGAGAAGGAAGTCCAGCACGCCCCAGCGCACTTGCAGGATCATCTGCTTGAGGGCGTTGCAGGCCATTGGACCCCTCCAGATGAGGGCTTGGCCTGGCTCGGCGAAATAGCCGATGGACATCCATTTCACGCCGTATTTATCGATCGGGAAAATCACCTCCTTGCCCTCGGCGATCTCCTCCGCCTCTGGCACGGCGCCTTCTGTGCCGGTCATCAGCGGAACCGACGGGCCGTAGACATCGGCGTCGGCGAGTCCGACCTTGTAGCCGAGACGGGCCAGGGCCACGGCCAGATTGACGGCCACGGTTGACTTCCCGACCCCGCCCTTTCCTGAGGCGATGCCGATGATGTGGCGGACGTTGTTGACCTCTTCAAGTCCGAGATCAAGTCCGGCCTTCTTTTTGGGAGCCTCCTCCTTGACAACAGTCTTGACCTCAACCTCGGTCCCTTGCGGAACGTTACGGATGATTGTGGCGCGGGTGCTGCCGACAAGATATTCAGAGAGGGGATCCCTCCTCTTCGGGAAGGCGAGGGTCACGGTCACCTTGCCGTCCCCCACGGCGATGGAGTCAACCATTCCCAACTCAACGATGCTTTTGCTTCCTTTTGCGGGGTGGACCACCTCCGCCA
>HF986038.1 GCA_000431015.1 Alistipes sp. CAG:514 | reverse complement strand
ATATATGCCTAAACACATACTTTTACCCATTAACCGATGTAACCTTGCATAAGATCAGTAGAATAATTAAAAAACGTGGCCGGGGAAGCACCCGGCCACGCTTTTTATCATAGAATCATTAAATTAGTGATTACCAACCAGGATTTTGGGTGATGTTACTTTCGTAACCATTGTTTTTGTAATCATTGATTACATCAGTACATATTGGTTCAAGATACTGCTTGACACCGCCTATAGAACCTCTGTCTTTTACATTTCTAGGAATAAGGTATCCATGCATTTGAGCGCTGTTGTCAGAAACGATATTGTTATCTCCGTCTAAGGTGCAGTCATAAGCAAGGATTTGCCCGTTCTCGAGTTGGACTTTCAGAAGTCCTTTGTCGGATGCTGAGAATACGAATGGCCTTTGAGGCTGTGTCTTCGCTTCATCAAGCTTAAGGAACGCGCCTAAGAGAATGTCTGGATTTGTTGAACCTTGCATAAGTTCAAGTTTTCCCCAACGTCTGATGTCACGTGTGCGGAAGTGTTCCATGTAGAATTCCATACGTCGTTCACGGCGTATCTCCCAGATGAGAGGACTCTTTACAATGCCGGCGAGAGTGTTTGCTTCAATTTGTGAAGTTCTCGCAGGATCGTCTGGAATATTACTGATTTGAAGGTCCGCCGTTTGTTTAACACCTTTGGCGACAGCTTCCGGAGCAATAGGGCGATGTCGTATGGCATTTATGGATTTATCGATATCCTCTTGAGTTACAGCCGCGCCACCGAATTTGTCGGCAAGTTCAGCCTTGGCTTCTATCCAGTTCAGCACGGTCTCGGCATATCGTACGCAAGGGAATCCATTATTATTCGTGTTGGAACGATACTCCGGTCTGTTTGTGTTTGATGCGTCTTCCCACAGAGTAGGGCCTTCGCGATTGATGAACTTAGTGATGTAGATTCCGGTACTGTTCCCAAGATGAACGGTTGCCCCATTGAAAGTTGCTTCAAAGCGAGGGTCTCGGCTTACCACAAGA
Organism: Alistipes sp. CAG:514; assembly: GCA_000431015.1. Taxonomy (GTDB): domain Bacteria; phylum Bacteroidota; class Bacteroidia; order Bacteroidales; family UBA932; genus Cryptobacteroides. The sequence continues at coordinate 17,813 of HF986038.1, read as the reverse complement.
TCTTTCATGTCGAATGACTCGTGAAGATTTGCCTTGGAAGAAGTATATGGCTTACCATCATTGCATATCCATGCCTTAAGGCTTGATAGATTACCTGAACGAGTCTGACCCTCACGCAGATTACAATAAGATCCGGTGCAGTGCCTTACTGATAGTGCGTCACTATATGACCGATAGAGCATGATTTCTTTACCGGTTCTTGCAGTCGATCCAAAGAGGGCGTTGAACTCAGTGTCAAAAGCATATTTACCGGAATTGATAACCATCTGTGTGTAGGTCACAGCTGCTTGAAGGAACTTCTTTGCATAGGCATCAATATCCGTGTTTGTCTTCATGGCTTCATCGTTCTTATGATAGATGTACCATGTTCCTTCAAATAACATACATCTGGAAGCCAATGTAGCGGCTACATATCTATTAAGATAATCGACACCGTCATCCTCTCTGATATTTGATACAGCAAAGTCAAAGTCTTCCATACATTTGTCCATTACAATGGAGCGTGGATCACGAGCTTTAAACTGATCGTTATAGTCATTAGAAGCTATTTCGTGATCATAATATGGCACATCACCAAAGGAAATCACTAGTTGACTGTATTCGAATGCCCTGAAGAAGCGTGCGACACCCATCCAGTGATTATAGGCTTCAGTAGTATAGCTATCCTTATTCTTTTCAAGTCTGTTAATAAGGATATTCCATTTGCGTATCCATGAGAAGTCCCATCCTGTACCACCCCTTCTTGCGAGGAAGCGTATACCTTCTGAGCGATACCAGTTATCTGCCGGCACAGCATTAAGAATATCAGCCTGTGCGCCTGCATTGGTGGCATCATCACTATATTCCGGAGAGCCATATACTCCAGTAGCCTTAGTTGCCGACCATCCTGAATTGTATCCTGTAAAGTAATTTGTATATCCACCATTTACGTACAAGCGGATATTTTCCGGGTTTTTCCAATATGTGTCATCTGTCAATGCTGTCTTTGTTGGCCTGTCAAGGAAGTCATTGCAGCCAGACATCACAAGAGCGCAGAGAGCGGGAAATAATATAAAAAACTTTTTCATATTCATCTGATTAGAAAGTAAGTTGAACTCCGAATGAGGTGCTTCTGAATGCAGGTGCACCGACACCGGCACGATTTGAGTTATAATCTTTATTGAGAAGCGATGAGTAACCAGCTACTACTTCCGGATCTACTGGTAGCCCTTTCAAATGATCGAATGTTAAAAGGTTCTCCAGAGAGACGTACACACGAAGATTGCTGATGTTGACCTTGTTGACGATGTTGCGAGGCAAGGTGTAGCCTAATGTCACATTCTTCAGTCTGAGATACGCCATGTTCAGAAGATACCTATCGCTGACCAGCATGTTGAATCCAGATGTGCCACCATCCATGTTATATGCGCGAGGATAGAACGCATCGTAGTTAGAGTCGATTACTTGTCCATTTGAGTCAAATTCCTCAAACCAGAAATCATTGGCGAAAGATGCTGCCATGGATCCGTCGGAAGTGTTGAAGCCTGGAAGAGTCAGTGATGAGCTACCCCACATATCGCGTTTGCCGATGCCCTGGAAGAAAACAGACAGATCAAATCCTTTCCAGGCTGCGTCTATTCTAAAGCTATACTCGTAGCGAGGAGTTGTGTTACCGATAATTGTGCGATCTCCAGGGTTGTCCACAGTCTCATCACCTACATCGATGACTCCGTCACCGTTAAGGTCTTTATACTTTACATCTCCGGGACCGAACATTACGTTGCTGGAAGCATTGTACTTTCCTTGGAGAGGAGTGTTCGGATTCGCAAATTTGTAATGGGCATATTTATAACCATCTGGATTACTTCCGTCGCCTGGCGCAACCATTATCAAGTTTCCGTTGCTGTCATATTCAAAATCATCCTTTTGGAATAAACGATCTACTTTAAATCCCCATATTTCACCGTAGTGCTTTCCGACATACCAATCATTGATGCTTCTTGTGGTGCCGTATTTGGTGATTTTAGTAAGTGCGTCAGCCAATGAGGCATTGACTGAAAGACTGAGTCCATTGTCGAACACATGACCGTAGTTGACTGATAGTTCCCATCCATCCGTCCGAAGCGAGCCATAATTACCTTTAGGTGCTGTTGTTCCATAACTATGGGATACACCAGGGCCTGGGACGATCATTCCGTTAGTGTTTCTTCTATACCAGTCGAATGTGATATCGAAGGCGTGGAACAATGACAGGTCAACACCGATGTCAAAGGTTTCTATCTTCTGCCAAGTCAAATCAGTGGCCACTGCGGCCGGAGTTCCATAATAAGTGTCTTTTTGGCCATTGTGAATCCAAACTGATGTTGTGCCGTCCATTGTTGGAATATACATAGAACTTGCAACAGACTGGTCTCCGATTGTTCCCCATGAAGCACGCAACTTCAGATTGTTCATTATAGGCTTGATGTTTGCCATCCATGGCTCTTCTGTCACCCTCCATCCGGCAGACACAGAAGGGAACAGCATCCATTTTAAATCTTTAGGAAATTTCGAAGAACCATCATATCGGAGGTTTGCTTCAAGGAGGTAACGCTCTTTCAGGTTATAGTTAACTCGTCCGAAGAAACCAAGCGTTGAGTTCCACGCATAATCACCTCCGGAAGTCTGTGTGCCTGTAGCGAGGTCGAATTGAGGGTTCTCATAGTCCATAAGTGCCATCTTTTTACTCCAGTGATCGGTGTATTTGTAAGAAACACTCTGGATACCCAACATGAAGTTGAAGTTATGGCTATCAGCTATCTTAAGTGCGTAATTTGACGTTAGGTTTATAGTCTGACGCTGAGCGGAGGAAGAAGATTGATGCACATGATCTATTCCAGAGCCGGCAGAAGTATAGTAAGCTGGTATGAAGGCCCTGTCTTCGATACTTTTAGGAAGTCCGTTATAGTCTGACCAGTAATTGGTTACCATTTTGGTATTTCCGTTATCATCAGTAAGTACGCTTGGTGTGGACCACGTATCTCCAGCATAGAAGCGTGTCCCTGGCCTATAGCTCATCACTTCTTGATCAGCATACGTATAGTCAATGTTGATATCCCAATCTTTCAAAGGAGTGATTGTAGCTCCCGCATTTACGCTAGTGTAGTGTGTTTTATTTGATGCAGTGTTAGATGCTGCTGACTCAAAGGCAGGTCCGCGAAGAGAATAACCGTTTGAATCTGTCTCAATTACAGGAATTGTCGGTCCCCAGCGGTACATGTAATACCACATGTCAGCATTACCTACAGCCGTATTGTACGCCCATCGCTTGTTCGATTTAGTGAACATTATGCCAGAGTGGACAGCCAACCAATCATTGATCTTTGTGTTGATCTTGACGTTGGCGTTCCATCTGCTGTAGTCATCGTGTTTTGCAGGTTTCATCATACCCTGTTGATCAAGGTATGCCAAACTGATGTTGAAGTCGGTCTTGCCTTTGTTTCCAGCGACTGAAATATTATGTGATGTGGTAGGTGCATTTTTACGAACCATATAGTCAGTCGGATCGTATGTTCTTATACCATAAACCTTGTCACCGTCATAGTAATAGTCTCTACCATATACCATTGGGTCAAACGCACCGACGGAACCTCCGAATTGTTCCTCCCACGCTAAGGCTGCCTGCCAACTGTTTCTTGATACGAGCCAAGGATAGCCGGCGCGTGTCAATCCTGTTCGCTCAAAAGCCTGCACCGTGTAATGCATTCCATTAACTCCGGCTATGTCGTATGGCTTGGTAATATTCTGGAATGACAAGTTTCCGGAATATGTGACGTTTACTTTACCTTCCTCCTTGGAGCCTCTCTTTGACGTGATAAGAATGACTCCGAATGCGGCTTTCGCTCCATATATGGATGCTGAAGCCGCATCCTTAAGAACGGAGATCGATTCAATGTCATCGGGGTTGATAAGTTGAATGGATGGAATCTCTACATTGTCGAGAAGAATAAGAGGGGAAGCACCACCACTGATTGAGGCAAACTGTCCACGGATGCGCATGAGCGGCTCCGCTCCTACCTCGGCGGTTGTAAGTCGAACATTGAGTCCGGCTGCCGCGCCCTGAAGGCCTCGTCCCACATCAGCGAGTGGCCTGCTTTCAAGAGTCTTTCCCACATTTACCGAAGCCACGGCGCCTGTAAGATTCTCCTTCCTTTGGTTACCGAAGCCGACGACTACGACATCGCTCAGCATCATGGCGTCTTCCTTGAGGACTACCTTCATGCCGTTGCGGGCGGTTGTGGTGACTGTGGTGTAGCCGAGGCAGCCGATTTCTACCTTTGTGCCTTCGGCGACATTGAGTGAGAAAGTTCCGTCAATCTGGGTGACGGTTCCGGTGGTTGTGCCAGGTACCATCACGCTGGCTCCCGGGATCGGGTTGCCGTTGACATCGACGATCGTTCCCTTGACTAGCTGCTGCTGAGCTGCTGCCTCGGGCAGTAAACCAGACTCGGAGGCGGCTGCCGTGGCGCTGAATGACAGCGTGCCGGCGAGCAGCATCATGAGAATGGCGTTTACTTTGTAAGTGCGATTCTTTTTCATTAAATAATGGTTTTGTATTAACTTATTGGTTGTTAATTAATGTCCATTTTAAAAATCGCGTAGTTTGGTGCGCTGATTTATTCTGCAAATTTAACGTTTTACATCGAATAACCAAAAAATTCCGCCAAAACATTCTCCGGCCATCGCGGATGCTGACCGGAATTGCGGTGTGACGAGCAGTTGCAGTGGCTGACCGGTATAAATTTCTACCGCGGATGCTGACCGGAATCGCGGGGTGACGTGTCGAGGGCTATCGGTTTATGGGACGGTGCCGGCTGCGGAGCAGTCCCCTGCGCCTCGAATCAAGTTCCGGGAGGTCGGCAGGAGGGACGGCGAATCCTACGAAACGGGACCAGAGATAGTCCACGGCCTGGTCGGACGGGTGGATCATGTCGGCGGCATAGAAACGGTAGTCCCGCAGCTCGTCAAGCACGATCTCGTAGGCTGGAAAATATTCACAACGCTCCGGGAACTTCGCCAGAACCTCGTCCAAAGCGAGCAGAAGGGTGCTTTTGCTGAGCTGGTTGCCGTGCGCTCCGTCCTTGAGGTGACGGATAGGGGAGACGGTGAACAGGAATTCCTTGTCCGGATGCCGCCCGACCATATTCATAAGAAGGACCGCCGTCTCGCGGACCGTGAGCCGTCTGCGGGAAAATTCTCCCGCGTCGATCTTGAGGCAGTTGGAGACGGTCTCGCCCGAGCGGACATGTTCGTAAATCCACGCTGTTCCGAGGGTGATTATGACCTTTCCGGCCTCGTGCCATTTGCGGGAAGCGTCTGACAGTGATGCGTTGGCGTTGTCAAGGAACTCCCGGGCGGTGCGGCGGGCGAAGGTGGTGTGGTGGCTGAAGGAACAGATTAGTCCCGCGCCCGCGCCCATCGGGACGCACTCGCTCTCGCCGAAAGGGATCCCCGAGGATAGGCGGGCGATGGAGTTGCAGACGGAAACGGGGTTGTAGATCGTCCCGAAAGGATTGACGCAGACCTCGAATCCAAGGTCCGTCATTTTCTGACCGATGTTGTCGGCGAAGCAGCTTCCAAGAATGAATGTCTTGTCTTTCAGAGAGATGCTGATCTTTCCCCGACCGGTTTCTACCGGAGTTTGTAGTTTGAGTCCTTCCATACAGGTGCGAAATTACAAAATTATCAGTAATTTTGCATTAGCCTTGTCCGGGCTGCCATTTCTCCCGGCATGGCTTGTGAATATGAGAGATTGCATGATCGCGTTAGCGTTGCTGTTGGCCACTGCTCTTCCAGGTCGTTCGCAGAACAAGGTGGACTTGACCTACGGAGCTGACTTTCAGTACTATTTCGACAATAGGGAATATGACGGCTCGGGCAATAGGTTCGAAACGTCCGGCACGGTCCACGCCGCGCGGCTCACTCCGTCCGTGGGTGTCATGGTCGCCGGCGGAGGGATGACCCATCGGCTGACGCTCGGGCTGGACGTGATGAAGAATATGGGTGAGTCGCCGGTGGGGGAGAGCGACAAGGATCTCCGGAACGTCGGCCTTTTCCGGGAGATGACGTTCTGGTACGGTCTTGACAGCCGTCGCGGCAGCCGTCGGTTCAGCCTCCTTGCTGGAATATTCCCACGTCATAACTCGGTCTTCGGCTCGGGATTCCCGGCCTGGTCGGAGGATCCTGTGCGGACGGACTTCGTGCCATCCTTGTTTATCTCCGATGTGAACCAGTTCTATGACAATAATTTAGAAGGAGTGTTGCTCAAGTACGAGACCCGCCGGGGCTACTGCGAGGCCGGTCTGGACTGGATGGGGATGATCGGCCACGGACGAAGGGAGCGCTTCCAGATCTTCACCTACGGCAATTTCGCGCTGGCGGGAGATTTCCTCCGCGCCGGCTGGACCGCCACGATGGGACATTTCGCCAACACTCTTGAGTATCGTGGCGTGGTGGACAATATTCTTGTCTCGCCTTTCGTGTCACTGGCAGCAGGGAGACGCAACTTCCGCTTGGACTCCAAACTCAGCTATATTCAGGGAATACACCAGGACAGGATCAACGGGACGGGACTTGAGCCTTCGTTCGGCGGGCTTCTGACGCTGAACATCGGCTACAGGAAGTTCGGTGTCCTGAATGACTCCTACTACGGCGGCGGGCAGATGCCTTATTACGGCACCATCGACGCGGGCGGGAATATTCTTGGACAGCAGGGTTTGTATTTCGGCAGTCCTTTCTACCGCATCCACGGTGACGGCGAGAGTTGGAGGCATTCGGGGTTCTATGACCGCGCCGAGGTTTATTGGCAGCCTTATATTGCTGATTTCGTGCGTGTAAGGCTCTCCGCCGTGTTTCATTTCACAGGAGATGGCTACCAGGGAAGCCAGCAGAGGTTAAGTGTCGTCTTCGACCTTGGCCGCGCGCTGGCCGGCAGGAAATCAGCCAAGGCCTCGTCGCCTTCCCGCAGGCAAAGGAATTTTGAGATATATTTATAAGGTATGAAAAGAGCTTTTTCGTTTGTCGCTATAGCTGCCGCCGTCGGCTTCTTGATGACGGGGTGCCATTCCGGTCCAAGGGACGGGGACTATGTCATCCAGCTTCTCACCACCAATGACGTGCATGGAACCTATTTCGATTCCACCTATGTCGGGGACGGGGTGAGGCCGTCGCTCTGTGCCGTGAAAACGGTCGTGGACAGTGTCCGCGCCGTCGCCGGGGCTGACAATGTGGTCTTCGTCGACGCCGGCGACATCCTTCAGGGAGACAACGCGGCCTATTACTTCAACTATGTGGACACGCTCTCTCCGCACATCTATCCTCGGATAGCCTCCTACATGGGCTACGATGCGGTGACCGTCGGCAACCACGACATTGAGACGGGACACAGGGTCTACGACCGTGTGGCGCGGGAACTGGAGTCTCACGGGATCCCGTTTCTGGCGGGCAACGCTGTACGCAACGATAACGGCAAGCCCTATTTCCCTCTTTACAAGGTGTTCAGGAAAGGGGGTCTGAAGGTCGCCGTCCTCGGCTTCACGAACGCCAACATGAAGAACTGGCTGTCGGAGAGACTCTGGAGCGGAATGACGTTCGAGAGCCTTGTGCCTTTGGTGCAGGAGGATGTGGACAAGGTGGCCGCCAGGGAGAGGCCTGATGTCGTGATCGTGGCCGTCCATTCCGGGACAGGGGCGGGGGACGGCTCCATGCTTGAGAGTCAGGGCATGGATCTGTTCAAGAGCCTCCGGGGAGTGGATTTCGTGGTCTGCTCGCACGACCATAGGCCATTCGTGGCCTGCAATGACAGCATCGGGCTGATCAACTCCGGAAGCCACAGCCGATTTGTCGGTCACGGAACCTTGCGCTTGACCGTTGACGACGGTCAGGTTGTCAGGCGCGCCGTCTCCACGGAACTGATACCTGTCGATCCGCACCGTGTCGATGCGGAGATGGAGGCCAGGTTCCACGGGGACTATCAGGCTGTCCGGGAGTTCACGACCCGGGAAGTGGGTGAGCTGAAGGTGGAGATGCGTACCCGCGACGCCTACAAAGGGATGTGTGACTATGTCAACCTTGTCCACACGCTTTGCCTGGGCTGTCCGCCGGCTCAGGTCTCGATCGCGGCTCCGTTGACCTACGACGGTACCGTCAAGGCGGGAACGCTGGTCTACAATGATCTGTTCACCATCTATCCGTATGAGAACCAGCTCTGTGTGGTCACGATGAGCGGCAAGGAGATCAAGGACTATCTTGAGGCCTCCTACAACCGCTGGATCGTCACGGCATCCAGGCCGGCCGACCATGTGCTGAACATCGTCCGGAGGGATGATCCGCGAAACGGCCGTACAGGATGGTCGTTCGCGGAAAGGGCCTACAACTTCGATTCCGCCGCCGGAATCAACTACACCGTCGATGTCACCAAGCCTTACGGCTCCAGGATCGTGATCACCACGATGGCTGACGGCAGGCCTTTCAACTTCGGGGAGACCTACAATGTGGCGATGACATCCTACCGCGCCAACGGTGGCGGCGGGCTTTTGGCCGAGGCCGGGATCGACACGGACACAATCTCGGAGAGAACCGTCGAGTACTATCCTGAGATCCGCGAGATCCTGTATGACTATCTCAGGAAGAACCGCGTGATAGATCCCGCTGTCATAGGTGATCCGGCAGTCATCGGCCACTGGTCGTTCGTGCCGGAGAAAGTGGCCGGGCCTGCCATTGAGCGCGACCTGGAGCTCTTGTTTGGCCGTTAACGGGATTACAGAACGATTTTTTGACAAACAACACTAATTTTTAATTGTATGATAAGAAGAATTTTAACAACTATTGCGGCTCTTGTCGCCGCGCTGACCCTTTCCGCCGCTGAATATGGCGGAAAATGGATCGGATGTGACTACGAAGGCGATGTCCTTCAGGGAAACACGGTTCTTCCTGCCCGTTACCTTCGTAAGGAGGTCAGACTGGATGGCAAGGTGAGGACGGCGACCCTTCGCATCAGCGGTCTCGGTGTCTACGACGCCTGGATCAACGGGCGGCATATTACCTGTGACCAGGAGCTTTCCCCGACAGTCTCCGACTACAGGAAAAGGGTCTATTTCAATGAGTTCGATGTGAAGTCCGCTCTTCGGAAAGGCCAGAACGCACTGGCCGTCAGCCTTGGCTGCGGACGTTTCACCGCCATTNCCGCCCCCCTGGCCGGCGGCCGTTCCACCGCCATGAGGGAGCCGGGCATGAGAGGCTTCGGCGTTCCCCGTCTCTGGCTTCAGCTGGACATCGTCTATGCTGACGGACGCACGGCGACCGTGGTCAGCGACGAGAGCTGGAAGATCAGCTGCGAGGGTCCGATCAGAGCCAACAACGAGTTTGACGGAGAGACTTACGATGCCCGTAAGGAACTGACAGGCTGGACGAAGGCCGGCTACGATGACTCCTCCTGGCAGTCCGCTTCCCTTATGAGCGCTCCGGGCGGGAAACTGGTTCTCCAGCCGAATCCTAACATCGCGGTGCAGGACATCGTGAGGCCGGTCTCCATCACCAAGACAGACCACGGCTACATCCTTGACATGGGACAGAACATGGTGGGCCGCCTTCAGATCAAGGCAAGAGGGCTCCAGAGAGGCGACACCCTGACGATGAAATTCGCCGAAATCCTGAACGGCGACGGCACGCTGTACCTCGCCAACATCCGCACAGCCAAGGTTCTGGACACCTATGTGGCGAAAGACGGCAAGCCGGTTGTCTGGCATCCGAAGTATGTCTACCACGGATTCCGTTTCGTGGAGGTCAAAGGGCTCAGGAACGAGCCGAAGCTCAGCGACTTCGAGGGGCAGGTGATGTACGACAAGATGGCGGTTACCGGCAGTTTCGAGACCTCGGACGCCGTCATCAACCAGATCTATCACAACGCTTTCTGGGGAGTGCGCGGCAACTACCGCGGCATGCCTACCGACTGCCCTCAGAGAGACGAGAGGCTCGGCTGGCTGGGCGACCGCACGATGGGATGCTACGGCGAGTCCTACATGTTCGACAACCACGCCCTCTACTCCAAGTGGCTCACCGACATCCAAGACGCGCAGAACGAGGCCGGCAGCATTCCGGATGTCTGCCCTTGCTACTGGACCCTCTATAACGACAACTTTACCTGGCCTGGCGCGTTCGTCACCGGAGCCGACATGGTCTACCGCCGTTTCGGCGATGACCAGCCGATCAAGGATCACTACGGGGCGATGAAGAAGTGGCTTGAGTATATGAGGGCGAAGTACCTCAAGGACGGCGTGATCGCGAAGGACACCTACGGTGACTGGTGCATGCCGCCGGAGTCGCTCGAACTTATTCATTCACAAGACCCAGCGAGAAAGACAGCGGCTCCTCTCATCGCCACGCCGTTCTACTATTTCCTTCTCCGCAAGATGGCCGGATTCGCACCCGTGGCCGGACATCCGGAGGACGTGGAGATGTTCAATGAATATGCCGATGCGGCCCGTGACGCGTTCAACGCCAAGTACTTCGATGAGAAGGAAGGCTTCTACGGCAACAACACGGTGACAGCCAACCTGCTTCCGCTCTATTTCGGGATGGTTCCTGCCGGCCGCGAGGGGGATGTGTTCAATCACATCGTGCGCAAGACCGAGGTGGATTGTGACGGCCACGTGAGCTGCGGTGTCGTCGGTATGATGGTGCTGATGCGTACCCTGACCGAGTTCGGAAGACCTGACCTCGCTTTGAGGATAGCTACCAACGAGACCTATCCGAGCTGGGGCTACATGGCGAAGAACGGCGCGACCACAATCTGGGAGCTCTGGAACGGCAACACCGCCGATCCTGCGATGAACTCCGGCAACCATGTCATGCTTCTGGGCGACCTCGTGACCTGGTACTATGAGTATCTTGGCGGCATCCGTCCTGCCGAGCCTGGCTACAAGTCGATTGAACTGATGCCGTACCCTATCGACGGTCTTGACTGGGTGAACTGCTCGTACGACTCTCCGCATGGAAAGATCGTCAGCAACTGGAAGCGCTCCGGCTCAAAGTTCGAGTGGACCGTGGAGATCCCTGCCGGCACCACCGCGACCGCCTACGTCCCGGGTCCTGACTCTTCCCGCACTCCTAAGCCTCTTCTCCCAGGCAGGCATCACTTCGTGACCGAGCTTTAAAGCTCGGTCCGCAAGCGCGAAGTCGCACGGAAGTTGGCAGGTTGACGCGCGGATTAGATGATAAAGGAAAAAATGAGACTGTTTATGAACATTAGGAAGTTATTGATGGCTGCTGCCGCCGCGCTGGTTTCGGCGGCGGGGCTTGCCGCGCAGGAGAACACGGTCAGGTTCGCCTTTTTCTCTGACACGCACTACTCCGAGGGGAGTGGTGCGGTCAGGGATCTTAGCCGGTGCGTCAAGGATGTCAACACGCTTGACAACCTTGATTTCGTGCTGGTCGGCGGCGACCTTACGGACTTTGGAACCGATGAGGAGATCACGGCGGTGAAGCAGATTCTCGACTCGCTGCGGTACAAGTACTATGTCGTGGCGGGCAACCACGACGCGAAGTGGTCGGAGAGCGGATGCAACACGTTCCTCAAGGTGTTCGGGTACGAGAATTTCGAGTTTGAGTGCAAGGGATGGCGCTTCATCGGCTGCAACTGCGGGCCGGACATGAGGATGGCGCCGGCGCTGATCCCCCAAGAGAGCATGGAATGGCTGAAAGGACTCAAGCCGGGAGTGAAGACGGTGTTTGTGAACCACTATCCGCAGGACACCTCGGTGCTGAACTACTTCGATGTGACACGGGAACTCAAGCGGATAGGCACCCGTTTCGAGCTCGGCGGCCACTGGCACAGCAATGTGTCGCTGAACTATGACGGCATCCCGGGGGCGCCGAACGCAACTATGACGGCACCCCGGGTCCGCTGAACCGCTCGACACTGACGGCTGGAAAACAGCCGGGCTACAACGTGGTGAAGATCCAGAACGACAGCGTCACCATCTCTGAGAGAAGACTTTACGGTTCCACCACTGTCCAGCTCGAACCTTGGTACACCAGAAGGCTCGCCGAGGTCCGGGACACCGTTACCTATGACGCGGACGGCTTGCCGGCGAGCTACCCTTGGATGCGCTACGATGTCAACAACGACAGTCCGGTGAGCGAGGTCTGGAGGCTGAAGGACGACAGCAACATTGTCGCCGGCTTCGCCATGAGCAAGGGAAAAGCTTGGTACACAACCGCTTCCGGCTATGTTCGCTGCATCAGCGTCAAGGATGGTGGACGAATATGGTCGAAGAGGTTCCCGGGCAAGATCTTTTCCACACCTGCTGTGCAGGGCAAGTACCTTGTCTTCGGCTGCACCGACGGCAACGTCTATGCGCTTAACGCCAGGAACGGAAAGACGATCTGGAAATATGCCGCTGGAAAGTCCGTGCTGGGAAGTCCTGTCATATTCAATGGCAAGGTTTATGTCGGCGCTTCGGACGGCTGCTTCAGGGCGATTGACCTGAAGAGCGGGAAGGCTGTGTGGACATATTCAGACGTGCAGGGTTTCGTGGAGTGCCGCGCGTTTGTCGACAAGGAGCAGGTGGTGTTCGGCAGCTGGGGGAACAGGCTTTATTCGCTTGATCCTCAGACAGGGGCGCTTCAATGGGAATGGAAGTGCGAGAAGCCTTCGAGAATGTATTCGCCGGCAGCCGTGTGGCTGGTCAAGGCAGAGGGAAAGATTTTCATCGCCGTTCCGGACAGGAGGCTTTACGCGCTTGACGCCGCGACCGGAAAGGAGTTGAGGCATTATGATAAGTCGGCCCGCGAGGCTGTGGGAGTTTCCCCGGACGGGAAGACGGTTTATTGCAAATCCATGTGGCACACAATCACTTCCGTGGATGCTGCGACTCTTGGTGTGAATTGGCAGACTCAGACGGGGGCGGGCTACGAGATCTCTCCGACACCGATCGAACGCATCGGCGATGAGGTGATCATGCCGACGGACAAAGGCAACATCATCGGTTTCAGCGCCGTGGACGGGAGCCGCCTTTGGGCGCGGAAGGTTTCCATCGCGCTTGTGAATCCGATGGAGGTCTGGAGCGAGAAGGGGAGCGTCTACATCCTCGCTTCAACTATGGACGGGACGGTGACGCTGCTTCGGAAGTGATTCTTCGGAAGGCCAGGTGAGGCGGCTGACACTGCGACCGCTCGAAGCGCCAGTACATAAGAAATTAATGACCATTATTTTATGAATATGAAAAAGTCACTACTGATTCTTGCGGCAGTGTTTGCCGCAGCCCCGCTTTTGGCGGAGAAAAACGACAAGATGGAGCCTTGGCAGGATCCGGGCGTGTTCGAGGAGAACCGGCTGCCTATGGCCGCCACGTTTGTCACGGACCAGCAGAAGACATTGACTCTCAACGGTGTCTGGAAGTTCAAATGGAACGAGACCATTGAGGGACGCGAAAAAGGCTTCGAGGCGGTCGGCTACGACGATTCCGGCTGGGGGACCATCCCAGTCCCAGGAATGTGGGAACTTAACGGGTACAATGACCCTCTCTACCTTAACGTCGGCTATGCCTGGAGGGGACACTACGGCAACAACCCTCCTTATCCTCCGACCGAACACAACTATGTCGGCCAGTACCGCCGCTTGTTCGATGTGGACAAGTCCTGGATCGGGAAGCAGATCTGCCTCTGCATCGGCTCGGCAACCTCCAACGTCCGTGTCTGGGTCAACGGAAAGATGGTCGGCTACAGCGAGGACAGCAAGCTGGAGGCCCGCTTCGACATCACCAGATACGTCAAGGCCGGGGAGAACCTCATCGCCCTGGAGGTGTTCCGCTGGTGCGACGGCTCCTACCTGGAGGATCAGGATTTCTGGAGGCTGAGCGGTATAGCCCGTGGGGTCTATGTCTACACCCGTGAGAAAGAACGCATTGAGGACGTGAACATCGTCGCCGGTATGGACGGGGACTTCACGGTCAAGGCCAAGGTCACAAAAGGTGTCAGAAGTCTGCACGTGGCGGTGATCGACAAGGACGGCAACCAGGTCGCCTACCGCGACGCCACGCCTGTCAAAGGCCAGGCCACCCTGTCCGGAGTCGTTCAGAATCCGGCTCTCTGGAGCGCCGAGATCCCTAACCTCTACACGTTGAAGGTGACCGCCTTCGACAAGAGGGACGTGGTTGAGAGCGCGTCCGTTGACTTCGGATTCCGCACCGTCGAGATCCTGAACAGCCAGCTTCTGGTCAACGGGCAGCCGATCCTCATCAAAGGCGCCAACCGCCACGAGGTGAGCGCCGACAAGGGCTACGTCGTCTCCGAAGAGGACATGATCCGCGACATCCGCATCATGAAGGAACTGAATATGAACGCAGTGCGCACCTGTCACTACCCGGATGACCCTCGCTGGTACGCCCTCTGCGACAAGTACGGGCTCTACGTGGTGGACGAGGGCAACATCGAGTCGCACGGAATGGGCTACGGTGAGGAGACCCTCGCCGCGAGGGCGGATTTCAAGGCCGCCCATCTGAGCCGTGACCAGAGGATGCTGCGCAGGGATTTCAACCATCCGTCAGTCATCATCTGGAGTCTGGGCAACGAGGCCGGCTTCGGTGACAACTTCATCGCCGGCTACAACTGGATGAAGGAGAACGATCCTTCCAGGCCGGTGCAGTACGAAAGGGCCGACGGCGACGGACAGCTGTTCGACATCATCTGCCCGATGTACTGGTCGCCTCAGCGCTGCGAGGAAACAGTCAAGAGCAATCCGGGCAAGCCGCTCATCCAGTGTGAATATGCCCATGCGATGGGTAACTCGATGGGTAATTTCAAGGAGTATTGGGACATCATCCGCAAGTACCCTACCTATCAGGGCGGCTTCATCTGGGACTTCGTGGACCAGGCGATCCGCTGGCCGTCAAAGGAAGGCGGCACCGACCACATCTTCGCCTTCGGAGGTGATTTCAATGAATATGACCCTTCGGACGGCTCGTTCAACTGCAACGGCGTGATCGCCGCGGACAGAACCCTCCATCCTCACGCCTATGAGGTCCGCTACCAGCACAGGAATATTCTTACATCCCTTGCCGGACAGGGTCGGGTGAACGTCTATAACGAGCATTTCTTCAAGGATTTGAGCCAGTACAGGATGCTGTGGGACATCACCGTTGACGGCATTGCCGTCTCTTCGGGAGTCGTGGAGAGCCTTGATGTCGCTCCGCAGGCGACCGCCACGGTGGATCTTGGCTTCAGGGAACTGCCTGAGGCGGACGCTGACATATTTCTTAATGTGTCTTATGTCCTCAAGACCCCGGATGGGCTTCTTCCTGCCGGTTCGGAGGTGGCCTATGACCAGATCCCGTTGAGGGAGAAGGCCGCCGCCGCGTTCAAGGCCGGCTCGACCGCTGCCGGCGGACTGAACCTCGCCGAGACTGCCGGTGCCTACGTGTTCTCCGGCTCCTTCGCTTTCGCCGGTACCGCGGCGGACCGCGTGTCCGACTGGACGGCGACATTCGACAAGGCGACCGGTTTCCTGACGGACTACACCGTGGATGGTGTCCGGATGATTTCCGAGCCTCTGACTCCGGAGTTCGCACGCGCGCCGATCGAGAACGACATGGGTGCCGGTAGGATCCATGAGTTGTACAGAACCTGGCGCTACCTTACCTTCAATCTTAAGTCATTGAAGGTCGGCAGACCTGCCGGCAGTGATGCGGCGATGTCCTTGACCGCTGAGTATGAACCTGTCGCCGGCGGTGCCGCCATCGTCGAGATGTCCTACGAGATATTCCCTGACGGGGCCGTCAGGGCCACCGAGAGGATGAGGGACGGCGGCGGTCTTGCCAAGGCTCCGGCGCTTATGCGCTTCGGTATGAAGCTTGCGATGCCGGGACGCTTCTCCACCGTTGATTTCTACGGCAAGGGTCCGTGGGAGAACTACAGTGACAGGAATTCCGGAGCCATCGTCGGACACTACACGCAGAGCGTCAACGAGCAGTACCACTACGGCTATGTCCGCTCCCAGGAGTCCGGAACGAAGACCGGCCTGAGGTATTTCCGTCTCCTTGACTCCAATGGCACAGGCCTTGAGATCACCGCTGACGAGAGGTTCTCGGCCTCCGCGCTTCCGTTCTCGATGAGGGATCTGGACTGCATGGAGAACGGTACTCCGGATCGCGCCAACAAGACCAACACCCAGAACGGCGCGCCGCGCCACTCGCTCAACCTCAAGGCCAAGGCTCATGAGAACGACCGCGCCAACGGTACCACCTACGTCAATTTCGACCTTGTGCAGATGGGAGTGGGCGGCATCAACTCCTGGGGAACCCTCCCGTTGTCTCAGTACATGATTCCTGCCGCCGAGAGGGCGTTCACCTTCGTGATCAGGCCGGTCAATAATTAAGTAAGCTTTAAAAAATAAGTTGAACTAAATTTTGTGTCAGATTTATGAGGATAGATTTCTTTTGGAAGAAGGAGCTTGCCGGTGGCACATGAATGATGAGAAAAGAAATATAGACCATAAAGATATACAAATTGTTCAAGTTATTTTTTAATGATTACTAACTTCTATTTCATAAAGACAAATCACAATGCTGACACAGGAACAAATCGACATCGCTGTCAAGGATCTATTCAGAAACATTCAGTTCACGCAGGAACCGTCCGGGCTTTACGACCCGCTCAGGTATATGATAGCCATCGGAGGAAAGCGGATCCGTCCAACCCTCTGTCTCATAGCATATTCATTGTACAAGGACGAGCTCGGTCCGCAGATTCTGGAGCCGGCGGCTGGCATCGAGGTTTTCCACAGTTTCACGCTGATCCACGACGACATCATGGACCGCTCTCCGCTGCGAAGGGGGGTGGACACAGTCTGGAAGAAGTGGGACTCGGACACGGCGATCCTCTCGGGTGACGTGATGTGCATCGACAGCTATGCCCGTATGGCCCGAGCGCCGCGCGGCGTTGTCGGCGAGGTCCTGAGGCTGTTCTCGAAGACGGCTTCCGAAGTGTGTGAGGGACAGCAGTACGACATGGATTTCGAGCGGATGCGGACCGTCCCGATGGCGGACTACATGAAGATGATCGGCCTGAAGACGAGTGTCCTGATCGCCTGCGCCGCCAAGATGGGCGCGATCATCGCCGAGGCCCCCCGGAAAGACTGCGACTGCCTCTACGACTACGGCTACAACCTTGGTCTTGCCTTCCAGGTGGCCGATGACTATCTGGATGCCTACGGTGACGTGAAGGTGTTCGGAAAGCCGATCGGCGGCGACATTCTCAACGAGAAGAAGAGCTGGCTGACCGTGAGGGCCTTCGAGAAGGCGGACGCGGCTCTAAGGGAGGAACTGATGGAGGCTATGTCCGCCAGGGCGGAGTCCGAGGAGGAGAAGGCTGCCAAGATCAGCCGCGTCAAGGCGATCTACGACACCCTGAAAGTCGGTGAGGATGCCAAGAAGGCCATAGTGGAACTGACCGACCGGGCTCTGGCCTGCGTTTCGGAGATCTGCAAGGGCGAATCCTTTGAGATTCTAAGGGACTTCGCCGACCGCCTGGTGGGCCGCACAAAGTAAAGCGGCTTCACATGGCACTGAACGACACCATCGTGGGCGGCATACTAGTAGGCCGCACAAAGTAAAGCGGCTTCCCACAGTCGCTGTCAAAATAAGGAGCCACGGAGAATGCGAACGTTCTCCGTGGCTCTTTTTCTCATTTTTATCCTCCGCTACCTACTGCGTCGCAAAGGAACTGTTTCTCCTCTATCCTTACTCTAAAGAATCGCACGTAATCTTTGCGGGGACTCCGAAAGCGGAAAATGCCGCAAA
>HF986037.1 GCA_000431015.1 Alistipes sp. CAG:514 | reverse complement strand
CTTGGGCGACATTATCAGCCTTTTTCGTTCCACGACAGCGCGGCGCGACACTCTTGAGCGATGACTAACGCACTTTACTTTCCCCAATAGTTCCGAGAGAATCTACGACAAAATGCTTCAGAGAAAAACACAATGAAAGGCCCTGCGACGAGCAAGAACTGGTACTATTTTCGGAACACATACAACATGAAAGACACCCAGAGGCAGAGAAAACATGAATACGTCGAAAAAGTCGAGGGAAAGAATGAAAGCAATTCAGCATATTCATTGATTGGATGATTGAGGGCGGTATTGAGTTTGTCCACCAAAAAGCGGTCTGGGTGGACAAAACGGCAGGGTTTCCAACTTGTCCACCGAAAAGCGATTTGGGTGGAGAGAGTACGTGAAGAGAGTGAGCGAAGAGAGTGAGCGAAGAGAATGAGTGAAGAGAATGAGTGAAGAGAGTGTATGCAAAAAAGCCTCTCAAAATTTTGAGAGGCTTTTTTGGAGGCGGTGCGGAAGGGACTCGAACCCTCGACCTCCGGCGTGACAGGCCGGCATTCTAACCAGCTGAACTACCGCACCTTGCGACTTTGCATCCGGGACATCTTGTCGTTTCCTTGAATGCGGATGCAAAGATAGGCAATTTTCTTTAACCTGCAAACTTTTTTACTTAATTTCTATGATTTTTTTCGTTTGAGGCACTTCCTGCTTCTGAAGCTTCGGGATGTTCACCTTCAGGACACCATTCACTACAGAGGCACTAATCTTCTCTCTCTCAACATCATCCGGGAGAGCCATGATCTGCTGGAACTTTGAATATGAGAATTCGCGCCTCAGATAGTGGCCGTGCTTCTTTACTTCATTGTTCTCATCCTTGGTCTCCTCTTTCTTCTCCATGTTGATCACGAGATCGCCATTGTCGTCAAGAGAGACCTTGAAGTCATCCTTTGTCATGCCAGGAGCGGCGAGTTCGATGTCGTAGCTCTTTTCGTTTTCTAATACGTTGATCGCCGGAGCGGTCGCGTTTGTCCTGACCATCCAGTCATTGTCAAAGAAATCACTGAAAATGTTCGGTAACCAATTCTGATTGTTGTACCTTTTTGATACTGGTAACATAATAAAATCTCCTATTTTTTAGTTTTACTTTTACTTCTTCGACCCGCTCATTCGAGCGAGACATCTACTGCTTGATCAATCGATGTGCCGAAGCCCTACCAGTGTCAAAAAGGCGACAATTTGTCACAGAATGTGACATTTTGTCGCCCTTAGCTGTCATTTTGTCGAATTTACGCTTAAAAGAGCTTCTAGTATTCCTTAAAGTTCCTGGCCAGGCCGCCGGTGCTGGTCTCCTTGTAAAGGGACGGAAGATCCTTGCCGGTCTGCTTCATCACCTCTACTACGTGATCGAAGGACACGCGGTGCTTGCCGTCGGAGAATGAAGCGTAGAGATTAGAGTCCAAAGCCCTGGTGGCGGCGAATGCGTTCCGCTCTATGCACGGGATCTGCACAAGGCCGCAGATCGGATCGCAGGTCATGCCCAGATGGTGTTCCAAGCCCATCTCGGCGGCATATTCAATCTGAGAGGGACTCCCTCCGAAGAGTTGGCAGGACGCTGCGGACGCCATCGCGCAGGCGACGCCGACCTCGCCCTGGCAGCCGACCTCGGCACCGGAGATCGAGGCGTTCTGCTTGACCACGTTACCGATCAGGCCGGCTGTCGCCAAGGCATGGAGTACACGGATATCCTTGAACTCATGGCCTTTGGCAAGGTGGTACAAGACTCCAGGCATGACACCGCTCGATCCGCAGGTCGGGGCGGTCACGATGACTCCGCCGGAGGCGTTCTCCTCGCTCACGGCCAGGGCATAGGCATAGACAAGGCCTCTGGTCTGGAGGGTCTGCTTGTAGCCGGTTGCCTTAACATAATAGGAAGGAGCTTTCCTGGGGAGGTTAAGCGGGCCGGGAAGCACGCCCTCATGGTCGATCCCCCTTTCCACAGATGCCTTCATGGCCTCCCAGATCTCCTGGAGATAGTCCCAGATGTCCGGCCCCTCACAGAGGTCGACATATTCCCAATAACTTCTTCCTTTGTCCTCACACCACTTCTGGATCTCGGTGAGAGTGTTCATCTGATAGACTTCCGGGGTGGCCAGACTGTCGCCGGGTCTGCCCTCGGACAGCGCTCCTCCGCCCACACTGTAGGCGGTCCACTGGTCGGTCTGGTGCCCTTCCGCATCGAATGAACGGAAGCACATTCCGTTCGGATGGTACGGCAGGAAGACATCCGGCTCCCAGACGATGCGGACGGGTGCGATGCGCTCAAGTTCCTCGATGATGGCCACGTCCGTCATGTGCCCCTTTCCCGTGGCGGCGAGACTACCGTAGAGCGTGACCTCGAAGGAGGACGCCTCCGGATGCCGTCCGGCAAAGTCCTTGGCCGCCTTGTTCGGCCCCATCGTGTGGCTGCTCGACGGCCCCTTGCCTATTCTGTATAGTTCCCTTAGTGATTTCATGATCTTAGTATTAACGATTGATTACCTGGACTTCACCGCCTTGATGGCACATTTCTGACACAGGCGGGCATCCTTCCTGGTGATGCTGTACTCGGTGTCGCGGAGCAAGTAGCCGTTGCCTTTGACCGATTTGCCGAGCGTTGGTCTGATCAGGGTCTCGAACCAGGCGCAGGCGGCGATGTAACGCCCGAACTGGCGGCTCAGATGGAAGCCGTCACGGGTGAGCTGGTAGACCTTGCTGGTCGCGGGAACCTCATCCTGATTGTTCAGGCGGGTGCCGCGCGCGATCTGCACAGCGTCGCCGCTCGGTATCACAACCGGGATGTCAAACTCCTTTGAGGCGCGGCTCACACAATCCACAATCCCGGCATACATCTTATCCTGATTTCTGTCGTACATGCCGAACATCGAGTGGGTGGAATTCGAGGCGTAGGCCCAGGTCTCATGCCAGACGATCGATGCGCGAGGGTTCAAAGTCTCGGACCGGATGATGCTGACAAGACGAGGAATCCACTCATGATAGGTCTCGTAAAGTCCTGAGCGCCCTGATGTTTCCTGCATGGTGATGATGTCCCAAGGTTCATCCTTGAGGCCGTCCAGAAGAGAGGCGCTCTTGCTGACCGTCTCCCACTTGTTCTTGGTTGACTTGAAATAGATGTAGTTGTGAAGTCCTTTAGAATATTCCTCACAATGTCTTTCCAGAGAGCAGCCGCCAATGTACAGGCGCGCCACGATGACGTTGTGGATGCCGGCGGCTTCCAGAAGTCCTGGGAGGTACTCCGTGCCGTCATCAGAGAAACTGTTGCCGACAGCCAGGATCCTGAGGGTGTCGGGATTGGACGGAAGCGGGAAATTCTCTTGTCTGCCCTGGGCGTTCAGCGCCGTCAGGGAGGCGAACATCAGCAAAAAGTATAATAATCGTCTCATCAGAAGTATTATTTGGTCACAAATTTACGACATTCCTAAAGAATATGCTATTTTTGTCTTCCACATAAGCAAACGTTAAGTAACATGGTTACTAAGTAAGCGTTAAAAAATAAGTTGATAAAGATTTGGCAGTATTTTTCAAGGATTACTAAAGGTTTCTGGCAATGAAAAAGACCATCACAATCATCGGCTCGGGCATGATGGGTTCAGCCCTCGCGTTCCCGGCATTTGAAAACGGCAATGAGGTAAGGCTTGTCGGCACACCGCTCGACAGGGAGATCATTGAGGAGTGCAGGCGCACCGGCAAGCATCCCAAGTTTGACAAGCCATTCCCTAAAGGCGTTGAATATTTCCAGTTTGAAGACTGGCGGAAGGCCGTGGAAGGGGCAGATTTCGTCATCGGCGGAGTCTCATCGTTCGGAGTGGACTGGTTCCTCAACGAGGTGCTGGCCCATCTTGACCCGGCCATGCCTGTCCTTTCCGTAACCAAGGGACTCATCAACCTTGAGGACGGCACCCTGATCTCTTACCCGGCCTATTGGGAGAGGGATCTTCTCAAGAGGGGCATCCGAAGGAACGTCAACGCGATCGGCGGGCCTTGCACCTCCTACGAGCTGGTGTTCCACGACCAGACCGAGGTGGCGTTCTGTGGTAGGGAGACCGCCGTCATCAAGATGATGAAGGAGGCCTTGCAGACTTCCTACTACCACATTTCCACGACAAACGACGTGATCGGGCTTGAAAGCGCCGTGGCCCTTAAGAACGCCTATGCTCTCGGCATCGCCCTCACGATCGGACTCGTCAACAGGCAGCACGGAGCCGAGGCCGGGCTCCACTACAACTCCCAGGCTGGAGCCTTCTACCAGGCCACAAAGGAGATGACCAGGCTCCTGAGGATCCAGGGGGCGGACGAGGACAGCGCAGTCCTCGGAATAGGCGACCTTTACGTCACAGTCTACGGCGGCAGGACCAGGAAGATCGGCATCCTCCTGGGCGAGGGCAAGACCTACGAGGAGGCCATCAATATCCTCGCGGGCGTGACGCTGGAGTCTCTTGTTGTAGCCAGGCGTGTGGCCAAGGCCATCTACCGCAAGGCCGAGCTCGGCATGGTTGACCTTGCGGACTTCCCGCTCATGACACATGTCAACGATGTTCTCGAACACGGGAAGGACGCGGAGCTTCCTTGGGAATCGTTCACGTTTGACAACACGAGATAGATTCCCGCGGACATAGGACAAAATAATCCGGGACCTCAGCCGAGGCCCCGGATTTTTCATATTCATTTCCGACTTACTCTTCCGGGAGGAACATCGGGTCCCAGGCAGGGAGGAGGGTCGGCTTCTGGTCAAGCATCCTGAGGATGTCGGCAGGGACGTACTTCTTCTCCACGACAAGACGGAACATGTAGTTGTCGAACCACTCGTCGGTCATGATGAGGTTGCCCTTGTAGCCGGAATCAGCGCCCCAGCTGTTCTCCACCATCCACTTCACGGTCTTGCCGTCCTTGATGTCAACGGCGATGAGCGTCATGGCATGGGACGAGCCGCTCGCATGGGTCAGCACCCTCTGGCGCTTGTCCATAGGGAAGGTCGTTCCGAAAAGCGAGCCATAGTCGAAGTTGTCCAGATCCAAGGTGCCTTTCTGGCGGTCGGAGAACTTGCCCACGTCGCAGGAGAAGTACATTGCGGTGTTGTCCTTGATGGAGGCGATGGCCATCTCCTTGATCCTCTCGATAGGGAGATTGATGTAAAGCCAGTTCTGCCCGTCGTAGACGTGACGGTCGTAAGCGATCTCGTAGACCTTGTTAAACTCGCGTGAAGGGTCGTTCATCACCATCACGTAGTTGTTCTCCAGGTCGGCTCCGACATATTCATTATAGAAGGATTTCGGGGTGTAGGTCTTAGTGCTGACGAAATTGCCCTTGGAGTCGTAGCGCGTCCACTCAAACTCCACCGGAGGCTCGCCAAGGCAGAGAACCAACATCCTGTAGATTTCCTTCAGCATCTCGGTCTTCATGGCAGGGCAGTCCTTGGCGGACGCGTCGCGAAGCTTCAGGCCGTCCTCACGCAGTTTGGTGGCGATCTGGGTACGCATCTGGGAGGTGTTGTTGGAGCAGTACGTCTCCGGCATCACGTCGGACGGAACGACACCGTACTTCATGATAAGATTGGAGACCCCTGTGAACTGTCCTCCGTCCGCGATAGGATTGCGGAACAGCCAGTCAACCTGACGCTCGTCAAAGCTCAGATCCTTGGTGTCGATGACTCCCTGGAGGAAAAGATTGGCCTTCTCAAGCTGGTCGTAGAAGAACACGTAGTTCTGCGAGAAGGTGAAGGCTCCAAGGTCATACTTCTCGATCATCCTAGCCCTCAGGACATTAAGTCCGGAGAACAGCCAGCAGCGGCCGGAAGACTTCTGATTGGTGCGTCCCTTGGTCTTCACCTCGTCGGAGAAGTGGGTGTCAATCATGGCGATGTTCTCGGCGTTCGCGGCCAGGACATTGATGGCCGCCCCGTTCAGAGCGTTGCGGATCGCCTTGTCGGAAGCGGTGCCTTCGTAGCCTTTACGGATCTCGGCGAGCATCTCGGCGGAGATGCCTCCCTTCGGATTCTGTTTCTGAGCCGGCGCGGTGACTCCTGTGAGAGCCAGAAGGACGGCGGCGATGATTAGTGTCTTCTTCTTCATAAATATTCAAAGATTTCTGGTAAATTTAACGAAATTTTTCTGGAAAGCCGAAGAATTGTAAGTAATTTGCATCCGGAAAGACATTTTGACAATGAAATCAAGCCAGAGAACATTCATTCTGATCGCTGTCACGCTGTGCCTCTGCGGGATCGACCTCCTCACAGGAGGGGTGGGCCTAAGCGGGATGGACGCTGGCATATTCCTGAAACTCAGGCTGCCAAGGATGCTCACCGCCCTCCTTTCCGGGGCATGCCTCTCGCTGGCAGGACTTCAGATGCAGAGTGTTTTCAGGAACCCTCTGGCCGATCCGCACATCATGGGGGTCAGCGCCGGAGCGGGAACCGGCGCGGCGGCGGCGACCCTTCTGATCGGAGCCTCGCTTCCCGCCGCGCTGTCAGGGCTCACCGTCGCGGCGGCGGCTTTCGCCGGTTCGCTGCTCACCTCGATCCTGGTCGCCACTGTGGCGCGGAATCTCAGGAACGCCACCACGCTGCTGATCTTCGGAGTGATGCTCGGATTCATCTTCAGCGCCATCACTTCCATCATTGAATATTCCGCCTCCGCCGAGAGCCTGAAAGTCTTCTACAGCTGGTCCGCGGGCAGCTTTTCCGGATGCCGTCCGATGGAAGTGTCCCTCATGGCGGCGACACTGCTCGTCGGAGCGGCGATGACACTTCTCAACAACAAGGGTCTGGACATCGCTCTTTTCGGCGATGAATATGCCGTCCTCACGGGGATCAACATCAAGAGTGTCAGGAATATGGCGCTGATCAGCAGCTGCCTGATGACCGGAGCGGTAACGGCATTCTGCGGTCCGCTGGGCTTTGTCGGAATCGTCGCCCCACATCTGTCAAGGTGGATCACCGGCTCCTCGGTGCACTCGAAGGTGATTCCGGCGACGATGCTCTGCGGAGCCTCCCTGTCGCTGACCGCGGACTTTCTTTCCCAGATCAGTCCCGCTCCCCTGCCTGTCGGCAGCACAATGGCGGTCATAGGGATACCGATCATCATGGCCATTCTTTTCAAAAAGCAATGAATATGCTGAAAGCCAACAATCTGATCATTGGTTACAAAGGCCACGAGGTGGCCGGCCCGCTGTCCTTTGACTTCCCGGACGGACAGTCCGTGATGCTCTGCGGCTCCAACGGATCCGGAAAAAGCACGCTGATGAGGACACTGGCAGGACTGACCGAGCCAGTCCAAGGGGATTTCATGGCCGGAGGAGAGGTCGTGATGGTTCCCACACACATCCCGAAAGCCAAGGGATTCACTGTCCGGGAATTCATCCGGACAAGCCTGTACACCGCATCAGGATCATTCAGAAAGCTAAGTTCCCAGGCGGAATCCTCGTTGGAGGATGCCATACGGACACTCGGGCTGGAACCGCTTGCGGACAAAGACATCAGCCTGATCTCCGATGGAGAATTCCAGAAAGCCTGCATCGCGACAGCCTTGACAAGAAAGGCCAACGTGATACTTCTGGACGAGCCCACGGCCTTCCTGGACGTGGAGAACAGGATTATGGTCCTGCGCACACTTCAGGAGCTTGCCCACGGCACCGGCTCCACGATCATCTTCTCGACACACGACATCTACGACGGGGCAAGGTTCTCGGACGCCACCCTACAGCTTTCCTCGTGCGAAAGTCAATCGATTAAGTAAATGTTTCGAGGAAGCTTTGAAACTACGAAACAATTTCTTATCTTTGTGTCATAATTCAAAGTCATGACACACTCCGGAGAACACCGGACACAACATGGCGGAGCGACAGACAAGGCCTTACGGGCGGCAGGAATGAAGCAGCCGCGGATCTGGCTAGAATTTATGAGTATTACTTATTGACAATGCCGCAAAAGATTTTCTTCATAGACGGACATGCATTGATTTTCAAGATGTATTACGCGTTCCTCAGGAGGCCGATGATAAACTCCAAAGGGGCGGACATGTCCATTCTCTATGGCTTCACCAAGTATATTCTTGAAATCCTCCGGCGCGAGGGTCCGGACTACCTTGCGGTGGCTTTCGATCCACCGGGAGGGACTTTCAGGAACGAGATGTTCCCTGAGTACAAGGCGAACAGGAAGGAGACCCCGCAGCTGGTGATCGACGCCCTTGACCCGCTGGTCGAGCTGTGCGGGGCGCTGAACATCCCTACACTCATGATAAAGGGCTTCGAGGCCGATGACGTGATCGGTTCGATGGCGAAGCGTTGTGCCGGGGAAGGCCTTGATGTCTACATGGTTACCCCGGACAAGGACTACGGGCAGCTCATCGGGGACCACATCTGGCAGTACAAACCAGGCAAGTCGGGCAGCGAGAACGAGATCATAGGTGTGAGGGAGATCTGCCGGAAATACGGCATAGACTCCCCTACCCAGGTCATCGACATGCTTACGATCTGCGGCGACACCGCCGACAATGTGCCTGGTGTCAAGGGGATCGGTGAGGTCGGCGCGGGCAAGCTGGTGGCCAGATACGGTTCCGTCAAAGGGATCTACGAGCATCTGGACGAGCTGACGCCAAGGCAGAAAGCCCAGTTCGAAGAGGCCAGGGACCACATCGGGCTGAGCCAGGAGCTTGTCACGATAAAGACCGACATCAATGTCGATGTCCCGACCGAGGAGATGAAGGTCAACCAGTCCTACGGACCGGAGTTGGCCGACCTCTTCGAGAAGTACGAGTTCAACTCCCTGAGCAAGTACATCGGCCACGTGGCCGACACCAAGGCCGGGACGGAGACCGTACTGCCCAAGGTCACAAAGGCGCGTCCAGCCGAGGTCGCCAAGGCCGCCTCAAAGGCCGGACTATGCTCGCTGATCACGGAGGGAGCGGACGGAAGCATATTCACAAAAACCGTCAGGATCACAGTCGGAGCCTGCTCGGATGAGGGGATTCTGGTAGCCTACGGCGGACTGAACGACTTCAAGGCTCTGCTGGAGAACGCCGGTGTGGCGAAATGCGGCGACGACCTCAAGAGGCAGATGAACATTCTCGCCGCGGGAGGGGTGGCGCTGCAAGGCCGTCTTGACGACATCGCGCTCATGCACTACCTTCTGGATCCGGAAAAGAGCCACAAGCTTGACGTGCTGTCGCAGAGCGTCATCGGTGTGTCATTGGAGAGTACCGGGGAGAGGCCTGTCCCTTCTACCGGCTCCCTGTTCGACGACATTCCGTCCGACGAGTCCAGCGAGGACAGGGACAGGGAGGCCATGATTCTTCTCCTCCTCCAGGAAAAGCTCCGCGGACGGATGGCCGAGGCTTCCGTCACCGACCTCTACGACAAGATGGAGGAGCCGCTTCTGAAGGTGCTGTCGAAGATGGAGAGGAACGGCGTGAAGGTGGATCTGGGTTCGCTGAAGGATTTCACCGCCCACCTTCGGGAGGATGTCACCACAAGGGAGGCGAGGATCCGCGAGATGGCCGGGGAGCCTGACCTCAACGTCTCTTCTCCAAAGCAGATCGGAGAACTCCTTTTCGAGAAGCTCCACCTTGCCGAAAAGCCGAAGAAGAACAACAACGGAACCTACTCCACAGATGAGTCCACGCTTCTGGACCTGGCCGACAAGCATCCGATAATCGACGAGATTCTTGAATATCGCTCCGTAAGGAAACTGCTCTCCACCTACATCGAGCCGTTCCCCGGCTACATCGAGCCGTCGGACGGCAAGATACACACGACCTTCAACCAGGCGCTGACGGCGACCGGCAGGCTGAGCTCCTCCAACCCGAACCTTCAGAACATCCCGATCCGCACCGAGCGCGGCAAGGAAATCCGCAAGGCGTTCGTGCCAGGCACTGCTGACGGGCTGATCATGTCGGCGGACTATTCACAGATCGAGCTGAGGATCATGGCGCACCTGAGCTGCGACCAGCATCTGATCGGGGCCTTCAAGCAGGGAATCGACGTGCATGCGGCGACCGCGGCGAAGATTTTCGGTGTCCCTCACGATCAGGTCACTCCGGAGCAGAGACGCATCGCGAAGACCGCCAACTTCGGTATCATGTACGGCATCTCGGCGTTCGGGCTTGCCCAAAGGTTGAGAATCAGCCGGAAGGAGGCGCAGAAAATCATCGATGACTACTTCGCCGGATTCCCATCCATACGGTCCTTCATAGAGGACACGAAAGCGTCGGCCAGAGAGACAGGCTATGTGGAGACGCTTTTCGGAAGGAGGAGGTATATTCCGGACATAAACTCCAAGAACGGCACCTTGAGGGCGCTTGCCGAAAGGAACGCCGTGAACGCACCCATACAGGGTACCTCGGCGGACATCATCAAGATGGCCATGATTGAGGTTGACAAGTCAATGACGCAGGCCGGGTTGAAGAGCCGGATGGTTCTGCAGATCCATGACGAGCTTGTGTTCGACGCCGTCGGTGAGGAGATCGACGAGCTCAGAGGAATCGTCATTGACAAAATGGAAAATGTCGTTAAACTATCAGTTCCAATAACAGTTGAATGTAATTATGGGAAGAATTGGCTTGAAGCCCACTGATGAATTGATCATCTTGGCACAAAGAGGCAACGGTTTGGCCTTCACGGCACTTTGGGATCGTCACATCGAGCAGCTGAGATCTTACATTAAAGCTCGCTTCAAGAACATCGATGACTATGTGGCCGACGACATATGCAGCCGCAGTTTCGAGAAGGCCTTCAGACAGATCCAACACTACGACCAGTACAAGAGCAGGTTTCTGACCTGGCTCTGCACGATCGCGAAGAACACGGCGCTGGACACCATTGAGCAAGAGCAGAGGGTGCATCCGAAGAATCAGATCGTCTACCTTGACGACGAGAACAAGCCTTCCGGCGTCGAGGTCATCCCGGACCAGGCGGAAGACGCGCTCAACTCCCTCATCAAGATCGAGAACGAGGAGGAGCGCGCCAAGTACATCGACCGTCTCCCGGACCTTTATCGCGAGGTCGCCCGCAAGAGGCTGATCGACGGCCTGAAGTACAACGAGATAGCCGAGGCGCTGGGGATGGAGCTCAACACAGTCAAGACGCGCATCCGCCGTTCGAAGCAGATGATCGACGAGCTTCGCAAGAAAGAGGAAGAAGGAATATGATGACGTTCCCGGAATTCGAGACCTTTCTGAAAGAATCGTTCCCGGAAGTCTCCGCCGAAGCCTCGGAGCGCTTCAGGATGATGGAAGCGGGCTACACGGAGTGGAACGCGAGGATCAATGTCATCTCGCGCAAGGACATCGGCAGCCTCTACGACCACCACGTCCTCCACTCCCTCGCAATAGCTGAATATCTCCGCACACGGCGTCCGGAGACATATTCATCATTCCTCGCGCCAGACAACGGGACAAGGATCCTCGACCTTGGCACGGGCGGCGGCTTCCCCGGAATCCCGCTTGCCGTGATGTTCCCAGGAGCAAGGTTCACCCTCTGCGACTCCGTGGGCAAGAAAACAATAGTGGCAAGAGAGATTTCGAATATGCTTGGCCTTGGCAACGTGGAGATTGTCAACGCCCGCGCCGAGAGCCTGAACGAGAAGTTCGACTTTGTGGTCTCCCGAGCCGTGGCCTCGCTGACGGACTTCTATCCGTGGGTCAAGGGAAGATATTCACAATCCATCCTCTACCTCAAAGGCGGCGAGATCAACGAGGAGATCTGCGCCCTGATGTCCCGCGAGCGCCTCCGCAAAGGCTCCATTTCCACCTGGCAGATAGGCAACTGGCTGAAAGACCCCTACTTCGAAGGCAAATTAGTGGTGGACATCAGCCGCTAGACCACTCGCCGGACATTGGAGGAAACAATCCGTGAAGACCACTGACGGGCTTGCGGAAAAAAGGACTACTTGACCTCCAGGAGGTCGGACCATGAGGTGGTGAAGAGGCGTGAGCAGAATTCGCGGCGGATGCCGTCGGAATAGTGGCAGGGGCGCTGGGTGGCGAGCCTCAGGACATTCTTGCCGGAGGTGTTGACCAGATCCATGACCTTGGAGATGCGGTCGTCACGGTCACGGGTCTCCTGGTCGAAGTCAAAGAGGGTGGCCTGTATGGCGTCACAGTCCACTATGTCATAGACCACGACACCGGCTTTCTTATATTCATAGCCACTCCTGAAGATCATTCGCAAGGCACGAAGCGCGGCGGCGACCACCTCCCTGGTGCTGTTGGCGGGAACATCCAGACGAATGGCGGCATCCGGAAAGTACTGAGGGAGATCGTCACGGAAGCGGTTGGTCTGGAGGAAGACGGCCACCGAATATGCCGCCGTCCCGTCGTCTCGCAGCTTCTCGGCGCATTTTCCGGCAAAGTCCGAGACCCTTAGCGTTATCTCGTCCAGATCCGTGAGCGTCATGTCAAAGGAACGGGATGTGCAGATGCTCTTGCGCTTCTCGTCACGCTCATCCTCGACCATGCGCCTTCCCTGAAGTTCGCCCCAGGTACGGATCCCTCCTATTCCCATCATCCCGCGCACCCACTCCACCGGTCTTCCGATGAAGTCTAGAGCTGTCTTTACTCCAGCGGCCTCAAGTCTCGGAGCGCCGCGCCGGCCTATTCCCCAGACCTCCGCTATCGGAGTCAGGGCCAAGGCCTTGCGGATCTTGTCATCGGAATCGATCACGCAGACTCCCTTGTAGCCTTTGTACTTCTTGGCGAAATGATTGGCCACCTTGGCCAAAGTCTTCGTGTCGGCTATCCCGATGCTGACCGGGATGCCTGTCCAGCGACGGATCTTCTTGATCAGATCCGAGCATATTCCCGGAACACGGTCCGCCGCGACACCGTCCATGTCCATGTAGGCCTCGTCGATCGAGTAGACCTCCAGACGCGGAGCCGCCTCGGCGAGGATGGACATCACCCTTGAGGAAAGGTCGCCGTAGAGGGTGTAGTTGGACGAGCGCGCGACCAGCCTTCCCTGCTCCACCAGGTATCTCACCTTGAAGAACGGAGTCCCCATCTTGATGCCCATCGCCTTGCTCTCGTTGCTGCGCGCGACGACGCATCCGTCGTTGTTGGACAGCACCACGACCGGACGGCCTTCCAGTTCCGGCTGGAAAGCCCGCTCGCAGGAGACGAAAAAATTATTGCAATCGACTAGCGCGTACACACTTTCTTGATAACGTATGTTACCACACCCCAGACGGTAAAGTCGTTGGAATCAGTCACTTCTATGGGAGAATACTTCTCATTGGCGGGCAGGAGCCACATCCTTTGACGCTCCAGGATGCTGTACGACACGCCTGGCCTGGAGGCCTTGACGCTTGGCCCGTCGCCTGACGGATCCTTGAAAGAGATGAACTTCAAGGCAAACTCCCCGTCGATGAAACAGACGGCCATGTCGCCCTCCTTCGGCTCGATCGACTTGTCCACCACAAGGACATCACCTTCATTCACATCGGCGTCCACCATCGAGTCGCCCACGACACGGGCGAAAAAAGTCGCCGCCGGATGGCGCACCAGCTCCTTGTTGAGGTCGATGAATGAGTTTATGTAGTCCTGCGCCGGTGACGGGAAACCGGCATGAACGCCGCTTTCCATCATCGGAGCCAGAATCTCCTTCTTGTCCTCTTCCGCCGACATCACGGATGACTATTCCTGTGGAACGCTGTCCGACAGACTGTCAGATCCGGCGGCGGAAGCGTCCGACACCTCGCCCGACACGTCCTGGGCATCCGCTCCGGAAAGGGAACGGGCTGCGGCCACGGCGCAGTTGATGCCGTCGATGGCCGAGGAGACGATGCCTCCTGAATAGCCGGCGCCCTCACCGCAAGGGAGCAGTCCAGGGAAAGAGTCCGCCTCGCAGCTGCGCGGGTTCCTTGGAATGCGGAGTCCGCCTCGCAGCTGCGAGGGTTCCTTGGAATGCGGACCGGAGACGACGTCCTGGACTCGACACCGATGAGAAGCGCGTCATTCGTGTAGTAGCCGCGCATGGTTTTCTGATTGACGAGCGGGAAGACATCCTGAAGCCTCTCGGCGATCACTCCCGGCAGCAGCTCGTGGAGCGGAGCAGGAACGACACCTGGCTTGTAGGAGGTCTGAGGAAGATCCGCTGACTCCTCGCCCTCGCAGAAATCCACCATCCTCTGCGCCGGAGCGGTGAAAGGATTGTCGGAGTCGGAATGAGCGCGGGCATATTCCCACATCTTTCTCTCCACATCCTTCTGGAACTCAAGTCCCGCGAAGGCTCCCTTGCCGGCATATTCCTCCGGAATGTCCTCAGGATTGATCTGCACGACCACGCCGGCGTTGGCGAACCTGCCGCTTCGGGCCGAGTTCGACATGCCATTCATCACGATGGTCTCAGGCTCGGTCTCGGACGGCACCAGGACACCTCCCGGACACATGCAGAACGAGAAGACGCCGCGCTCGCCCACCTGCTCGGTGAAAGAATATTCCGCCGCGGGCATCCCCGGCTCCCACTGTCCGTGGTAGCGGATGTCGTTGATCAGGGACTGCGGATGCTCCACACGGACTCCCATCGCGAAGCCCTTGGCCTCAAGCGCGCAGTCCTTGGAGACGAGCATGTCGTAGATGTCCCTTGCCGAGTGGCCGGTGGCGAGGATGACTTTCCTTGCCGAATATTTCTGGACACTTGGTTTGCCGGCCTTCGTAGGATTCTCTGAATCAAGGGCCTTGACCACTATGGTGCCGTCGCTCCTGCGCTCCAGGTCGGTGACCTTGGTGCCGAAATGATACTCCCCGCCCCTTGACAGGATGCACTGGCGGATGTTCTCGACAACCTTCGGAAGACGATCCGTGCCAATGTGCGGATGAGCGTCCACCAGAATCTGAGGGCTGGCTCCGAAGTTGACGAACTGGTGCAGCACCTCGCGGATGTCGCCTCTCTTGGATGATCGGGTGAAGAGCTTGCCGTCGGAGAATGTTCCGGCTCCGCCTTCGCCGTAGCAGTAGTTGGACTCCGGGTTCAGGACTCCCTCGCGGGAGAGTCCGGCTATGTCATATTTACGGTCACGGACGTTCTTGCCCCTCTCCAGGATGACTGGCTTGAAACCGAGGGTCAGGAGCTTGAGGGCGGCGAACATTCCTGCCGGGCCGGCGCCGACGATGACCACCGGCTCGGATCCGGTGACATCCTTGTACTCCGGAATCTCGTACGGGACGTAGGATTCAAAGCGGTGGTTGTAGCCTTCGATGCGGTAGCGGTAGACCACGTCGTTGCGGGCGTCGATCGAGCGCCTGGCGATCACGCAGGTCGCGTCGGCGTTCGGGAAGGTCGGCTGGTAGGACTTCGTCGGGTCGATCACGTTGATGATCGCGTTGCCGCGAAGGTTCATCTCTCTTGCCGCGACGATCCTCACGTCATCCGGCCTAAGGTCACGGCCAACACGGCCGGTCATTTCGAATTCTGTCATATCCTTTTCCTAATAGCAGATTATTTCCTACTATACAATCTTATCAAAATTTCAAGCGAGCAATTCCTTTCACGTTACCCTCTCCCTAAATCCTTCTCCTCGGGAGAGGGGATGCGCCTTGCGCACCCCACAGGGCCTTTCACGTTACCCTCACCCTAAATCCCTCTCCTCGGGAGAGGGACTTACCTGAACCACAAGTGGTTCAGAAAGGTTCGTCATTGGAACATTTCCTATCATATTCATTATTAATAATCCGCGATGCGGGAGACGGGGGCGATGTCGAGGGGGGTGCGCTCGCCGGCGAGGTAGTGGAACCAGCCGGCTATGGCGATCATGGCGGCGTTGTCGGTGGTGAACTTGAACTCAGGGAGATAGGTGTTCCAGCCGCGCTTTCTCCCCTCCTCCTCGATGCGGGAGCGCAGACCGCTGTTGGCCGAGACTCCCCCGCCGATGGTCACTTCCTTGACACCGGTCTGCCTCGCGGCCTTGATCAGCTTGTCCATCAGGATGTCTATCAGCGTCTTCTGGAAACCGGCGCAGATGTCCTCCTTGTTCTTCTCCATGAAGTCCGGATCCTTCGCCATCTCGTCACGGACGAAATAAAGCAACGAAGTCTTCACACCGCTGAAGCTGTAGTCAAGCCCCGGAATCTGCGGCTTGGCGAACTTGAAGCGGTCCCCCGGAATCGGCGGCTTGGCGAACTTGAAGCGGTCCGGATCGCCGAGCTTCGCCAGCCTGTCGATCACCGGACCGCCAGGGTAGCCGAGCCCCATCATCTTGGAGCACTTGTCGAAAGCCTCCCCGACAGCGTCATCGATCGTCTGGCCGAGAATCTCGTAGTCCAACGGGCCGTTCACCTTGACAATCTGAGAGTTGCCTCCTGACACCAGCAGGCAGAGGTACGGGAACGACGGATGGTGGTTCTCCTTGCCCTCCTGCTTCACGAAATCAGCGAGAATATGCCCCTGAAGGTGATTGACCATAATTATAGGAATATTCAGGGCCACGCCAAGAGCCTTGGCGAACGATGTGCCGACAAGGAGGGAACCCAGAAGTCCCGGACCACGGGTGAACGCGATCGCGGTGAGATCCGAGGCCTTGATCCCGGCCTTGTCCAAAGCCTGGCTGACGACAGGCACGATGTTCTGTTCATGGGCTCTGGAGGCAAGTTCAGGAACGACTCCTCCATAATCCTTGTGGACCTGCTGGCTCGCTATCACGTTGGAGAGCAGGAATCCGTCCTTGATCACGGCGGCGGAAGTGTCGTCGCAACTCGATTCGATTCCAAGGATATAATCCGACATATTCTTCAAAGACTTTTTCGAACGGCAAAGATACAACTATTTTCGTCAATCCAACGGATATTTAGTATCTTTGTTGTTACAAGCCGCATGGCATAGACCGCCGCGGCTTCCCGTCATTTGAAAAAGGCTCTTAAGATATTACGGGGCGTCTTTGTAGCGATCGCCTCACTGCTCTTCGCCTGCTGGATTCTGTTGCAGACTCCGGCGGCCCAGACCTTTGTGACCAGAAAGGTGGTGGCTTCGCTGGAAGGGGTGCTGAACGGCAGGATAGAGATTTCCAAGATTCATTTAAGGCCATTCAACGCATTGGTAATCAAGGATATCGCCATCATCGACAGCGAACCGGTCACCGACTGGGACGGAGAGGAGGCCGACACACTGGCGAGCGCCGGGTCGATAGTCGCCACATTCTCTCTGAAAGGATTGAGGAACGACGGAGCCATCCACATCAGAAGGCTCAACATCAGCGACGCCTCGTTCTCCCTGGCGAAAGACGAGCGCGGGGGCAGCATCAAAAGAATCTTCAAGTCATCGGACGAAAAAAAGGAAGGCAAGCCTCTCGCTCTGGCGATCGACGCCGGCAGGATCAGGATCAGAAACTTCCGGTTCAGGCTCATCAACAAGACCAAAGACAGTCCGCCCCGCGACTACGGCATCGACTGGAAGAACCTTGATGTGACCGCGCATATTCTTCAGGCTCACGACTTTAGTTTCAAAGAAGGCAGGATCGAAGGGGTACTGGACAATCTGGAGGCCACCGAAAGAAGCGGCTACAGGATAGTCTCGATGTCCGGAAAAGCCACCGTCGAGAAAGGAAAAACCTCGGTGCGGAATCTCCACATAAAGGACACGTGGACCGACATCAGCATGGATGAATATGCCATGGAATATGCCAACGCGGCGTCATTCTCCAACTACATCGAGGATGTCTCGATGACCGGAACACGCATGAGCGGCACCGTGGACATGAAGAGCATCTCTTACTTCGCGCCGTCGCTGCGCCGGATGAAATCCGTCATTAGCCTCAGGGATGCCGACGTGAAGGGGCCGGTCAAAGACATGTCGGTGTCCGGTCTGGACTTCTCGGAATCCCACAGCGGAGTCTGCGGAACCATCACAGGACGGCTGTCCGGGCTTCCGGATGTCAACAGGATGCGTCCGGACTTCAGACTGGACGGGCTGTCCTTCACCACGGAAGGACTCGGACGCTTCATCAGGGGATTCGCCCCAATGGCGGCGATCGACCTTTCCGGACTCGCGCGCGGCACGGTCTTCACCTTCGAAGGCAACACGGATGGCACGCTCAACAAGCTTAAAGCCGACGGCACGCTTTCCTCCGCATTGGGTACCGTGACCGTCGACGCTGACATCACAGACCTGATCGCCAAAGGAAAGACAATCGGGCTGGGGGGCAAGGTCACGGCAAGAAACGTTGACGTCGGGAAACTCACCGGGGTCAGCCAGATCGGCGAAGTCTCGCTTAAAGGAATGATGGACATGACATTAGGTCACGACAAGACCAGCCTGAGCATCGATTCCCTGTCCGTCGACAAATTGTCAGTCCTCGGCTACGACTACACCAACATCATCGCCGCCGGCACCTACACGGACAACGCCTTCGACGGGCGCATCGTCTGCGGAGACCCGAACCTCAACTTCCTCTTCCAAGGATTGTTCACCCTCTCGGACAAGACGAAGAACGGACTCTACAAATTCTACGCGTCCATAGGTTACGCCGACCTGCACGCCTTGAAACTGGACAAGAGAGAGAACTCCAAGATCTCCGGGCGGATAAACGCCAACTACGTGAACATCAGCCGCGGAGACCTGATCGGAGACCTTGACATACTTGGACTCACACTTGAGAACGACAACGGGTGGCACGAGATCGGCGACATCTGCGTGAAGTCGCACTCCAACGACAACGTCAACCGTGTCAACATCACATCCACATTCCTGAACGGCAACTACATCGGCAGCAAGCCGTTCACCAGTCTGATCAAGGATGCGCAGACCCTCACAGTCCACAGGGAGTTACCGGCCTTGTACAAAGGCTGGGCAGCCGAATGGAAGGGCGATGAGTACGAGCTGGATCTGAGTGTCGGTGACGCAAGGGACATCCTGTCCTTTGTCAAGCCCGGCCTCTACGTCGCCAAAGGCACCAAGGTGCAGATGAACATCAAGAGGGACGGCAACATGACAGCCTCCGTCAAGTCTCCGAGAATCGCTGTCAACAAGAATTTTCTGAAGGATTTTGACCTCGCCTTTGACAACAGGGACAGCAGCCTGAACGCGTCGGCTGTCTGCTCGGCCATCTCATTAGCCGGTGTCAACATGCTCAGTGACAACTTGTTGCTCTACGCAAGGGGGAACACCTTCGGAGCCGGATTCACCTACGACAACGGCACGGATCTCGCGAACAAGGGAGAGATGTACCTGACAGGGCGGCTTGACCGCGACTCCGACGGGAACCTGACGGTCAACGCCAAGACACTTCCATCCTTCATCTGGTATGATGACGCGGCATGGGACGTGTCCGAATCCGGCATAGACATGATCGGCAAAGATCTCAGGATCGACAACCTGACAGCGAGAAGCGCCGACCAGTCCATCAGGATCAACGGAGGCTTCTCCTCCACAAAAAGAGACACGCTCTCCGTCAAACTCGACAAGATCGACCTGGGGCTGCTTGGCAAGTTCCTTGGCGACGGTTTCGGACTATCCGGCCTCGCTACCGGCCACGCCATCGTCTTCTCCCCGTGGGGCCGCGACGCGGGACTGATGATGAACCTCACGTCGGAATCTACCGAGGTCGCGGGACAGGACATGGGGACCCTGCGCCTCGCCGGCTCGCTGGAGGACGGGGTTATGCGCATGATAGCCCAGAACGACATCGATGGCCGGAAGACACTTAACATCAAAGGAGACTACGCGCTCAAGACAAAGAAGATAGATCTCACAGCCGGATTCGATGACTTCAACGTGGGCTACATCGCTCCCGTCCTGGAGTCAGTGTTCAGTGAGATGGGCGGCTCGATGAGCGGCAAGGTCAAGGTCAGCGGATCCATGGACAACATCTCGCTGCGCGGCGAGGGCACACGGTTCGACAATGCGATGCTGAGGGTGGGCTTTACCAATGTGGCCTACTACCTGAACGGGCCGTTCTCCGTCACCGACCAGGGACTGTTCTTCGACGGGATCTCCATCAAGGACCGGTTCAACGGCACCGGCAGCATAGAAGGGGGCCTGCTGTACGACCACCTGAAGAACATCAGGATGGACACCAGGATCAAGATGAAAGGCATCGAGGCCATCGACATGGACGAGGGCGGCGACAAGGCCTTCTATGGCCGCCTGTTCGCAAGCGGGGATGTCTCGATCAAAGGCCCGTTCAACGCCATCCTCATCGATGTCAACGCCCGGACGGACAAGAACGGACACATACATATTCCTATAGACAACGCCTCCAATGACGGCAAGAATGACCTTCTGACGTTCAGGCAGGCCTTCCGGGAAGTCTACGAGGATCCTTACGAGGCCATGATGAACAGCATGGCGGCAGGTGCCGGGAAAGGCAGCGACTTCGGAATAAGGCTCAGGGTCAACGCCACACAAGGCACTGAGGCCTATGTCGAGATCGACAGGGCTGCCGGCAATGTGCTGAACGGCCGCGGCCAGGGCATCATCGACATCGAGGTGCGTCCGGGAAGGGATCTGTTCACGATCAACGGCGACTACGCCCTACGGTCGGGCAACTTCCATTTCAACGCCATGGACATTGCCAAAAGGGACTTCACCATCTCGGACGGCAGCACGGTACGCTTCAACGGAGACGTGATGGACAGCGACCTTGACATTAAAGGAATATATTCGACAAAGGCATCCGTCGCCACCCTTATCGCGGACACCACCTCAGTCTCCGCCAGAAGGACCGTGAACTGCGGAATCGGGGTGTCCGGCAAGCTGAGGGAGCCGAAGCTGTCCTTCTCCATCGATGTCCCGGATCTTGACCCAACCACCAAGTCGAGGGTGGAGAGCGCCCTGAACACCGAGGACAAGGTGCAGCGCCAGTTCCTTTCACTCCTGATCTCGGGTAGTTTCATGCCGGAAGAACAGTCGGGAGTCGTGAACAACACCAACGTACTGTACTCCAACGTCGCCGAGATCATGGCGGGGCAGCTGAACAACATCCTGCAGAAGCTGGACATTCCTCTGGACCTTGGCCTCAACTACCAGTCGAGCGAGAGCGGCACGAACATATTCGATGTCGCCGTCTCCACCCAACTTTTCAACAACAGGGTGATAGTCAACGGCAACGTCGGGAACCGTGAATATGCTAACTCATCCTCGGGGGCGGACATGGTGGGCAACCTTGACATCGAAATCAAGCTGGACAAATCCGGGCAGCTGCGGATGAACCTATTCTCCCACTCGGCGGATGACTACACCAACTATCTCGACAACACGCAGAGGAACGGTGTGGGTATCGCCTACCAAAGGGAGTTCAACACCTTCAGGGAGTTCTTCCGGAATCTGTTCATGAGCCGGAAAAAGAGGGAACAGAGGGCCGCTGAGACAGGGGCCCGGGAGGTGAAGAGAATCCGGATAGACGGTGAAGAGAAAGGACATTGATAATTTTTAATATATTACGAACATGGTAACAAACATCGCATTGGTCGCACATGACTCCAGGAAGCAGGAGTTGCTGGATTGGGTACGTTACAACGCAGGCTCGCTGAAGCACTGCCATTTGTTCTGCACCGGCACCACAGGCCGCCTCGTCTCGGAGACGCTTACAGAAAAGCTCGGCCCCGAGGCTCCCTCCATCGTCTGCCTTCTCAGCGGTCCACTCGGCGGGGACTTCGAGATCGGCGGCATGATCGCCGAGGGGAAGATCGACATGCTGGTGTTCTTCTGCGACAACCTGATCATGCAGGGTCACCAGAATGACGTGATGGGGCTGGTCCGCCTGGCCTCCCTGTACAACATTCCGTTCGCCACGAACCGCAGCACCGCCGATTTCATCATCTCTTCCCCTCTCTACACAAGCACCCAGTACCGCCGCATGATCCCAAGCTGCATAGACTCCTACAAAAACCGCAAACTGTAGTTTTTTTTCCCCCACCATCCCTCCCATAAAAGCCGCCCCAAGCGCCCCAAGCGCCCCATCGGAGCGAAGCGACAGAAGGGGTATCGGGGAATCCCTTCCCCGTGCCCCCCAGGGGGCTGTCACGAAGTGACTGGGGGGTTGAAGGTATGCGCACGAAGGTATGCGCACGCGGAGCGAAGCGACAGAAGGGGTATCGGGGAATCCTTTCCCCGTGCCCCCCAGGGGGCCGTCACGAAGTGACTGGGGGGTTGAAAGTACTTCGCGCTGCATGCGCAACGCACGCAGCGCGAAGTACCGGTCTTTTTTTGCAAAGCAAAAAAAGACCGGTACTTCCCAGCACCAGTCTTTCCCACTTAATACAAACCTAATTATGAATAAAACGTATGATGAACAGCCATCATAGGAAAAAGGTTAGAAAGATAAAATCCTATTAGAACCAATTAACTCTACAGAAACACTTTGCACTATCTGTGCCAAAAAATGTTCCGTGACTGCAATATCGCATTTATTTACCAAAAATCAAAATTAAAGCATCACTTTTCAAAGGAAACGAGCGAAAAAAAGGATGAGCCTGCATATTCATGACAACTGCCTGCCATTAGAATATGCCATGCTGTTGAAGAAGGATTTGAATATCCCGGCTGCAATTACTATATTTGAACAACAGACAACGAATCTAAAGACAAAAGACATGGACATAAGGAGGACACTGACGGCCCTTGCCCTGCTGCTGCCGCTTTCGGCAATGGCTGTACCCACCGATGACGACAGAACCGGCACGATGACAAACGAGCCTTCCAAGGACGTGACCACGGTCAGCTTCACAATCGACACATCCGTGCTTGCAAGGATCTTCATGGACCCGCCTAAAGAAGCCAGACCACAGGTATGGTGGCACTGGATGGACGGCAACGTCTCAAAGGAAGGAATCAGGAAAGACATCGAATGGATGAAGAGATCCGGCATAGGCGGCTTCCACCAGTTCGACGCCGGAGGAATCAACATGCCGAGAGCCGCCAAGGTCAAACTCCCATACCTCTCCGACGGATGGAAGGAAGCTTTCCGTTTCGCTCTGCACATGGCAGACTCCTTGGACATGGATGTCACGATCGCCAGCGCCCCGGGATGGAGCTCGACAGGCGGCAAATGGGTGAAGCCGGAAGACGCCATAAAAAAGCTCGAATGGAGGCACGTTGACGTGCGGGGCGGGAAAGTCTCGACCAAACTACCTGATCTTTACAACGTTGTGGGACCTTACCAGGACTACCACGTGGGCAATGACCGGATAGAGGTCAAGCCGTACGGCAAGGATCTGTACGTCATCGCCGTCAGGCTGCCGGCATCTGACAAGGCGATGAGGGCGCTCACCGAAAGAGTCGAGGAAAGCGACTCCTGCATCACGGTGGAGTTCAGACAGCCACAGACGATCAAGGCCCTGACACTCCAGAGCATGGCGATGGGAGCCAGGCCGAAGATCGGAGATCCGGCGCCCGGAAGCGTCCTCGAAAGCAGCGACGATGGCCGGCAATGGAGGAAAGTCTGCGACATCGAGCCAAGCGTGCTTCCATACCTGACAAAGAACATCCCGCAGACCTGCGCACGGTTCTTCAGGGTGACAGGCCGGCAGCTAGTCTCGCTGGATCTGTTCACCGTATCGAAGATCAATCACAGCCAAGAGGTCGGAGGCTTCGGAATAGTCCATGATTTCTGGAAATACGGCACCGCATATTCAAGTGACGCCATCAGGACATCAGATGTCGTTAACCTTACCGGCAAGATGACCCCCGACGGCAGGCTGGAATGCACCCTTCCCGCCGGACGCTGGAGGATCTACCGCTTCGGCTGGTCGATCACAGGCAAGATCAACCATCCAGCATCGCCGGAAGCTACCGGCCTGGAGGTTGACAAACTGGATCCCGACGCTTGGATGAGGTACTTCCACACCTATGTGGACCTCTACAAGAACGCGGCTGACGGGATGCTGGGAAAGAAAGGCATACGCTATCTGCTGGTGGACAGCTACGAGGCCGGTTCCTTCACCTGGACCCCGAGACTCGCAGAAGAGTTCAAGAAAAGGCGAGGCTACAACCTTGTGCCGTGGCTTCCGGTGCTTACCGGTGAAATCATCGGCAGCTCGCAGATGAGCGAACGGTTTCTGTGGGACTGGAGAAAGACCCTCGGCGAGCTGTTCTGCGAGAACTACGACAGGATCAACGACATCGTAAAGGAATATGAGCTTGACGGGCGCTACACCGAAACCCATGAGGGCAGCCGCGCCTACACAGGAGACGGCATGGATCCGAAGATCAAGGCGACCATTCCGATGGCGGCCTTCTGGATGGAGAACACGCCTAACGGTTCCGCAGCCCCGGCGGCGGTCTGCGACATCCGGGAGTCAGCCTCGGTGTCGCACATCTACGGTCAGCCGATAGTCGCCGCGGAGTCGTTCTCGGTGGACGGAGACCACGGAAGGGCGTACACCTACTGCCCGGAGAACATGAAATACATAGCGGATGTCGGGCTGAGTGCAGGTGTCAACAGATTTGTGGTGCACGAGTCCGCCTCGCAGCCGAACGACAAGTACCTTCCAGGTATGCAACTGTTCCGTTACGGGCAATGGCTCCACAGGAACGAGACCTGGGGGGAATATGCCTGGACACTCACCAACTATCTGGCCCGCTCCAGCGCGATGCTTCAGCAAGGTCATTCAGTCGCTGACATCCTGCTCTACTACGGCGAGGACATCAATGTCACCGCCATCTATGGAGGGGACACTTTCAGCACCCTTCCGGATGTCCCGGACGGCTTCAACTACGATTTCGCCAATCCGACAGTGATCAAGTCCGGAGTCCACGCCAAGGACGGCAGGCTCGTCGCCCCATCCGGAGCAAGCTACAAGGTGCTGTGGATAGGAAGAGACCAGGACTTTATGTCGCTTGAGATACTCAAGAGGATCAAGGCGTTCGCCGACGCCGGTGTGATCATCTGCGGGAAAGAGCCTAAAAGATGCGCCGGCATGAAAGCCGACGACCGCTCATTCGCATCCCTGGTGGACAACGTGTGGCATTCGAGGAGGAAGAACGTGTTCACATGCAGCCTGGAGGAATGCCTCTCCAGAAGCGGCATGAGGCCAGACTTCATTGCGACCGCGACCACCGCACAAAAGTCTCTGCCACAGATCGTCCCTGCTGCGTTCGAGCAAGTGGAGGCACCTGCGAACGCCAAGGACAGCTACGGGGACTTTAAATATGTCCACAGAAACCTGCCCGGCAACACGCAGGTCTACTGGGTAAGGAACTTCTCCGGCGAGGACAAGGACGTGGATCTCAGCTTCAAGGATGGAGGAAGGTACGCCGCCTTACTCAATCCTGAGAACGGCGAGGTGGCCGACATTCCTGTCACACAAAAAGACGGCAGGTTCATCGTCTCCACACCTATGCTGTCCACCGACGCCAGGTTCATCGTGTTCACGGACACGCCGATGGTCTCTGTCAGAGAGATTATCATCAAAACCCAAAGCAGCGCTTTCAACCTTGCGGACACCATCAGGATCGACTGTCTTCCATTCGCCAAAACAGCGGTACAGAAGAGTTCGGAACAGCAACTGAGCGTACTTCAGACTGTCGGATCCTCCTGGAACGTTCATTTCGAGCAAAAGAACGGAGGAACAGCGGACAAGGTCTTCGGCGAGCTTAGGTCGTGGACAGAGGAAGACAACCCGGTCGTCAAGTACTTCTCAGGAACGGCGGTCTACAGCACGACGCTGGAGCTTGACAGCAAGGCACTCGCCGGTGACGGAAAAATATTCATGGATCTCGGAACCGTGAAGAACATCGCCGAGGTGACTGTCAACGGCTCGGAGGCCGGTGTTCTGTGGAAGGCGCCGTTCAGGACCGGTGACATCAGGCACCTGCTCAAGGAAGGTGAGAACCATCTGGAGATCAAGGTCACGAACCTTTGGAGGAACAGGATGATCGGAGATGTCCAGAGTGACGAGACACACCCTGTGACCGCCATACGGCGCTTCTACAAGGCAGGTGACAAACTGCTCCCTTCCGGACTGCTCGGTCCTGTGGTCATTGTGGAGGAAGACTGATCCGCAAAGCGACCCGGAGGCCGGGTTGGAACTACAACAACTTGGTCGCCTGGGTCGCGTTACGGTACTCCGCCGGGGTCTGTCCGGTCATGTGACGGAACGCTGTGAAGAAATAGTCATGATTGTTGTAGCCGACATTGTAGGCTATCTCCTTGATGCTCATCGCCGTGTTGGTCAGAAGCTCCTTAGCCTTACTCATCCGCACCTCATTGATGAAACGGGCCGGAGAGAACCCTGTATATTCCTTGAAAGTCTTTCTGAACGAGGAATAGCTCAGG
The DNA here is from genome assembly GCA_000431015.1 of Alistipes sp. CAG:514. Classification (GTDB taxonomy): domain Bacteria; phylum Bacteroidota; class Bacteroidia; order Bacteroidales; family UBA932; genus Cryptobacteroides. The sequence goes on along the minus strand of HF986037.1, from coordinate 8,606 downwards.
CAAAGCTTCGCCGCCACCTCCTCGGGGGAGACCGTCATGTACTGATCTCTGATGATCACCTTAGCCTGACTGATCTTGACCGCCGCGTCGGACTCCTGGAACTGAGAGTTCCTGTCATAGAAATACGCCAGACTAATAAGCCGGCCCACGATCCCGGCCAGAACCTGCTGGAAGCCAGACTCCTGGTTCACAGCCGCCTCGATGGCCGAGGAATAGAGGCCGACGATGTCCTCATGGATGTTCACCTTAAAGAGAGGAGCCTCCTTCGAGAAGAATCCACGACTGACGAGATTGTCGATGAACTCACCGCTGAATCCGATCCAGTACTCTTTCCATCCGGTGGATTTCTCCGGGTAGTAGCAATGCCACTCACCAGGGAAAAGAAGGAACATCATGCCGCTGTTCACAGGAATGAGTTTCGACCGCCCCAGAGACTCGCAGCAGAACCTGCCTTTCCCCTCCGTGATGTAGATCAGCTGATACTCCTGAAGAATCCTGCCGCTCGAAACCGAAAAGACATAGCGGGAAGGATGATTAGTGGGCGGATAGTCCATTCCCGGCACGATTTCCTGGAAACCGACGGAATTCACAGCCGTTCCCCACTTCAAGTCAACAGGGTTGACCGCCAAATATTTAAGATGAACTGAAGCCATAGTTTTTAAACAATGTGTTACTTGTTGTGCGTCACAAATATAGCTAAAAAATCTTTCCAATCAAATTTTTAAGTACTAATATCAGAAAGTTCAGCACCTAAACAATAAAAAAAAACAAAATTTGTGAACAAAAATTAATGCCACGTAATTTATGAATTTTCTAGCATTTGATCTCGGTGCGACGAGCGGCAGAGCCATCATAGGAACTGTCGAAAACGATAAGTTCTCCTCAGAGGAAATCTACAGGTTTCCAAACGCCGTCAAAGAGGTTGACGGCAGGTACTACTGGGACATCCAGTCCCTTTTCGGTCACTTCATCGCCGCGCTTAAGAAAGTCGCCGGCATGGGCGTGAAGATCGCGTCCATCGGCATCGACACCTGGGGCGTGGATTTCGGCCACGTCGGGAAAGACGGTAAGATCATCGGAATGCCAAGGGCCTACAGGGATCCTTACACAGAAGGCATCCCTGAGAAAGTCTTTGAGATCATCCCTCGGGAGGAACTCTATGCCATCACCGGAGTTCAGATCATGAATTTCAACACGATCTTCCAACTCTATGCGCAGAGCAAGGAGGCCGACTCCAGACTTCCGGAGACAGACAAGATCCTGTTCATGCCTGACCTGCTTGCCTACATGCTGACCGGCAGGATGGTCTGTGAATATACCGACGCTTCCACCTCCGGCCTCATCAATCCGCTGACACGGGATTTCCAGAAAGATCTGCTGACGCGGCTTGGAATCGACCCGTCTATCCTGCTTGACATCACCCAGCCGGGAGCGAAGGTCGGAGTTCTCAAGAAGGAGATCTGCGAGGAGACCGGCATGGAGGCGATCCCTGTGATCGCCGTAGCAGGACACGACACCGCGTCAGCGATTGCCGCCGTTCCTGCCGCGGACGAGAATTTCGCCTACCTAAGCAGCGGCACCTGGAGCCTTATGGGCATCGAGTCCAGGGAACCGATCATCGACCAGAAGTCTTATGAATATAACCTCACGAACGAGGGCGGTATAGAAGGCACGACCCGATTCCTGAAGAACATCACCGGAATGTGGCTTCTTGAACAAAGCCGCAAGACCTGGGAAAAGGAAGGCCGCAAGTACACCTACGCTGAGATCGAAGCGATGGGGCTCAAGGCCATCGACTTCCCGTCAACGATTGATCCGGACGATCCTCGCTTCGCCGCTCCTAAGGACATGGACGCCGAGATCAAGGCCGCCCTTAAGGAGTCCGGTCAGAGGGTTCCGGAGAACGACGGCGAGATGATCAGCTGCATCTATCACAGCCTCACCAGAAAGTACAAGGATGTGATCGAGATGCTTCAGAACTTCGCTTCGTTCAAGATCGAGAAACTGCATGTCATCGGCGGAGGCTCCGCCAACAAGCTCGTGAGCCAGCTGACCGCCGACACACTGGGCATACCGGTGATCGCCGGTCCGGTCGAGGGCACGGCGATCGGCAACATTATGATGCAGGCCAAGGTGGCCGGGCTGGTCAACGACAGATGGGACATGCGCCGCATCATCGGCAACTCGATCCTGACAACCACCTACGAGCCAAGAGGATAGACAGCGTTTTCAGCACGTCTGCCTCGGCCTGGCCGGTCAATTAATTGAAAGTTTTAAAAAACACAACACAAATGAACGAGAATCTGATAACTAAGGCCTACGAAATGGCCAAAGAGCGTTACGCCGCCATCGGCGTAGACACGGACAAGGCAATCGAACTCCTTGAGAAGACACCTATCTCCCTCCAGTGCTGGCAGGCTGATGATGTCATGGGTTTTGAGAACGACACCGCCCTCACCGGTGGTATCCAGGCGACCGGCAACTATCCGGGACGCGCCCGCAACATCGACGAGCTCCGCGCCGACATCAAGTTCGTGAAGAGCCTCCTCGCCGGAACACAGCGTCTCAACCTGCACGAGATTTACGGTGATTTCCAAGGAAAGCACGTTGATCGTGACGAGGTAGAGCCAGCTCACTTCCAGAGCTGGATGGAATGGGGCAAGGAGAACGGGATGAAGCTGGACTTCAACTCCACCTCCTTCTCTCATCCTAAGAGCGGCGATCTTTCACTCGCCAATCCGGACAAGTCAATCCGCGACTTCTGGATCGAGCACACAAAGCGCTGCCGCAGGGTAGCCGACGCCATGGGTAAGTTCCAGGATGACCCATGTATCATGAACATCTGGGTTCATGACGGCTCTAAGGATCAGACTGTCAACCGTCTCCGCTACCGTGAGATAATGGCTCAGTCTCTCGATGAGATCCTCGCCGAGAAACTCCCTGGCATGAAGACTTGCCTTGAGGCCAAGCTTTTCGGCATCGGTCTTGAGAGCTACACCGTCGGCTCACACGACTTCGTGACCGGCTATTGCTCTACCCGCAAACTCATGTACACCCTTGACACCGGACACTACGAGCAGACCGAGAACATCAGCGACATGGTCGCCTCGCTTCTCCTCTACGTTCCTGAGCTGATGCTCCACACCAGCCGTCCGGTACGTTGGGACTCCGACCACGTTGTCACGATGAACGACCAGACCCTCGACCTGTTCAAGGAGGTTGTACGCGCCGACGCTCTTGGCCGCACTCACATCGGCCTTGACTACTTCGACGCATCGATCAACCGCATCGGTGCCTACATCGTCGGCACCCGCGCGACCCAGAAATGCATGCTTCAGGCCTTCCTTGAGCCTCTTGAGGCTCTCCGCAAGTACGAGGCCGACGGCAAGTACTTCCAGCGTCTCGCCCTCCTTGAGGAGGCCAAGTCACTTCCGTTCGGAGCGGTCTACGACTACTTCAACCTCAAGAACGGCGTTCCTGTAGGCGAGGACTTCATCCCTGCCGTGGAGAAGTACGAGGTTGATGTGACGTCCAAGAGATAATAATTGAGGCGGTAAAAAGATAAAGTCCCGGTGCAGTATTCTGCACCGGGACTTTATCTTTAATATTTGGTTACTTTGCGCGGCTATTTCCGCAGGCCGGAGTTCAGGAAGTCTATGAAGCCTTCCACGGAGAGATCGTAGCCACGGACGGGCGAAAGAGGGTTGCCGTCCGGATCAAGAAGCGCGTAGTTCGGCTGGGCATTGACACCGAAACGGGTGCGCGCTATGTAAGAGTTGGCGCGGCCTATCTGCTTGAGAACCTTGCCGTCGGCTGTCGTCAGCCAGTCCTGTTCGTCGAGTTTGGTCTTGTCGTCAACGTAAAGGGCGACAAGGACATATTCATTTCTAAGAATATTCAACACCCTCGGGTCGCTCCAGACGCGCTGCTCCATCTCACGGCAGTTGACGCACCCGTGGCCGGTGATGTCGACGAACAGCGGCTTGTTCTGCGCCTTGGCGGCGGCAAGACCCTCCTCAAGAGTGAAGTAGCCGCTCAGGCCGAGAGGCATCTTCAGATCGTATTTCTGCCCGTAGGCGGAGATGGCGTTCGACGCGGCATCACCTACGGCACCGGTCTTTTCGGCGGCTACAGTTGCAGTGGATCCTGACCGGGCGGCCTGCCCTGACGGCGAGTCCGCATAGTTCCAAACCACGAAATCCTGAGTCTCCATCGGCGGAAGATAGCCGGACAAAGCCTTCAGCGGAGCGCCCCACATACCCGGAATCATGTAGGCGACGAATGTGAACACCGCGATCGCCAGACCGAGCCTCGGCACGGAGACATGCTCGACCGGATCGTCATTCTTGAAACGAAGCTTGCCCAGAAGGTAGAAACCGAGCATCGAGAACGTGACAATCCATATTCCTAAATAAACCTCCCTGTCCAGTAGACCCCAGTGGTAGGTCTGGTCGGCGACGCTGAGGAACTTGAAGCCAAGGGCAACCTCGATGAAGCCGAGCACAACCTTCACGCTGTTGAGCCACGAGCCGGATTTGCCCTTCATCTTCTTAAGGAGCGACGGGAACATCGCGAGAACGGTGAACGGCAGGGCGAAGGCCACGGAAAAGGCCAGCATCGTGACCATAGGAGTCCAGAACTCACCCTGAGTGGACTTGATCAGCACGGTGCCGACAATCGGTCCCGTGCAGGAGAATGACACCAGCACGAGGGTAAGAGCCATAAAGAATATGCCGCCGAGTCCCTTGCCGCTTGACTTGGCGTCGCTCTTGTTGGCGAGGCTGGACGGCAGCTCGATCTCGAACGCCCCGAAGAATGAGGCGGCGAAGACCATGAACACGATGAAGAAGATCAGATTCGGCAGCCAGTGGGTCGCAAGCCAATTGAATATGTCAGCCGTGACAGCGTTGCCTCCGATCAGCCATGTCAGGCCGATTATGACGCTGATGGGAACGGTGTAGAGAAGCACGATGAAAAGACCGTAGACAAAGGCCTTGAACCGTCCTTCCGCCGCGGTTGTGGACTGCTTCATGAAGAACGAGACCGTCATCGGCACCATCGGGAACACACACGGTGTCAAGAGCATGGCGAATCCCCAGAGGATCGCCTCGATGATAAGCGCCCAAAGGGAGCCTTCACTTTTAGCCTCGCCGGCTGAGATTGTCCCGTCTGCGGATTCCGCCACATCATTGGTTTTTGCCGAGATGTCAGAACCGGTTCCGCTATTGGAATCAGCCACAACAGCGATTGATGAGGAAGCCTCATCGCCGGTCTTTGAGTCAACGGTCACACCGTCCGCCACCTTGGAGTCATTGTCCGGTGAGACAGCGACAGTGCCTTCCGAGGACTCTTTGCGCGCCGTCTCCGCCACGCCGGTCTTCACAGGTGCCACCGCCACGAGAGGGACAGAGAACTCCCAAGCCTCGGGGGCCGCGCAGAACTTATCGTTACATCCGCTCCAAGAGACCTCTCCGGAGACTGTGGCCTCGCTGCCGGTCAGTTTAACCAACTGCGTGAGCTTTACAGAATCGAAGAAAACCTTTTCATCCTGTAAATCAGTCGGTTTGGTGACCTGCGCGAGTTTCCCGTCCAACGAGTAGCCATTGTTCGGGGCAAACTCGATGACAGTCGGATTGTAAGGATGGTCCACGGTGTAGATGTGCCATCCGTCCACGATGTTAGCCTTGAAAGTCAGCTCGAAGACATTGTCCTTGATATGCTTGCTGGAAACCGACCATTTGGCTGTTGCCTCGGGTGCCTGCGCAAAGGTGGCTACGCTCCCAACCAGGAGCGCAGCCACAAACGCCACAGCTTTTTTGAAAGTATGTGTCATAGCGTCAATACATTTGCCGTTATAGATTATTCGATTCGCCGTTATGTTCCTAAATTATTTTGCGTAGGCCACCGAACGGGTCTCCCTGATCACAGTGATCTTGACCTGTCCAGGGTAGGTCATCTCCTCCTGGATCTTCTGGGCGATGTCGGCGGAGAGTCTTCCGGCCTGGTCATCGCTGACCTCCTCGGCTCCGACGATCACGCGCAGTTCGCGTCCTGCCTGGATGGCATAGCTCTTGGTAACGCCCGGATAGGCGGCGGCAAGATCCTCCATCCCCTTGAGCCTCTTGATGTAGGACTCGATCACCTCACGACGGGCTCCCGGACGGGCTCCAGAGATAGCGTCGCCGATCATCACGATAGGAGAGATGATGGATGTCATCTCGATCTCCTCGTGGTGCGCGCCGATGGCGTTGCAGATCTCCGGCTTCTCCTTGTACTGTTCGGCAAGCTTCATACCCAGAATGGCGTGAGGAAGTTCCGGCTCCTCCTCGGAAACCTTACCGATGTCGTGCAGGAGACCAGCCCTCTTGGCGATCTTTGGATTAAGTCCCAACTCCGCGGCCATGATGGCGCAGATGTTGGCCACCTCACGTGAGTGCTGCAGCAGGTTCTGACCATAGGATGAACGATACTTCATTCGGCCGATCATCTTGACAAGCTCGATGTTCAGGCCATGAATTCCAAGGTCGATGCAGGTTCTCTTGCCAGTCTCAAGAATCTCATCCTCAAGCTGTTTCTGAACCTTGGCAACCACTTCCTCGATGCGTGCCGGATGGATTCGTCCATCCACGACAAGCTGATGCAGAGCGAGTCTCGCCACTTCCCTGCGGACAGGATCGAAAGCCGAGAGAAGGATAGCGTCCGGCGTGTCGTCAACGACAATCTCCACTCCGGTCGCGGCCTCAAGAGCCCTGATGTTACGTCCCTCACGTCCGATGATACGTCCCTTGATCTCGTCATTCTCAATAGGGAATGTCGTCACGGCATTCTCGATGGCGGTCTCGGTGGCAGTCCTCTGGATGGTGTTAATCACGATTCTCTTGGCCTCCTTGGAAGCGTTGAGACGAGCCTCGTCCATCGTGTCGTTGATGTAGGCCTGCGCCTCTGTCCTTGCCTCTGCCTTCATGTTCTCCATGAGGATGTTCTTGGCATCCTGGGCGCTCATCCCCGCGATTGTCTCCAGCTGCTTGTTGGCCTGCGCGCTCAATCTCTCATATTCCTCAGTCTTTCTCGCAAGAACCTCCTGCTGCGCCTGGAAGCTTGACTTCGCGCTCTCTGTGTCACGCAATTTCTTCTGAAGCTCCGAATTCTGTTGATTCAGAGAGTTTTCCTTCTGCTTGATGCGGTTTTCCGCATCCTTGAGCTGACTGTTCTTCTCGTTGATGTACTGCTCATGCTCGCTCTTAAGCTGGAGGAACTTCTCCTTCGCCTGATGGATCTTGTCCTTCTTGATCCCCTCGGCCTCTATCTCAGCCTTGGCGATGATCTCGTTCTTCTGTCCCTTCAGAACTATTTTCTGAATGATTATGTAAGCCGCCAGCGCGATTACCGCGCCGATCAGGACTCCTATAAAAAACTGTAACATAATATCATTAATATTAAAGTATTCAATCACATGGCGATGGTGACGACCTTTCAGAGTCCGACACGACACCCAATGTCTTGGAAGGAGGTAACGTAAAAAACGACCGACCGTTCCACAAAGGAAACAGACCGATCGTCAGAATATTAAAAAAAGCCGTTAGTCACTTGTCAGAAACCTTAAATGAATAAGATTTGAGATCCGAACCGGTTCAGAAATCCATCGTCACGCCATAGACATGATCCCCGAAGGTAACCTTGGCCCGTCATTGCCGGCTCGAGTAAACTCGGTTCCGTAGAACTTGTTGATTTGAGCACGTGGGACTAACGGCCGTCTTTTTCAATATTTCTTATGTAGGACTCGACATCCTCCTGAAGTCTCTTCGCCTCGGCGTCCGCGTCGGCAAGTCTCTTCTGGTAGGCCAATCTGCCCACCGCCTCGTTGAGTGCGACAAAAGAAAGTTTGTCAGAAAGGGTCTTGTTCGGGTATTTCGCATCGTATGCCGTCAACTTCTGGTTGATGGCATCAGCCGCCAGCCTCATCATCCTCTCCATCTCCGGAGAGGAAGCGACCAATGGATACTCGACACCCGCGATCTTTATCTTTATGTTCTGCCCCATTTCTAATTCTCAAGCAAGGAGATGCACTTGTCGATCTCCTTGATCAATTTCTCAATCTTCTCTTTTGCGGCGGAGCCGTCACCGGCCACTCCGAACGCTTCGGACAGATGAAGGTTGTTAACCTGTTGTTCCAAGTCTTCAATCCGCTTCCCGCAGGACTCATTCTCTGCCTTGCACCGCTGAAGCTCAGACTGGAGCCGTACACGCTCCGATCTCTCCGCCTCATACAGCGCGATCAACTTTTCGATATCTGTCTTTATACCTTCAAGCATTTCCTCAAGGCTTAAATCACCTGCTTGAGTGCAAATTTAGTAAATTATCTTTATTTGCACAACAACTTCAACTGGCCCGTCCTAAAATCCGCCCTCAGCCCGGTCGGCGAGCCGGTCTGCCAGGTCGCTGTTCATGTCCTTCCGCTTGCCAGCCCACCCTTCGGTCTCCGTAACTGCCGAAACGGCCTTAAACAACCCCTCTCGTGAGCAAAACACCCCTTCCTGCTCACGAGGCCAGGCCACAGCGGCCTCTCGTGAGCAAAGCGCCCCTTCCTGCTCACGAGACTAAGCAAC
>HF986036.1 GCA_000431015.1 Alistipes sp. CAG:514 | reverse complement strand
CACGCTATTTGTCATATAAATACCAGTGAATCCTGCGTTTAGAGTTATAATTAAGATACCCTCTTGTCCATCCATAATATTCAGGAACCCTTGTCGAGAGGCTTTCTCTTCGAAAACCTGTCTTTATGATGTCAGAAATACTTGAACTGAGTATATTGGACAGTATTTGATAGCCATCAAAAGCAGTTCTTGCGGATATCCATCCTATTCCATTAGCCCCGGCGACATAGCCAGCGGCAATATTACCGATATCTCTTGCAGAAGCGTATATGTTTTTCTCATCAGAGCCTTTGCCTATCGGCATACCACGATAAGGATCTGGTTTGGATCCGAGGATAGACGTAGACTCCCCATTGCTGACTTTAAAGTCATATTTATGGCCATTTCTAGCATTAGTCATATAATCAATTAGTTCCGGCTGCCACTTATCGTAAAACATTATTATTTCCTATCGTTTTTGACAAATAATGTGATGGTAATAAATAAGATATTGATCCCTATGTATAGTACAAAACCTTTTAAAACAAGAAGTGTACCATTCAGATACCCTGTAGCGACCTCTATAGGTACAGAATCAAAACCACGCATCATATTTCCCAGAATCATTCTTTCTGATATCTCATATTTATAACTTACCAAAGTATTTATTATCATTAATATCACCAATATAAACGCTATTACTGATATTATTAGCCATATGATTTTAATCCATTTTCTCATAGCTATTTCCTCAATTTGTTACTTAGATACGATTTCATTGAACGCGGGTTTACAAACCTATGTGTAGATGGTATGGTTATCGGACTCCCAATTGGACTTGCATATATCACGCGCTGGTAGTTGAGTACTTTCGAACCACTCATTTTAATCAAATCCGATACAAATGTCGTACAATTGTTATTAAGCAGACTATATTCGTCAATGATATGCGCATCTGTATCATTCGCATATCGTTTACTCCTTTCACTAGGAAGTTGCCCGGAACTATCAAACAACTCATTTGCAATATTCATTATGTCATTATCCTTTACATCCGTCAAAGTAAAAATAGACATCTTCCCTTCTGATTGCTTGTAGTCATTGAATTCTTTGGCCTTATCTCCCGATAAACGAACAAGTACACCAGGACCATCTGATAATACATTTCCTTTATATGTATGGTCATATCTTCCATAAGTATATACCACCATTTCATCGCCCTCACCTGCACTTATCCAAGTATGTCCTAACCCTACAGTTTCAATGTACACCCTGACAGAATCGCCTTTAACATCTATATTTACAATTGGATTCCCGAGGCAATAGACATACGGACTGATGCCGTAGTACTTCTCGGACAGCGGGTCGGCGGCGGTCCAGCGGGC
>HF986035.1:48282-69207 GCA_000431015.1 Alistipes sp. CAG:514 | reverse complement strand
GCCTAAACACATACTTTTACCCCTGAACCTCTTGATCTTCCTGGATTCGGTCGAGCCGTTCACGACTGAAGACACGTACCGGAGATAGTCTCCGCTGTTGAAGAAGTTATCGAAGAAATCCTTGTTGTCGGAATAGCCCGAAGCATTCTTGACCAAGGCAGGCTGTGCCGCTCCCTGACCGGTATAACCTTTGAAAATCACACCGTGGACGGCGTTTGCCTTACATCTTTCCTCTGCGACTTTCACAGACTTGCCATAGCTCCAGACTTTGACATTGGACATTCCGTCACCGGCATTCTTCACATACTCAATGTCATAACGGTACTGGTCAACGGCACCTGTCGCATTTGATGCGACATTCTTCGTTGTACTGCATGAAACCAGCAACAGCGCACCAAGCGCGAAAAGGACTAATTTTTTCATAATATAGATCACTAAAATTAATTGGCGCGATAATCCACAAAAAACTGACACAACGGTCTAAAACGTCACAAATGTAAGAATAATTTCGGAAAATCCTCACATTGTAAGGCGCGACGGAGAAAAAAGTGAAGCCGGAATCATACTTCCGGTAAACAGGCGGGGAAGAATCTCCTCAGGCTCAAGAATATGCGAAAACCGTGGCCTCGCGGACATATTCCCGCAAGCCACGGTCACTCTCTGACTTCGTCCTGTGGACGACTACTTGTAGAGGAAGCGCTTGATGCTCATCTTAGGAGTCTTCTCGAACGGCTGGTCCACAATCTCTACCTTGGCGATCTGGCTGTAGTTCGGAAGCTGTCTGTCGGAATTGATGCGGATCCTCTCAGGAAGGTCGGAAACCTCCTCCTGGTCAAGGCCATCCTTGCGGAGAGCCTCCTGGTCGAGATAGACGAGCGCCACGAGCTTGGACGCGCGGTCCACCACGACGGACTCCTGCACATAAGGCTGGTTGTTAACCACGGCCTCAACCTCCTCCGGATAGATGTTCTGGCCGTTGGCCGAAAGGATCATCGACTTGCTGCGTCCCTTGATGTAGAGGTTGCCGTCGGCGTCGAACAGACCAAGGTCACCGGTGCGGAGGAAACCGTCCTCGGTGAATGCGTCGGCGGAAGCTTCAGGATTCTTGTAATAGCCAAGGCAGATGTTGTCACCCTTGGCCTGGATCTCGCCGACTATGTGCCGCGGATCATCGGAGTCAATCCTCACGGTGGCGCAGTCGACAGGTTTTCCGCAGGAGCCGGCGACATATTCAGAACTACCGGCATAGGCCAGCAGCGGCGTCGCCTCGGTCATGCCGTAGCCCACGGTGTAAGGAAGCTTGATCTTCTTGAACCACTTCTCGATCTCAGGGTTCACCGGCGCGCCGCCAAGGATGAACTCCCCTACCTCACCACCGAAAGCATTGATCAGGCCGTCATGTATCTTCTTGAATATGATTGTGTTGATCCCGGGAATCCTGGTAAGGATCTTAATCATCGGCTTGTCCAGCACAGGCTTCACCTTGGACTTGAAGATCTTCTCCATCACAAGCGGCACGGTGATGAGCTGGTAAGGCCTGACCTCCTGGAAGGCTTTCATCAGTGTGCTTGGCGTAGGGGTCTTTCCAAGCCAGTAGATAGACGTGCCGTTGCAGAGCGGGTAGATGAACTCGGTCACGAGGCCGTACATGTGGGCCATCGGGAGCATGGAGATCATCCTGTTCTTGTCAGAGGTCGGACGGTGAACCTGGCTGTACTCGATCGTGGCGCTGAAATTCCTGTAGGTCAGCATCACGCCCTTCGGGTTGCCGGTCGAGCCGGACGTGTAGTTGATGACCGCCAGATCGTCCATGTTGTCAGTCGGGTAGACGACATCCTCCGGGCCGAAACCGTCAGGGTACTTCTCGGCGAGGAGATTGTCGATGTTGTTCCAGAGCGCCTCGATCTCAGGCTTGCGGCAATAGAGTATCTTCAGGTTGTCCACATCCATAACAACCTTGACCTCAGGCATCTTAGCGATGTCAAGCTTAGCCCATTTGTCTGCGTTGGTCAGCAATGCCATGCTGTCCGAATGGTTAACGAGGCTCTCCACGCTTTCCGGAGTGAAATCCGCCAGTATCGGCACGATGACGGCCTCGTAGGTGTTCACAGCCAGATAGGACATGCCCCAGCGGGCGCTGTTGCGGGCCCAAAGGGCGATGTGCTGCCCCTTCTGAAGACCGGCCTTGTCGAAGAAGATGTGGAACTTCTCGATCAAAGTGGCCATCTGTGAATATGTGAAGGATTCGCCGCCAAGGGTGTTAAGCGCGGACTTGTTCCAATATTTTCTGGTCGCGTTCTGCAACCGGGTCAGGTAGTGATCCATAATCTCCTCTATTATTTATTACAAAATTAACTGAAACCAACGGATTCTTCACAAAGAATAAATATTATATTTGCAGAAATCGGTTATTTGTGGCGAAATTATGAAGAAAAGACCAATCGTAGCGCTGATTTACGACTTCGACGGGACCCTGTCTCCCGGAAATATGCAGGAATTCGGATTCATTCAGGCCATCGGGAAGACCCCGGATGAGTTCTGGAGGATGAGCGACGGGCTGGCCGTCGGGCAGGACGCTAGCAATGTGCTGTCCTACATGAAAATGATGTTCGACGAGGCGAGGAAGAACGGCATCACGCTCCGCCGGAGCGACTTCCGGAAGTTCGGCCGACACATTCAACTCTTCGACGGCGTGAGGGAATGGTTCGGCATGATCAATGAATATGGCGAGTCACGCGGCGTGCAGATCGAGCATTACATCAACTCCTCCGGCCTCAAGGAGATCATCGAGGGCAGCCCGATCGCCAAGGAGTTCAAGCACATCTTCGCCTGCTCCTACATGTACAACAAGGACGGCGAGGCCGAGTGGCCGGGAATCGCCGTCGACTACACGGCGAAGACCCAGTACATATTCAAGATCAACAAGGGAATATTCAGCGCCCACGACAACAAGATGGTCAACGAGAGTGTCGCCGAGGACAAGAAGAGAATCCCCTACCCCCAGATGATCTACTTCGGTGACGGTGAGACCGACATCCCTTGCATGAAGATCGTAAAGATGTTCGGAGGGCACGCCATCGCCGTCTACGACGAGAGCAGTCCGAAGAAGAAAGCCTTCGCCAAGACCCTCCAGCACCAAGGCCGCGTCAACTTCACCGTCCCCGCAAACTACACCAAGGACAGCAAGACCTACAAGGTGGTCTGCGCCATAATCGACAAAATCAAGGCCGACTGCGAGCTCAAAAGGCTGAGCAAGTCAGCCTTTTGAACCTTCTTGCGTCGCTTCGCGCTGCACGCGCTTTCCATTGCCAAAGCCAGATAAACCATAGAGTCCATCTCTACTGGAAGTCAATTCCTGTAATAGTCCTTGAATGCGGTCCAGGAATAGAAGGAAGGGGCCACTTGCGGGATCGGGAGGGAGGCTTCGTGGCCGTTGTAGAGGACTTTGACCAGGATCTCCGGGGTTCTTTTGCTGCGGTAGAAGATCAGCTGGAGGTTGGCGGCCATCGGAACCTTGTCACTTCTCCAGTAATTCCTCACCTCTTTCGGATCATCAACGACCGCACCGAAATTGTCCAGGCGCATATAGGAGACCAACGGCAGAATAGCGGTGTCGTGTGAGAAACGAAGCCTCAACTGAATCACGCCGGAAGCCAGGTCACTATCGGCCTCCTCTATCATGTTCTCAAGAATCGCGGCGTTCTTTGTGCAGCCGGAATTGTCTGTCAAAGGCGAGCGTCCCATATAGAGGTAGCCATTATAATTCCGAACCTCCCAGATGCCGAAGAGTTCATCAAATGTGAATATGTCCGAGAAATCATCCGACGGCTCGCCGTCAAGGCACTGCAGGCCAACCACCACCGTTCGGAGATCGGACTCAAACTTCCACGTCCCGGACGTGGATTCAAGATAGTCGATGTCATTGAAATATCTGGAGCAGAAGGCCTTGGAATCAATCAGATCCGCATGCATCGCCGCGGACGAGGCCTTGGCATCGGCAGGGATCAGGGTCTTAACCCTGAACGGATTCTGGCCTCCGTCCGGCTCCAGGACCGGAAGATAGGCCCTTCCGGCATCAACGGAATACGTCAGGTCTCCGTCCAGCCCCTTCAACTCGTCCAAAAATGACATCATACTCAGCATCACACGAGGGACAGCCGTGGAAAGCACATCAGCCCTGGTCTTACCCTTGAATACTTCAGGGAACTCCCTGTACATCGTCGAGGCTATCAGGCGAAGCTGTTTCTGCCCCTCTTTGGTCAGATCCCCTCCCCTATTGGCTACAGACGGATAGAACCTCTCGTAACGGACGAAAAGATCCTCACCGGCCTCCGTCAGTTTTCCGGCGGTATGAGCGTCGGAAAGCACCTTACGGACTGCCTCATAGACTCCGTCTCCAAGGGCATATCTTGCTCCGTGACGACCGATATGGCTGATGTAGACCGGCTTGTAGCCCTTCGGAGCCGGAGTGATCCTCACTTCGTCGAACGGGTACATGTAATACTCACCGCCAAGAAGATTGCGGTCGGCCATCATCTCGGCACGGGTGTCGTACTTGCGGACTGCGTCCTTGACGCCAAATTCAGCCTCGACCGCCGCCCGCCGGTCCAACGTCGCTGGTGTCTGGGCAAATGAATATGTCCCTGCGGCAAGCAGCGCGGCCACCGCAAGGACAATGTCTTTCAGGATTATCTTTTTCATCGACGCAAGGATATTCATTATTTACCGTAGATCAATTCCACGTCTGCCTTGATGGCTTCCGGCGCGAAATCAGGAACGAACCTCCAGGAACCGACGACATTCGGATCGCCCACCACAGCCGGATCGATGGAGCCGTTCTTCTTGAGATAACGGTACAAGATTGTCCTGAACTCGGGTCCGCGGTAGATGATCCTATCCTCGACCGACCGTGCGTCCATAAGGCCGGCAGCCTTCATAAGGCCACCGGAGCCAGTTGAACGATAGGAAGTTATGGCGACGGAATAGTCCTTGTCCATCTCGAACGGGCTGCCGTCGGCCATTCCGGAGACCGTCACACGCGAGCCGTAAGGCTTGGTCACGTCGACGGTGTAGCGGATTCCCGCGGCGGAATCGAAGTTCGCCGGACTCTTGGCAAGCTTCCACTTCATGCCGCCGGTGGCATAGTCCTTTGTCTGGGTGATCCTGAGCACATGGGAGCCTTCCGCCGGTCCTGGCACCGTGCTGATCCACGCATCATAGCTCGCCTCAAGGTACCGCAGGATCTCGGCGCCGGTCAGGCGCAGGACGACCAGTTTGTTGTCATAAGGATAGATCTTACGGATGTCCTGGTAACGAACCTCGCCGGCAGGAACCATGCCGTCAATGAGCAGCGTCGCCGAAAGCGAGATGTCTACCGGCCAGGCGCTGAACGCAAGGGCGTGAAGGAAGTTCATGTAGTCACACTGGCGATAGTAGAACTCCCTGGACACCAAGTCTTTCTTTACCTCGCCGACATGGCTGGTATTGAAGTCCCGCACCTTCTCGTAGTCGGACTTGAAGGCTTCCTCCATGGCGGTGTCATAGTTTTCCGAACCGAAGGACTCGACCTCGCCGGACAGCGAACGGCTGATCACTTTCCCGCCTCTCACGACCAGATTGATGTCGGCAAGACAGGCGTACTGCCCTGCCCTGCCGCAATCCAACAGAACGGTGCTGTCGGTTTTCAGCACCTTGGTGGAATGGTCGTGACCTGTGACAAGCACATCGACACCCTTGAGACTGTTGAACAAGTCAAGACCCTGACGCTCAAGGTTCTGCCCGTCGCCCTTGCCCATCGAAGTGTGGGCCACGACAATCACGACTTGCGGCTTTTCCTTGGAGCGCACCTTATCCACATCCTCCTGGACCAGAGGCAGAAGCGAATCGAAACGGAGGCCGGAGACACAGGAGGCGTCCATCAGCGAGGCGTTGGCGGCGTTGGTGTACCCCAGAACCGCGACCTTGACTCCTCCTTTCTTAATTATTGAATATGCCGGGAGATACCCTTTGCCGGTCCTTTCCGACACGGCGTTGCCGGCCAGAAACGGAACGCCGGCTTTTCTCATCTCCCTGGCCACGCGGTCATAGACACGGTGACCGGCCTCGAAATCCGAGTGTCCCGCCACCACGGCGTCATACCCCATGTAGGCGGCGAGCCTCGGGTACAGATGGGCGGATGTCGTGTCGACAAAGTTGTAGTAGAATGGGGCTCCGCCGCCGGAGAAGTTGTCTCCGGCATCGACAAGGATGACATTGTCCTCGCCTTTGGCCGCCCTGACACCTTCCACGAATCCACTTTGCGACATCAGCGAGCCTCTGGCCCGCCCTCCGTCTTCTATCGGTTTGGCAAACCAGTAGCCGTGGCCGTCACCAGTGGCGACAACCGACAGATTGTACTCTCCGTCCTTGAGGGTAGAGCAGGCCGCGACGGCCAGTACGGCCATCACCGTTATGATTGGTTTTATCTTCATCTAATGAATATGCTTGTGTTTTTCCGGTCGCTTCGACAGGCTCAGCGACCGGAGAGGTTACTTCTGGTTCTGGAGGGCGGCGTTGACACGAGCGAGAAGGTACTCGTAGTGAGCCCTGTCCTCGGACGGAGCGGAAGACCTGCGGGAAAGGCACAGTGCCTTTACCTTATTGAGGAATATTATCCTGCAACCGTCACTCTCGTCGATGGTCTGGACACTCACGGCCTTCTGGAAAGGGGACTGTCCCTCACCGAGGCTGTAGTCTTCAAAACCGCACCAATCCTGTCCGCCAAGATGTTCATCAGCCTCTGTCTCCTCCGCAAACGACTTGGACAGCACTGACTTGACATCCTTTGACGAAGCCGTCAGCACCTCCCTCTGGAGGGTCTTCTCCTCAGAGGCGAGCCTGCGCCCGGCAATCGATGAGGCGAACACCTCGGCATAGAGGTCGTCGTAATATTCCTTGACCGTGTAAGGTCCGGCCACTCCTGGAACGGCGGATGAAAGCATCACATTCGTCGGAACCGTTGAAGCGAGGGACTTCGCCACGGCGGCGCAGATCTTGTTGGACTGCGGGGCGGCGAGAGGCAGGTGGGAAGTCACCGACGGCTCATTGATCCATGAGGAGGAGCGCAGCTGCGCCACCACCCACTTCAGGGAAGCCCTCTGTACCTTTCTGGCGACCGGAACTGACGGCTTGACAGCCAATCCGTCCTTGACGTTGTTCAGGTATATTCCTCCGACCTGCGCCATCACATTGCCGATGTAGCGGTAGTACTGGTTCGTCAGCTGGGTGTAAAGATCGCCTCGGTGGGTAAAGTCCTCGTCATCAGCACCTATCCACTCGTTCATCCTCGGAAGGATGTACTTCAGGTTCCTGATGCCGTAGTCACTAGACTTGATCGGATCATCGCCCAAGTCCTCCGTCCTGGCGCTTGGATCATAGGATCCGTAAGCCGCGGAGGTGGCCATCTGCTGCGCTCCGTAGCGGTAAAGCGGATCACCGGCCTTGGCCTCGATGATCTTACCGGCGATCTCAGCCTCCTCCCAGATGTCCTTGGCCCCGATCACAGGGGTGTACAGCCATTTGATGGCATATTCATCATAAACCCCCAGAGACGGCGGCACAAGCTTAACACCTTTGTCCTGAGGCTGAGCCACATAGTTGAAGCGGGCATAGTCCATAATCGACGGAGTCGTGCCATACTTCGCGGTGAAAGCGGCGTTCCTCAAAGAATCGGTAGGATAGGCCGAAGAGGCTCCCATATTGTGCATAAGTCCCAGAGTGTGACCTATTTCGTGAGAGATCACATAGACAAGTGACTCATCGATGATGTCCTGCGGCATCTTCACGGCACGGACCTTCTCATCCACTTGTGCCGTCTGCACGAAGCGCCAGTTATTGATCAGCTTGATGACATCGTTATAGACAAGCACAGACGCGTTCAGGATCTCTCCCGTCACCGGATCAACCCAAGACGGGCCCATAGCGTTCATCGTGGCGTCAGGTACATACCTGATGCAGGAATATTTAAGGTTGTCCGGATCGAACTGAGGATCCTCATCGGCTGTAGGGAAGTCACGCACCTGCATCACGTCCTTCAGTCCGATGGCCTCGAAAGCTTTGTTCCAAGCCAGGACACCCTCCTTGATCGGAGCCTTCCAAGCCTCAGGGAACGAATTGTCCACGTACCAGACAATCGGATTCTTGACCGTGACCTTCTGACCTTTCTGCCAAGCGGTAGTGTCTGAGAGCTCAAGCCTCCAGCGGGAGGCCAGCACATAGCCTTTGAACCCATCCTCGGCGGATGTGAGATTGTACTTCACACTGCCCTCTCCCGGGCCGACCGGGAACACTCCTATCCTGGAATCCTGCACACGGGCCGGCATCGGGTTCTCCGGAAGCAGCATAAACGAAACCGTGTAGGCCATCGAGCCGGAACCAACCTTGCCTTTCAGCATCAGGAAGGTCTTCGTGAAGTCCACATTGGAATGCACTTTCACGGAAGCGTTGTCATTGAACGCCTTGAGATCGCTGAACCAGGTGGATTTCTCGTCAGCCGCCTTCGTGAGAGAGAAATTCTTTCCATTCGGAGCGACCGAATTGATGAGCGGAGTCACCTCGAAGACCACCTCCGAGCTATCCTTGCTCGTTGCCTGCACGGCGATCCTTCTCAAGACCTTAGGAATATAGTTGCGCTCGATGGCGGCCTGCATCCCGGGATCGGAACTCGTGGCGTTCGTGCCCGGAACAGTCAGCACCACAAGGCTGTCCTTGAGGTCAATCTGGAAATATGTCGGCTTCACGTACTTATACCCGACGTTCAGATAGGCCGGATTGCTTGTGGCGGTGATGGTGCTGCCCACAAGCATCCTACGTCCCATCATATTCCTTGGAAAGCCCATATAGATCTTGTCCTTGGACGTGCGGTAAAGATTGAACGTCTTTCCGCAGGCCGAATCGGCAACCTCCTTCATCAGCTTCTCGTAAGGGGTCTGCTTCTTCTTCGGAGCCGGTTTCTGAGCCGCTGTAGCCTCCGTCTGAGCCTTTTTCTTCTTTTTCTTAAACACGGACGCTGCCACGTCTGTGGATGGGACCAACAGCGCGGCGGCGATCAAAATCAGGATAATACTCCTTTTTGTCATAGTATTTTTTTTAGTTATGATTTATTATCAATTAACCCTGTACTTGTAAAGCACGGAGACCGGATCATCGCAGATCCCCTCGAAAGATCTCACAAGGGAATCGTCCGCGAACGAGTAGACGTAAAGGCTGCCCTTCTTGTCACCCGACCTGTCCGGATTATAGGTCACGACGTACAGAAGCTCCTCTCCGTCATTGCCTTTGCCACGTCCCTTGAAATTGGTGGCGATGTCACGGATCTGCTCTCCGGCAGGAAGCGTGATCGTCGGCTTGGTGGCCGGGGCGCTGATCAGGGACCATCTGTAGATGGCGTTTCCGAAGGTGTAGTAAACATCAGCCGAGTGCTTGGTGTTCACGAACTTGCTGTTCTCGTCCATCTTGAGGTCCGACGTGGTGAAATCCACCGACGCCCCCCATTTCTTGAATGTTCCCGTTCCACCGACTCCGTCCGTGCAGCGAATCAGATAGTTCTCCGGATTGGTGTTGTTTCTGAAAAGGATGTAGAGTCCGTTATTCTTGGAAGTCCTCATCGTGGCCATATTCACGACAGTATAGCCCTTCTGCGAGTAGTAGAACACGCCCGCGGAGGCGCTTCTCCTGATGCACAGGGTGTCGTCCGTGTAGTAGATCGTGGTGCGGACGGATTCGGTTGTCGGCATAGTTCTGGACAGTCCTCCGAAGACCCTTGTCATCGGCTTGATGTCGGTCATGTCGGTGTAGTTTCCAAGAAGCATGTCGTAGCGGTAGATGTGGGAGTTGTTGCCCAAAAGGAAGGCAGCGAAGCCGGATGTGTTGGCGATCTCGCCGCCGAAGGCCCTGAACGAAGACCCAGCTCCGGCCATTCCGGCTTTCTGGAAAAGCTGGAATGTCTTTGCCTCCATGTGCCACATGGTGCTTCGCTCATCGTTCGTTGCGATGAGGATGCCTGAATAGTCAACCTTCTTGACAGTCGCGTTGGACATGAACAGGGCCACGCCGTTCTTGAGCGTCTGTCCGGGATTGATGGAAGAGAAAACGTCCGGGAACACCTCGCGCTCCCCGGCGGCGCTCTCCTCCGATGTCAGGGTCTTGACGAAGGTCAGGCTGCCGTTGCCGGCATTGTCGTTGCTCAGGATGGCGACGCCCTCGTCATAGCCGGAATTGACATTCAGCGTGAAGTACTTGTAAGACACACTCTCCCCGTTGTCAAGACGCAGGCGCAACAGGAAAGTACCGATCTTGGAGAAGGTGTAGTCGATGGTCGGCGAAGTGGAGAACTTCTCGACCGTTCCCGGCTTGAAGAGGTGGTCGGCTATCGTCTTTCCGTCGGCCGGCTGTCCATAGGTCCACTCGAATTTCACATCAAGGCCGCTTTTCACAGTGAGGCCTTCGTATTTCAGCTCGACTCCAAGATTGGCGTTGATCGTGTCCGAAGCCGCGACGACTTCGATCGGTTCCAACTCCAACGAGCCTCCCTCATCGATCTTCCAGCATGACGGAAGTACGAAGAGCAGGATGGCAAGCGAGAGTACGCAGTATTTTAGATTTCTCATAATGCTCTGTCTATAATTTAGTTAAGAAAACCGTATCTGCCGCTTCTCGGATCCCCCCAGCCAATCAGCGCGTTGATGTTCACACTCTCCGTTCCCATCGGCTCGAAGTTAGGGTCGTCCGGATGATCCTTGTAGTACTGCTCATAGTACTCGAAGAGAGGACAGAAGACCTCGGAGGCCCAGGCCGCCATGTAAGTCTGGCGCCAGAACCTTGTCATCTTGAAGTTGTCGGCGTTCGGCTCGGCGTCAAGATTCTCGCCATAATGCGCGACACAATACTCATAGAAGGTAGGGTTCGTCTCGGCGGTCTTATGGTAGAACTCCAGGAGCTTGCGGAACTTGGAAGGATAGAAGTTGCCAAGGTCGTAGTCCCAGCCGGCCGGCTTGCTGGAGGCAGGCCTCCACCATGTCGGGCAGGCCGGATCGCCGTCGTTGACATAGAGCTGGAACTCCGGAGACATGACCGTGGTGTTGATCGTGTCCGCCGGAAGCGGCTCGAAGTTCCCGTATGGCACAAGTCTCAGGTGCACCCTCACATAGCTTCCGCCTTTCATCTCAGGCTGACGCTTGAGTCTCACATTGATGGTCGTGGAAACCTCTCCGGCAGGGATCACACAGTCCTCCACCTCAAAGTCGACACCTTCCCTGGCGGAGATCACAGGGTACTCCACACCTCCGAAAGTCAGCACCGTGCCGGCGGGAGTGTCCACGCTCTCCACCTTGAACGGCCTGTCCACATCGGACACGTTGCCCATCACATAGACATTGGCGGCGACATCAATCTCATCCGTGGACAGCAGCGCGAAAGACTTCATGATGGTCTGGATCCTGTCCTGGAAATAAATGTGGTCCTTCTGGCCGGTGTCATACATCACCCAAGTCCCGTCACACGAGGCAAGGAACGGAAGGCAGGCGATCAATGAATATATCAATCTTTTCATCTTTGTTCCATTTTTAGTTTAAATCTCAATATCCTTTCTGGATTCCCATTCTTCATCAGGGACAGTCAGCATGTAGGTGGCGGCGACATCCCCGGGCAGCACTTTGCCTGAGACCGTCAGGATGTCCTTCCGCTCCATCTTCATATCGAACCAGGTGAATCCCTCACAGTAGAACTCGCGTATCCTCTCTTCGAAAAGGAGATCCTTGGTAAGCGCCTCACCGGACTCCTCAAGAGTCTCACGGCCTCTGGATTTCAGAACCTTGTCAAAATATTCCTTGGCCTTGGCGGGATCCTTCGTGATGTTCGCCTCAGCGATGATGTAGTACAGCTCCGGGAGACGGATGACATCGTAGCCGAGTATGGACTTCCCGTTGTAGGTGTTGTTGCCGGCGATGAATATGCTGTTGACCATCTTGCGGCAGGCCGGGATGGCCGGGTCGAACCATGCTGAAAGCCTGTAGTCGGTGCTGGCGCCCGCATTCTTCTCATAGAGGACGGCATAGTCGGTGGCCAGATTCAAGGCTGAAGCACCGACCGTCTCGGCCAGGGAGAGTTTCTTCATCATCGCTGTCTCATCATTGACAAAGAGTCCGAAGATCGTCTCGTGAAGGTCAAGGGTTCCGTTGTCCGGCTGCACGAAGGCGCTGACCGGACGGAAAGAGAACTTTCCGCTGGAGATGACCTTCTCGGCATATTTCTCCGCATTGTCAAGGTCGTTCCTGCTCCAGTAGACCTTTGCGGTCAAAGCCTGCACCGCATACAGGTTCATGTGCGCTATTCTCGCGTCCGTGAAGGAGTTGGCAGTCTTGTTTCGTTCAGCAGGAACGAGTGCCTCGTCCTCGGCGAGATATTTCTCAGCCCTTCCGAGATCCGAAAGGATCGCATCGTAGACCTTGTCATACGAGTCAAAATCCTTGATGTCAAAGGAATATTTGGTGACGTAAGGAAGGACCTGCTTCTTCACGGCATCCTCCGCCCAATAAGGAGGGCCGAAGAGCTTGAGAAGCTCGAAATGCGTCAACGCCCTCAACGCCAGCGCCTCACCGAGGTAAAGGCCGGAATGCCTGTAGGTGTCGATGTCGTCCTCGGCATGCTCGATGATGTTGTTGATGTGGTTGATGGCGGCATAGGCGGATTTCCAGATATCCCTCTTCGTCGCCGAGGCTCCCTGGGTGGTCATCTCACCTTCTGCGAGTTCTGAATATTTATAGTCAGTCGTCGTGAAGTTCTGGCTAAGCACCTCCGGAAGCAGATAGAAGTTCTGCCCGTACAGGTTGCTGCCGGTCAACTCGTTATAGACGCCGTAGAGTGCGTCCTCATATTCCTCCGCCGTCTCGAACATGTTGATCTTCTCACCCTTAGGATGCACGTCAAGGAATTTGGAGCACCCGCCGGCAAGGACCGCCGCGGCGGCTATGATTGTCATGAATATTGATTTGCTTTTCATTGTCTGTCCTCCTTATTAGAATGTCGGGCGGAAAATCAGGTTGATTCCGCGGCAGTAAGGATAATCGGTTCCCCTCTCGAACTTGACGGTGGAGATGTGCGCTATGTCAGACAGTCCGAAGCCTATCGCAAGTTTGCGGAGACCGAGCCTCGTGATCGCCTTCGGAGCGAAGTCGTACATCACCTGAATGCTGGAGATGTACAGCTCGTTACGCTTCTCAACGAATCTTTCGGAGTACTGGGAAGAACTGCTGGATGTGCCGATTCCAAGGAAACGGGTGTGGTCGCCAGGCTGCTTCCACCTGTCGGTGAACACCCTGCGGTCCACGTTGTAGTCAAGGTCGATGTTCTCCACCTTGTTCTTCAGGGTCGAGTTGTAGTAGTCCGAGCCGAAAGTGTAGGAAGTGGCCAGACTGATGGAGAAACCCTTGTACCTGACGGTGTTCATCCATGAGCCCTGAAGGATAGGGTTCGTGTTTCCGACAGCCACTCTCTCGTTCTCGTCGTATTTGAAGGTATACTCACCGTTCTTCTTGATGAATATCTCCTTTCCGGTGGCAGGGTCGATTCCCGCCGAGCGCATCGCGTAGATATCGTACTGGGATCCGCCCTCCACGAAGAGGATCTTCGGCTTGGAGGAATCGTAAGGGTTGTCGATGTCATTCTTGAGACCCTGGGAGATCTTGCGGATCTGGTCCATGACATGGCCGCCGGTCAGCGTCATGCTCCAGAACCAGTCCTTGTTGCGGATGATCTGGGCGGAAAGCGAAAGGTCGAGACCTTTGTTGTTGAGCTGGCCGAAGTTCACGTTCATTGATGTCGTGCCGACAGAAGGCGGCAGATTGACGGACATCAGCATGTCGTAGGTCGTGTTGGAATAGAAATCGAACGAAAGGTTGAAACGGCTGTCAAGGAAGGCCGCCGTCAGGCCGAAGTTGTTGTTCAGGGTCCTCTGCCATTTCAGGTCAGGGTTGCCCATCTGCTTCGGCAACGCTCCGATACCGGAGACATACTGGTACTTGGAGTCGTACTGGTAGACGGTCTTGGCCTGGTAGTAGTCAAACGAGACGCTTCCCGTGTAGCCAAGAGAGTACCTGAATGTCAAGGTGTTGACCCAAGGAAGGTTTTCCTTGATGAACCTCTCGTTGTGGAGGTGCCAACCTGCTCCCAGCGCCCAGAACGGGGCGAAACTGTTGTTGGAGCCGAACTTCGAGGAGCCGGAAGTCCTGTAGGATCCGTCCACGAAATACCTGTTCCAAAGGCTGAAGTTGGCGTTGACGAAGAAACCCACCGCGGTGGCTACCCTGTCGGATCCGGTCGGATGTCCGGAAGGGTAGGTCAGCGCGAAGGACAGGTCGGAAAGTTCGTCCTTGATGAATCCCTTCGCAAGGAAAGAGGCATTCTGCCGGCGGCTGTACTGGATGTTGCCACCGGCGCTGACCCTGAACATCGAACCCCTGGTGTCCAATGACTTACCATAGTTGACAACAAGCTTGCCGTCAGTACTCAGGCCGTTACCGGTCGAGAGGCTGTAGCGTCCCTTGTCAGCCAGCTTGCTGTTCTCGTATTTCGCCATATCCGGAGACTCGTAGGTGTCGGCCTTGCTCCAGGAAAGTCCAAGATTGGCCTGACCGGTGACATAGAGTTCCTTGGTGATGTTCCATCTACCTGAAAGCGAGTTGGTCCACGACTGGTTCTGGCTCTTTCCGAAACTTGAGAGCGTGGCGTCGTACAGAGGGTTGGCCGTCTTGTAGGACGAAGTGCTGAGCGGATTGAAATAGTAGCTCTTGATGTAGTTGCCGTCCTCGTCCGTCATCGGGTTGTACGGATTCATCCTGGAGTACTGGGTGTAGCTTCCGTACGGAGAATCAACACTCTTGTTCAGGGAGAAGCTGTTCTTGTAGGAAAGGGTCAGCTTGTTGCGGAGGTGGTAGTTGATGCTGAAGTTAAGACCCAGATTCCTTCTGTTGTCGGCCTTCATGACTCCGTAAGTGTCTCCGAAGTTGGCGTTCGCCCGAAACTCCAGCTTCTCGCCCCTGGAGCTGAGCGCCAGGGAATGGGTGTGACTGAACGGCACGCGCAGCGGAGCGTGGAGCCAGTCCGGATTGACACCCTTGCGGATAAGCTGAAGCTTGTAGTCGTAGGCCTCGTCCATGGAGCCGTCAGCCGTGTCATACTTTCCCGCAAGCCTTTCTATCTCAAGTTTTTCAGCGGGACTACAAAGGTTGAAGGAGCTGAGATCCGGCACGCTGAACCTCGGCACGAAGTTGTAGCTGAGCCTGAGTTTTCCTTCCTCCGAGCGTTTTCTCTCGACGACGATGACACCGTTGGCTCCCTTCTCACCATAGAGGATGGTGGCGGATGCATCCTTCAGCACATCGATTCTCTCGATGTCGAACATGTCAAGGTCGTAGAGTTCCTGGATGCTGATCTCCACACCGTCCAGCACGATGAGAGGGTTGTTCACACCCTCCTCGCTCTCATTGGAAATCAAGGTGTTGGATCCACGGATAAGGATGGACGGCACAGCGTTCGGGTTGGATCCCGCGCTGTTGTTCTCCACCAGCACCATGCCCGGGGTAAGGGAGGCAAGACTCTGCATCAGGTTGGTCGATGACACAGCCACCAACTGGTCGCCGCTTATCGTAGTGGCCGCGCCTGTGAAGGTTTCCTTCGTCTGGGTGTAAAATCCATTGACCACCACAGCATCGAGGCTGGAGGTCTTCAGCTGCACGTTAAGTCTCGTCGAGGTGCTGACATTAAACTCCTTGGACTCTGTTCCGATGAATGAATATATCAGGATGTCCGACTTGCCGGGGCTTCTCTGAAAAGTGAGTGAATAATTACCGTCCGCATCGGCGGAGGTTCCGACAGATGTGCCCTTGACGAGCACATTGGCTCCCGGGAGCGGCTCATCGTGGTCGTCCGTAATCCGTCCCTTGACGGTGATCCGTGGGTTGCCCGAGGTTCCGGAAGCGCTCTTGCCCTGATTGTTCTGGGCCAGTGCCGAATCCGCGAACCCTGTGACAGCCACTATGGCGCACAAGGAAAGAACCAGAGTCCTAAGCCGATAGCCGGCTTTCTTCGTCAATTTACCTGATTCCATAAACATTGAATAAGATGAATAAAAATTCGTTGATCACCCCTTTCATAGACTTGCAGAAAAATGTAAAAGGCCTCTCAACTTCGTAGGTCGGCAAATATATGTAAATTAATATTCAGAAACAACCCGGCCGCATCCCTATTTCTTGGTATTTTGGAGAAAACCTTGGTCTATTACGAACCATACCGCCACACAAGGGTGTCGCGCGACACTCTCTGGCAACATTTCCGGCAATTCCTGCCACTCGAAGGGTATTAATCAATCCTAAAAAAAAGGTAATGCTACTTGCCGTAGCGAAGAAGTATCGGATCGTAGGCGTCTATGCGGCGGTCACGAAGGAACGGCCAGCCACGGCGGACATATTCAGTGCGCTCCAGGTCGATGTCCACAACCTTCACGCCCTCCTCATCGGTGCCGAACTGCGCAAGGATCTCCCCCTGCGGCCCCGTGGCGAAGGAATATCCCCAGAAATCAAGTCCAATCGTGCTGCCGGAAGGATCCTCCTCGTGACCCACACGGTTCACGGTGATGACCGGCAGGCCGTTGGCGACGGAATGCCCCCTCTGGACAAGCTGCCAGGCCTGCCTCTGGGTCTGCTGCTCCTCCTTGGAATCCGTGCCGACCCCACCGATGGCGGTAGGATAGATCAGCAACTGTGCACCGTTCAGGGCCATGAGCCTTGCTGCCTCAGGGTACCACTGATCCCAGCAGACCAGCACTCCCAGAGTCCCGACCGAGGTTCGTATCGGCTCGAAACCCAAATCGCCAGGCGTGAAATAGAACTTCTCGTAGAAACAAGGATCGTCAGGAATATGCATCTTGCGGTACTTGCCGGCGATGCTGCCGTCCTTCTCGATCACGACAGCCGTGTTGTGGTAAAGTCCCGGAGCCCGCCTTTCAAACAGCGAGAGGACAAGCACGATGCCGAGTTCCCTGGCAATGGCGCCGAAACGCTCCGTGGAAGGTCCCGGAATGGTCTCCGCCAGGTCACACAGCGAGGCATCCTCGGTCTGGCAGAAGTAGACAGAATTATGAAGCTCCTGAAGCACAACAAGTTCCGCTCCACTGGCCGCACACTTGCGGATGTTCTCTGTAAGTTTGGCGATGTTCGCCTCGATGTCCGTCGTACAGCTCTGCTGCACCATTCCCACTTTCAAGATGCTCATGATGATGTTCCTTTACTGGTCGCGCCACCTCCACATTCGGCGGCCACAACCTTGCAAAGTTAGCAAAAAAACATCAAGAGTACTAAAAATCCCTGTCATCAGCCGTGATGCTCTCGATCTCGGCGCTCTTCCCGGCATATTTCAGGAAATAGACCGTCACTGCCGTGTAGAACACCGTGTAGACGAACACAAAGAGCGACAGCTGCCAGTACTGGGTGAAGAAATAGGAGATCAACGCGAGGATGCCCACGAGCAGGGCGGAGACAAATATCCAAGTCACGCCGTTGTTGCGGCATTGGCCGAACTCCTCCACCGTGCAGCTGACTTTCAGTTTATGAATATATTCCCTGCGCTCGAACGCGAACACCGCCGTGTAGAAAAGGAGCTGCACCACATAGAAAGTGAAAAAGCAGTAACATATTCCGCGTCCGACCCGCTCATGCTCTATGAATATGAAGTAGGCCACGACGAACAGCGCGATCGGAAGGCAGTTAAGGAGTATGACATCCCGTCTTATCAGCCGGGAATTCAGTAGGGCCAGAGACGCTATCGTGAACAACAGGGCCTGGGATGAACTGATCACAAGATTACCGATGGAAAAGAACTTTTCCGTCGGTCCGGCCAGACCTCGGAACAGGAGTCCGGTGGTCATCACCGCCATGATGAGGAAGGCGATTCCGAGGGCGATCCGCGCGCTGATGTACCTTTCAGGACGGTAGAGCCTCCTGTCCATCTCCCGGAGGAACCGGCGCATGCATAGCAGAAGAACAGCGTCCGTCATGCAAACCACAACGGAGGTGAGGCAAAGCGCCATGTAGATCTGTTCTTCTGTTATCATCATTGAATACAATCCCTCTTCAGTAATCCTTAAAAAATAACTTGGTGATCTTTGATTGCCAACTAATTTTTTAACGCTTACTCAGTGGGAAGTCTAATGAAAGTATATAATATTTCGGCAAGAATTCCACTAAGCTCCGGTTGGACAAAAGTACTCAACGATGCGGTAAGGTCAAAACAATGAGGGTGGTAAATTTCTTTAAGACATGAAATTTACCACCCCGTAAGCGTGATTTACCAACAGATTTACTATTCAGGCCGATTCGTCCCACAAGTTTCCATGAACTCCGTTGGGGTCTGGCCGACCACTTTCTTGAAATGATGGTAGAAATTCTGGGACGTTCCGAAGCCGAGTCTCATCGCAAGAGCGTTCATCGAGACGTCCGGAGTTGCCATGATTATCCTCTTCGCCTCTTCGATCCTCAGGTTGGCTCTCCAGACACGGAAGTCCTGCACCATCACATTCTGGAAGTACCAGCGGAAGAACCGGGGATCCACACCGCTACGCTCGATGATGTAGTTTCTGTCACGTTCAGGGTTCAGGTAGTCCTTCAAGGCCACATATTCATCCAACGATGCCTTAAGCCTGTTCATGAGTTCCGCCGAATCGTTGAATTCAGAGTCCGACACCATCGTTTCCTGATCCGATTTCAGTCCGGCAGCCTCATCAGGAGACGATTTCACAGCAGGGAGATAGTAGTCAGAACGGATGATGTAGTTGATGAAGCGGCTGGCGAACCAGACGTAGAAGGCTATGTAGCAGCACATGAAGGCATTATAGACCGGCTGCGGTACCGTAAGGGACAACAGTGCGGACACCCCGACCGTCAAGGCAGCGATAAAGCTGTTTCTCGCCCAACGGAGCGGCCGTTCATATTCCTCATCATAATAGTCTTTGACCTGCCTGACAAACTTTTTGTAGCATCTTTGGAACAACGCCGAGTAAAGAATAAGCTGGGCAATGACAGCGGCGACCGCCACGCATGTGACTATCGGCGAGCCAGCCAACGAATCCACGACAAGAAAGCAGAGCGAACCGACGGCCACGAGAGCCACGTTGATCAATATCCTTCGCATCGTCACGAGAGATGGCCGGATCATCGTTATCAGCGTGAAAGTGAACAGCAAGGACTGAATGGACGCCGAGACGATCGTGGCGGCGGCTATGTCTTCGGAATCATTCAGTCCGTAGATGTTCAGCCAGTCAGGGACAGCAAGCAGAAAATAACTTGCGGCAAGTATCGCCCTTGCGAAACGGATCTTCCGGCTTTCCTCGTCCGGTTCAATCCTGACGAGAAGCAAGATGAAAGCCAGCGTGGTGATGGCCACGCCAGATGCGAAAGACAGGAGCAGGTACATGTCCATTGGCATTCTCTTCTAATGAATCATTTTACAAACTTACATAAAAAATCTGCGATTTTTACGCCCGCCCCATAAGAAAGAAACAGTTTTTTTAGAGGAAAAATACAAAAATGAATGCAAGTCCACATAATGAATCCGGACTGATTCCGTCAGAACCAGCCCGGAGCGAGTTTATGGGTTGTACTTTCCTACTTGGTCACGACTGTGGCTCCACTTGGCAGGACTTTCTTAATCTTGTCGACCGTTGTCTGGGAACAACCTACCATCCGGACTGTCTTCAGACTATTGCAGTTCTCGAATAAGCGTCTATCGACAATTGTATTGTCCAGATTCCATCCAGACAGGTCAAGAGTCACCAAATTCACACAGCCAGAAAATGGATACACATCAATTTGGTACAGTGAAGAAACATCCCAACCGGAAAGATTGGCGTAAGTCAAATTCCCGCACCCATTGATCAATCTGCCTAATACAGACAACTTTGGAGTTTTCCAATTGGAAAGATCAACAGTCTTCAAACTGGTGCAACCGGAGAACATATACTGAATTTCTGTCATATTCTCCAAATTCCAGCCAGACAGGTTGATGCTTTCCAGACTTGTGCAATTTAAGAACATCCTAGAGATTTTTGTCAGACTTCTCGGAGCCCAACCGGACAAGTCGAGATCTTTTAAGTTGGAACAGCCATAGAACAGATCTCCCATCTCTGTCACATTCTCCACATTCCAGCCGGAAAGGTCTATGCTTGTCAAAGAAGAGCAGCCGCTAAACATTCTTTGCATATATTGAATCTTCTTCGAGGTCACTTTCGGCAAAGCAACACTCGTCAGGCCAGAACAATTCTTGAACAATGACTCCATATTTATCACATTATTCAGATTCCAAGCTGACAGATCAAGAGCGGTCAGCGATGAGCAACCATCGAACATGCCAAACATTGACTCAAGTTTTTCTGTTTTGACCTTCCTCGGGAGGGTCAACTTATTCAGGCTTGAGCAGCCTTGGAACATCTTCTGCGTTTTCGTCACATTTTCCATGAAATTAGCCTTGTGCGTGTTCCACAGATTGACAACCTCAAGTTTGGTACAGCCGATAAACATCTCGTCCATGCTTGTGACATTATCGGATGCCAAACCACTCAAGTCGGCTTCCTTCAGATTGGTACAGTTGAAAAACATACGTGTGGCATCCTTAAGGAAATAATAAGGATAGGCCCACTTGAAGGATATCTTCTCCAAGGAGTTGTCAAGAACTCTAATATCACCCATGTAATAATCATACCACATTCTGAAGTCAATCTTGCCGGCCTTCCCACCAGAGCTTGGCCCATACGGAACACTCATCGTCCATTCTCCCGTTTCAGAATTCCGGGAAGACACGGTCTTAACTTTTTTATTGTCATTATCAGTGACAGTATAACAA
>HF986035.1:0-48212 GCA_000431015.1 Alistipes sp. CAG:514 | reverse complement strand
TAGGACATGAATCTATTGTACTTCTTCGGATCGACGGAGATATATTCAGAAGCCACGCTCACTCCGTTCTTGGAGTCGGACACAGCGACCCTGATCGCGGCCGGACTCATCGTGGGATACTTGTAATGGTCATTATTCAGGAACTCTATCGGATCAATGACAATAGTAAGGATTCCGTCAGCATCACCGGAGACACTCTTCACCTTAAACGATGTGAGGCTCGCGGCCCTTGTCTGAGGGTAAGTTGCCTGACCGGACACCTGATCCACGGTGATCTTCTGAGCCATGTCGTGAGGCATGACTTCGAACTGAATGGTAAGATCCTTGATATAGCTGAGGTCACCAATAGTAAAATAGACTTCCTCAACCCTGTCGGCATAAGTCGGGATGTAGGAAATCGACTGGATGCGGGCGTTGAGCCTGTCCTCCAGGTCCTTCACAGAATTCTTCAGGGCGGTGAGGTCGGCGCTGATGGCCTGAACGCTCTTCTCGAGGTCGGCAACCTTGACGGTCAGGGCATCAACGGCATTCTGAACCTTTGTCACCTTGTCATCAATCGACTTGTTCACCTCGGCGATCCTGTCTGTGATTTCCTTGGTCAGCTTGCCCTCGGATGCACTGACAGCGTCGCTGATGGCCTTTTCATAGGCGGTCTTGATCTCTGTCTTTGCGGCGGCGAGGTCGCTCTCCAGTTGAGTGATCTTCTTGGCACTCTCCTCAATGGCTTTCTTGTTAGCCTCTATGGCCTTGGCGTTGGCGTCCACAAGTTTCTTCAATTCGGCGTTGTTCTTCGTCATGTCATTCGACAAGGAGGTCAAAAGGCCCTCAAGATATGCCTTTTGGCCGGACAATTGTCCCTCGAGATCGTCCTTCAGCGCAGCGATCCCGGCCTCCGTGGCCGCAACGGTGCTGTAGCCAGTCAGCGTCTCGTTGACCCAATCCTTCAAGGATGCCTCCAGATTCTCGATCGCGGACTTGATCGCGGCTGTGTAGGCTGTCTCGATCTCTGTCTTGGCCGTAGAGATGGCGTTGGTGTAGGCCGCAGTCAGTGCTGTCACCTGCTCCGAAATCTTGGAATCCAGACCTGCGACGGCCGTCTCAAGATCCTTGGAGAATTTCTCCGTGAGCCTCTTCTCAAGATCGGCCACAGAGGCCTTCAGACCCTCAACGCTCCCCTTTATGGAGGCGATGTCCTCCTCTATAGCCTTCTGGCTCTCTAGAGTGGAGAACGTTGCCAATGCCCAATCCTTGGCGCCGGCGATTCCCTTGTCGGCATGCTCCTTGGCCTCGGCGAGGACATTGTCGGCGTAGTCCTTAAGATCTGAGATCTTTTTCTCCAGCTGGGTGTCCTTCTCTTGAAGCGCCGCGATCGTGCCGTTCACGGCTTCCAGCTTTTTCTCCGCCTCGGTCTTCATGGCGTCGAGTCTTGCGATAATTTCGGCCTTGGCTGCCGTCAAGGCGGCCATGACCTCCTCCTTGTCCTTGGAGTCAGTACTCCGGAGCTCATCCAGCGCCTTCGCGAGATCCGCGTTCACAGCCTCAATCTTCGTCCCGTTCTCCGCGATGGCCTTCTGAAGGTCGCCGGCGGTGCCTTCCAAGGATTTGATCATGTCCTTGAGATCCTTGTCGGTCCGCTCCAGTTCCGGAAGCGAGACGTTGATCCGGTCAATCTGCTCTGAAAGAGACTTGATGCGTGTGTTCTCGATCCGGTCAAGCTCCTCGTCAATCCGGTTGATGTCCGAGTCGTAGTTCGCGCAGCCGACAAGCAGCAGGGACACAGCGGACAGCATGATGAATATTCTTTGTCTTCTCATAAAATATTTGGGTTTGATTATTCTCGCAGGACGAAAAAGTGCGTCAAAGATAGTCATGGGTCTTGTAACATCAAATAACACAAGGTGGTAAATATCAGCACCGACCTGAAATTTACCAATTCATGTGAAAACTTACCGGCAAATTTACCACCTTGCCGGACCTCGGGCCAAACAAAGAAGGCAAAACAGTGTCTAATTTGAAGAAAATTTGTATTTTTGAGAGGAATGATGCCCTCGGGCGTAAAACGGACTTGCTATGGACACGATTCATCAGAGATTTCCCCAGTACGATGAGGGCGGACAGGCTCTCATCGACAAAGCGTACGCTATAGCTTCGGCGGCGCTGGCGGACGAGACGCGCGGCAACGGACACCCCTTCATCGAGCATCCGGTCAACGTGGCGCTGATCGCGGCGGACGAGATCGGCCTGCCGGCGGACTGCGTGGCGGCGGTGTTCCTCCACGAGGCGACCAGAAAGCATCCTGAGATTGATTTGCACTCTGGCGGATTCCCGGAGGATGTGTACAAAATGGTGGAGGGACTGAACAAAATCGCGACGATCAAGCCGAAAGACACACGCCTTGAGGCCGAAAGCTACAAGAAACTGATCGTGCAATACTCGACTGATCCACGTGTGACTGTCCTGAAGATCGCCGACCGGCTGGAGGTGATGAGGCATCTGGAGATGTTCCCGAAAGCCTCCAGAGAGAAGAAGATTCTGGAGACCCTGATGCTGTACATTCCTCTGGCCCACCAGCTTGGACTCTACAACATCAAGAGCGAGATGGAGGACATCTACTTCCGTTTCGCCGAGCCGGAGCAGTACCGCGCGATCACCAACAAGCTGAAGGCGACCGAAAGGGACAGGATCAGGCTGACCGAGGAGTTCATAGAACCGCTCAAGAAGACCCTTTCCGATGACGGGATCCATTACAAGCTGAAGATCAGGACCAAGACGGCATATTCAATCTGGAGGAAGATGCAGAAGCAGAAAGTGCCGTTCGAGGGGGTGTATGACGTCTTCGCCATCCGTTTCATCATTGACTGCGAGCCTGATGCCAAGACGGAGAAAGACCTCTGCTGGAAAGTCTATTCATACGTGACCGAGGAATATGAGGCCGACACCAAACGTCTGCGCGACTGGGTGACGAACCCTAAGCCGAACGGTTACGAGTCCCTGCACATCACGGTCAAGAACAAGAGCGGTGCCTACCTTGAGGTTCAGATCAGGACAAAGAGAATGGACGACGAGGCGGAGAACGGACAGGCCTCACACTGGTCCTACAAGGGCATCAAGCATGAAGCCCAGCTGGATAAATGGCTGACTTCCGTGCGCTACGCCCTTGAGCACCCTCACGAAGGCAGTCCGGACGAGCTTCCGCAGCCGCCTTCCAAGGAGATATTCGTGTTCACCCCATCGGGTGAGCTGAGGATCCTGCCGGCCGGAGCCACCGTGCTGGACTTCGCCTTTAATATTCATTCAGGACTTGGAGTGCGCTGCGCTGGCGGACGCATCAACGGGAAGGCGGTGTCCATCAGGGAAAAACTCAAGACAGGTGATGTGGTGGACATCATGTCCGGCAAGAACCAGAAGCCGTCCTCTGACTGGCTGAATTTCGTCGTGACCTCAAAGGCGCGCAACCGCATCAAGCAGGAGCTCAATGAGGAGGAATATAAAAAAGCCGCCCAGGGAAAGGAGCTTCTTGGACGAAGGCTGAAGAACTGGAAGCTGGAGCTTACGGACGAAGTGCTGGCCGAACTTCTTAAGAAGCTCAAATATGCCACCCTCAATTCGTTCTACGCCGCCGTAGCCGGTGGCGATGTGGATGTCAATGACGTGAAGAACTACATTCTTGACCGTGACAGGCTAAACGCCGAAGCCATCGAGGCAGCGAAAGAGGCGGAGGCGGAGAGACTGGGGGCAAGGTCGGCGGAATGGGGCAACAGGCACTCATCGGACGACATCCTTGTCCTGAACGCGAGAGACCTCAAGGGGCTGGACTACAAGATGTCCAAGTGCTGCCATCCAGTCTTCGGGGACGATGTGTTCGGATTTGTCACGAGGACCGAGGGCATCAAGATCCACAGGATCTCCTGTCCGAACGCGGCTCGACTCATCAGCGCCTACCCGTACAGGATCCAGAAAGTCAAGTGGGCGGACTCGCCTACCGGCGGTAGTTTCCAAAGCACCCTCAAGATTGTGACGGACAACGAGTCGTCAGTAATAGGCCAGATCACCGAGATCGTCAACACGTTCAAGGCCTCGCTCAGGACGTTCAACGTCAGCGAGAACAACCGCGGCGGAACCTACGAGATCACCATGAGGATCTCCGTCCCTTCCAACATGGAGCTCGACAAGGTGATCTCGCAGATCAGGATTCTCAAGCACGTAACCAAGGTCAGCAGGTCATAGCATTTAGGGCAAACGGCAGACTTCCGGTTGGCTCTAGGCAGGCCTCCGGTGGACTTCCGGCAGGCTTCAGATGGACTTTTAGCAGGCCTCCGGTGGACTTTTGGCAGGCCTCCGGTGGACTTCCGGCAGGCTTCAGGTGGACTTTTGGTGGACTATGTCGGCATTCGGCGGCATTCGGGAAGAAATAATTTGCGGATAACAGAAAAAGCATTATCTTTGCATTCCCAAACAACGGTGCTTTGGCCGAGCGGTTAGGCACAGGTCTGCAAAACCTGCTACAGCGGTTCGATTCCGCTAGGCACCTCACAAAATACCCCTACAGCCAGCTGTAGGGGTATTTGCTTTTCATAAAGGTTCCCACATGGTTCCCTTGAAGTGCGAGATGGGTCTTGAAGATCCGGCACACGTTATCATCCGACTGAACTGCGGACAGTAGATCATAGAAAATGTATCAAATCCATTTCCTTTCATTGACTATATTGTTGGTGTGACCATGATTCTGTCCTCGGCTGTTGATATTAAACGGACAGCATCCCAAGGAGAGGAAATCGCAGCTCATTTGAAGGCGCATACAAACGAGAACTACGTCGTCTTGGATTATAGTGATGATCTGCTCCGTGACCAATGGTCGCACCTGATCCTTGTCAACGATGAAAATGATTTACGGATACTGATGTATAGAAACAGTTAATACTCTGAATCAATAATTTCGAAGTACCTGATAAAGTATCATTTACGTTTTTTTCAACTCCAGATGAATCTTGAAAAGGCTGGCGATGATGTCCTCTACATCATATCGCGAAATCAAACGTCAACTGCTGTGCCTGAGGTTGCCGTATGCGACTCTCTGCTCTATGCGCAGACACGATGTCGGCCATCGTGTCATTAAGGCGAGTCATATCAAAAGCTTGATATGCTCCCAGCAGGCGCTCAGCCAATGAATCCTCAATTTTGTTCACGTCCGGCATCACGAGTTTACGCAGGTATTGGCTCTGCCAGCGAGGATAGCCGCCATTCATACAATTGGTAATGCTGAGAAGCTGGGTCTTGACATAATCGGACATCAGCATCGCGCTTAGCAGTTGAAGCTGGCGCAATGACCCTCCTGTAATGTAATAAAGGTTGTGTTGTGGATAGAACCTGCCGTCATCAACGAAAATTAACTGATTGCCTGAAACGTCCGGGAGCAGCACCTTGGGAGTGTCTTTCAGCGACGGAACAATCCTGTCAATGGTCTTGTACCATTTCGCGGGGTTCTTCTTGGCGATATGGCGTTTCTGCAAGGCTTCACGATGAGAAATCAAGTATGCAGCGGCCTGGGGATAATCTTCCAGACTAATGAGTTCGCCGTTAGGTTTGTAAGGATTCAGCAGGTATTGGCCGGACCACTGCAGGCGATTACCAGACATATCCCTGGCATTCAAGGCTGGGAGAAGTAGTTCTTTCTCGACCTTTGATGGAAGATCCTTGGCAATGAAGATTGAATCGGCTCCGGTTGCAACTCCGATACCAACCATAAAGCCCATTTCTTCGATGGTCACTAAGGTCTCATCGCTCTGTATGCGATTGAAGGCACTGCTCCAATCGGTCGAAACAGGCGTAGGAAGGAGCCGCCCGGCATCTTTCCCGAGCTGGGAAATTGAGGTCAGTTCTGAAAAAGAGAACGTAGAGCCAGGCTTTGCTTTGGAGATAAGCGTAATGGCCGGATAAGCAAGTACATCTTCCTGAAACGCATCCGTGGCCTTTTCAAGTGAGACAATCGAATCCACCCGGAAAGAATGGGCAATCCAGCCACGCAACTTCTTCCCGTACTCATTTTTGAGCCAACGATTGGAACATACAAAGCAGTGACGTCCACCAGGATTCAGATGCGTCAAGGTCTTCTCAAAGAACAGGATATAGAGATCTGCCCTATAATGGAAGGTGTGGAATTGCTGCTTGTAGACGGAAAGGAGATCAGCCGGTATCTGCTCATAACGTATGTAGGGTGGATTGCCAACAACGATGTCGAAAGAACTGATGTCAGCAATCAGGAAATCCGCCTGACGGATATTACCGTCAAGAGGAAGGGGGGAAGCAATTTCCGCTATCCGGCTGCGGCACGTGGCGATCTTCGCCTCATCTAAATCGTATGCAAACACATTGCTTTGAAACGCTGAAGAAAAATCAAAAACAAATCTCCGGGATGATTCCAGAAGACGCCGGATGATTTCGACAACGAATTCACCTTCTCCGCAAGAAGGTTCAAGTATACTAGTTTTGCTCAAATCCCTATCGGCAGTGTAGCCGACAAGGTCCAACATATACGATACAACTTCTGGAGACGTGAACACATCCCCATGCTGACCGCCGGAGCGGCGCAAGCCGTATCTGCTACTATTGGAACTCATTGATGTTGCCTATCAGATGACCAATGAATGAAAGGATGAACCGCTCAATGGAGGTGTCTTCGGACATATCTTCATAATGGTCTGGACCGCTGGTGCAAACCAGTGCGGCCATGGAATAATGCCTTTCCAAAATGAGTTTCTGGCAGAGAACCCGGTAGCGGTCCAGATAACTGGCCGACTTGAATTCCGGAAGGACGGAATAATGGGACTCGTTGTTGCGGACGGGATTCGTTGAACCCTCATCTTTGCCAACGACCGTAAGGTAGCCAATCCACGGAGCAGTTTGGCCGGGGAACTGGTTCTCGCGGAAAGCGGTCCAAAGATCCACAGCTGAACCGATGGCTTCTTCCGTTCGGTTATTGAAATTGTTGCCATAGGAGCCAATCTGGGATTTAAGTTCAACGGCAGCAATCAGCTTCTTATTGGGGGCGATAATTAAGAAGTCCCAGTCTTTTGATGAGCGGAAGTATCCTGGCAGATAAGCCTGGCTGGTGTAGATACACTTCTCGGGTACGCCCTGCTCTATAGCGAGTCTTTTGAGCAATTCGGCAAAGGCATCCAACTGTTTACCCCCAACAACAGCCCCACGGTTGGAGGAATCGCCACTAGCGGTGAGTTGTTTTTGTTTGGTCTCCCAAAAGGACTTGATGGCGGCCTTGATGAGAGCATTGTGGTCGTACTTTTTCATAACCTTATCATTGGCCTTTTACAAAGATATGAAATCTTGTACGATAAGCAATCAAGAATCTGCTATTTCCTTCCTTTTAGCGGAGTTCTCAACCTCGTGGTTGCCCATAAAAGCACGCCAGTCAGGAAGATTGGTGA
Source organism: Alistipes sp. CAG:514 (assembly GCA_000431015.1). Classification (GTDB taxonomy): domain Bacteria; phylum Bacteroidota; class Bacteroidia; order Bacteroidales; family UBA932; genus Cryptobacteroides. The sequence goes on along the minus strand of HF986035.1, from coordinate 40,770 downwards.
TGTGCTTCGTGCGCTGCTGGACTGTGCCTATGATGTCGCAAATGAGAGCCGCTTCAGAGTAGTACCGTTCCAGAGGACGGACATAATCATCCAACCGGCGGAGACACTCCCTTCAGCAATACTAGCCGACATTATTGCGACAGATTCCTTCAGTGCAACGGATAGCTTTACCCAGTTCTTCTTCTTTTTGACATAGAGGAAGGCTCCGATGGCCTTAATGAACTGATGGCACTATCTTCAGTAATATTATCGTCCTTGAACTTGACTTTGGCGAAGAAGGCCTTGCTACTTTGTCAAGGACAGGCACTAGAACGTAATCGCAGATGTACTTCTCAATCTGCGACTCATCGACATTGTTCATCGAATAGTCTTTGAACATCCGGTTATGCAATATAGTCCTTTGAAATAAATTCGAGTGGTTCGATAGGAACAACCAAAAATGAGGCTGACGCTTTCTAGTCAGCCTCATTTGCTTTTCATAAAGGTTCCCACATGGTTCCCTTGAAGTGCGAGATGGGTACAAGACATAGATCCGCCAGCCCTCAGGGGACGCGGGATGTGGCTACTTCCTGAACTTGAAGATCGCTACGTCGCCTGGCTCTATTGAGAAAGTGTTCGGGCCCTTGGCCAGTTTGACTGCGTTGCCTTCCCGATCGATCGTCCAGGCTTTCGAGCCGAACTCCACATTCAGGTCGGTCGGCGCGTCAAGGGTGCGGCTGACAACGACAAGATAATTCCATGATCCCTTCTCAAGAAGAGACACGACCGCACCTGCGGAACCTGTGGAAAGCGAGACCACATGAGGAGGAAGATCCTCCATCCTCTTGCATCCTTTATACATGTCATCACCCACATGGGCTATCGAGACAACCTTTGAGTTCAAGAACACATAGGCCCTCGCCTGAAGTTCCTTATTCATCTGCTGCACAAGGTAATAAGCTTCAGAGCGCTGCTTGTCCTGATTGATGGGAGCCTCGTGGAAATTCCAGGTCTCGGTTCCAGGATTCCAATAAGTGAAATACTGGAGTCCCTGCGCGCCATAGGCCAGAGCCGTGTAAAGTTCGAGCCTGAGGCTTGCCATCGTCGGAAGTGGATATGGATCATGCGCGGTCGAGAGGGCGAAGGCCCAGAACGGCAGACCGGCGGCCTCCGATTCCTCGTGGACAATCTGGAGGTTGTCGTACCAATAGTCCTTTGTGATTCCGTTGAATGTGACGGGATAGAAATCAAACGACACCATAGGCAGCTTAACCTCACTGATGAATCTGCGGACATATTCCCTGTAATTGCAGGTCAGCGCCACCGAGTCCACGAAACTTGGAAGGAGGTTCAGGTAGAGAGGATGCTCTCCCCCGTCGGCCTTCCTGATCCTCTCAGCCCACTCGGCAAGCATCGGAAACGCCGCTGGAAGAGGTTCGTCACGCAGAAAATAGCCATAGAGCGCCGGATGATCCTTAATGGCGGCCACCGCGCTGTCAGTGGCGGTCTCAAGGTCCACACAAGTCGCCATCACCTTGACCCCGGCCTGCCCGGCCAGATCCAGCGAAGTCTGGAGATCCTTCAATGTGTAAAGATGGGAGAAATTGATGTTGAACCCGCATTCCGCCAGTTCCTGGTACCTTTCCAAAGACGCGTCCTGGGCAGGAATAGAGTACCATGACATGATCGGAAGCACCTCATCGGCCTTCCTTTCCCCGCCGCCCCCGCACGAGCAAAGAGCAAGCGCCGCAAACGCCGTCACTCCGACAGCCACAAAATTTTTTAAGTTCATTTGAATTGAATATTTGGGGATTAGTTATTGTTAATTAATGCAGCGACCCAATCTTTCCGCCAAAAAATAAAACGGACACCGATCACTCAGCGTCCGTCTTCGTAGCGGGGGGAGGACTCGAACCTCCGGCCTCCGGGTTATGAGCCCGACGAGCTACCAACTGCTCTACCCCGCGATGTTGGACTACAAAGGTACGGTTTATTTCTGAATATGCAAAATTTTATGGGATTTTTTAATCCGCCTTCAATCCTGGATATTCATAAATTCCTTCATTCCAGGGATGTCTGCCTTGGAAAAAGTTTTCTGGTCACCGGCGGCCAGGTTCTTCAGCTGGATGGTTCCGGCCTCGATCTCGTTGCCGCCGTTGATGGAAAGGAACGGAATGGATCTCCTTTCGGCATAGTCGAACTGTTTCTTGAGTTTGGACGGCTCCGGGTAGACTTCGACGGAGACGCCTTCGGAACGCAGAGCGGCAGCGACCGGAAGAATGTAGCGGAGCTCATCGGAACCCATGCAGGCAAACAGAAGCGTGGTGCTTGAGGCCAATGACTTAGGGAACTTGTCCAAGCCTTTGAGGACATCATAGATCCTGTCGGCGCCGAAACTGATGCCGACTCCGGACATGTCTGGAAGACCGAATATTCCTGTAAGATTGTCGTAGCGGCCACCTCCGCAGATGCTTCCTATCTGGAAATCAAGCGCTTTTACCTCGAAAATCGCCCCGGTGTAGTAGTTGAGTCCCCGGGCGAGCGAAAGGTCGATCTCGACCGGGCATCCGACACCGGCGGCATTGATCAGACCGAAAAGCTCGTCAAGCTCGTCAAGGCCCTTTAGACCGGTCTCGGAAACAATACCGGAAGCCGAGCCGCCGCTCATCAGGGAACGCATCGAGGAGAGCTTCTCAGACGTGGAGCCGGACAGCCTCAGGATCTGCTCGATCACGGTGACAGCACTGTCTGTCAAGCCTTTCTCCCGCATCTCTTCCTCCACGCTCTCCAACCCGATCTTGTCCAGCTTGTCAATCGCCACGGTGATGTCCACCACCTTGTCCGGGAATCCGCAGACCTCGGCGAAACCTGTCAGGACCTTCCTGTTGTTGATCTTAACCAGCACATTCACATCCAAGAGACTGAACACTTTGTCCACAATCTGCACGAGTTCCAGCTCGTTGACCTGTGACTTGCTTCCTATCACGTCCACATCGCACTGGTAGAACTCACGGTAACGCCCTTTCTGCGGCCTGTCGGCCCTCCAGACAGGCTGGATCTGGAAACGCTTGTACGGGAAAGAGATCTCGCTCTGGTGCTGCACCACAAAACGGGCGAAAGGAACGGTCAGATCGTAGCGGAGTCCTTTCTCGCAGACCTCCTTCGACAGAGCCACGCTGTTGACGCAGCCATCCTTGCAGTAGTCCTCAAGGTTCACCTTGGAGAAACAGTCTCCGGAATTAAGCACCCTGAACAGGAGCTTGTCTCCCTCCTCACCATACTTTCCGAGCAAGGTTGAGAGGTTCTCCATGGCAGGAGTCTCGATCTGCGCGTAGCCGAAAGTCCTGAAGACCTTCTTGATGGTTTCAAAAATATAATTCCTCTCGGCCATGCTCTGCTGACCGAAATCACGTGTCCCCTTAGGGATGGATGGTTTCTGACTCATGATTATATTCCTACATTTTATCGGCCTTGTAGCCGAGTTTGTTTATGGCGGCGGCAAGGGTCTTCTCGTCGGTCTTGCGCCTGTCGTACTTTATCCTGATGGTCTGATCCTTAAGGGATACCTTCAAATCCTTGACACCTTTGAGGAACGCGATGTTCTCATTTATCTTCTTGACACAATTCTCACAATGCATATTAGTCGCAAAGACAACCTCCACGACATTCTTGTCAGCGGGCTTCTCCTTGGGAAAACCCTCAAAAGGCGCAGCCTGAGCCACAGTAATAGGCGCAGCCAGCATCACGGCCGCGACCGCCATCAAAAGTATTCTTTTCATAATCCACAACCTTGGAATCGCGGCGTAGTTCTCCGCGCCAATGTTCATCTTGCAAAGATAGTGATTTAATCGTTCTTTGTAGCCCTCCAAAGCGTCAATCTGACACCAAGATTAATACGGCGGCCCATAATAGGTCCCCATACACAGCTGGCGTCAAAACCCGGAGTCCACGGAACCAACTCGCCCGAAGAGTTCCTGCCCCCGACCAGAACATGCCTCTGGGTGAAATCCGTCAGGTTCTCCACGCCAACATAGACATCAAAGCCACGGAAGCGCCTGGTGACCTGGGCGTAGAGCAAAGGATAGACGGGAGTGCGTCCGTCAGCGTAAAGAGGCGAACCGTCTTCATCCTTCATATTCCTCATGAAGTTGTAGACCCTCGCCGAACCATTGACGGAGGCCGTTAAATCGAATATCCACCGGCTCAGATTGGTCTTGTACTGGAGGTTCAGCACCCCTTTGAAGCGGCTTATCATCGGCTTCTCCACCAGTTCACCGCCATAGTTCTCCAAACGGGCATTCGTGTAGCGTCCTGTCAAGGCAACGGTGAAGCGGTCAAACGGCTCAACATAGAAATCAATCTGCCAATTATCTGAATATGATCGTCTTCCATCCGAATCAAAGAAATAAATATTCCTGACTCCAGACTCTTCACCGGCGGCTCCGGAGGGTGACGGGACCTCATAGTCCACCATCAACTGCCGTGTGAACCGCGTCCGGAAATAATCAAAACTGATGTAGGTCTTGGAAGGATCCGCACCGAAAGGCATGTAAAATGTCATATTACCTCCGAACGTCCACGAATCCTCAAGCAACCTGTCCATGCAGTCCCCGGCGAAACCGCTGTGCGTGGACATCACGCCGATGTTGTCAGCGACCGGATCGGCGTACCGCAGTCCCCTGCCGCCATTCGCCCTCGCCACGAACCATTCAACCGGGGAATATTTCAACGTCACCCTCGGAGCCATCCTGAACCCGTTTCCCTTGTACCAGTCCGCACTCAGTCCCGCAATGGATGTAAACACTTCACCTGCATGGAAGGTATATTCCCCATAGACTCCGCCGAAGAAATGATCCGAGATTCCTGAATATGGACGCATAACACGTTCAGCCGGAACCACAGGATCAGGAATATTCATGTAAGAGAATTTGGCGACCGTCTCGTCGATGTGGTCGAACGTGCCGGAAAGGCCGAATGTGAAGTCATGGGACTGATTCAACATATTCCTGTAGAGCAGGTTAACGAAGCCAGACCGCTGCCGCGCAAGGTAGGAAGACGCGCCGAACCAGGAGTCGCTTTCCTGCCACGACCAGTCCACGATGGCTGCGATGCTTGATGAGCCATCCTCCCGAAGAGGCTTTCCGACCTTCAGGTAGGCGTTCAGCAGGCGGTTGTCTATTTCGGTTCCCCAAGGCTCGCTGGAGAGGACGCCGGCTTTGCCGGATCCCTCTACCGGTCCGGAGACCAGTAAGCGCACCCTGTCCTTGTCATAGCCGTCCATTCCGCCCTGACGACGATCCTTCACAGCCTTGACTCCCCAGCGCACCTGTAGTTCCGGGGTGTAGTAGAGCCACCTACTTGCGACATTGAACTGCAACATCTCAGGATCATCCCTAAAGCCGTCATGATTCATGTCGTAAGTCTTGAAGTTCCCGCTGGCATGCCCCAGAACAATCGTGTAGACCTTGGGACTGATCTGCCATGCCGACGTGAGGTTGAAATCCGCTTTCGTGTCGCTCATCATCGAGGCCTGGATGAAAAGAGGCTTCTCCTCGGTAGGTTTCCTGTGCTCAAGATTGAGCTGTCCGGTCATAGACTCAAGCCCGTTGATCACTGACGGAGATCCCTTCGCGATCTGGATGCTTTCCAGCCACGGCCCCGGGACATAGGACAGTCCGTAGGGAGCTGTAATCCCCCTCATCACAGGACGGTTCTCGTCCAACATCTGGGTATATGTCCCGGAGAGCCCCAGAAGCCTGATCTGCCGCGCCCCTGTGACAGCGTCCGAATAACCTACAGTCACGCTGGCCGAATTCTCGAAACTTTCTGCCAGGTTGCAGCAGGCCATCTTCTGAAGCCCGGAGGCGGAGATCAGTTCCGTCCTCAAGGTCTTACCCCTGGAAATGCTGTTCTCCTGATGTCCGACAAAAACCGCAGCGTTCAGGCTGTCCTTCCTGTCCTTATAGATATAGGTCGTGTCCACCGTCTGTGCAGACAGACCGGCAGAGAGCGACAAGGCGGATAAAATAGTTAAGATTTCCTTTCTCATAATGGTACGGCGAGCCATACGCTCTGACTTAAAAACAAGCATCAAAAAAGTAATACACTTTCGCAAAGATAATAATTGAATGTCAAGAAAATGCTTAAATTTGCATGAATATTTCAGTCAACCAAAAACAAAACGATTCAAGACTATGAACGGTAAAGAATTCGTAAAATGGGTGCTGGCCGTGGTGTGCGGCCTGTTTGTCTGGGGCATCGTGAAATCCGTCATGTTCTTCATGATGTTCGCCTCTATGCTTGCAAGCGCCTCATTATCAGGAGGATCCGGCGCGGTCATACCAAAGGAGGGCGTGTTGATTATGGACATGTCCAAACTTGCTATCATTGAACAGACACAGGAAAACAATCCTCTTGCATCGATCCAGAACAAGGACATCACCCCTTTGGGCATCAGGGACGCGGTGTCCGCCATACATAAGGCAGCCGAGGATCCGGGAGTAAGGTACATCCTCATCAAGGCCGACGGCGCCGCCACCAGCCTTACCAAACTTGAGGAGATCAGGAAAGCCCTCACCGATTACAGGAAGAGCGGCAAGGCCGTCGTCGCCTACGGGGAGGCTTTCACATCGGGTAGCTACTATCTCGCCTCAGTGGCCGACAAGATCTACACGACATCGCACCACGGAGGAAACACATTCATGCTTGGCATCAGCGGCAGGATGCTGTTCCTCAAGGACTTGCTCGACAAGCTCGGTGTCAGCTACCAGCTCATCCGCCACGGCAAGTACAAGAGCGCCGGCGAGACCTACATCAAGAACGCGCCAAGTCCAGAGAACATGGAGCAGAACCAGGCCATGATCGACTCAATGTGGGAGACCGTCGCCAAAGAGACCGCCGAAAGCAGAGGAGTCAGCGTGGACTCGCTCAACTTCTTCATCGACCACCTCTCGATCGCCCTTCCCGAAGACATGCTAAGGCACAATCTGGCGGACGGGATACTCTCTGTGGAGGAATATAAAGACAAGCTCACCGCCCTCGCCTCCAAGGACAGCTACAAGGACGTGAAATTCATCCCGCTCTCCGACTACGCCGCCGCCAAGGTCACTCCTAACCTCACGGCCAAGAAAAAGATCGCGGTCATCTACGCCAACGGCAACATCGTCGAGCAGGAGGATCCCAACAACATCTGCGGCGACCGTTTCGCAAGGATCATCGCCAAGGTCAGGGCCGACTCCAGCGTCAAGGCTGTTGTCTTGAGAGTCAATTCTCCTGGAGGCACCGTACTGGCAGCCAGCAAGATAAAGGAAGAGATCGATCTTACGAGGGCCGTCAAGCCTGTCATCGCGTCCTACGGCGACTACGCGGCGTCCGGCGGCTACTGGATCTCCAACAGCTGCGACCACATATTCACCAACGCCACCACGCTCACCGGCTCGATCGGAGTGTTCTCGGCGATCCCGGAGTTCGGCAAGACCCTCAAGAATGTGGTGCATGTGAACATGGTTCCGGTAAACTCACACAAGCATTCCGACATGCTTTCCCTCACAAGACCGTTCGACGCCGAGGAGACAGCCTGGATGCAGGTCTATGTGGATGACATCTACAACAATTTCGTCAGCATCGTCGCCCAGGGACGTGATAAGACCTTCGAATCCGTTGACAGCATCGCCCAAGGACGTGTCTGGACAGGTACAGACGCATTGAAGATAGGGCTTGTCGACGAGATCGGCACGCTGGAGGACGCTGTCGCCTACGCCGCTTCCATGGCCGGCGACTCCGATGTGGACAACTGGGGCATCGTGAACTATCCTAAGCCGCTGACGGCTATCGAGCAGCTGATGCAGCAGTTCGGCAAGACGACCACACCTGAGGAGTCCGTGGCGAACGCGCTCGCGGGAACCCCGCTTGAGAGCGTGGCAAACAGCCTTCTCACATGGCAGAGGACCTGGACCAAAGGACAGGGCGACCTTGTCTTCGCAAGGATGCCGTTCGAGATCGAGATCAGATAAGACGGATAATGGTGACGGATGCCGTGGCTTCCGTCACCTTGACAGCGTCATCGATACGATGACCCAGCAAGGCAAGAACGTGAGAGCCTTCGTCAGCGATGACGAGGGCTTTTTCCTTTTCAAGAACATCAAGTTTCAGATCCACGAACATGTCGCTGAGCTTCTTGCGGCCACGCATGCCCAGCGGGCGCATCCAGTCACCTGGCCGCCAATGTCTTACAACAAAAGGAAACGGAATCTTGGACGTGTCGAATTTAGTCTCGCCGAGAACAGTCCACACATTCCTCACGTCATCGGACAAAGAGACGGATAACCTTACTCCGTTCAATGAATATGCTCCCGGCCCTTCGATGGTTATGCCAGCATCTTCGGCAGACTGCCGGGCTTGTCGAGCCACTGCGCGCGAATCCCGCAGGACACGTATCTCCCGAGCCGAAGTCACGGCAAGATGGTCGCCGGAGACGAATTTCCTGCCGCTGACGGTGCCGCCGCCTTTCAGCAGCGAGACAAGATCCGCCACCGTCGAAGACAAGAACCCGAAAGGCTCAAGGATGCGGAAAAGGGCATATTCCCAATTACTTTTGCTCGTAAGCAACTGATGATCAATGACCGGCAGCCGTCCAGCCCCAAGGCGCACGACCTCCTCCGAAACCGTCCTGACATATTCATCGGCCACCGACTGCACCTGCGCGAACCGCTCCGCATCATCGTTCAATGTCGCCAGGAAGGAAGGGTTCAACCTCTCGAAGAGCGGGAATATCTCGTTGCGGACGCAGTTGCGCTTGTAGGCCGAATCCGCGTTGGTGCTGTCCTCATGCCACGGCAGGCCACGCGAGAGGGCATATTCATGAATATCCTTCCTCGTGAAATCGAGAAGCGGCCTCAGAAGGAGCGTCGGCGAGTCTGGGAGATTTGAGCAGCGTCGCATTCCGGTCATTCCTTTCAGCCCCGTTCCTCGCAACAGGTTGAGAATCATTGTCTCGGCATTGTCGTTGGCATTGTGAGCCACAGCCAGGGCGGCATAATTTCCCTCCCCGCAGACCTGTGCGAACCAGGCGTATCGCAGCTCCCTCGCCGCCATCTCGACGCTGATTCCTCTCGCGGCGGCATGGCCACGGGTGTCAAAATCTTTCTTTATGAACATCACGCCGTGACTCCCGGCCCATTCCCTGACCAAAGCCTCGTCCGAGTCGCTCTCCTCTCCCCGTAGATGGAAGTTGCAGTGAGCCAAGGCGAAACGAGGTCTCAAGGATGAGTTGAGAAATAATTCCGCCATGCACATCGAATCCACTCCTCCGCTGACACCCAAAAGGACCGCCTCCCCTTCGGGAAGCAGTCCTTTCAAGATTCTGTCAAACCTCTCCTGCATGATCGGAACAGCGGATTTATTTCTTGCTCACGAACGTGTAGGTGAAGCCGAACTGGAGCGCCTGTGCGAACTGGACTCTCCTGCCGACGTTGCCATCCTTGTCGGTGACAAGAACCGTGTCGTCATAGATGAGGTTCGTGGTGATGTTAAGCGAGAAGAACTTGCTGAGTTTCCACATCATGCGGGTGTCCCAGTTCACACGGATGTTCTGAGGCTCCTTCAGGTAGTTGGAGAACAAGAGCAGGTGCGTGGACCCCTCGAAATTCTCGTTGACCCGGACTTTGGCGTCTGCCGTCATCTGCGCACCGAACTCGAAACGTGCTGGCTTATAGTAGTATTCCTTATCATCCGGGTACACCTCGGTGTTCCCGTACTTTTTCTTCCTCTCCATTCCGTAGTTCTTCCTCAGCCTTTCGCTGCCCACGATGGTGAAGCCGCCGGTAAGCGGAGCCAGGTTGACTGTCAGCCACTTGTTCGGCACCCAGTCAATACCAAGACCGAGATTGACCGTACCAGGAGAAAGAATGCTTGACTTGAGCACACGGGCCTTGCGCCAATCCTTGATTGAAGGCTCCTTTCCCTCCTCCACGGCCGGAGTAGGATAGTTGTAGCCATTGGCGAACTGGCTGAGGAAGGTGAACTTGGCGGAGTAGTTCAAGGTGTTCGTCGCCTTGTAGCCCCAAGTGCTCTCAAAGAGGATCCTGTCCTTGTTCTTCTGCACGATAGGCTTGTCCGCGGAATAGAGGAATCCGTAGTCCAGCTGGAGACGGTTGTTCCAGTACATCTCATTTTTCTTCCACCTGGCGTTGCCGTCGATGTAGGTGCTCAGCGCGTAGTTATTGTAACCTCCCTTCGCCCAGTTGGTAAAACTGCTCTGAACAAAGTTGAGGTTGGTCATCAACGAGTTGGTCCAATAGTTCGGCTTAGGAGGGGTGACCTTTGTCACCTCTGTCTGAGCCAAGACCCTTGCAGCGGCGGCGGCGGCGGACTGCGCGTCCTTCCTCGTCGTGTCGGTCTGGGCGGAAGCTGTCAGCGCCAAAAGAACGAGAGCCGAGGAAAGTACGGCACGTCTGATTACTTCTATGTTCATAGTCAGTTTACTATGTTCCCAATTAATACGAAATGGCGAAAACCACCCTCTGTTTCGAAGGCTTGCCGGAGTAGATGTCCCTGCCTTCCTCCTCGCAGACAAAACTGTCCACAGGAATGCACCTGATCGTGGCCTTGGTCTCGTCCTTGATCTTCTGCTCGGTCTCGGCGGTGCCGTCCCAATGGCAGAGCAAAAACTTGCCTGTGCCAATCTTGGTCTTGAACTCCTCCCAGTCGTCGCATTTCTCGACATTCGAGGCGCGGAAGTCGAATGCTTTCTGGTAGATCGTCTTCTGGATGTCATCAAGAAGAGCGGCGATCGACTTGTCAAGTCCCTCAAGGGCGACAGTCTGCTTCTGCAACGTGTCTCTTCTGTGGACCTCGACGGTGCCGTTCTCAAGGTCGCGCGGCCCCATCGCAAGACGCACCGGAACTCCCTTGAGCTCCCACTCGGCGAACTTGAATCCCGGACGGAGCGTGTCACGGTCATCGATCTTGACCGTGTGACCCTCGGCCTCAAGGGCTTTCTTTAGCTGATCCATCTTCTCGAGAATTCTGGCATGCTCCTCGTCCGTCTTGTAGATCGGAACCATGACCACCTGGATCGGGGCCAGCGCCGGCGGCAGTACAAGGCCATTGTCGTCGCCATGAGCCATCACAAGCGCTCCCATCAGCCTGGTGGACACGCCCCAGGACGTGGCCCAGACGTACTGCTGCTGACCTTCCTTGTCCGTGAACTTCACGTCAAACGACTTGGCGAAGTTCTGTCCGAGGAAATGCGAGGTACCGGCCTGTAGAGCCTTGCCGTCCTGCATCATCGCCTCGATCGTGAGGGTGTCAAGGGCTCCGGCGAACCTCTCGTTAGGACTCTTGTGTCCCACGACAACCGGCAGGGCCATGAACTCGCGGGCGAATTTAGCGTACACCTGCACCATTCTCTGAGCCTCCTCCTGAGCCTCCTGCGAGGTGGCATGGGCCGTGTGGCCTTCCTGCCAAAGGAACTCGGCGGTACGGAGGAAAAGCCTTGTGCGCATCTCCCAACGGACGACGTTCGCCCACTGGTTGCACATGATCGGCAGATCCCTCCACGAGGTGATCCAGTTCTTGTAGGTACTCCAGATGATTGTCTCGGAGGTCGGCCTCACGATCAGCTCCTCCTCCAGCCTTGCGGAAGGATCCACGACAACGCCCTTACCGTCAGGATCGTTCATGAGCCTGTGGTGCGTGACGACGGCGCACTCCTTCGCGAACCCGGCCACATGCTCGGCCTCCCTGCTGAAGAAAGACTTAGGGATGAAAAGCGGGAAATAGGCGTTCACCGCCCCCGTCTCCTTGAACATCTTGTCCAAGGCCTGCTGCATCTTCTCCCAAATCGCATAGCCATAAGGCTTTATGACCATGCAGCCTCTGACGGCGGACTGCTCCGCCAGGTCAGCCTTGACAACCAAATCATTATACCACTGAGAGTAATTCTCAGATCTTTTTGTCACTTCCTTTGCCATGTAATATTGTTGTTTTTGTCAAATATTCTTATTATTGTGCAATATTCCGAAAGGTATGGATTTTGTTTACAGCAAACAATCGTAGGCCGATACCTTGGAATACGGCCACGAAGTTACGAATTTATTGTTAAATATAGGAGATTCAGAAATGAAAACACGCACAATCATCTTTATCTCGGCGCTTCTTGCACTGACTTCGTGCGGTTCAGCTGCGCGCTACGCCAGTGATGCCTCCAGACAGAGGTATCAGGACGGAATCTACTATACCTCCAAGGCCAGGATCCAAGCCGGGGAAGCCGTCGAATCAGCCAACGAGGAAGAGACGGATCTTCTGGTAGCCAAGACCAAGAACTCACCTATCTTCATGAAAAGCGGTGAGAAGGTTGACACTCTGTTCATCCCTGAGAACAAAGCGGCGAGAATAGACTTCAACAACACTAACAACACCACATCCGTTTACCTTTACGACAATGGATGGGACACCTGGGCAGCCTACCAGCCTTGGTACGCGACGTCATGGTATTCCTGGAACCGTCCTTTCTACACGTCAATCTATTGGGGCGCGAATCCTTGGTACTATGGTGGTTGGTACTCACCGTGGCACTACGACCCTTGGTATTATGGATATTCCTGGATATGGGGCAGTCCGTGGTATTACAGCGGATGGTACGACCCATGGTACCGGGACCCTTGGTACTATAGCGGATGGTACGGCGGATGGTATGGAGGCTGGTACGGCGGATGGCATGATCCGTGGTACTACGGAGGATGGGGCTATGGTCATCATCATCATCACCACCACGGCCACGACTTCTTCGGTCCGGGAAGCGGCAGAGTCTATACGCCACGCTTGTCAACAACCGGCTCCGGCAGGAGAAGCGGCATAGGATCAGCGTCAGGAAGCGCGGGCGTAAGAAGCTCATCAATGACCAGATCCAGAGGAATTTCCGGATCGACAAGGACCTCGATGTCAGCATCGTCCACCAGATCATCAAGCCTCGGCGGACGCACCGGCGGCACAAGGTCATCGATCTCATCGGTGAACAGACCGGCCTCCTCTTCTGTAAGGTCTTCGTCATCCAGATCGTCATCCGTCAGATCATCGGCGGACAGAGCGTCGTCAGTACGGTCATCAGCGGGAAGTACGGTCAGATCCAGCGGTTCATCCTCATTTGGAACCTCGACCGGATCCTCTTCCGTAAGGTCATCCTACGGCAGCAGCCGTTCATCATCTTCGTCATCAACGATGTACTCAAGACCGGCAAGCAGTAGAAGTTCAAGCGGAACGACATCAGGAGGCTACTCATCAGGTAGTTCCAGCAGGAGTTCTTCTGGAAGCTACAGGTCTTCGGGATCTTCTTACAGGTCCTCATCCAGCAATGATTATTCATCCGGCTCGACGAGGAGCTCAAGCAGCTACTCCACAAGCAGAAGTTCAAGTTCATATTCTTCCGGCAGCTCAAGCCGTAGCAGCGGCTACTCAGGTGGCGGTTTCTCCGGCGGCGGATCATCCAGAAGCTCAGGAGGTTCGTACGGCGGTGGCGGCAGCTCCAGAAGCAGTGGCGGAAGAAGGTAACCATTAATAACAATTGAAATGAGAAAGGCAATATCCACTGCGCTTTTGTCATTGACCGCTGTAGCGGCCGGGGCGCAGACTATGTACGACGGGCTGACATTCAGCCAGAACAACTACTACGGAACGGCAAGGTCGATCGGTATGGGCAACGCGATGACGGCTGTCGGCGGCGACCTCGGGTCAATCGGTATCAATCCTGCGGGATCGGCCGTGGCGGGATACTCCCAGTTCACGATCACGCCGAATCTCACGCTCAGTTCGATGAACTCATCCTACAGCGCCTACCCTGTCGGAGGAGTTGACAAGTTCGTCAATGAGCAGGGCAAGAACCTGACACGGTTCTCTTTGCCGAACTTCGGTGCCACGTTCAATTGGAACTTAGGGAACAGAAGCGGCCTTAAGTCCATCACTTACGGAATCGTCGTCAACGGAACGAACAATTTCACCGGCAAGATGCTGGCCGGAGGGGTGAACGACAAGACGAGTTACATCAGTGCGATGGCGGTCGGCGCTAACGGATTCCATTCGGGCTTTCTGAATGGTCACCTCGACGGCAAGGGAAACAAAATTGACATTTGGGACAACGCCTATTACGAGAATGACGACCGGAATATGCCCGCCCCGTGGAATGCCATCGTAAATGCGCAGGCTGGAGCGATAGCAAACTACGGGAACTCTTCTGACCCCAACTACGCTTATCGTTACGTAGCCGCGACAGAAATGTGCAGGCCTGTCACCGAGCAAGAAGTCAATGATGGTTATTACACACTCGGCGAGGGGGAATACATCAAAGACGGCGTTGTCATGGACAAAGACGGGAACGGCATTTACAGCCTATCCCTCGGTGGTCCTCTGAATCAGGCTTACGGGCGCAAGGTAACCGGCAGCAAATACGACGCGCTTTTCAACGTCGGGTTCAATTTCAGCGAGACATTTTTCGTCGGAGTGAACCTCGGTGTCACATCTCTCAACTACAATTATGATGAGTATTTCAAAGAGGCCGCCGCAAATCCTGACAATTTCGAGATTGACTTTGGAGAAAAAGGAATAACTCGTTTCAGCGACTACCGTACACGTTACTCATACACGGTCGATGGAAGCGGAGTCTATGGAAAGTTCGGATTTCTGTGGAGACCGATTGACGGAATCCGCGTTGGAGCGGCCGTCCAGACACCGACAATCATGGAAATCAACGAACGTTGGAGACAAGACGTCAATGTCAACTACACCGACGCCTCATTCAACGGGTCGGCCAAGACGCCTGAGGGGGACTATTCCTACAGACTACGCTCGCCTTACAGACTCAACGCCGGAGCAGCGTTCACCTTCGCGGGAATGGCTCTTCTAAGCGCGGACTACGAGATGACCGACTACAGCACGATGAAGTTCATGAGCAAGGACGGAGGCTGGAGCAACGACACCTTCAGCAGCCTGAACGACCAGATCCGCAACTGCATGGGCGTGTCGCACATGGTCAGGGTCGGCGCGGAATTCAAGCCGCTGCCGGAGATCGCCGTCCGCGCGGGCTACAACTTCACCACCACTCCTGAATATGTCTACGAAGGCAACAGCAAGACAAAGCTGAACGACAGGATCAACGCGTTCTCGGTTGGCCTCGGCTACTCATCAAACGGCTCGTTCTTCGCCGACATCGCGGCGAGGATGACGATGCTGGCCGATGAATATATCTCCCCTTACGCCGACTACCTGTCCGACCTTGCGTCACCGATGATCCTCAACAAGAGGGACATCTACAACGTCACGGCGACGATCGGCTGGAGATTCTAAAGATTTTTCAGATAAGAGATCGAGTCAGGGCCTTCGTTGAAGAGAAGATCCATGATCGATAGATTCGGCACGAAACCGTACTTTCCGGCAAAGACCTGAAAGTACGGTTTTTCCAGTCTCAGATCCCTTAGTATGTTGTCAGGGCGTTTGGGGTGGATCAGCTCACGATAGTCGGTTCCGTAACGGCCTGTTTCCACAGGAATCTCACGGGAGCGCGCGGGAACATATTCTTCAGTCATCCTCAGGTCGGCGCTGATGCCGATCTTGCGGAGGAAGTAGTTGAGGATCAGGACATTCATTTCGAAAAGTGTCGCGGGACGAGAGTCCAGAATCCCGAAGAGATCGTCCTTGTAGTACTCAAAATAGGCCGAGGACTCATAGGCCGAAGCGATCGCCCTCTCGGTTCGGACCAGCCATGGGGTTGAATAGTCCACCTTGATCTCGGTTATGGGCAGCTCATGGGTTCCGCTTTCGTGAATGATCGGGAAATTAAGGCTCTGAGGGCCGTCGGCGGCATAGTAACGGAAGCGGTTCCTCCAGGATTGCTTCTGGTAATGCTCGCAGGCCTCAAGATAAACGACAGAAGGCTTCACCCTGTCCGGAGACAAGATGAAGTCTTTAGCCATCAATGCGAAATAGCTGATCGGCGGGAACCAGGCCACACTCAGCAGCACCGCCGCCTCTTCTTCAGACCTATTCGAATTCTCCCTTCTCGTGGGAGTCGTTTGCCCTGATGATTCCACGCTTCGAGCTTCTGATGAAATTCAGGATCGTGTCACGCTCCTCGCTCTGAGGGAATCCGGCCTCGACCTTGGCGCAGCCGTCGGTGATGTTGTAGCCGGCGAAATAGATCGTGTCGTAGATGTCCTTGATGTTGCGGATCACGTCGGAGGAGAATCCGCGGCGGCGGAGTCCGACGATGTTCACGCCAGAATAGCAGATCGGATCGCGGCCGCAAAGAACATAAGGAGGGATGTCCTTGTTGATCTTGGACATGCCGCCGACCATGGCGTGGCATCCGATCTTGGAGAACTGATGAGCCTTAGCTCCGCCTCCGACAATCGCCCAGTCATCAACAACGGTCTCGCCTGCTATGCCGACAAAGCTTACAAGAATGCAATGATTGCCCACAACACAGTCGTGCGCCACATGGACATAGGACATAAGCAGTGTGTTGCTGCCAATCTTCGTCACGCATTTGCCGCTTGCCTTGGTACCTCTGTTGATGGTCACGCACTCGCGGATTGTGACATTGTCGCCGATCTCCACATAGGTGACCTCTCCCTCATATTTGAGATCCTGAGGAATGGCGCCTACAACGGCTCCCGGGAACACCTGACAATTCTTTCCCATCTTGACGTATGAATATATCATAGCATGCGGATGGATCTTGCATCCGTCGCCGATCTCCACGTCATCATCGATGAACGCAAACGGACCGATCTCAATGTTGTCGCCGAGTTTCGCCTTCGGGCTGACCGACGCTAATGGTGAAATTTTGTTCATATCTTCAGTAATTATCAGCAAGATTTCTCACGGACGGCCACGGCAGCCCGTGTGTTGATGGTGTGTCCCGGCTTGAAGGCCGTAACCTTTGCCTTGAGGTAGCCTCCGGCAAGCCTGAGATCCCCGATCAGATCCAGAAGCTTGTGCCTTCCGCACTCGTTGGGGAAATGCAGCTGTAGATTGTTGAGGTACCCGTTGTCGTTGATGGACAGCTTCGGCACGTTGAACAAGGCCGACAGCCTTTCAACCTGCTCCGGCTGGACAGGATGCTCGACAATCACGATGGCGTTGTCAACGTCGCCGCCCTTGACAAGGTTGTTCTGGAAAAGATACTCAATCTCATGGAAGAAGACGAAAGTACGGCAAGGCCCTATCTGGGTCGCGTAGTCGGTAGACTCGTCCCAGTGGGCGGTCTGAACTCCAAGAACCCTTGAGCCGAAGTCCACGGTGATGTCCATGGACGGAGCGTCCGCCGGGGTTATCCGCACATAGGATCCGGTCTTCTCATCCTTGATCTCAATTTCCTCAGGGATCGTGACATACTGTCTATCAGCGTCCTGCTCCCTCAGGCCGTCACGGGAGATGGCCTCGACATAGTACCGGGCGCTGCCGTCCAGAATCGGCACCTCCACGTTGTCTATCTCGACAAGAGCGTTGTCCACGCCCATACCCGTGAGCGCCGACATCAGATGCTCTATCGTGGAGACCGAAGCCTCCCCTTTGGAGATCGTGGTGCTTCTGGCTGTTGAAGAAACGTTCCCGGCGAGTGCCTCGACGAATGCGGATTCTCCCAGATCCACCCTGTGAAATACTATTCCTGTGTTCTCGGGAGCCGGTTTGAGAATCATTCTCGAGATTCTGCCGGTATGGAGTCCCTTTCCGTGGAACTCATATTCGCCCGCAAGGGTCTTTTGCTTATAAGAAGTCATAATCTATCTTTTGCAGACTGCGTAAAATACAACAGACTGCAAAGATAGCAATGAATTTTTGAATATTCAAGGATTCCTCCCGCACAATAGTAGCAAAAGGCTACTATTCCTCGCCCTGACGCTTGAAGACGGCGTAGCTGCGGAGGTAGTTCTTCAGAGGGAGGGCCGGGGAGCCGAGGAAGACCTGGCCGGACTTACGGATGTTGCCGATGACTCCGCACTGGGCGCCGATGGTGGTGTTGTCGGCGATGTTCAGATGCCCCGCTATGCCGACCTGACCTGCCAGTATGCAGTTCTTGCCGATCTTCGTGGAGCCGGCGATGCCACACTGGGCGGCCATCACGGTGTTGTCGCCGATCTGGACATTGTGGGCTATCTGGCAGAGGTTGTCGATCTTCACTCCGTTGCCGATGATGGTTGACTCCATCTCGGACTTGTCGATGGTGGTGCCGGCGCCGATCTCGACGTTGTCGCCGATGATCACATTGCCGATGTGCTCGATCTTCTCCCATGTACCGTCAGGAAGTGGCGCGTTGCCGAAACCGTCCGAACCGATCACAGCGTTGGCGTGGATGATCACGTTGTTCCCGATCACCATACCAGGGTAGATCACCACTCCCGGATAGATGATGCAGCGGGAGCCGATCACCGTGTTGTCACCGACGTAGACATTCTCGTAGATCTTCGTGTAGTCACCGACCTTGGCGTGATGTCCGACATAGGAATGGCTGCCGAGATAGACCTTTTTACCGAACTTGGTGGTCAGGAACCAGGAGGAACGGAATCCTCTGTGTCTCTTGTCAGTACGTTTCTGGGTAGAGACATATTTAAGAAGATCGGCCAGGGACTTGTAGGCGTCGTCAACCCTGACCAGTGTGGAAATGACCTTCTCTTTAGGCTCAAAGTCCTTGTTGACAAGCAGGATGCTCGCCTTGCAGGTATAGACGTATCTCTCGTACTTCGGGTTGGCGAAGAAACATAGTTGTCCAGGTTTTCCATGCTCTATCTTCGCGAATGATGTCACTGTGGCCTGCGGGTCGCCCTCAACGGTTCCTTTCAGCACCTGTGCTAATTGCTTTGCGGTAAATTCCATCTTTTACTGACAATTTTTAGTCTTCAAATTCTTAGGTAATCCTTAAAAAACAGCTTGGCAATCCTTGATTGTTTCACCAAAAAAAATTTTATCGATTACCAATCGGTCTGCAAAGAAAGCAATTTATTTTCATATTCACTAAATTATTCTTATCTTTGCAACGTTGTGAGAGATAGGGGACGAAAGCGTCTCCTATCTTTTGTGTTATCAAACAAGGGTTTTTATGGATAAGGAAAAGATAATCTCCAGCATCGGAAACGCCGTCGGCGAGCGTGGCTGCTTCATCGTGGATGTCACGGTGAGCAGAGACAACGACATCGTCCTGACCATCGAGAAAGAGACGGGAGACATTGACCTTGAGGACTGTGTCAGCGTCAACGACGCGTTTCTCGCCATTTTCGACAAGGATGCCGAGGACTACTCCCTCACCGTCACGTCCGCAGGACTTGAACAGCCGTTCAAGGTTCCAAAGCAGTACGCCAAGGCGATAGGTTCGGCTGTGGAGGTGCAGCTCAAGGGAGGCAGGAAGATCACCGGGATCCTAACCGAGGCCGACGATGAGGGAATATCATTGCGCTACTCCCGGAAGGAAGCCGTGGAGGGGAAGAAAAAGAAGGTGATCGTGGAGCATGAGGACAGGTTCACCCATGAGGAGACCAACTCCGTTGTTCCGCACATAGTGTTCACGAAATAAAAGCAAAAGAGTATAGAAATGGAAAAGAAAGAAGAAATCACTCTCATTGACGCCTTCAAGGACTTCAAGGAAGAGAAGAACATCGACAGACCTGTGATGATGGGTGTCCTGAAGGACGTTTTCCTCACACAGATCGCGAAGACCTACGGCTCCGCGGACAACTTCGACGTCATCATCAATGTGGACAAGGGCGACTGCGAGATCTACCAGAACTTCGACGTTGTGGAGGAGGTCGAGAACCCCAACACCCAGATAACCCTGGACCAGATCAAGAAAGAGACCGGTGACGACGACTACGAGATCGGAGACGTGTACACGAAGAAACTCTCTCTCGCGTCATTCGGAAGAAGGGGTATCCTGAACATCAGGCAGAACCTCCAGGGCAGGATCATGGACATCGACAAGGCCAACATATTCAAGGCCTATTCCGACAAGGTCGGAGAGATCTTCTCCGGCGAGATCTACCAGACATGGTCAAAGGAGGTCATCATCCTCGACGACGACAACAACGAGCTGCACCTTCCTAAGGCCGAGCAGATTCCTGGCGAGAGATTCAAGAAGGGCGACACCATCCGCGCCATCATCAAGAGCGTGGAGATGAAGAACAACACCACTCCTTACATCACCCTTTCCAGGACATCCAACGAGTTCCTGGAGAAGCTTTTCGAGCATGAGGTTCCCGAGATATTCGACGGGCTCATCACCATCAAGAAGGTGGTCCGCGTTCCTGGCGAGCGCGCCAAGGTGGCTGTCGAGTCCTACGACGAGAGGATCGATCCGATCGGAGCGTGCATCGGCGTGAAGGGTTCCCGTATCATCGGCATCGTTCGCGAGCTCCGCAACGAGAACATCGACGTGCTCCAGTGGACCAACAACACACAGCTTCTCATCCAGAGAGCCCTCAATCCGGCAAGGGTATCCTCCATCGATCTCGGCAATTCCGAGGAAGACAAGATCAAGGTCTACATGCAGCCTGACGAGGTGAAGAAGGGTATCGGACGCGGCGGCTGCAACATCAAGCTCGCCGGCATGCTCGTGGGCAGGGAGATCGAAGTCTGGAGAGAGCTTCCGAAGGACGAGGCACAGGAAGAGGAAGACGTTCTTCTCAGCGAGTTCAGCAACGAGATCGACCAGTGGGTCATCGACCGTCTGGAGGCCATCGGCTGCGACACCGCCAAGAGCGTGCTCGCCTTCTCGCCTGAGGACATCGCCAAGAGGGCAGACCTCGAGGATGAGACCGTGGCGGAAGTGTTCCGGATCCTCAAGGCCGAATTTGAAGACTAGTCCGCCAGAAAGGACATATTATTAATTTAAAGGGGTTGAATATGGCAGAAATCAGACTAAATAAGATAATAAGAACATACAACATCGGACTTCAGAACCTTGTGGATTTTCTGATCAGCAAGGGTGTGGAAGTCAAAGCCAATCCGAACGCGAAGATCTCTGACGATCTTCTTCCGCAGATCGAAAAGCAGTTCGGAAAGGATCTTGAGCTTAAGCAGGCCTCCGAGAAGGTTGACATCAAACTCAACGAGATTCTCGAGAAGACCTCAAGGAAGCAGCAGGAAAACGCGAAGGAAGAAGAGGACGAGGAGCCTGTAAGAGAGACTGTCATCAAGACAACCATCTTCACTCCGGTGGAGCAGAGGCAGGAGGCCGCGCAGGCACCTCAGCCTGAGGTCGCGCCTGAGCCAAAGGACGACGCGCTGCCGGAACGGGAGACGGCTCCGTCACCGGAGCCTGAGACCAGGACTGCGGAGGAGGCTCCAGCCAAGGAGGCGGAGCCGGAAGTCCGTCAGGAGCCGGAGCCTGTGAAGGAGGTTCCTGCAAAAATGGAAGAGAAAGCCGAGGCGGTGACCGAAAGCAAGCCGCTGCCAGAGACCCCGAAGGTGGACACCGTCGTGAAGGAGGATGTCCCTGCGCCAACAACCCCGGCGGCAGGCAAGGATCAGCACAACGGTGAGAGACCGGATGTCAAGCATGAGAAGAAGCATGTTCCGGCTCAGGCTAAGCCTAAGGAGGAGCAGCAGGCCAAGGCAAAGCCTCAGGCTCCGGAAGAGAAGCCGTCTGACGACGACTCGACTCCAGGGCTTAAGGTCCTGGGCAAGATCGACCTGTCACAATTCGAGCCGAAGAAGGGAGGAAAGAAGAGAGAGCGGATCGCCAAGGGAAGCCAGAAGGTGGATGTCGCCAAGGAAGGGAAACAGGCTGACAACAGCTCAAAGAAGGACAAAGACAAGAACAAGAACGCCAAGCAGGGACAGGAGCAGGGCAAGGGCAACAAGAAACGCAACCGCGGCGCGGACCGTTTCAAGCCTGCCATGACCGAGGAGGAGCAGGAGGCGATGCAGAAAGAGATCCAGAAGCAGGTCAAAGAGACCTACGCCAGGATGAACGACAACAAGAAGAACAACTTCGGAGCCAAGTACAGAAAGGAGAAGAGGGAGCAGGCCGCAGCCAAGACACAGGAGGAGATGGCACAGGAGATGGCGGAGAAGAAGGTCCTCAAGGTCACCGAGTTCGTGACCGTGAACGACCTCGCCACACTCATGAACAACACTCCTGTCAACGAGGTCATCAAGGCTTGCATGGAGCTTGGTCTGATGGTGTCCATCAACCAGAGACTTGACGCCGAGGCGCTTGTGCTTGTCGCCGAGCAGTTCGGCTACAAGGTCGAGTTCGTCACGGCTGACCTGACAGAGGAGATCGAGGGCAGCAGCGAACAGGTTGACCGTGAGGAGGATCTCGTCCCAAGGCCGCCGATCATCACGGTGATGGGTCACGTTGACCACGGTAAGACATCGTTGCTCGACTATATTCGTAAATCCAACGTGATCGCCGGAGAGGCCGGAGGTATCACGCAGCACATCGGTGCCTACAACGTGAAACTTCCTGACGGAAGGCGCATCACGTTCCTGGACACCCCTGGCCACGAGGCGTTCACCGCCATGCGAGCCCGCGGAGCCCAGCTGACCGACCTCGCCATCATCATCATCGCCGCCGATGACGCGGTGATGCCTCAGACAGTCGAGGCCATCAACCACGCCCAGGCCGCCGGTGTACCTATGGTGTTTGCCATCAACAAGATAGACAAGCCGGGAGCGCAGCCTGAGAAGATCTACCAGCAGCTGGCGCAAATGAATATCCTCACGGAGGCGTGGGGTGGAAAATACCAGAGCCAGGAGATCTCCGCCAAGAAGGGACTCAACGTGGACAAGCTTCTTGAGAAGGTTCTCCTTGAGACTGACCTTCTTGATCTCAAGGCCAATCCTGACAAGAACGCCGTCGGAGCCGTGATCGAGTCCTCTCTGGACAAGGGCCGCGGCTATCTGGCCACCGTGCTTGTCCAGGACGGAACCCTCCACACAGGCGACATGATGCTGAGCGGATGCTACTACGGTCGTGTGAAGGCCATGTTCAACGAGAGAGGACAAAAGGTGAAGGAGGCCGGGCCATCTACGCCGGTTTCTGTTCTCGGCCTCAACGGAGCGCCGAGCGCAGGTGACAAGTTCAACGTCATGAGCGATGAGAAGGAGGCCAAGGCCATCGCCAACAAGCGTGAGCAGCTCATCAGGATCCAGGGTATCAAGACCCAGAAGCACATGACCCTCGAAGAGATCGGACGACGGATCGCGATCGGCAACTTCAAGGAGCTCAACGTCATCGTCAAGGGAGACGTGGACGGTTCCGTGGAGGCGCTGTCCGACTCGCTCATCAAGCTCTCCACCGAGCAGGTACGCGTGAATGTGATCCACAAGGCCGTGGGAGCCATCTCCGAGTCCGACGTGATCCTTGCGGAGGCTTCGGATGCCGTCATCATCGGATTCCAGGTACGTCCTTCCACGGACGCGAGGAAGATCGCGGACGAACAGGGCATCGAGATCCGTATCTATTCTGTCATCTACGACGCGATCAACGATGTGAAGGATGGTATCGAGGGCATGCTTGAGCCTATAAAGAAAGAGGAGATCACCGGAACCGCCGAGGTCAAGCAGACCTTCAAGATCTCCAAGGTCGGCACGATCGCCGGCTGTCTTGTCAGAGACGGAAAGATCTCAAAGACAGCGCAGTGCAGGCTCATCCGCGACGGAATCGTGGTCTACACCGGAGAACTCGCCTCGCTCAAGAGGGGCAAGGACGATGTCAAGGAGGTGTCAGCAGGCATGGAGTGCGGTATCGGCATCGAGAAGTTCAACGACCTCAAGGTCGGCGACAACATCGAGGCGTTAGTGATCACCGAGATCAAGCAGAAGCTTGACTGATCGGCGCGTCCGCGGAATCGGAATTGATGAATATGACAAAGGGACTGGCGGTCTGCCGGCCCCTTTGTTTTTTAGCCCTCACGCCTCGACAGGCACCGCGGCATGTCCGGCGCCGCTATTCTATGATTACCTGAGTCCGTAAAGGAGGCGGTACAGCTTGACTGTACGGACAGCCTCGGCGACATCATGGACGCGGAGAATGTCTGCCCCGTTCTGCAGCGCGACGAAATCCGCCACCTGCGTGGCCGGCAAGACATCGGACGGCGTGACGCCCAAAGGTCTGAACAGAAAGCTCTTGCGGGAGAGACCCACAAGAATCTCCTTACCGAACTCCTCGAACACGGACATCTCGCGCAGCAGCTGCCAGTTCTGCTCAGCCGTCTTGGCGAAACCGAAACCGGGATCCAGGATCCAGTTCCTGACCCCATACCTGTCCGCCTCGGCGGCGATCCCCTCGAAAAACTCACGGACAGCCTCTGTGACATTGTCGTAGTCAGTAAGGCTCTGCATGTTCTTCGGAGTGCCGCGCGTGTGCATGGCGATGTACGGCAGGCCAAGCTGGCCGAGCAACTTCCACATCTCACCGCAGCCGCCGCTCACATCGTTCACGACGAACGGGCCGATGATGTCAAACGCCTTGCTGACGACCTCCGGGCGGAAAGTGTCGATGGAGATCCTGACACCCGGATGCTCCGCCGCAAGGATACGCAGCGCCGGCTCAAGCCTGCTCCACTCCTCCTCTCCGCTGATGGAGTCCGATCCCGGACGGGTGGAGCATGCACCGAGGTCAAGGATGTCCGCTCCCGAATCAAGCATATTCACAATCCTTCCGCGGAAGCCTTCCTCATCGAAGGTTCCGTCTGGACGGAGGTTGCGGCTGCCCGCGAAAAACGAGTCGTCGGTGAGGTTGACAATGCCCATCACCTGGATATTTCTGTCTACAGAGCTTCCCATAATGGTTAAAATTTCAGCAAAATTAGACAAAAAATGAATATCTTTGCGCATAAAGAAAACAATCGCGCTATGTTGGTCGTTCTGGAAGGCTTGGACGGAGCCGGGAAATCAACGCAAGTCAAGAAGTTAAGGGCATATCTCGAAAAGATCTGCCCGGAGTTGGAGTACATCCACTTTCCAAGGTACGACGCACCCGTCTACGGAGATCTCATCAGCCGTTTCCTCCGGGGGGACTTCGGCTCAAACGAGGCGGTGCACCCGCAACTGGTGGCACTGCTGTTCGCCGAGGACAGGCACGGAGCTGCCCCTGCCATGAGGAAGACCCTTTCGGAGGGCGGCACGGTGCTGCTCGACAGATACGTCTACTCAAACATCGCCTACCAATGTGCGAAACTGCCGGATCCGGACGAGAGAGAGCGCCTGAGGAATTGGATCATTGACACTGAATATGGCGATTTCGCCCTGCCGAAACCTGACCTGAACATATTCCTGGATGTTCCTATCTCGTTCGTCGAGAGCAGGTTGGAGGAGTCACGCACAGGCAGTGACAGGGACTATCTCCACGGTTCGCAGGACATCCACGAGGCGGACATCGAATTCCAGCGGCAAGTCCAGGCCATCTACCGCCGGCAAGCCACGCTTGACCCGGACCTCATCAGGATCGACTGCTCGGACGAGTCGGGAGAGATGCTGCCGCCGGACGCGATATTCGCAAAGATCAAAGAAATTATTGACGAACACATCGAGAAAAAATGAAGAACGTTTACCTTTTCAGGCTGAGAAGGCTGTGCGCTTTCATCATAGGAGTGGTCTTCGTGATCGCTGGAATATTCAAGCTCCTTGATCCTGTCGGAGCCGGGCTGGTGATGGAAGGCTACCTCCGCTTCCTCCACATCACCTTCCTTCTTCCACTTGCAAAGGCAGGAGCCGTGGCCCTCGCCCTCCTGGAGGCGATTCTCGGGTCGGCCATGATCTGCGGAGTGTGGAGGAAACCGGTCGCCGTGATCACCACCGCCATGATTGTCTTCTTCACGGCGCTCACCCTCCTGCTCGCCATCTTCAATCCCGTCTCGCTGACGGACTGCGGATGCTTCGGGGAAGTGATTCATCTTACTAATTTCCAGACATTCCTGAAGAACCTTGTGCTGCTGGCTCTGGCGCTGACGGCATTCCTTCCGTTCAGGAATTTCGGCAAGAACAGGAAGCGGAAATATGTCTCCTTCGGCATCGTGACCGCCTCACTCATAGCATTCACGGTGTACTCGTTGACCGCCATCCCGCTGGTGGACTACACTGCATTCACACCTGGCAGCGAGCTGCTGGCCTCGGAGGATGATGACGACGGGAACGATGACGAGACAGGGTACTACAAATCTACGATAATCTACGAGAAGAACGGCCAGGAAGGAGCCTTTGATCTGGACAACCTCCCGGACTCGACCTGGACCTACGTCCGTACTGAGACCATATTCATCAACGGCACTGATGTCGAGGACAACGAGCCGGCGCTTTCCTTCTATGACTCCTTGGGCAACTATCACGACAAGCTGGCGACCGTCGGCAACGTGCTGGCCGTTTCCGTCTATGACGCCGGGAGACTGAGCGGAGACCGGTGGACAAGGATCGCCGACGCCCTGGACGGAGCCAAGGCCGCCGGGTTCACTCCCCTGCTGCTGGTCTCCTCGTCCAAAGACCAGTTCGACAACCTGGCCGCACTCACGCCCGAAATCCATTCCAGACTGCTTTCCTCAACCTACCACGCCGACAGAAAGACCCTTGTCAGCCTTAACCGTTCGAACGGCGGCGCGACGTGGTTCAGCGACGGCGAGCTGATCCGGAAATATTCCAATGGTAGAATCCCGTCCGGTGAGACGCTGAGCGGGAAGACCGTGGACGACCCGACCGAGGAAATGCTTCATTCCAGCACCAGGAAGCGCCTTCACTTCCAGGGCTTCATCCTCTATGTCTTCGCCCTGCTGCTGATTCTTTGATTCCGGTACCCGGAACCTACGCCCCCGACACTGTGATCCATCCTTGGATTCCAGCACTCGGTACTACGGCCTGGCCTAGAAGCCGGTGTAGTTCCAAGGGGTTATGGAGCGGAGTTCCTCCTTCACTGACTCGCTGACATCCAAGCCATTGACGAAATCCTCGATGGTCCGCTCATCAATGGCGGCACCCGTTCTGGTGAGGTTCTTGAGAGTCTCGTACGGATTCGGGTAATTCTCGCGGCGCAGGATAGTCTGGATGGCCTCGGCGACCACAGCCCAGTTACGGTGCAGGTCGGCGTCAATGGCCGGGCGGTTCAGGATCAGCTTGCCGAGTCCTTTCTTCAAAGATGCCAGGGCGATCAAACCGTGAGCCACAGGGACACCGATGTTGCGCTGGACGGTGGAGTCTGTCAGGTCTCTCTGCAACCTTGAGATCGGAAGCTTCATCGACAGGAACGTCAGCACGGCGTCAGCCATGCCGAGGTTACCCTCGGCGTTCTCGAAATCGATAGGATTGACCTTGTGAGGCATGGCCGAGGAGCCGACCTCGTTCTTGGCGACCTGCTGATGGAAGTACTCCATCGAGATGTAGGTCCAGATGTCACGGCAGAGATCTATGAGGATCGTGTTGATGCGACGCAGGCAGTCAAAGATGGCGGCCAGGTTGTCATAGTGGTCAATCTGGGTGGTCGGGAAGGATCTCTTGAGTCCCAGGGAGGCCACGAAACCCTCGGCGAACGAAGGCCAGTCGATGTCCGGGAAGGCGACCTTGTGGGCGTTCATGTTGCCGGTAGCCCCTCCGAACTTGGCAGGCCAGGTAAGAAGGGAGAACTGCCTCAGCTGCTCCTCAAGACGGGCGACGAACACCTGGAACTCCTTGCCGAGCCTGGTCGGAGTGGCCGGCTGGCCGTGAGTCTTGGCGAGCATGGGGACATCCTTCCAGGCCTCGACATCGGCGGCAAGGATGGAGATTACCTCGTGGAGTGCGGGAAGATATTCATTCTCAAGGGCTTCCTTCAACATCAGAGGCTGCGCGGTGTTGTTGATGTCCTGCGAGGTGAGGCCGAAATGGACGAACTCCTGCCAGCGGGATATTCCAAGAGTCTTGAAATTCTCCTTGATGAAATATTCAACGGCCTTGACATCGTGGTTGGTGATCTTCTCGATGTCCTTTACCTTCTGGGCGTCTTCCGGAGTCATCGCTTGATAAAGCTTACGCAGACGGGCGAAGAGTTCATCGCGGGTCAATCCCGTGCCTTCGCCGAAGTCAGAGAGCTGTGGCAGAGGAATTTCGCACAGGGCGATGAAATATTCCACCTCCACGCGTACGCGGTCACGGATCAAGGCGAACTCGCTGAAATACTGCCTCAGCGCAGCGGTTTTGGCGGCATACCGACCATCGATCGGGGACACCGCCAGAAGAGAATGAAAATCCATATTCATTAAACAATTATTTTCCAACTACATAGACATCATCGCCAGGTTCGGCGAATCCGAAGCTCTCGCGGGCGAAACGCTCCAGTGAGTCACGGTTGGAGGTCAGACCGTGGATCTGGCTGTCCATCTCCTTGATCTCGGTGCTGTACCTCTCGATCTGTCTTTCCTGGCTGCGGATCTCGAATCCGGCCTTTACCCAGCGGACTATGTTGTTCTGGTTCACGAAACCGACCAGGACAACGAACAAGGTTGTGGCCACAATGGCATAGCGGATGAAGGAGCGTTTCTCGGCGTTCCTGCCATCTTTACCGGTGTCCCAGATGTCCTTGAATTTTCCCACGGCGAAAAGAGCTTTATTTGTACAAAAATAACTAAATTTGTGAAATAAACCGATTGTTGAAAACATTAATATCCAAAAAAAATGAAACCAACACTTCTTGTACTTGCGGCCGGAATGGGAAGCCGTTACGGCGGACTGAAGCAGATGGACGGACTCGGGCCGAACGGCGAGACCATCATTGACTACTCAATCTACGATGCCGTCAAGGCCGGTTTCGGCAAGGTTGTCTACATCGTCAGGGAGTATTTCCTCGAACAGTTCAAGCAGACCGTGAAGGAGAAATACAGCGGCGTGACCTGCCCTGACGGGACTCCGCTGGAGTTCGACTTCGTCATCCAGGAACTGAACAAGATACCGTCACGGTTCACCCTCAATCCAGAGAGGCAGAAGCCTTGGGGAACCGCCCACGCCGTGCTGATGGCAAAGGATGTCATCCACGAGCCGTTCGCCGTCATCAATGGTGACGACTACTACGGCAAGGAGTCCTTCCAGATCCTGGGCGACTGGCTCAGGGCCCACGAAGGCACAACCGGCACATGCAGCATCGTCGGCTTCGAGCTTGACAACACTCTCTCCGAATATGGCAAGGTCTCCCGTGGCATCTGCTACTACGACAAGGATCTCCACCTCACGGGCGTGGCCGAGCACCTGAACATCGGGAAAGAGGCTGACGGCAAGGTCTATGGCGACAACTCCGTCAACGGACAGACCCACGTCGAGCTCGACGGCAAGGCCCTCTGCTCCATGAACATGTGGGGCTTCACCCCTGACTACTTCCAACTCAGCGAAGAGGTGTTCAGCAGCTTCCTTGAGCAGAACATCAACGAGTTGAAGAAGGAATATTTCATCCCTTACGCCGTTGACATCCTGATGAAGGAACGCGGCTACAAGTGCGAGGTTCTCTCCACGGACTCCCACTGGTTCGGCGTGACCTACAAGGAGGATCGCCCGGGCGTTGTTGCCAAGTTCCAGGAGCTTGTCGACAAGGGTGTCTACCCTACACCTCTCTGGAAGAAATAATGCCTTTCCTCAAGACACGAAAGGTCGAGAAGAACTACGACCTCTTCTCCGGCTGCGCCTGGTACACTCCGGGCGTGGCCGGTGTTTTCGCCATACTTGCCTGGTTTCTGGTAGGAATGATCATCGGAGGCCTTGTGAACCTCGGACTTCTGCTGTTCCTGCCGGGATTCCCGCTCTACTACAGCATGCTGATCGTCTACCCGGTGCAGTTCCTGCCTGTCCTGATGTATGTAAGGCTGAAGAGCATGCGCAACTCCACATTCGACAGGGGCTACGCCTTGGACAGCAATCATTTCGGGTCGAAAGGAGGAGCGCTCACGGCTCTCCTCATGGCTTTCGGCACGGTGGCTCTGGCCATGATGCTGGAACCTTTGATGAGCGTGCTGCCTGACATGGATGAGAACCTGGTGAGGACATTGGAGACTCTCCTTGACGGTCCGCTGTGGGTCAGTCTTCTGAGCATGAGCGTGCTGGCTCCGGTTCTGGAGGAATGGATGTGCAGAGGAGTCGTGCTGAGAGGTCTTCTGAACTATTCCCGCAAGGGTGAGCCGGGAGAGGACGGAAGCAGAAGAGGCATGAACCCGGCTCTCGCCATCGCCATCTCGGCCATCTTCTTCGCCACGATCCACGGTAATCTCTGGCAGGGGATCTCGGCGTTCATTCTCGGAAGTTTCTTCGGCTACGCCTACTACAAGACCGGCTCGCTGAAGCTCACGATGCTGATGCACTGCGTCAACAACACGGTCTCCGTGCTGTCCTCCAAACTGCCGGCGTTCAGGGATCTGGGAGCCGACGCAAGTCTTCTGGACATCATCCCGATGAAGGTCTACGCGGGCATATTCATTGTCAGCGCCGCTGTCCTGTTCCTGGCTGTCAGGTACTTGTCAAGAATCAAGGCTGACTCGCCGCAGGGATCCTGCGATGTGGTTCCGAGCGCCGACGACCTGACCCATGGAGAAAATCTATGACGATCCGGACGCCGGAGCCGTAACAATCCGGAAAAACGTTCGCTCCCGCAGGGTGACACTCCGTGTGAATCCCCGCAGGGGCGTTACTGTTACAATCCCCTACTTCGTTCCGTACAAGGCCGGACTGGAATTCTTCCTGGCAAAAAAAGACTGGGTCCTGAAAGTCCAGGCACGGCAGCGCGAGCGGATCGGAGCCGGGCATATTCCTACTCCTGAGGAGATAGAGGAGCTTCGCAGGGTGGCGAAAGAAGTACTCCCGAAGCGTTTGCGGGAACTCGCGGAAAGATATTCATTTGAATATAATTCCGTCCGCATCAAGCACAACTCCTCGAACTGGGGAAGCTGCTCGCGCAAAGGCAACATCAACTTGAACCTCAACCTCGTACGCCTCCCGGACGAGCTGCAGGACTACGTCCTCCTCCACGAGCTCTGCCACCTCCGCCACCCCGACCACGGCCCGCGGTTCCACGCCCTCCTCGAATCCCTCTGCCCCGGCCACCTCGCCATGCAACGGGCTCTGCGCGGCTACCGGCTGTACTGATGAAGGATGTGATTTCTGGCTAAAATTATTCCTGACAAGAGTCAAGACTGTGTTTTATCTTTACGCATCTTCTTATAAATCACAGTTGACAAGATTGCAGAAATAAAGGCTAAAGCCAAAAGTACCTTTACATCATAAACGACATAAAGCACAAAACTAACTATCGAAATTATCAAACAAATATAACAGACAAATCTCATAGCGAATTTTTTAAATAATTTCCAGCAACGTAACCATGACCATTATAAAGGCCTAGAAACTTGACTCTTGTTTCGAACATTTCTACGGAGTCAGTGACATTACTTTCTAAAAATAAGGAAAAAATCTGAATTGTCAAAAACAGTCACTGGAGGTGTGAAGATGTTTTGGGGGAACTGCGGAATATTTTGTAATTTTGTGAGTTTAATAGTGACAGAAAATGGAAGAAGCGAAAAATCCAACGGCCGAGGAGCCGAAAAGACTCAACTTTCTTGAGGAGATAATAGAGGACGACCTGAAGTCCGGAAGAGTTAAGAGCGTGATGACACGTTTCCCTCCGGAGCCTAACGGGTACCTCCATCTCGGACACGCGAAGAGCATCTGCATCAACTTCGGGCTCGCCCAGAAGTACGGCGGAAAGACCAACCTCCGCTTTGACGACACCAACCCGACCAAGGAGGACACTGAATATGTCGATTCGATCAAGGAGGACATCCAGTGGCTCGGCTTCCAGTGGGACAAGGAACTTTACGCTTCCGACTATTTCGACCAGCTTTACGCCTGGGCCGAGCAGATGATCGAGCGCGGTCAGGCCTACGTGGACGACCAGACGCAGGAGGAGATCAGCAAGGGACGCGGCACCGTGGACAAGCCGGGAACCGAGAGCCCTTACAGAAACCGTTCAGTAGAGGAGAACCTCCAGCTGTTCAGGGATATGAAGGCCGGCAAATACGCTGACGGAGAGAAGGTTCTCCGCGCGAAGATCGACATGGCCTCCCCGAACATGATGTTCCGCGACCCTATTCTCTACAGGATCAAGCACGCCTCGCATCACCGCACGGGCGACAAGTGGTGCATCTACCCGATGTACGACTTCACCCACGGCCAGTGCGACTCAATAGAGCACATCACCCACTCGATCTGCACTCTTGAGTTCGATGTCCACAGACCTCTGTACGACTGGTTCATCAAGACCCTTGAAATCTGGCCGAGCCATCAGTACGAGTTTGCCAGACTGAACCTCACCTACACCCTGATGAGCAAGAGAAAGCTTCTGGAACTCGTCCAGAAAGGCCTTGTCTCCGGATGGGACGATCCACGTATGCCTACTCTCTGCGGAGTTCGCCGCCGTGGCTACACCGCCGAGGCCCTCAAGATGTTCTGCGAGAAGATCGGAGTCTCCAAGCGTGACCAGATGATGGACATCCAGCTTTTGGAATGGTGTGTGCGCCAGGATCTTAACGCAAGGGCCAACAGGTATATGGTCGTTCAGAAACCTTTGAAGGTCACCCTCACCAACTGGGAGCCGGGCAAGGTGGAGTGGTTCGACTGCCCTCTCAACCCTGCCGAGCCGGAGGGAGCCACCCGCAAGGTTCCGTTCACGGGAGAATTCTACATCGAGCGCGACGACTTCATGGAGGATGCTCCGAAGAAGTTCTTCCGCCTCAAACCAGACGGAGAGGTTCGTCTGAAATACACCTACATCATCAAGTGCGAGGAGGTCGTCAAGGATGCCGAGGGCAATGTCGTCGAGCTCAAGTGCACCTACGACCCTACCACGAAGCCGGGAGGAGGCGAATGGCGCTCTGTCAAAGGCACGATCCATTGGGTTTCAACTGAATATGCCAAAGAGATCGAGATCCGCAACTACGACCGTCTCTTCGTCAAGGAGGACATGAACTCCATCCCTGAGGACAAGGACTACAAGGACTTCCTCAATCCGGAATCCCTCACGGTCGCCAAGGGCTACGCCGAGCCGGCCCTTCTGGATGACAAATCCGGCATCGCCGTCCAGTTCGAGCGCACCGGCTACTACTACAAGGATCCGGACAGCACCGCCGACAAGGTGATATTCAACAAGACGACAGCCCTGAAGGACTCCTACAAGCCTGAATAACAGAGGTGGTTATGCACCTGCCCCTTTTCATAGCCCGACGGTACCTGTTCGCGAAGAAGTCACACAACGTGATCAACATCATCTCCGCGATCAGCGCCGTCGGTATGGCTATAGGGACGGCGGCTTTGATCATCATCCTGTCCATCTACAACGGCTTCGACGAGCTGGTGAAATCCACCCTCAGCAATGTCGAGCCGGACATTCTCATCACACCCGCCAAAGGCAAGGTGTTCATTCCCAATGGTGAAACGTTCGACCGCATAAGGCAGAATCCTCTTATAGATGAATATGACCTCATCCTTCAGGAGAATGTGTTCGTGGACTATGACGGGCATCAGGGAATAGCCAAGGCCAAGGGCGTGGACAGCGCTTTCGAGGCGGAATCTCCTCTTGCGGAACACATCACCAACGGAGAGTTTTCCCTGCACAAAGGCCAGTTGCCGCAGATGGTTGTCGGCGCGGGCCTGGCATACAAGATGGGCATGAACCCAGCCTTCCTCGCCTCCGCGGAGCTCTATTTCCCCATAAGGGACAGAAATTTCTCGCTCGCGAACCCGGCGGCCTCGATTGAAACCGTACGGATGCGCCCTTCAGGAATATTCTCGGTCAACCAGCAGATTGACGATGATCTGATGATCGTGCCGATCGAAGAGATGAGAAAGCTGCTTGGCTATGAGGAAGAGGTTTCAGGAGTGGAGATTCGCCTGGCCGAAGGCTCCACGGCGAAAGACATCCGTTCCGCGATCAAGCATATTCAGAAAGAGTTAGGCCCTGAATTCAAGGTTTTGGACCGCTTCCGCCAGAATCCGTCGCTCTACAAGATGATGCGTTACGAGAAGGCGGCCATCTACCTCATCCTCATATTCGTCATCATCATCATCGCCCTGAATATCTTCGGCAGCATCACGATGCTGATCATCGAGAAGAAGGATGACATCGAGACCTACCGCAGCCTCGGGGCCACCGACCAGATGCTCCGCCGCACCTTCACTCTGGAAGGCTGGCTGATCTCCCTTCTCGGTCTCGCCGCCGGTCTTGTCATCGGCATCGGTTTCTCCCTCGCCCAACAAAATTTCGGTTTCATCAAGATGCCGGGTAGCTTCCTCGTGAACGCCTACCCGGTCATCCTCCAGTGGCAGGACGTCCTCGCCACCATCGCCGGCGTAGCCCTCATCGGCTACATCATCGCCCTCCTCCCCGTCCGCCGCAACATCCGGTAGATTTCCTCACGGGACAGCAGGGACATTCGGGAAGGAATGCTTATCTTCGCAACAATTAGAAGCTGTTTTGAATTGTTTGTTTGAAGGTTTGAGAGTGAAAAACTTCCGTTTCGACCGCTTCTTCCAAGGAAGATAGCGGTGCTATCTGACTGAAGAAGCGGGAAGAAAATGAAGATTTTTCACCTCAAAGAACATTTCAAACAATTCAAAACAGCTTCTTAACTAATCACATTATGATAATACCTGACTGGGCCAAGGAGCTGAACTGCTCCATAACCGTCTGTGACAATGACGGAGTGATTATCTATCAGAACGATCCTGCCGTGAGACAGTACGAGAAGCATGGCAGCCTGATCGGAAAGAACCTTTTCGGCTGCCACGGTGAACGTTCCGCAGGCATAATCCGTCACCTGCTGGAGACGGGCGGCACGAACTGCTACACCATCGAGAAGCAAGGTGTACACAAATTCATCTTCCAGAGCGCCTGGAAGGAAGACGGCGAGGTGAAGGGGCTATGCGAGATCTCCATCATCACTCCATCGGAGATGCCTCACTACGTCAGGGAATAAAGGATTTGAATATGAACCGGCAGGCCGCGAGGATGAGCATCGGGCCGAGGCCGGAGTAGAAGGATGCGATGAATTCAGCGGGGAGTCCGGGTATGAACTTCAGGCTGACACCAAGGCATGCCATGCCCACAATCAGAATCCATCCGCCGGGTGGGAATGTCTGCCAGGGAGTCGTCTTCCGCGGCAACCCGGCAATGCGCGCCGAGTACTTGTTCACGGCTTTGCGGAACATGAGGTAGAAGCACATCAGCACAAAGGCCGTGATGAGCAGCAGCCACCAGAGCCTTTCCGTAGGCATTGTCAAGTACGCCTGGATGCCTTTGACGGCGATGACAACCCCCGGCGCTCCCCAAAGGAGGGCGGCGATGTAATAGAGGATTTTTTTGTTCATACCTGATAGTTTATCTTGCGGCTATCTGTCTGACATTCACCACGGCTTAAGGTTGACAGTCTGGTAGAATGCCTGGGCTTCCCTCACCAGGGAGTCCGCCGGTGTCTCCTTCGGCGTCTCGGTGTGGCTCCACGGTCCGGTCTCCCTCACGTCGAACTGCCGGATGCGGCGAACCGGCGAGAGGACGGTCAGCACATCATCACTGTAGTAGCCCAGATCCTGGTAGGTGGCCATGAACGCCCGTTGGTTGTAGTCCGGCGCGAGGATGTCCCGGCCGTAGAACTTCGAGTCATAGGAGAAGTGCAACAGGGAGAAGATGGTCGGCATCAGGTCAATCTGGGAGCAAAGCTTCTCCACCCTCCGAGGCTGGATGAAGCCCGGGGAATAGACGATCGCCGGTATGTGGTACTTGTCCACCGGGATGCTGGTCTTGCCGGCGCTGGAGGCGCAGTGGTCAGCCACGACGATGAACACGGTGTTGCCGAACCACGGTCTGCGCGAGGCCTCGGCTAAGAACTGGCCGATGGCGAAATCGGTGTACTTCACGGCGGCGGAGCGCGACTTCATCTCACCGTCGTATGTGATCTTCCCTTCCGGGAATGTGTACGGACGATGATTGCTGATTGTGAATATGATGGCGTGGAACGGAGTCCCGCTCTCGGCCTTCTTGTCGAACTCCTTCAAGGCCACCCTGTACGAATCCTCGTCGCAGGTACCCCAGATGTTGCTGAACGTTATGTCCTCCTTCGGATAACAGTACTTGTCGATGATCTCGAAGCCGTTGCCGGAGAAGTAGGCGCGCATGTTGTCGAAATAGCTGTCGCCGCCGTAGATGAACGAGGTCGTGTAGCCGTTCTCCCTCAGCACGGTGCCGGTGGAGAAAAGTCCGGCGTTGTCCGGCCTTTTGATAAGGCTTTCGCCGGCGCTCGGCGGAATGCAGAGGGTCAGGGCCTCAAGGCCGCGGACGGATCGGTTGCCGGCGGCGTAGAGGTTGTCGAAGACAAGGCTCTTTTCAATGAGCGTGTCCAGATTCGGAGTGATGCCGTCCTCATTGCCATAGGCGGCGAGGAAATCGGCGCTCAGGCTCTCGACGGTGATCATCACGATGTTCTTCCTGACAGGCGGAACGGAGTCCCTTATCATCCGCACGGCGGCATCGACCGGCTGGTCTGCCTGCCGGACCGCGGAGCCAGCCTCCTCTCGGACAGGAACCTGGCCGCAAAGCGCGAGTTTGAGTCCCTGCGCCTCATCCTCGGGAAGCATCTGATAGAACCTGTCATATTCAAGAGTGCTGCTGCTGTAGGCCTCAAGGAAATTCCAGCATCCGTTGCACTGCAACTCGGTCGCGTAGTTATTGGAGCTCTGGAGGTTACGGTAGCTGAAACGCAGCCAGAAGAAGCTTCCGGCGAACAGCACCGCATAGATGACGAATGTCGCCAGGAACGGAACGGCTCCCCCGTTGCCGGACTCGCTGAAATCCTTCCGCCGGAACAGCCGCCAACAGATCAGCACCGCCACAAGAAAGACCCCGAGGAACATCGGCACGATAGGATATGATTCCATGATGTTCCCGATCACCTCGTTCGTATAGACCAGATAGTCAACCGCTATGAAGTTGTACCTCACGCCGAACTCGTTCCAGAAGACACACTCAGAGATGGCGTTCACTATCATCAGGAATATGTACAGCCCCATAGTGAACAGCAGTCCGGCCTTGCACCAACCCTTCCTGATGTCCGGGATGAACAGCCTCAGGCAGAACGCGCCGAGAAGCAGGAGGGAGAGCAGACGGGCTATCGTCGGAACGACGGAACCATATTCAGTGAATATGTTGGATGGCAGCAATGAGTAGACCGCGAAGGCGAGCAGGGCGGCTCCGATAATGTAGCAGAGCGGCTTTTTGTACTTGGCGTCGTTCAGCGTGGCCTGCACCACCATCGCCGGTGCGAGCGCGAGCAGGGAGAACGCCACATCATTGACAAAGCCTAACAGAAAGATCTTAAGCCATTCCAGAGCCGTGAATCCGATGACGGTAGGCGGAGTGAACAGCAATAACATTCTTGTGATGAAGCCAAGCGCCACGGAAAAGGTGATGAAGACCGGCGCGAAGTACCTGAACCAGTCGTGGATTTTTCTGGTCTTGTCATAGTTTCTTAAGCAATTTCTGTCCATAAGGAGAAATGATTGATGTTTATCAGCTGCGAAGATAAGAATTTCCGACGATTATTGCTAACTTTGTGTAATTATGCGTAAATCATTCATCTTGATGAAAAGACATTTATTCTGCGCCGTCGCGGCGGCGATTCTTTTTGCTGTCCTCCCTCTGGAGGCACAGATCCGTGGATTCCGTCAGGAACAACTGAAGGAATGGGAATTCAGCAAGGACGGCTCCAATTGGGAGACCGTGGCCGTGCCGCATTCCTACAACGCCGAGGACGGCCATTCGCCCTACTATTACCGCGGCAAGGCGACCTATCGTTGTGATTTGAGGATCACGGACATTAAAAAGACCCATTACCTCTTTTTCGAGGGTGCGGCCCAGGCCGCGGTCGTCAAGGTCAACGGCGAGCAGGTGGCCATCCACAAAGGAGGCTATACCCCTTTCTCCGTGAACATCACCGAGGCCCTGACGAAGGGTGTCAACCGTCTTGAGGTGATCTGCGACAACACCGAGGATGTCCAGATGGCTCCCGTCACTTCGGATTTCAACAAGAACGGCGGCCTACACAACCCTGTGTGGCTCCTCGTGATGGAGGATGTGTACCTGACTCCCGAGGACTACGGCATGTACAGGATCCGCTGCGAGATTCCGGAGGTCACCAAGAAGAAGGTCGTCACCAATGTCAGGACCAAGATCGTCAACTCCGGCAACAGGGATGCCAACATCCTTGTCAGGGTGCAGCTCCTTGAGTCCAACGGCCAGCTCGCCTATCAGGCCGACAGGGAAATCCCCGTGGGAGCTTTCTCTGAATACGACTTCGACCATGAGTTCCTCCTTTCGGGGGTTCATCTTTGGGACGGTGTCAAGGATCCTTATCTCTATACACTCAGAGTGGAGCTATTCAAGGGCAAGAGAATGATGGACATCGCCGAGACAAAGATCGGCTACCGCTCGATAGAGATGGATCCGGAGAGAGGCTTCCTTCTCAACGGCCGTCCGTACAGGCTCCGCGGAGTGGCCATGCATCAGGACACCGACGGAAAGGCCTCAGCCTTGACCCAGGCCGACTACAGGCGTGACTACCGCATCGTGAAGGAGCTGGGCGCCAATTTCCTCCGCCTGGCCCACTATCCTCACAACGACTTCGCTTTCCAGCAGTGCGACTCTCTCGGCATCATCGTCCAGACAGAGGTGCCTTGGGTGAATGTGTGCGGGGAGAATGCCCCTCAGTCCTATTTCAACAATATCCATCACCAGATGAAGGAGATGGTCAACAATCTCTACAACCATCCTTCGATCGCTTTCTGGGGTATGTGGAACGAGCTGGACACCTGGGGCAACAACAGTGATCTCCAGGGCGCTTTCGACGCGGAGAGAGTGGCCCGCGAGACGAAAAGGCTATACGAGTACACCAAGAGCCTTGACCCTGACCGTTATGTCGGCTTCACGGACTGCTCAAGGCTGGCCCGCGACGGCTACCCTTACCTCAAGGGCGACTTCTGCTCGCAGAACATCTACTATGGCTGGTACTGGACCCCGAATGATTTCAGCGGGCTGACCACCTCCTTGAAGAAAGTCCGTGAGCTGAGACCGGACTGCCCGATCAATCTTTCTGAATATGGTGTCGGAATCAATCCTTTCTGCCATGTGTGGAACCAGGCGGACGCGGTCCGCGACAAGGAGGACGACTCCAGACATTATGAGGAATATGGCAACCGCTTCCACGAGTCCTACGTCCGCCAGATAAAGGCCATGCCTTGGCTGAACTTCACCTCCGTCTGGGTGCTGTTCGACTTCCCGGTGGCCAACCGCCAGGAAGGCTACATGGATTCGGAGGACGGTGTCAAGTTTGTAAGGAACAACGACCGCAAGTACATGAACGACAAGGGACTGGTGACCCGTGACCGCCAGACGAGAAAAGATGTCTTCTACCTCTACAAGTCCCTGTGGAACAAGGACGAGACCACGGTACACATCACATCGCGCCGCCTTAAGTCCTTCCCAGCCGGACAGGATCTCCGCATCAAGGTCTACAGCAACGCCAAGTACCTGACCCTTTACCAGAACGGCAGGCTTATTGATCGCATGGTCAGCTCAGAGGAATCCTCCGGTGTGGTCTGGACCTTCCCCGCCGTCCGCCTGAAGACCGACGAGGACACCTTCAAGGTTGTCGCCAACGACGGCACCACCGACCAGATCGTCCTCCGGAAAGCCAGATAGACTCCCGGCCGCCTATGCGCCCTTTTATGCCAGCCTCTCCGGCACCATAAAAGGGTTTTTCGTAACAGACATCTTCCAAGAGTT
The DNA here is from genome assembly GCA_000431015.1 of Alistipes sp. CAG:514. Taxonomy (GTDB): domain Bacteria; phylum Bacteroidota; class Bacteroidia; order Bacteroidales; family UBA932; genus Cryptobacteroides. The sequence continues at coordinate 980 of HF986035.1, read as the reverse complement.
TGCCGACGTGAGGGAACCGTATGCTAAAAAAAGTTTCCTTTCCGGGAACCGATGATGCAAGAAATGCGTATCAATAGGATTTATATTGTCAGAGACTAAAAAACTATTGAATTATGAGCACCAGACATTTATTCCTTCCGTTCCTTATCGCGCTGGCAGGAATTGTCTCCTGCAATCAATTACTTCCTGACGATCAGCAGGGGACCCCGCGCGGCTATGTAACCGTTGACAAACAGCACTACTGCAACCTGACCAACGTCAAGGGAAAAGATTTCGAGGGAAGCCAGAAATGGGTATTCAATGACGGGGACGACATTCGCGTCAAGATGTCCGGATGGCGCTGCCGCTGCGGCGAGCCAAGCCACATCAGCTTCAACGTTTCCTTGGTGGAACTCGACCTTCCCGGAGTCGCCACAATGTACATCCCTCTGGAGCGCACCGAAGGGGATCATTATGTGAGCGACAATAAGTCAGTAACCGGAGCCCATCTCAACCACTATCATGTGTCGAAGGACGGCCGCTTTCTGGAGTTCGACCTATCGATCACCCTGTACCGTGAGACAAAGGGGGACATCCGTATCTTCTATTTCGGTCCGATCCTATGACACTCCCTCAGAGGCCTCACTGACATATGCCGGACGAGCCGGCAAAAAGAAGGGCGAAAAGAAGGTGACCAAGTTTTTTAACCTGGCCACCTTCATTTTTTGCCATATAAGCGGAACTACCTTGTAATCTTCATGTTGCCGACATTGAATCCCCATCCGCGACCTTGGGCATGAGTAATTTTCCCGGCCGTGTTTCAACTTCCTCGTCATTCAGAGTGCCAACAACCAGACCCAAGGTCTTCAATGCGACACTTCCACACCTTTCCGTCGCCCGGGATCACTGCAGAAGACCCTTCCGTGAGCAGAACACGCCGTTCCGCTCACGAGACATCCTCGGAAGGCCACTCCGTGAGCAGAATGCGGCTTTTCGCTCAC